>CAJFUN010000030.1 GCA_904420205.1 Candidatus Parachristensenella avicola | reverse complement strand
GTGGATCCCCTGGAGGTCATCAACAACACGGCTGCCGACGGCCATGTGTATACCTTCAAGACCCACTACAAGGATGAGGCTGACTATGCCGATGATAACGCTGTAGGCAACTTCACCAACGCCACCATCGTATATCGCGCCGATATTGCGGATAAGCTGGGTATCGCCACCCCCTTCAAGACGGTGGAGGATCTGGAAGCGGCTTTCTACACCGTGAAGGAGAATGCTGCCGACGTGGGCGTGCAGATCGTGTTCAACATGCATCCTTCCTGGGCCGAGATCCTGTCCTACTGGATGGGCTGCCCGCAGAACAACGCCCAGTGGGATGAGGAGAGCAAGTCCATCAAGCTGCGCTTCCGCGATGAGAAGTGGCTGGAGTACTACAAGCTGCTGAACAAGTGGTACCGCGAGGGCATCCTGGCTCAGGATTACCTGGGCGTGCGTCCCGAGGACTTCTTCTCCCGCAACGAGTCCAACGTGTCCTTTGCTGCCTCTTACAACTGGGGCTATGCCAAGAGCCTGAACCAGAAGCTGCGCGACAACGATGCCGGCGGTAAGTATGATGACCTGAGCAAGCCTGTATGGCGGCTTGTGCAGGGCGGCCTGACCTACAAGGGTGTCGATGGCCTGCAGGAAGTATCCTATGACTACGGCACCGGTTGGTCCAGCTGCTTCATCTCCACCAACTGCGAGAACCCCGGCCGTGCCATCAACTACATGGAGTTCCTGAAGAGCCCGCAGGGCGACCAGCTGACCCAGTGGGGCATCGAGGGTGTACACTTTGACCTGGTAGATGGTCTGCCTATAACCCGTGAAGACTTCAAGAATCGTCCTGCCGAGGAGCGCAAATCCACTTACACGGGCATCGGCCCCTGGTACTTCCAGGGCTCCGATCGCTACGAGGGTATCCCGAGCGGCCCCGCCAGCGTGATGAATGCCATGGATGAATGGGCTAAGTACGACGCTGAGGAAGACTACCAGGATCGCCTGATCAAGAAGGAAGCCTGCTATCAGGATAAGAACCCGGCCATGAGCTTCGCCCGCGTGGAGAGCGACGACGACGAGATGGCCATGTACACCAAGATCACCGACCAGTGGACCAAGTCCATCGCGGCGATGATCACGGCTGATTCCGAGGCTGCTTGTGAGCAGGCCTGGAACGAGTTCCAGACCTATGCCATAAACGAGGGCATGGAGGCCGTTGAGGCCAAGATGACCTCCCGGTACGTGGAGAACCTCAAGCGCTATCAGGAAGCCGGCTACTTCACCGATATCGTGACCGAATAAGGGTTTCCTCCCCTGCGGGCTTGCCCGCGGGAATGACCCCCGCTTCGTCCCAGCGGGGGTTTTTTTGCGCCCGGAACAGAAAACACGGGTGCGCAAGCGCACCCGCCGGATGGGAAAGATCGATACGCCTAACAGCCGGTTCCGAAGAAAGATCGCCAGCCTGCCGCAACCGCGTGAGACAAGCGGCAGGCCGTATCGGATGCAAAGGGCATAACCTGACCGTGATAGCGATAATAAATCATATAGCTATAATGCGTTTCAAAGCCGCCTTTGGCCCGTTCGGCGGCAGTGGGTAGGTAGCCGGTGCAGCCGTTGGTATATCCGCTGAAAAAAAGAAGCGGGGCTTTCGCTAGCCGGGCGGCTTCCAGCGCCAGCTCGCAAAAGATTTCATCGGGTATGCCACAGAAGCATCCCTCGTTGAGAAAAAGAAAGTGCACCGCTCTGGGGATGGCCTGGCTTTTGATTCCCGCCTGCCGCAACCGGGCGCACTCGGCCAGCCATGGCCCTGCATCCATGCCTGATTGGCCGGCAAGCAACGCTGCCGCCTGCGCCGAAGGTACGGGAGCGCTTAGCAGCAGGGGATATTCCATCATGGTAAGCCCGGTGACCGGACGGGGGGTAAACGAAAGCTGCGTAGCAGCGTTGGCGAACTGCTCGGCGATGCGCATTGCATCATCGAGCGTACCGCCGTGAACCGTATCCACCCCAACGGGCTTAAGATTGCCCGACGCGCCCTGCAGAATCATGACGGGGCATTTACGGGACGCGGCAATTTTTTCGCGGGCAAGGCCAATATAGTCGCTGGAGACCTGGGGCCCGGTCAGAACGTTGGCGTGGGCGCAGGCGCGCAGCAGCAGGACGATGGGCGCGTGGGTTTGCGCGTTTTCCAGCAGTAGTCCGCCCAGACGGCGATCCACTACGGAGCAGCCTGGGCGGCGGTTTTCTCCGATATCGGTTTGGCCTAGGGCCCAACCGGCTAGGCAAGGCGCCAGGCGCGCGATAGCCTCGTGAGCGCAGGCTCGCAGCCGTCCGGTGACGAGGTCCCAATACCGAGCCCCGTTTATAGGGGAAAGGGGATTGGGCGCTGAGTGGGTATGCGTTGCGCACAGCATCACATGCCCCGGCCTCGTCCCCAGCGCGCTGGCGACCTGTTGGCGCATCATTTGGGCTAGGGAGGTCGTAAAGCCCAGCGTATCCAGGGTGATAAGGCAAAATCGTTCACCGCCCCGTTCCCAAAGAATAAGCTGCGCAAAGAGGGGATGAAGCACAGCCCGGACAGGCTCCGGCCGGGCATAGCCAATTAGGTCCACGGGAAAATCGGGCGTTATATCCACCTGGGCAAAGGCTGCCCGGCATGGCAATGATTGTGTTGTCATGGCTTTTTCGTTCCTTTCCTTTTCCTTTCAGCCATGGACAGGGCGGCATAGGAAATCGCTTCATGCGCTGGCCCTGTCAGGCGCCGCATGAAGCCAGGTCAATGGCAAGTATCAAAATCATTCCTCCCTTCAGCGGCCAATATAGCGATAAATAGCCTGAGAGAGTGCCGGCAGGTAGCGCTTATGGTCCGGAGGAACCCGCTGCGTCATGAAGACGGTCACAAGGCCATGAACCGGATCGACCCGCAGCGAGGTGCCGGCCTTGCCGTTCCAGCCAAAGGCGCCTTCGCCCTCGCCGGGATACTGGCTCTGACGAGGTTGCTGCATAACCCGCACCATATAGCCGTAAGAATAGCCCAGTTCATCGCCGTCGTTAAAGGCGCGATAGCGGGCGAGCTGGACTTCGTCCAGGTGAGCGGCTGTCATCGCTTCTATGGTTTGGCGCGCCAATAGATGCCGGCCGCCTATCTTGCCCTGGCCGAGCATCATCTGGCCAAAGCGGGCGTAATCGTCGATGGTGGAGATCAATCCGGCACCGCCTGACTCCAAGCGGGGATTGTCGGTCATACGGAAACCTTCGCCTGTATCTTCCCATGGGATGAGCCCCTCGGGGCCGTCGGTATAGATAACGGCTACCCGCGCCTTTTGATGGGGCGGAGCAAGAAAGAAGGTATCGTGCATCTCCAGCGGATCGAAAATAGCTTGGCGAAGATACTGGCCCAGGGTTAGCCCGGTGACCGATTCGATGACGCCGCCCAGCACGTCGCAGCTAAGACCATAGAGCCAATCTGAACCAGGCTGGAAGCATAACGGGCATGCTGCGATTTGTTCAATATATTCCAGCGTACCCCAGGGGCGCCCCTGATCCTCGTCGGCCTGCATCCGGCGGTGAACGGCCTGATAGGCCCTGTTTACCTCAGCCATGACGGGATCGCCGCCAGCCTCGCCGGGGTAGGGAATGCCGCTGGTCATGGTCATAAGATCGTAGAGGGTGACCGGCCGCCGGACAGGCTCCAGGGTTACCGTACCGTCCATGCGGGATACCGCCACCTGCTGCCCGGCGAAAGCCGGAATATAGCGGCTGACCGGGTCCGCCAGTGAAAGGCGCCCGGCCTCGACCAGGGTTAGCAAAGCGGCCGCGACCACGGGCTTTGAGGTGGAAAACATATGGCAGAGCGTATCCCGGGCAAAGGGCTTTCGCGCCTTTAGATCCGCATAACCGGCTTCATAATAGTAGATTTCACGGCCATCCTGAAGCAGCAAAAGCGATGCGCCCGCTACGCCGCCTTGGTCGACAAAACGATCCATGACGGCTGCAATGGGATCAGTCATGACAATGGGCCTCGACAAAGCTACGATAATCAGCCAGATTCTTAGCCAGCAGCTTCCGGGTAGGCAGGTGATAGGGACAGCGGCTTTCACAGGCGCCGCAGTCCAAGCAAGCGTCGATCCGCGCCATGTGATCCTGCCATTCAGGGGTGGTATAGCTCTGCCAGGGGGCGCGGCGCAGAAGCAGCGACATGCGCGCTGCCATGTTAATGGGGATACCGGCCGGACAGGGCAGGCAGTAGCCACAGCCCCGGCAGAAATCGCCGGAAAGCTCCTGGCGCAACTGATCGATCGCCTGCTGGATCTCCTCGGTCAGCTGAGGGGGCTTATCTTCCAGCGCTGCGATGTCCTCAAGCTCCCAGCGATGCTGGATGCCCCACAGGGGGAACACGCCATCAAACCGGTCAAGAAAGGCAAAGGAAAGGGCTGCCCGGGTGATGAGCCCGCCGGAGAGGGCCTTCATGGCCAGCAAGCCGACGTTCAGCCTCTGGCAGGTAGCGACGACGGATAGATCGCGATCGGTGCATAAGGGTGACAGCGGATACTGAATGGTTTCATACAACCCGCTTTCAGCGGCAGCCAGGGCAATGTCGGCGCTGTGGTTGGTCAGGCCGATGTGGCGGATCATCCCTTGCCGCTTAAACTCTTCCATTTGCCGGTATAGCGGCGAATCGCCCAGCGGAAGCTCGGCAGGGTTATGGAATTGATAAAGATCTACATGATCGGTCTTGAGCATATTCAGCGAGGTCTCCAGGTCGCGCTTCATGCCGTCCACGGTGGTGGAGGGCGTTTTGGTCGCGATCACCACTTGATCCCGAAGCCCCTCTAGGGCCAGCCCCAGTTTATATTCGCTGTCAGTATAGCCGCGGGCAGTGTCGTACAAGGTGATGCCGGCCTCATAAGCGGCGCGGATAAGATCCACCGCCTCCTGGGTGGAACGCCGCTGCAGCGGCAGGCATCCCAGCGCGGTACGGGTGACGATTAGACCGGTTTTACCAAGGGGAGCAGTACGCATGATTGTTTCCTCTTTTCCCAGCATAAGCTGCGTTCATTCACCAATACGTATATTATAGCCCTGTAGAAGATAAAAACAAATACGATTGCTATTGAAAATTCGTCCTGTTTCGTGTACCATCATCCAATAGGAGGCGATAGTTTGAGCAGTCCGCAAAGACATTATGGCTTTGACATGTTGAGCGTGTGCAGCGTGGTGCTGGCAGCGATCTTGGCTTGGGTTCCCTATGGATTTATTTTGTCGCTGGCGTTGATTGGGTGGGCGCTTTTCCGCGCGCTATCAGGTAACGTGCAGGCCCGCTCGGCGGAAGCACTGTGGTTTTCCAACCATACGCGGGGGCTGCGCAGCTGGGCGCTTACCGCCTTTTACCGGGTGCGCCTTTGGTGGCGCAGGATGCTTGAAAGGGTGCGGTATTGGAAAACCTATAAGGTGTTCCGATGCAAGAAATGCGGCCAGAAGCTGCGAGTGCCCCGGGGAAAGGGCAGGCTGAGGGTGACCTGCAAAAACTGTAAGGAACAATTTTCCATAAAAAGCTAATGAAAGGATGGACAAAAGTATGAGCAAAATCACGAAGGATATGACCATCTCTCAGGTGCTGGAGATTTCCCGCGCCACTGCGCCCGTTTTCTTCTCCATGGGCATGCACTGCTTGGGATGCCCCATGTCCGCCGGCGAGACGGTGGAGGAGGCTTGCGCTGCCCATGGCGTTGACGTAGAAGAAATCGTAACGAAGCTCAATGAGGCTGTGGAAGCCTAAACCGCAACGAAAAGGGGCCGCCCAAGCGGGCGGCCCCTTTTCGTTGCCCGCGAGGGTCAAAGGGGATAAACCGAATTGGCCTGGGGGAAACAGAGCGCCAATTTGCTGAAAAAGTCTTCCAGTATGTAGCGAGGGTCAATTGTGCGGTATACGCGTAAAGTTTTATCGGTTTTCTGTAGGGGCAAGTAATGCATCGTAGCATCAATAGAAGGAATGGGCATAAGGTCATATGAAAATAAGTATGGGTCAAGCAATAATCCGACAGCCGGTGAATCGCCCAATGTCCAGCTTTCACCGGTTGGCCAGCCTGGCCGGTTGGACATAGCCATATTGAAATCGACCATTTGCTGAAAAAGATAGCTTCCAATCTTTCCATAGGGCCGGACTTTAAGTTGGAGTTCGGCCATGGATACGCGCATCATGGTATAAACATTTTGCGGTATTTGCCATACTGGGATACCGGATTGCAGCACTACATTGGCAGCATGAATATCGTTAGCAAGATTAAACTCGTTACCGCCGTGAGGCCAGGGCCCTCCGCCAACCCATATGCAGGTTACCTTGCCCGCGATAGAAGGATCCATCAAATAGGCAGACGCCATATCGGTCAATGGGCCTAAAAAAAGCGCGAAAAGCGGGCGGGGATCCTCCCGATGCGCCTGCGCAATAATGGCCTCTGCTCCCTGGGAAGGCACTGGCGTATTGGAATCGGGAAGGCGGTTCGGGGCTCCCCGAAATACAGGGATGCGTCCGGCAATTCCCATTATATCCAATATATGAAGGATCTCCTGGTAGCTTTCCTCCATCGAATTGTTGGTGCGCTGTGTGCCGAAATGGGCGCCAATCAGCCCCTCGATGGAGAACTTAGACGTCAGCAATCCATGAACAATTGCAAATTGATCATCCGCTTCATTCTTTGCATCGGTGTTCATGATGACACGCACTTGCTTGGAGACGGGCACTTCATACGCATAAGGGAACATAGCAACGCATCCTCCTTCTATAGCTTTCTTTCATCTTAGCATTACCAATATCTGTGAGCAAGTAAAAATCATAAGGTTCACTTGCCCTTTTATCGTTTGCTCCTTTCAAGCGGCTATATAGATATGATACAATAAAATGAATCTGGCTACGATTTTACGCGATGTGATTTTTGAGGATTGTAGGAGAAAAGCGATGGAAAATTCAATATCCGCCGGGGCGCAGCTGGGCTCCCGGGAGGAAAAGCGCGCGTTTTACAAACGGGCCGCGGCTATTACCGGGCCGATTGCGCTGCAGAACTTCATGGACGCGGCCGTGGGATCGGCGGACGTCATTATGCTGTCTTTTGTCAGCCAGGCGGCGCTGGCGGCTTCTTCGCTGGCAGGGCAGGTGATGTTCGTGCTGCAGATGATGCTCTATGGGCTGTCGTCAGGCGCATCGGTGCTGTCGGCCCAGTATTGGGGCAAAGGCGACACGCGTACGGTGGAGCGCATCATGGGCATTGCCCTGCGGGTATCGGTGTTGGTGGGCTTGGCTTTTACGCTGGCCGCCGCTGTGTTCCCCCAGGTGCTGATGCGTATCTTTACCAACGATTCCATCCTGATCGGCGAAGGAATCCGTTACCTTCAGGCGGTCAGCGCTTCCTATGTGCTGGGTGGATTTGCCACGGTCTATCTCAGCGTAATGCGCAGCGTGGAGCGGGTAAAGATGAGCGCCGCCATTCATTGCGGCGCCGTGCTGATGAACGTGGTGCTGAACGCCTGCTTTATCTTCGGCTACGGGCCCTTTCCCAAGCTGGGTATCACGGGCGTAGCTTTGGCCACCTCCATTACCCGAGCGGTGGAGGTGATCATCTGCCTTATCGATAGCCAGGTGAACCCATTGATCCGCCTGCGCTTGCGGGACCTGATTAGCCGCGGAGGCAGCCTGATGCGGGACTTTATTCGCTTCTCTGTGCCGGCCGCCGCCAATGATATTATCTGGGGCTTGGCTTTCAGCGTCTATTCTATCATCCTAGGGCACCTGAGCAGCGACATTGTGGCGGCCAACTCGGTAGCCACGGTGGTTCGCAACCTGGGCACGGTGGTTTGCTTCGGCACCTCGTCCAGCGCGGCGATTATCCTGGGCAAGTCCATGGGTGAAAATCGGCTGAAGGAGGCGGACGTTTACGCCAAGCGCTTCGTCTGGATCGCCGTATGGACGGCCTTGGCCGGCGGCGTGGTCATTCTGTTGTGCCGCCCGTTGGTGCTGCAATTTATGCATTATTATGTGACGGTGACCGAAACCGTGCGGTCGGAGCTGAGCACCATGCTGCTGATTAATGCCTATTACATCATGGGCTCGTCCCTTAACACCATGCTGATTTGCGGCATCTTCCGAGCTGGGGGCGATGTGCGCTTTGGCCTGGTGTGCGATATCATTGCCATGTGGGGCTATGCGGTGCCGGTAGGCCTTCTATGCGCCTTTGTGCTGCGTATCCCTGAGATGTGGGTCTATTTCGTGCTGTGCCTGGATGAGTTCGTCAAGCTGCCGGTGGTCTTCGCGCACTACCGAAAGCGGGGGTGGCTGCGGAACATCACCCGGGACGAAGTATAGCGCGATATTGATAAAGAAAAAGGGGGGCATTGGACCTCCCTTTTTGCTACGCCCCAATTGCCGGTACAAGGCCTGGGATGATCTTGATATTGAGGATTTTGGCTCGGGATAGAGAAGATTGAATTCGAGAAAAATATAGAAAATAGAAGGGGAACATTAGATACATGGACACGAGTGCGGAGGCACGATACAATGAAAATAGCCGAGGAGGAAGGGGGAAAAGTTTATGAAACGTCTTGCTACCATCCTTATATGCGTGCTGCTGGCGATCGGTATGAACGCCTGCGTCCCTGACAGGATTCCGGCTATGCCCCAGACCAGCAACTCTGCGGCTGCTCCGGAGGCAGCGACCGCCAGCTGGGAGAAGAAGACCGACCCAGTTACGCTGACCATTGCGGCTACCAATGTTTACCTCGGCCCCGACATCGAGCGCCCCCTATGGGCGGAGGATGAGGTATCCAGACGGATTGCTGACCTAACCGGCATCAAGCTTGATATCCTGGCGGGCGACGAGGCCAGCTCTATCCAGGGCATGCTCCAGGTGATTGAAGCCGCAGAAGAATTCCCCGATCTTCTCTTTGTCCAAGCAGATGAAGAGATTCTTCATCTTTCAGACCCCAGCTACAGCCAGCCACTGGACGAGCTGGCCTCCCAATACTGCCCGGATTTCTGGGACAGCTTGGATCCGCTGGAAATCCTTAACAACCAGCAGGCTGACGGCCATGTCTATACCCTCCGGCGGGGCTACATGACCCAAGAGGCCTATGATGATCCAGCCATTGGCCTGCAGCCGCCGAGGACGCTGACGCTGCGACGGGACCTGCTGGAGAAGTTAGGACAGGATATGCCCAAATCCGTCGAGGAATTGGAGAAGCTGCTGCAGCTTGTCAGGGATCAAGGACAAGCCCTGGGCGTAAGCTACCCGCTCCGGCAGTGCGCCGTGGCGGACTCACCTATCGCGGAGTGGATTGGGGTGCGGCGTTACCTTACTTGGGATGAGGAGGCGGGCTTGGTGCGAACGCCTCTGCGGGATCCAAACTGGCTGACCTATTTTCAACTGATAAACCGCTGGTACCGGGAGGGGTTGCTGATATTGCCGGAGACTGAGATCTGCTGGCGAAACGATTATGACCTGCCCTGGGCTTACGCGTCGGAGGAAACGATTAGCGCCAGCAAATATTATGAGCGCGCTATGGGACTTGAGTTCGCTACCGCCACAGGCCGTGTTTCGGTCAATGAATCGCTATATCCCGTGCGGAAAAAGGTAAACGGGGACGCTGCACCTTTTGCCTATATCATGGTGGAGGAACCGCTGACTTATGAGGGTGAAATCCGGCTACAGGCTGCAGATCATAGGGCCTATTGGGACGAACAGCATACAGCCCTTGGGTATACGCGCGGCGGGCTTTTTATTACTAGCGGATGTGTCCAAAGGGAGCGGGCGATTCTCTTTATGCAGTTTCTGAAAGGGCGCGAAGGGGCGCAGCTAGTCAGCTGGGGAGTGGAAGGAATTCACTATGAGCTGGATGACCAGGGTAACCTTATGTATTTGCCGGAATATCGCAACGACGAGGATTTTATCAATGAGAAAATCCATGCGTTAAGTGAGCATGGGGTAGATTATTGGAACTGGATGGATAATAGCTGGGTGGAAGGTAGGCTGGATGCTTCTCCGGTGTCCTACTATACCAACCAAGATGCACTGACTCTGCACCAGATGCGGGTTCGTGCCGGGCAGAATTATAAGGCTTATGCCGCAAAGAATAAGAATCCGGTATTCCACTTCGCCGAGCCTGCCGTTGGTACGGAAGCCTATACGGCCTATATCCGGCTGCAGGACGAGTGGTATCATGGAGCCTGGGAGCTGGTGCATGCGCCCAGCGAAGAGGCGGTGGCTGAGGGATGGGAGAAGCTGATGGGCGACATGACGATGGCTGGGCTTGACAGCCTGGAGGCGGAAATGACGGTGCGCTTCAAAGATGCCCTTCCCCCCTACCAGGCGGCGGGATACTTCACCGAGATCAAAATCGGATCGTAGCAGATTGGGAAAGCCGGCGCTGTGATAATAAGGGGAGAGGAGCCGGTAAAGGCTGACGCACAAATTGCACGACGGTAGGGGCCGAAGGCGGCGTGACCAATAAAAAGCCAGCCCGTAAGGCTGACTTAGAGGAAATCGCTATTGCGGACGCGGCTGCTGCTTAAGCGCATTGCGGACAGGATCGGGCGCGGTCTGCTTCGACATACGCAAAAGCGCTGCCAGCAACGGAACGGCCAGTAAGGCGACGACGCAGGCAATACCAAGCAGGGTGGGCACGTTAAAGGCATCAAGGATGAAGCCGCCCGCCAGAGAGGAGGCCATGCCTGCCAGCGAGCCGAAAAAGGCGTCAGCCATGCTTTGGGCCGTGGTGCGGGTTTCCGGCGTGGAGCTGACCAGGATGGCCTGGCGCAGCGTGGGCAGCAGCAGGCCGTAGGCCAGGCCCGCGATCAGATAGCCGCCCAGCACCACCAGAGCGCTGGCGGAGAAGCCGATGATGGCATTGCTGACAAGATAGAGACCGCAAGCGCCCAGCAGCAGCACGTAAGGCGAAAAACGGCTGAGCGGACGGGCCAGCATCATCATAGGCACCTGGGTAAAAGCGCTGAAGGACAGCGCCAGGCTCTGGTAGGTAACGCTGGCGCCGATGGAATCAAAGATCATGGCGACATATTGATATACCGGGCAGTGGGTCAGGCCCAATAAAAGAAGGGCGGCGAGCAGGATGCTGAAACGCTTTTGCTTTACGAGGGCCAGCAAACCGCCGCGTTCGGTAGGTTGCGACTGGGCGTCGGGCAGGGCGGGCGCCTCCGGTATGAAGAAGGCGGAGGCAATGTTGATACACACGAAAGCTGCCGTGAAGGGCAACATGATGCCAAAGCCAAAACGATTGATGAGCACCCCGTAAAAGAGGGTAAAGGACGCGTAGCCTAAGGAGCCCCAGCCACGAATGAGCCCATATTCCTGAGGCGTTTCGTAAAAGCATTTTAGCACCCAGGTATCCATGTTGCTGGCGATGGGCGTAATCAGCAACCCAAGCAGGGCGTATAGCGCCGCGAGAAGGGGCGAGTGCACACCATAGTAGACCAGCGCCGTCAGCGCCAGCATGGCGACGTTTGACCAAATGAAGACCTGTTTATGGTTATGCAGGCGATCGCATAGCTGGCCGAAAAGAAAGGCCCCGGCAAAAGCGGCTAAGGTGAAGAGGGCCAGCATCACGCCTATGGCGGCGGCGGAATGGCCGTTGGCGCTAAAATACGTGACGGCAAAGGAATTGAAGGAGGCGGTGGTGCAGTAATAGGATACTTGCATCACGCAGAACTTCGCCCGTAGGGAACGCTTTTCGGGCGGCAAAAGGTCGTGGTTCAATGGGAGATCTCCTTTCCCCGGTTCATAATACATGGAAAAAGCGCCGCGTAACGGCGCAAGCCTATTATAACAAATTTGGCTTCCCTGTAAAGTAAAAAGAATAAGGAATTTCTTGGAGAATAAGTAAAAAAGTCGTGATGAATGGCAATCTGCTTCGCAGGAATCTTGCATTTGCGGCTCGCTTTGAAAGGAAGAGAGGGAAAATCCAGTGAAAGATTGTATGTTCTGCCAAATCGTTGCGGGAACGGCACCCTGCCTGAAGATTGCGGAGGACGCTGAAACATTGGTGATACTCGACGTGGCCGGGGATGTAGACGGCCACATGCTGGCCATCCCCAAGAAGCACTGTGAAAGCCTGCTGGATGTGGATGAAGAAACGTTGGCGCACCTGATGGAGAGCGTACGGCGCGTGGCGCGCCATTGTGTGACACGCTGCGGCTATCAGGGCGTCAACCTGCTCCATGCCAGCGGAGCCAGCGCCGGGCAATCGGTTCCCCACCTGCATATTCATATCATTCCCCGGCGGGAGGGCGATGGGGTAGACGCATGGCCAAGTCTGCCGGGCGCGGCAACATCCCGGGAGGCGATGGCCGAGGCGCTGCGGATGAAATAGGCAAAAGGACCACGGCGGAAACCCCGCCGCGGTCCTTGGGTTATTGGTTGATATGATTGTGCTTGGAGACCTTCAGACGAACCATCGCCCGGGCCATGAGCGCCTTAGCGCTGGCATATTCGCGCATAGATTTTTGCTGGCGCAAAATCTCCATGGCGCGGCGGCGGTCCCGTTCCGCCCGATTTATGTCGATATCCTCCGGCCGCTCCGCCGTCTGCACCAGCACGAGGACGCGCTCCGGCGTAACGGTAGCAAAGCCGTCGCTGACGCTGACGAGCCGCCATTGCCCGTCAACGCAGAGGCGCAGCTCGCCTGGCGGAATGGAGGCAATCATGGGCGCATGATTGGCCATGATGCCGACTTCGCCGTCTTCGCAGGGCAACACCAGCATATCGGCCTGGCCGGAAAAGAATTCGTTCTCCGGCGTGATGATCGATAGGTCAAAGGTGGCGGCCATCTTATGCCTCCATCTTCCTGGCGATCCGGCGTACATCCTCCAAGTCACCGGCCATAAAGAAGGCCGACTCGGGTATATCGTCCACCTCGCCGTCAACAATGGCTTTAAAAGACGCGATGGTATCCTTTAAGGGCACATACCGCCCGGGATTGCCGGTATAGACTTCAGCCACCGACATGGGCTGCGAGAGGAATCGCTGGATGCGGCGGGCACGCTGTACGGTCAGGCGGTCCTCTTCGGAAAGCTCATCCATACCCAGGATCGCGATGATATCCTGCAGCTCACGATAGCGCTGCAACGCCTCCTGCACCCGAAGGGCCACCGAATAATGCTCCTGGCCGACGATCTGGGGATCCAGAATGCGGCTGGAGGATTCCAGGGGATCCACTGCCGGGTAAATGCCCATCTCCACAATGGCGCGAGAAAGTACGGTCGTGGCATCCAGATGGCTGAAAATCGCCGCAGGGGCGGGGTCGGTCAGGTCGTCGGCCGGAACATAGATGGCCTGCACGGAGGTGATAGAACCATCCTGCGTGGAAGCAATGCGCTCCTGCAGCTGGCCAACCTCGGTGGCCAGCGTGGGCTGATAACCCACCGCGGAAGGCATGCGGCCCAGCAGTGCGGATACTTCGCTACCTGCCTGGATATAGCGGAAAATATTGTCGATGAAGAGCAACACATCCTGCTTAGCGGTATCTCGGAAATATTCGGCCAGGGTCAGACCCGTCATGGCTACACGCATACGGGCTCCCGGCGGCTCGTTCATCTGACCAAAGACCAATGCAGTTTTTTCCAGCATGCCGCTTTGGGCCATTTCGGTCAACAAGTCGTTACCCTCACGGCTGCGTTCACCTACGCCGGTAAAGACAGAGGTGCCGCCGTGCTGGGTGGCGATATTGTGAATAAGTTCAAGAATCAGGACCGTTTTTCCTACGCCGGCGCCGCCGAATAGCCCGATCTTGCCGCCCTTTGCGTAAGGGGCCAAAAGGTCGATAACCTTGATGCCGGTTTCAAAAATCTCCGTTACAGGCCGCTGCTGGGTAAAGGGCGGGGGATCCCGATGGATGGGCATATGGGATGCGGCGTGAATGGCGCCGCGCCCGTCGATGGGTTCGCCCAACACGTTCAGCGTACGGGACAGAAGCTCAGGTCCGACGGGAATGGTGATCGGCGCGCCGGTATCCTCCACAAGCAGGCCACGGGAAAGGCCCTCTGTGGCCTCCAGCGATACACAACGCACCGCGCCCGGCAAATGCTGCACCACCTCACAGGGCACCTTGCGGTCGTGCTTATCATCCAGCACATAGACAAGGTTGTGAATGGGCGGGATCGCGTCTACCGGAAAGGCTATATCTAATACGGCGCCGATGATGCGGATAACCGTACCTGTCATAGGCTTCCTCCTTTACGGGTGGCCGGATTGACGGCCTTCCGTGATATGGGTTCAGGTTAGCCCTCCATTTGGGCCATAGAATCAGCACCGGCGATGATCTCCGTCAGCTCCTGGGTAATGGCTGCCTGACGGGCGCGGTTGAGCTCAATGGTCAGCTTGGCGCTCATTTCGTCGGCGTTGCGGTTGGAGGCGTCCATGGCGGCCATACGGGCGCACTGCTCGCTGGCATAGGACTGCACCAGGGTGGCGTAGGTCAGGCCGATCAGGTACTGGGGCACCAGCACATCCAGCACAGCCTTAGGGGAGGGATGAAAATCGATAACGGTCGAGGGTTCGTGGAAAAGATCCGCATCGGAAAAGCTTTCAGGCACCACAGGAAGCAGTTGAAGCACCCGAGGCGTCTGCTTTGCCATGGAATCCATATGCGTATAAACCACATATACCTCGTCTAATTGGTCGGTTTCATAGAGGTGGGTTAGTTGGAAGGTAATGTTGCGGGCATCCTCCAGATTGGGCGCCTGGATCACATGCAGAAACTCAATGTCGCTGACGATCCCCAGACGCTCGAAGTATTCCCTCGTCATCTGGCCCACCGTCAGAAGGTAACATTCATCGTGCTCCTTCATATGGTTATAAGCCAGATTTAAGACGTTTGCGTTATAGCCGCCGCACATGCCCTTATCAGCGGCGATCACAAGGTAGGCCGCCCGACTTGTCTGCCGATGCTTAAAATAGGGGTGGTCGATGGGGGAAACCGACTCCAATAGATAGCGGATGTCGGAACGGACCTGGTTGAAATACAGCAGGTTCCGGTCCTCCTGAGCCACGGCCTTGCGCATCTTGGACGAGGAGATCATGTACATGGCACGGGTGATTTTATGGGTGTCGTCAATCACCTTCAGATGATGGCGGATTTCAGCGATGGAGCTCATCTATTTACCCTCCCCGGCGCCGTGTAGGGTAAGCCATTGGCCGGCAGCCTGGGTCAGCATTTCCTCGCAGCCTTCTTCCAACTTGCCGCTGGCGGCAATCGTGGTAAATACCGGCGGGTATTGGTCGCGCACAAAGCTTGCAAATTCAGCTTTATACTGCTCCAGCACTGCGGGATCCAGATCATTGGGGATAAGCCCGCGGGTCAGCGGGAAGAGCAGCGCTACCTGGCTTGCCGTATTCAAGGGGTTAGAATTGCGCTGCTTGAGCACTTCAGTCAGCTGGGCGCCATAGGCCAGCATGCTCTGCGTGGTTTTATCCATGTCCGACGAGAACTGCGAGAAGACCGCCAGCTCGCGGAACTGAGCGAGCTCAATACGCATCTGCCCGGCCACGGCTCGCATGGCCTTGGTCTGAGCAGCGCCGCCTACACGGGATACGGACAAGCCCACGTTGACGGCGGGGCGGTTGCCTGCACGGAAGAGTTCGGAATCCAGGAAGATCTGTCCATCGGTAATGGAAATAACGTTAGTGGGAATATAGGCGGAAATATCGCCGGCCTGGGTTTCGATGATGGGCAGCGCGGTCATAGAACCGCCGCCTTTTTCCTCACTGAGATGGGCGGCACGCTCCAGAAGGCGGCTGTGCAGATAGAAAACGTCGCCGGGATAGGCTTCGCGGCCCGGCGGCCGACGCAGCAGCAGGCTCATGGCACGGTAAGCTACCGCGTGCTTGGATAGATCATCATACACGACCAGGGCGTCCCGGCCGGAATACATGAAATGCTCGGCCAGCGCGCAGCCGCAGTAGGGTGCAATATACTGCATGGTGGCCGAATCTGAGGCCGTTGAGCATACCACGCAGGTATACTCCAGCGCGCCGGCCGCCTGCAGCGTCTCCATAATTTGCGATACGGTAGAGGCTTTCTGGCCGATGGCCACGTAAATGCAGGCTACGTCCTTGCCGCGCTGGTTCAGGATGGTATCAATGGCTACGGATGTTTTGCCCGTCTGGCGGTCGCCGATGATCAGTTCACGCTGCCCCCGGCCGATGGGCACCATGGCGTCGATGGAAATCAAACCGGTTTCCATGGGCTTATCAACCGGCTGGCGGTCCAGAATGGACGGAGCCGGCGCCTCGATGGGACGCAGCGTCGTCGCGCCTTCCAGCGGGCCCAAGCCGTCGATCGGCTGGCCCAGCGGATTCAGTACGCGGCCTAGCACGCAGTCGCCGGCCGGTACGGAGAGCACCTGGCCGGTGCAGTAGGCTGCGTCACCCTCGCTCACTTTCGCTTCGTCGTTGAGAATAACAACATCCACACGATCCTGCTCCAGGTTCATGGCAATGCCGAATACGCCCTCATTGAGCTCGACAAGCTCGCCGCTGCGGCAACCGGCCAACCCGTTGATACGGGCAATGCCGTCGCCGGCGGAGAGCACCTGCCCCGCCCCGCGAACCGTCACGGTGCGCTCGTAGCTCTTTAGGCGGGAACGGATAGCCTCGGAAAGGGAAAACGCGTCGTTTAGACTGGCGCTGGGATCTTCCGAGCCCTTTAGCACAGCGCCAAGGCTTGCCAGCTGGCCGGCAATGGTGTCGTCATAGAGCTGGCCGTCCAGCATGATGCGAATACCGCCCAGCAACTGCGGCTGGACGATCATCTCCAGGGTTACGGGTTCACCGACGGTCTGCGAAAAGCGCTGCTCGATGCGGGACAAGGTGGACGCGTCCAAGGGCTTGGCTGTATAAAGCTCACCTTTCATGCTATTTCACCTTTGTCAAAAATTCTTCGATAATATCCTCGTGATCCGAGGCAGAAATCTCCCGCTCCAGGATCTTGGAGGAAATATCCACCGCCAAGGACACAGCCTGCTCCTGCATGGCTTCCATGTTCTTCTGGCGGATCTGCTGGGCGTCGACCTGCGCCTGATCCAGGATGGATTTTGCTTTGGCCTGCGCATCGCCCACAATGGCGTCAGCTTGCGCCTGGGCCTGTACAGCGCTGTTGGACAGCACGGTGGAGGCCTCGGTGGCAGCCTGCTGCACAAGCTCCTTGCTGTGGCGCTGCTGCGCCTGGGCGTCGGCCAAGATGCTGGAGGCTTGATCCTGTTGCGCCTTCAGCCGTTCAGTACGGGCGTCCATGAATTTGCGCACCGGACGGTACAGAAGAAAGCGCAGCCCGATAAACAACACAATCGTGTTGAACACGTGCCACAGGATATCTCCTACGTTGAAAAGTTCGCTGATATTCAAGGGTTGCCCCGCCTTTCTTTATGCTGCCACGACGAAAATTAACAGGATTGCGACGAAGAGACCGTAAATCGCGGTCGTCTCCATCATGATCAGGCCCAGCATCAGCGAAGAGCTGATTTTGCCGGAAGCCTCAGGCTGACGGGCAACGGACTCCACGGCTTTGCCGGTAGCAAAGCCCATACCCAAAGCGGCGCCGATGCCGGTAAGCGCCGCAATAGCGGCGGCGATAGCGATAAGACCAAGTTCCATGGTTTCTTCCTCCATTATACAAAAATATTGTTCCAAACCCGACTATTCCAAGGCTTCTTGGACGTAGTTGAGGTTCAGCGTTCCAAAAACGTAGCACTGGATGGCTGCATGCAGCAGCGTGAAGTATACCGACAGGATGCCAGGCAGAATGACTGGACAGAACAGATAGATCAGGTGCATAATAAGATAACCCACCAGAATGTTGGCAAAGAGCCGCAGGGTCATGGACAGCGGCGCGATGCAGTCGGTCAGCACCTTGATGGGCAGCACCACCGCCGACGGCGTAGCCAGATGCTTAATCCGGCCGTGAAGCCCCAGCACCCGCAGCGCCATCACGTTGACGATAACAAAGCTGGTCAGGCCCAGGGCCAAGGCGCAGTTGATATCTTTGGTGATGGGCGGGATGCCGAACAGCTCGATGCAGGTGCCAAAGAGAATATAGACCATAAAGGTCAGCGTGAATGGCGCCAGGGCATCAGCGTAAGGGCTGACTTTGTCATTGGCGAAATTATGCACCGTATCCACGATGAGCTCGATCACATTCTGCAATCCACGGGGCGTATCCGGCCAGTTTTTCATACTTCGACGTATGAAATAGGCCACAAGCAACAGGATAAGCACCAGCGCGGTACCGATCATGCCCGACAGCGGCAGGGTGACGCCTCCAATCTGAATCATCTCAGGATAGATGCTTTCGCCCAGATTCATGCCCGATGAGAGCATGAGGCTGCTAGTCATGAATGATCCTCCTTCCTTAAACGAATATAAATGGTCACCTGATAACCAATGAGCATTGGCGTCAGGGTGGCGACCAAGGCGATGAGCGTGGGCGTTGAGATGAGCGCGCCGCTCACCAACAGCGCCGCCCACAGCAGAAAGCGCACCAGGAAGAAAGCCATGCGGCGGGCGGGCGACCATTTGAATGACAGGCTCCTGCGCAGCAGCCAAAGCTGAAGCGCACCGCCTGCAGCCCCCATTGCGATCCCAAGCGGTACCATGGGCATCCCTCCCTTTTTCACCGGAGGGCACAGCAAAAACGCCCTCTTCCTGAATCATCAGTACGATACACCTGTTTTACCGAACATGCAAGCGGGAAAATAACGAAAAAAACGCGTTTAGCATGATAAAATACGTTTTATCCATAAAATGCTTGCAAATGCTCTCAAATGCTCTCGATTTCTTTAATAATTAAAATCATAGTTGTTTTCTACAAAAATAATGTTAGACTTCTAAGCAAGTTACGGAGAAAGCATAGATCGATGACGAAAAAAATGGACAGATTGGGAGGAAGAAACCAGTGGAGCAGCTCTATGGAACCTTGGAAGGTTGGATGCATGACTTTACCCGCTTCAGCATTTTGATCCTGGAGGCCATCGGCGTGGTGCTGATCCTGTTCGCCGGAATACGGGGCGTGGTGGAATATGCGCGTCACAGGCCCGGCGCACAGCTTCGCATGGCCAGCGCCATGGCTTTTGCGCTGGAGTTTAAGCTGGGTGGCGAGATCCTCCGGACGGTTTTGGTGCGTGAGCTCAGCGAGATCTTCATCGTGGGCTGTATTATCGCCCTGCGCGGGATTTTGAATTACCTCATCCATCGGGATATCCACGAGCAGCAGAAGTTGCAAAAAGGCGAGCCGGAAGATGCGGCGACAGGCCCGAGTTTTTGGAAATCCATTTTTGGTGGACGGCCGCATACCGATTAGGCAAAGCAGGTAGCAAACGCGATGTGAGGCCGGAGAAAGGTTCAAGCAGCCGGCGTTACATCGTAAAGCCGGCGGCAGCATGAAGGGGCGTGGTGGGCCGGGTGCGCGCCTTGCCGCTTCAAAAGCGATTGGACAGCTGTGCGGCCACAGAAAGCAAATCGCCGGAGGCGCCGTCCCCTTGACCGGGACCAGCGTGCCGATTGCCTTAATCAAGCCCGACGTCGTCATAAACGTCACTAAAGTATTATTATGTCCGGGGACCGGTTGCCGCCTTCTTTGAGCCAATCATTCGCTGGGCAGCGCTACGCCAATGGCGGCCGGTTTTGCAGGCCAATCGCCATGCCAATGAAAAACGATTGCAAAGCAGGGTATGATCGGGGCGGCGATGATGATGGGAGGAAGGGTGACGGGCGCCGGAAGGGAGCAAGCGCTTTGAGCTCCGCGAGGCCTCCGGCAGAATTTCATGAGGGCTGACGCCTTGCAATGGGTGGGAACAAAAGCGTCTGCAAGCATTTGATTAACAGACGAACGAGGGTACGCCGATTGCTTTGCGCCCTGGCGGCGTTTGATTCAACCATGCAGCCGTAGAAAGAAACGGCTTTGGAATCAGCTGCCGCCTGACAATGCGCGCGGCGGCGGTTTGTGGCCGAATCTTACGGGAAAACACAATCAAAGGCTCGCAAATCATGCGAGCCTTTGGATTTCTTGCGGGGGATTATGGCCGGCGCAGCACGACGAGAGGCAGACCGCGCCGGACTGCATATTCATAGGGCGATGCGTGCTCATAGCAGTAAAGCGTAAGCTGCGGGGCGGCGTCAAAGGCGCTGGGAGCCAGTTCGCATTCGCCCGCGAACCAGATGCGCTTCAGCGCGTCGCATTGGGCAAAGGCGGCGTTGGGGATGCGATACCCATCGGGGATGACCAGCTCTTCCAGATTCGGCAGGCTAAGCGGTTCCTCCAAGCTGGAGGTATCCTCCGGCAGGACAAGACGGCGGATTCCGCTATGGGCTGCGGCTTGAAGCGCCTGCGTACCGCTTAAGGGTGGGTGCGCCTCGCTTTGGCGCACCGCGCCGCGGAAAGGCAGCCTGTGGCCATGGTAGCTGACCGTTCCGTCGTATAGGTCGGGGAAGGGGTCGCCGGTAAACTCCGCCCGCAGGCAGCCGCATTGCGCCCAAAAGGAGGCGGTATAGGAATCGTTATCGAGAATGCGGTAAACCCGACGAGGGGGCAGCTCGGCCAGCAGTGCGGCCAGTCTGGCGTCATGAACCATGGGATACCTCCTTTCCAGGTGAAGGGATACGCAGTTTCGCCGCGGCCTATTGGGAGAGCGGCGGGCCTTTTTTCTTATGTGTACTGTAGCATGGAGCGGCGCTGACGGTCAAGCCGGGTTTTGACTTTGCCGCCGCCTCTATGCTATAATAGCTAGGTTTTGATTGAAAATACAGGCAAAAAGGGCCTCTGGGAGGAGGCGGGCCGCAGGAGGAATACCATGGGAAACGAATATCAGGCCAGCGACATCCAGGTGCTGGAGGGGCTCAACGCCGTACGGGTGCGGCCGGGCATGTACATCGGCTCCACAGGCAGCCGCGGCCTGCATCATATGCTCTGGGAAATTGTGGATAACGCTATAGACGAGGCAATGGGCGGCTATGCGGACCTTGTGACGGTAACGCTCAATCAGGATGGCTCGGCCACTGTGACCGACAATGGCCGCGGCGTACCCACCGATATCCATCCCACAATGAAGGTTTCGGGCGTGGAAGTCGTCTATACGCAGCTGCATGCCGGCGGTAAGTTCGGCGGCAAAAGCTATACTTATTCCGGTGGATTGCACGGCGTAGGCGCTTCGGTGGTGAACGCGCTGTCAAGCTTCATGACCGTGGAGGTATATCGGGACGGCAAGGCCTACCGAATTGAATTTGAATCCAAGGCCAAAGGCAACAAGAAGGTGACGCCCGGTGTGCCCAAGGGGCCGCTGCAGGTGGTGGGAAAGAGCGCGGAAACCGGCACAAAGGTTACTTTCCAACCGGACCCGGCAGTGTTTGATACCGTCAAGTGGAACCGGGACACCATCGACCGCCGGCTGCGGGAGCTGGCTTATTTGAACCGGGGGCTGCGGGTGGAGTTCGCCGACCTGCGGGAGGCTGAACCCTACCGGGCCGCTTATCATTTTGAAGGCGGGATCGCCGACTATGTCCGTTATCTGAACGAGGATAAGACGCCGCTGAGCGCCGAAGTCATGGAGCTTTCCGGTAGCCGCGACGACGTGACCATGCAGTGCGCGATTCAATTCACCGACGGATATACCGAAAGCTTATTTTCTTATGTGAACAACATCCCTACGACCGAGGGCGGCACCCATGAGACGGGCTTTAAGACAGCGATGACCAAGGTGCTGAATGAATACGCCCGAAAAACGGGGACGCTCAAGGAGAAGGACAAGCCCCTATCCGGTGAGGATTTCCGGGAGGGCATGACGGCGGTACTGTGCCTGAAAATGACCAATGTGCAGTTCGACGGTCAGACTAAGACGCGCCTAGGCAACGTGGAAGCCCGCAAAGCGGTGGAGGCCATCGTCACCGAGCGGCTGAGCGCTTATCTGGAGGATCCCGACCATGGAGAGCTGATCGGGAAAATCCTGGAGAAGGCGGTGAAAGCCGCACGGGTGCGGGATGCGGCCCGCCGGGCCAGCGACCTTGCCCGGGAGAAAAATGCGCTGGACGTGGCGCCGCTGGTGGGTAAGCTTTCCGCCTGCTCCGGTAAGAACGCCGAGGCCAATGAGCTTTTTATCGTGGAGGGCGATTCCGCCGGCGGCTCGGCCAAGCAGGGGCGCGACCGCCGTTTCCAGGCCATCCTGCCGCTGCGCGGCAAGCCGCTGAACGCAGAGAAGAAGCGGCTAGACGCCGTGCTGGCCAACGAAGAATTCCGCACCATCATCGCCGCGCTGGGGTGCGGTATCGACGAGCATTTCAATGTTGATACGCTTAAATACCATAAGGTCATTATCCTTTCGGACGCCGACCAGGACGGCGCCCATATTCGGGCCATCCTGCTGACCTTTTTCTTCCGGTACATGAAGGATCTGGTGACCCAGGGGCACGTCTATATCGGCCAACCTCCCCTCTATAAAGTGGCCCAGGGCAATAAGGTCACCTACTGCTATGACGACAAGGAGCTTGCCCGGGTCACCCAGGGGCTGAGTCGCGGCTATACGCTGCAGCGATATAAGGGACTCGGTGAGATGAATCCCGAGCAGCTCTGGGAAACCACCATGAACCCTGACGGGCGCAAGCTTATACAAGTGACCATTGAGGATGCGGCTGAGGCCGACCGGCTTATCACCCTGCTCATGGGGGATAAGGTGGAACCAAGGCGGGTGTATATCACCGAGCATGCAGATTTTAATCGGCAGGACGACTTTGAAAAGATGGGAGGGGGACGGTAAATGCCCAGGAAAAAGGCCGCAGGCCAGCAGCCGCCGGCAAAGCCGGAGGTGATCGTGCAGCAGCCCATGGAGGAGGTTATGCGCGACTCCATGATTCCCTATGCGGAATACGTCATCATGGACCGGGCGCTGCCCCGGGTGGAGGACGGACTCAAGCCGGTACAGCGGCGCATCCTCTACACCATGATGGAGCTGGGCAACACGCCGGATAAACCCCATAAGAAATCGGCCCGCGTGGCCGGCGACGCCATGGGTAAATATCATCCCCACGGCGATTCCTCGATTTATGACGCCATGGTCCGTATGGCCCAGGACTTTGTGATGCGCGCGCCGCTGGTGGACGGCCATGGCAACTTTGGCTCCATCGACGGGGATTCGGCGGCAGCCATGCGCTATACCGAGGTGCGTATGGCGCCTTTGGCCCTGGAGCTGCTGCGGGATATCGAGAAGGAGACCGTCCCCTTCAGCCTGAACTTTGATGATACGCTCAAGGAGCCGGACATCCTGCCCGGCCGCTTCCCCAACCTGCTGGTTAATGGGGCGATGGGCATCGCCGTGGGACTGGCCACCTCGATCCCGCCGCATAACCTGGGAGAGACGGTGCGGGCGGTTATTGCGCAAATGGATAATCCCGAAATCACCACGCGGGAACTTATGCAGTATTTGCCTGCTCCGGATTTCCCCACCGGCGGCATCATCGTCAACCCCGGCGATTTGGAGGCGGCTTATGAAACGGGCCGCGGCCGCGTCGCCGTGCGCTCCCGATGCGAAATTGAGGAGCTGCCCGGCGGACGCAGCCAGATCGTGATCCACGAGATCCCCTATCAAGTGAATAAGGCGGCTATGCTGGAGAAGATCCAACGCCTCTCCCAGGAGCGTAAAGACGCGCTGGGCGGCATCGGGGATATTCGAGATGAATCGGACCGCAACGGGCTCCGGGCGGTGATCGAGCTGAAAAAGGGCGCCGACGCCCAGAAAATCCTGCAGTATCTCTACAAATACTCGGATCTACAGGTGAATTTCGGCGTGAACATGGTAGCCATTGCCGATGGAAAACCCCGCCAACTCCCACTTCGGGAGATAAACCGGTACTATATTGCCCACCAGGAGAAGGTGGTAACCCTGCGCACCCGCTATGACTTGGAGCGGGCCGAGGAGCGGGAGCATATCCTGGAGGGGCTGTATATCGCCATTCAGAATATCGACGAGGTAATCGCCATCATCAAGGCATCGCCCTCTACCCGGGAGGCGCAGAAAGCCCTGATGAAGCGCTTCGACCTGACCAGCGTGCAGGCGCAGGCCATCCTGGATATGCGTTTGGCTCGGCTGACAGCGCTGGAGGTTGACAAGATCGTGGCCGAGCTGGAGGCGGTGCGTAAGCAGATTACCCGGCTGAAAGCCATCCTTAAGAGCCGCAAAAAGCTGATGGAGGTAATCAAGGCCGAGATGCTGGAGATCGCGAAGCGGTACGATACGCCGCGGCGCACAACCATCGAAGATACGGCCGACGAGGAGGGCTTTAATCCAGAGGACTATATCGTGGTGGAAGATGTGCGGGTGACGGTAACCCGGGCAGGTTATGTCAAGCGCATATCGGAGAAGGCCTACCAGCGTTCCAACCGGGAAACCGGTATGGAGGATTTAGCCCCCGACGATGGGCCGCTGTGTTGCCTGGAAGCGACGACGGCCCATCGGCTTTATCTATTTTCCTCCAGCGGCGCCATGCTGCAGATTCCGGTTAGCGAGCTGCCCGAAGGACGGTGGCGGGATAAGGGGGCGGCCCTTTTTGCGCTGCACAATGGGTTTGCCAAAGGCGAACGCGTGGTAGCGGCTTTTGTTTATGAAGCCTGGCCGGAGCAAGGCGAGCTGCTCTTTATTACAAAAGGCGGCATGGGCAAAAAGAGCGCGGCAGCCGACTATGTGACGCGGATGCGTAAGCTGACGGCTTGCGCCGTGCGGGAGGGCGACGAGCTAATCGCCGTGCAATGGGTCAAGCGGGGGGCAGGCCTAGCGCTGCTGTCCCGCCATGGTATGGCCCTGATGACCCGTCACAGCCAGATTCCCGTCCAGGGGCGGGCGACCCGGGGCGTGAAGGTGATGACCTTGGACGGGGATGACGAGATCCTGCTGGCCACGCAGCTGGAGCCGGAGGAGCAGATCGCCTTAATTACCGACGCAGGCTATGGCAAGCGCCTCCCCTATATGGCCTTTTCCGCGCAGAACCGCGGCGGCAAAGGAATGCGAGCGGTCGCCTTCTATAAAAATGGCGCCAATGGCCGGACGCTGGCCTGCGCCGTCCCGGTGACGCTCCAAAGCCGCCTGCAGGTAGAAATGTCCAGCGGGGAAAAGGTGCTGCTGGCCGCAGAGGAGCTGCCGGTAGAAAAGCTGGAGGGCCGGGGAGCGCCCACCGGGATCATGGTGGTGCTGGGAAATGAGATTGTGAACTGCTTTCTATGCTTAGACTGATACTGTATGGAATGACCCCGAGTATGGTGTATTTTATCAAATCGCGAAGCGCAGCTTCGCGATTTTTTTGTGCCCGGCCCGGTTATGGAGCATTTTGTTGGCGGGCTAATTGGATTCCGTACGATGCGAACATGTTCAAACCAGCGAAAAAGCGGTAAAATAAACAAATAAAAGGCTCTATCTATGCAGGATTTTGTACTGGAAGGAAGAACGCGATGAATCAAAAGCAAGCGTATGCGGTGGGAATCGACTTTGGCACCCAATCGGGCCGGGCCGTGCTGGTAGAACTGGGGACGGCCCGCGAGCTGGCCGCCAGCGTGTGGGAATATCCCCACGGCGTTATGGATCGATCTTTGCCCGACGGGCAGCGATTGGGGGCGGATTGGGCGCTTCAGCATCCGGCCGACTATCTGCAGGTGCTGGAAAGGACGGTGCCCGACGTGATCCGCCAGGGAGGCGTATCGCCGGAGCAGGTTATTGGGCTTGGCATCGACTTTACCGCCTGCACCATGCTCCCGGCCAAAGCCGACGGACGGGCCTTATGCCTGATGGAGGAATATGCGCACCGGCCGCATGCCTGGGTCAAGCTATGGAAGCACCATGCAGCCCAGGCCCAAGCGAACCGCCTCAACCACGTGGCACAGGAGCGGGGGGAGGATTTCCTTAAGCGATATGGAGGTAAGATTTCCTCGGAGTGGATGGTGCCCAAAGTTATGCAGATCCTGGAAGAGGATCCGACGGTCTATGATGAGGCGGATACCTTTGTGGAGGCGGCCGACTGGGTTATCTGGCAGCTGACGGGCCAGCTGACCCGCAATGCCAGCATGGCCGGCTATAAGAACCTGTGGAACAAGCGGGCCGGCTACCCAAGCGATGCATTTTTCAGCGCCCTGGATCCGCGAATGGAGCATTTTGTGGAGGAAAAGCTGGCCGGGCCGGTACTTCCACAGGGTGCGAAGGCGGGCGCCCTTTGCCCGGGCATGGCGCAGCGCATGGGCCTGATGCCGGGGACAGCCGTGGCCGTGGCCAACATTGACGCCCATGTGACCGTGCCGGCCGTGGGCATTACCGGCACCGGCGACATGCTGATGATTATGGGTACCTCGACCTGCCATATTCTTTGCGGGCGGGAGGAAATTTTGGTGCCGGGCATCTGCGGCGTAGTGGAGGACGCGGTGCTGCCGGGGCTGCTCGGCTATGAAGCCGGGCAGAGCTGCGTGGGCGATCATTTTGAGTGGTTCGTCAAAAATGCGCTGCCGGAAGCCTATGCCATGCAGGCCCGGGAAGAAGGAATTTCCGTCCATGCGCTGCTGGAGCGCAAGGCGGCTCAGCTGGCGGTAGGCGAAAGCGGCCTGGTGGCGCTGGATTGGTGGAACGGAAACCGTTCGGTGCTGGTGGACGTGGATCTGACGGGCATGATGCTGGGCATGACGCTGCAGACAAGGCCGGAGGAGATATACCGCGCGCTGATCGAGGCGACTGCCTACGGTACGCGCCGGATCATCGAAGCCTTTGACGAGGCAGGCGTCCCCATCGAACGGCTGTATGCAGCGGGCGGGATTGCTCAGAAGAATGCGCTGCTGATGCAGATATACGCTGACGTAACAGGCCGGGAGATCCGCATCGGTCAATCCGCGCAGGCGCCCGCCGTGGGCAGTGCCATGTTCGGCGCGGTAGCGGCCGGGGAGGCGGCCGGCGGATACGGCTCGATCGCCGAGGCCGCCCGGGCAATGGGACGGACCCGGGATACGGTATACCGGCCGGATGCCGGCCGCCAGGCGGCATATGATCAGCTGTATGCGGAGTATAAGCGGCTGCACGATTACTTTGGGCAAGGCGGTAACGACGTGATGAAGCGGCTAAAGCGGCTGCGGGAAACGGCTCTATCGCGATAAAAGAGAAGCAATAAGAGGAGGATGCAAAAATGACGAAGGGGTTCGCAAAACGGGCGTTGACCTGGGGACTGGCCGGCGCTCTGACATGTGCAATGGCAGGATGCAGCTATCTGCTGCCGACCGAGGAAGAGACGCTGGCACCGCCGCTGGTGGAAACCAAGGAGGTGGAATATGTGACGGTCCCGGTGACCCGGGGAAATGTGGTGGAGGAAAAGAATGGGAACGGCGTATTCCGCTCTTCCAAGACCAGCGAGGTTTTCTTTGAGGCCACCGATGGCCGCTTGGCCAAGATCCTTACCTCCTACGGCGCCGACGTGAAGGAAGGCGACGTACTCCTGGAGCTGACGGCAGACGATTTGCAGTATCAATATGAGAGCGCCAAGATTCGCTACGAGATCCAGGAGGCCACGCTGAAGCGGACCTCCGGCAGCTATAACCGCAAAATGCAGCAGTATCAGGTGGACTTGGCGAAGCTGGAGATGGATCACCTGGAGAAAAAGCTGGAGAACACGCAGCTGAAGGCGCCCATCAGCGGTAAAATTACCTATCTGGCCGAGATGAAGGTGGGCGATACCCTGGAGCCCTATAAGAGCTATGTCTCCATTTCCGATCCCAGCGAGGTGCTGCTGGTGGTGACCGGCGAAAGCTCCTATGATTTCATAAACGGCCGGGACGTGACGGTGAAGATCAAGGATCAGGAGTTCAAGGGCAAGGTGGTGCAGAGCCCCTATGACGAGCCAGAGACCCTGGAGGAGAACACCGACGACTCCTATGCGGTCTTTGAGGTGTACGATCTGCCGGAGGAGCTGAAGACGCTGGGCCGCGAGGCGCAGGTCACGATGGTGGCCAACAGCCGGGAGGACGTGCTGACCATCCCCACCAACGTGCTTCGCGAATACAACGGCCGTAACTATGTGCAGGTGCTGCAGGACGGCGTGAAGGTGGAGAAGGACGTGGTGGTCGGCCTGAAGGGCACCATGGACAACAGCACCGTATATGAGATCGTATCCGGCCTGGAAGAGGGAGAGCAGGTTATCGTAAAATAGGAGGGACAGCAATTGCTATTTATTGTATTGCGTAAAATCCTCAACAATAAAGGCCTCATTGCTGCGCTCCTGGTGGGTTCGATCCTGGCGGTCGCCATGATCAGCGCCATCCCGATGTACACGAACGCCATCCTCCAGCGTATGCTGGTGAAGGACTTCGAGTCTTACCAGGAAAACAACAATGAATACCCCGGCCGATATGTGCTTGAGGCCAACATTATGAGCCACGCAGCGCCCAGCAAGCGTATGCAGAATTTTGAGTACTTCAACCAAGAGATCAACGCGCGGGTGCTCAGCGAGATCGGGCTGCCGGCGAAGGAATCGGTGCTGTCGCTGGAGACGAAATATATCAACCTGACGCCCCGCACGCCCCGGGAAAAGGACCCGCCCACCCGTGAGCTCTCCATCGTCACCTTTGAGGATTTTGCCGACCATATTGAGCTGGTACAGGGCCGTATGCCCTCCGGCGAGCTGGTGGACGGCGTGATGGAGGTGCTGGTGCAGGAGGAGACGCTGCAGTCCTATGATATGTATGTGGACGAGGTCTATGAGGTGAGCGTCACCCTGCGCGCCGAGGCCCACGAACCCTTCTATGTCAAGCCGGTCGGCGTGTATACCGTATCCGACAGCAACGACTTGTGGTGGTATAAGCCGGCGAACCAGTTCAAATCCGCCATGTTGATGGATTGGGACCTCTATATGAAGGAGGTTGCGGGCACCCAGAACATGCTCTGTGACGCGGTATGGTACTATGCGCTCGATTATACACAGATGAAAATCGACCGCATCGAGGACTATACCAATGCCATCCAAGAGCAGAAGAAGTGGATGGGCTCCTACGAGGGAACTTCGGCGACCTTTGGGGCGCTGAGCATTCTGGAAGGCTACGGGCCCCGGGAGTCCACGCTGCGCATTACGCTTTGGGTACTGCAGGTTCCCATCATGATCATGCTGGCCTTCTACATTTTCATGGTATCCCAGATGGTGGTATCCAACGACGCTAACGAAATCGCGGTACTGAAGAGCCGCGGTGCCAAGGGCGGGCAGATTTTCCGCCTGTATATCCTGCAGAGCTGCCTGCTGGCCGGCGTGGCTC
The DNA here is from genome assembly GCA_904420205.1 of Candidatus Parachristensenella avicola. GTDB lineage: Bacteria > Bacillota > Clostridia > Christensenellales > UMGS416 > Parachristensenella > Parachristensenella avicola. Next base: position 128,431 of record CAJFUN010000030.1, on the reverse strand, counting down.
TGGTGATTGGCCCCTTTGTGGGGTACGGCATCTGCAGCTTGCTGGGCTCATCTAACGGATTTTTAGAATTCATCGGCCGCAAGACGCTGCCAGTGCATATTGGCCTGCAGGTGATCCTGTATGCGTTGGGGGCCGCGCTCTTTACCGTGGTCATGATGATGTTCCCGGCTATGTCGGCTGCCCGCGTTACCATCGTGGAGCACAAGCAGAAGAAAGCGCGCCAGTGGAACGCGCCGCTGTGGCAAAAGATGTTCCTGGATGTGATCTGCCTGGGCCTTGCGATTTATGGACTTTACAGCTACCAGCTGCGCCAGGCTACCATCAGCGTGGGTGAGCAGGCTGCCGCCTCCAGCCAGGCGGCCACCGCGACCGCAGCTGCGGCGGCGGCCAGCATTACCGCACCGGTGGATCCGTTGCTGTTTTTGATCTCAACGCTGTTTATTCTGGGCGCTGGGCTGCTGTTTTTGCGACTATATCCCTATATCATCCGGCTGATCTTTTGGCTGGGCAGGCGGGTATGGAGCCCGGTGCTGTACACTTCCTTTATCTCGGTGGGCCGTTCCGGCGGGCGGGAAACCTTCGTCATGCTGTTTTTGATCCTGACGCTGTCGGTGGGCGTGTTCTCGGCAAACTCGGCTCGGACCATTAATCAGAACATCGAAGACCGGATCCATTACGCCATTGGAGCCGACATGGTGATGGAGCTAAAATGGCCCAGCAATTCGGTGGTGATTGAGAGCAACCCGAGCCTGGACAGGGGGCAGAGCACCTCGTCGACAAGCACAAGCTCCAATTCAGTCGTCATCTATAAGGAACCTCCCTTTGAAACGGTAGAGAGCATTAAAGGCGTGGAGGCAGCCGCCAAGGTCTTTATGCCCGAGCAGGTTCGGGTGCGGACCGATGAGAACCAGTACCTCCCCTCCCGGCTGATGGCGATTGAGCCGGATCAGTTCGGCAAGGTGGTCTGGACTGGCGGAAACTATTTGAGCCATCACATCTATGCTTATCTGAACCTGATCAGCAACGCGCCCAACGCCGTGCTGGCCTCATCCTCGCTCCAGGAGGACGGTTATGCGGTAGGCGATCCTATCCGCTTTTCGTGGGGCAGCCAGAGCGAGGTGGAAGGCGTCATTTACGCTTTCGTCGACTACTGGCCGGCGATTAACCCCACCGAGGCAGACTCGGAACGGTTCGTGATCGCCAACCTGGATTATGTCCAGGCGATTACGGCCATCGAACCCTATCAATACTGGATCAAACGCGACGGGACGACGGCCACGGCCGAGATTTATCAGGATATCGCCGACAAGGAGATCCCGCTGCTCAATACCCAAGAGATGACCGATAGCTTTAAGCGGCTGAAGAATAATTCGATCCTGAAGATCGACTCCGGTTCCTGCCTGGTAGACGCCAGCCAGCAGCTGGTCATCCAGAAAAACGACGCGTTGCTGCAGGGGACCAACGGGGCTTTGACGCTGGGCTTCCTCGTCACCATGGCCATCGCAATGATCGGATTTAACATCTATTGGGTGCTGTCCATCCGGGGGCGGGAATTGCAATTCGGTATCCTGCGCGCCATCGGTATGACGCAGAAAAAAGTGATCGGGATTCTGGTGTGCGAGCAGATCATGATTTCCCTGGTGGCGGTGCTGGTTGGCGTGCTGATCGGCTCGCTTACAAGCCAGCTGTATGTGCCGCTTCTGTCCATTGTGTATTCGGCCTCCGAACAGGTGCCTCCCTTCACTGTGGTGGCATCCAGATCCGATTACCTGAAGATTTACGGCGTGATCGCCTTTATGCTGGCTACGGGCTTTGCTATCCTGGGCACCATCGTATCCCGCATTAAGATCGCTCAGGCCATCAAGCTTGGGGAGGATTGATCATGGAACCGATTATATGGACGGAAAATGTCAACCGTATTTTCAGGACTGGCGATACCCAGGTTCATGCGCTGAAGGACGTAAGCATCCAGGTGAACCCTGGCGAGCTCCTGGTGCTGAGGGGGCGATCCGGGTCGGGTAAAACGACGCTGATGAACATCCTCAGCGCCTTGGATTCGCCCACTTCCGGTAAGGTTTACGTGGAGGGCAAAGAGATTACCGCCCTCCCGGAGGCCGCCCGGGACGAACTGCGCCGGACGGACATGAGCTTTGTTTTCCAATCGGTTGCGCTGATGAGCCAGATGAACGCCTATGAAAACGTAGAATTTGGACTGCGAATCGCGGGATATCCGGCTAAGGACCGGCAGAAGCGGGCGGAGGAAGCGCTAACATTGGTGGGCTTGAAGCAACGCATGCGCCACCGGCCGGCGGAAATGTCCGGAGGCGAGCAGCAGCGTGTCGCCATTGCACGGGCTATTGCCCACCACCCTAAGGTGCTGTTTGCCGACGAGCCTACCGCCGAGCTGGATACGGCCATGGGTTTGCAGGTGATGCGCCTATTTCGCGAGCTGGTGGCCAAAGAGGGTGTGACCATGATTATGACCACCCATGACCCGAACATGATGGAGCTGGCCGACCATGTATATAGCATTCAGGACGGTATGATTACGGAGGAAACCTACAACCCGGAGGCGGCCGCCGCCTTTAAGGAGGTGCAGCCATGATTCAGTGTGAGAACCTGGTCAAAATCTATAAAACCCGAGAGACAGAGGTTGTGGCGCTGCAGGGGTTGGATCTGACGGTGGACGATGGGGAGCTTATGGCGATCATCGGCAACTCCGGCAGCGGTAAGTCCACCCTATTGAATATGATCGGCGGCCTGGATCGGCCTTCCGCCGGCACGCTTCTGGTGGACGGTAAGGACCTATTGAAATTCAAGGAGAAGGACTACATCACCTATAAACGCGATACGGTGGGCTTCGTATGGCAGAACAACGCGCGCAACCTAATTCCCTATATGACGGCCCTGGAAAATGTGCAGGTGCCCATGGTGTTGACCAGCCGGAAGGATCGCGTGGAGCGGGCACGGCAGCTGCTGGAGACCGTGGGCCTGGCCAACCGGGCCGGCAGCAAGCTTAGCCAGTTGTCCGGCGGTGAGCAGCAGCGGGTGGCGATCGCGATCGCCCTAGCCAATAATCCCAAGCTGTTGCTGGCTGACGAGCCTACCGGTGCGGTGGATAGCGCTACGGCCAACATGATTTTAGACATCTTCCGGGAAGTGTGCCGCACCACGGGCCTGACCATTATGATCGTTACGCATGATATTTCGCTGTCCCGGCGGGTGGACCGCGTGGTGGCGATCCGGGATGGCAGAACATCCTCAGAGTTCATCCGCAGAAAATCTTATGCCCAGCAAATCAATGAGGTAGGCGAGCTAGAGCAGATGAACCAGGAGCCCGAGGAGATGGAGGCCCAGGAGGAGCTGGCTGTGGTGGATAATGCCGGCCGGCTGCAGATCCCCAGGGAGTATTTGGGCGCAATCGGTATATCGGGTAAATCAAAGGTGCGCGTAGAGCTGGAGGACGATAAAGTTGTCATCATAAACCCCGACTTCCATAGCGGGACATAGCGCGTTCAGTTCAAAAAGGAGGCCACTGCGCCTCCTTTTTTTGTGCTGCTGGCGGGTTTGTATGCTTACAATTGGGCGCACCGCTGACAGGCCGGTCCACAAGCATGATTGGGTTCGTCTGAGAAAGGAAAGCATTGCCCCGAGCTCCACGAGGGAGCCGATGAAGGCAAGAAGCTCGCTCTAAGTGCGGTTGAACAGCGCGTGAACACCTTTCCCCCCGGCGGGAAACACAGCATATCGCCGGCCCTTCCATTGCGCTCCCCATTGGCACGGCGCAGCCGGTCTTCGCCGCTGGCGATAAGAAGAGGGTTCGCTCTAGTCATGGATGGCCTATGGGCACTTCTGCAAAGCAGCGGCGCAATCGGCAGCGTCGCCGCCGGCCATTACGGGCCGAATGAAGAACGCGTTGCCTCCGTCACGGTTTTCAAAGGCTTCGAGTGTACGGCGGCTTGCAATGACAAAACGATTCATTATGATGCTTATTTGCCTGGAAGGTTACGGAATGAGGACCAACGGTGCGGATGCGCCGCCGGACGAAATCGCATGTTAAGGCAAGCCTTTATCAGGGCGGACACCTGACCGGCCTAAATGACGGCCGAAAAGGCCGGTTTCTACCCAGCGATTCGGTGCTGGGCAGATTTGAATCCATCGCGGAAAATTCTGGCGGCCGGGCCATACAGGCCAAGCCAACGCCGGCGTGCGTACGCAGTATTTCGTTCCGGGCAGCGCCTATACCGGCACCAGGGGGCGGGTGCTGCGCATAACCCGAAAGGCGGATTTTGGAACATTGCAAAGGCGCTGAAGCGGGGCAATGAAGAGACGGACCCGGTGGCCGAAGGTTAAAGGCGTTGCCCGTCACGCCAAATCCGGCAAGACTTTTTGCCATAGGTTCAAAGGAACCTTTACAGCGGGCCTAGCATGGTTTGCGCCGGCAACGGCGGCCGTTTCCCGGTCTACAAGGCACACGTTAGCAGCCTGCTTTTCCGGGGGCGCACCCGGTGGGCTGTTTTTAGCGCCTTCTAATCAAGGACGATATGATATGGCTATGTGGAACGACATGGAAGCGCGAATAGAAAGGGGTTAGCGTATCTTTATGGATATTTAGGAAGCGAGGCAGAAAAACCGCAGTTTTTCCGTTGCGCGCGCCCGATACGGAGTGTTATACTAATAGTCCTTGACTTATGAAAACGGAAGGTGATTATGACGGGAAAAGGCGGCGCCCATGGGCAAATTAGCCGCTTTGGATAAGGAGGCAGCGTACATGGCCTATATTCATGTGGATCAACTCGACAAGACCTATCGGATCAGCCAGCGCAGCAAGGGCGCGCTGGGCGCAATCAAGGGGTTCTTCCGCCCTAATTACACACAGGTGGAGGCGCTCTCCCAGGTGTCCTTCGATATCGCTCCCGGCGAGGTGGTGGGCTATATCGGGCCCAATGGGGCAGGTAAATCGACGACTGTCAAGATTTTGTCCGGCATCCTTGTGCCGGACGGAGGGACGGTTACGGTGGACGGACGTATCCCCTGGAAACAGCGGAGAACCCATGTGTCCCATATCGGCGTGGTTTTCGGCCAGCGCACCCAGCTGTGGTGGGATGTGCCGGTCATCGATTCCTATGAACTGTTGCGGGATATTTATCGCGTACCGCAGGCGGAGTTTCGGCGCCGCCTGGAGGAAATGACGGAGGCGCTGGATCTTGCAGCCGTGTTGCATACGCCGCTTAGGCAGCTTTCGCTGGGGCAGCGAATGCGTTGCGAATTAGCGGCCAGCTTGCTGCACTCGCCCCGGCTGCTTTTTCTGGACGAACCCACCATCGGCTTGGATGCAGTGAGCAAGCTGGCGGTGCGGGATTTCCTGGCCGGGGAACGGGAACGGCACGGAACCACCATCATGCTGACCACCCATGATATGGAGGATATCACCAGCCTATGCAGCCGGGTTATGGTACTTGGGCACGGCAAAAAGCTATACGATGGAGCCTTGGATCCCTTGCTGGCCCGCTACAATACCCAACGGACCTTGACGGTTGAATACGAACAGGAAACCCAGCTTGACGTACCGGGGGCAGAACGTTGCCAGAAGGAGGGGTTGACCTATCGGGTGGTATTCCGGCCGGATCAGGTGGATACCGCTCGCGTGCTGGAGCTGGCCCAGCGGGCCGGGCATGTGCATGATCTCTCCGTGCAGGGCATTCCGCTGGATGAAATGGTGGCGGCCTTGTATAAGGAGATGGCGCTATGAAAAAGCTCAAGCCCTATCTCTCTACGCTGCGCCTTCGGGCTATGCTGGAGCTGCAATACCGTGGCGCTGCCCTGGGCGGCATGATGACGCAGCTGTTTTTCGGGTTTATCCTTGTTTTTCTCTATCAAGCGCTGTATGCCAGCGGTGGACAGCAGAGTTCCACCCTTTACCAGACCGCCAGCTATGTTTGGCTGCAGCAGGCTTTTTTTCGGGTGATCATTGGCAGCGACGGTGCGCTGAATGGCGAGGTAATGAGCGGCAATGTGGTTTATTCCCTGTGCCGTCCGGTGGATCTGTATGGTTATTGGTACATGCGGGCAGTAGCCTACCGGTCTGTGGGTTCCCTGATGCGGGCGCTGCTGATGCTGCCGGTCGCTATGCTGCTTCCTCAGCCCTTGGGGCTGATGCTTCCCGGTTCGGCTGCAGGCTTTGCAGCCTTTATGCTTTCACTGGCCATGGGCGTGCTGGTGATGGCGGCGCTGGAGAATATCATGTCAGCCTGTACGCTGATTACGCTGGACTACCGGGGCGCAGCCAATATGCTGGGCATGTTCAATGCTTTTGCTGCCGGCAACCTGCTGCCGTTGACCCTTTTCCCGGATCATTGGCAGCGCTTTATCCTATCGACGCCCTTCGCGCAGACGCTGGATGTCCCGATTCGTTACTATACCGGCCAGCTGTCCCCTGAAGGCCTGGGCGGAACGCTGGCGCTTCAGGTCTTCTGGATGGCGGCGCTGATCCTAATTGGCTGGCTTTTGTGGCGGCGGGCGCTGAACCGTATGGTGATCCAGGGAGGTTAGGTCATGAATGCATGGAAGCTTTATTTTCGGTCCATGGGGATCCATTTCCGGTCAGCGGCCCAATATAAGGCCTCGATGGTGATGCAGATGCTGGCCCTTTTTGTGATGACCGGCACCGAATTGGCGGCGGTAGTCCTCACGTTTCAGCGGTTTCCTGCCCTGGGGCAATGGTCATCCCAGCAGATTTACTTTTTCTTTGGCTTAATGAGCTTTACCTTTGGCATGGTTGAGTGCTTTTGCAGGGGCTTTACGGCCTTTGGCGGACAGGTGCGAACGGGGAATTTCGACCGGCTGCTGCTGCGGCCACGCAATCTGGTGCTATTGGTGCTGTGTGCTCAAATGGACGTACGGCGCATTGGTTCACTGGTGGTGGGCGTTGCGGCGCTGGCTTATGGTGCCTTTGCCGCCCAGGTGCATTGGACGGCCCTCAAGGTGCTGGTGCTGCTTTTCGCCCTTGCCGGGGGAGGCTGTCTGATACTTGGCTTGTTTATGATTGAGGCAACGGCCACCTTCTGGTCCATCAGCTCCATTGAAGTGGTCAATGTACTGACCTATGGCGGACGCAGCACGTGCCAATATCCTGTGGATATTTATCCCCGAGGCTTTCGGTGGATCTTTATTGCCTTGGCGCCCTATGGCCTGGCGATTCATCTGCCAGCTGCCTATATCCTGGATCAGACCATGCTGGGTCTACCGGCCTGGACGGCCTTTATCGGGCCGCTGGCCGGCGTGGCCTTCCTTTGCCTGATGCTATTGCTATGGAGGCGGGGCGTGGCCCACTATACCTCGACCGGAAGCTAGCAGGCGAGACGACGGTACCGGGTCTTAAGGAAAGAAAAAACGCGCTTATGCTCATGCATAAGCGCGTTTTTGGGTATCGGTGAATGATACTATCAAGAGCAATTCACGGTATCTTATCGGCCAGGCGGCGAACCATGCTCAGCCGCGAAAGCTTGTGCAGATCTCCGGGATACGAGGCAACATGGTGGCTTTCGGGATAAGCGCGCCGTCGAACCCCATGCTGGAGCAAGAAAAAACCGCCCCAATTAATCACGCCAATATAAAAGGGCCGGCGCCGGCCGGCATGGGCGCCGCTGCCATGAGCATGCAGTGCGGTAGGCAAGTCGCAGTCAATGAGCCGCGCTGCATCGGCAGGCGACGGCCATCGAACCATGAAGTGACCGGCACTCAGCAATACCTTGAAGCGAGGATTATGAATTTTGTTGACATTCTTTGCGCGTATCCATCAGGGCCGCAGGCCATAGGTTAGATCCGTCACCACCTGCCAGGCCAGGATCAACCCGGCGGCGCCCACCACATAGGGCAGGCTACCGGCAACCGAGCGCTTACCGCCTGCGTCATCTATCCCATCTACCGGCTCCTCACGGCGAGCCGGCGGCTCAGGAGAATAGACCACCTTAAGATTCGTCAGGTTCCGCTTACGCAGCTCCCGGCGCATGGCACGGCAGAGCGGACAGCCCTGAGTGTCGAAAAGGTCGGCAACCATAAAGCCCATAGGGCTGAGCTTATTACCACACCCCATAGCGGAGATTAAGGGAATGCCGGCAGCCTGGCAGCGGCAGGCCAGCTCTACCTTAGCTGCCACCGTATCGATGGCATCCACCACATAATCGGCCTCATAAAGAGCGGGTAGGGGCTGGCCGGGCAGGAAGAACTGGTCCGCCAGGGTCAGTTTTAGATCAGGGCGAATGCTGCGCAGGCGCTCGGCCATCGCGTCGACCTTTTTTTGGCCCAGCGTATCATGGGTCGCAATAATTTGCCGGTTCAGATTGGTCAACGTAACTTGGTCGTGATCCACCAGCGTCATCCGGCCTACGCCGGAACGGGCCAGCGCTTCAGCAGCGTAGCCCCCCACGCCGCCCAGACCAAGAATCATGACATGGCTGGATAAAAGCTTATCCACACCGGCCTGCCCCAGCAGCAGGCGGCTTCGGGAAAATTGATCCATCATAGCTTTTCGGGGTCGAGCGCAAGCCGCTCGAAATTACGGACAAGGGTGGGTTGCAGCGCCATTTTCAGCAGGGCACGGTCATGATTGACCGAATCGCTGCCAGCAATGCGCACCTGGCAGCCGGGAAAGCGGGCGCGGATGCGGCGCGCCTTTTCCGCGCCCCGGTTGTTGCGGCCGGTAAAGCGTAGGGTGCGGGGATCAAGCTCGGTAGCTAGCAGGCAATTCACCTGCAATGCCCCTTGCAGCAGGGGTTCTACCATGAATCGAGGCGACGCCGTGCAGATCACTACGGGCACATCGTTTTCCGTCGGCTTAAACCAAGGCGCAATCCACCCGCGCCGGGCCATTTCTTCCCAGAATTCCCCCATAAGGCGGGGCGCATTCATGAGCCGTATAGGGATGAAGGTAATCGTTTTGCCCAGGCGCACATCCCAAGGCATCAGCAGCATCAGCAAAAAGCCCACCAGCGGGAAAATGACCAGCACCCACATCCAGGGATGGTGGCGGGTGCAGACATAGCGAAAGAATTCCGTATAGGTATCATACTTGAAAATGGTGCGGTCAAAGTCGTAGACGTCAATCAGCTGCATCCTGGATTTTCCTTTTCTGTTTTCTTGGCCGATCCACGGCGGGCATTACAGCTGCATCCGCCGGTTGGCACCGCGCTCTAGGGCCACAGAACCGGTGCGTACCAGCTCGACGATGCCGTAATCTTCCAGAAGATCCTCCAACGCATCCACCTTTTGGCTGGTGCCGGTAATTTGCAGGATCATGTACTCTGGGCTTAAATCGACTATGCTGGCCCGATAAACCCGGCATATCTCCAGCAGCTGGCTGCGGACGGCGGCTCCGCAGGCGACTTTAATAAGAGCCAGCTCTCGGGACAGGGCCGTATCGGTGATATCCCATACCTTGATGACGTCGATGAGCTTATTCAGCTGCTTAACCATCTGCTCCAATACGGCGGGATCCCCCTCAACGACGATGGTCATGCGGGAAATATCGCTGCGCTGCGTGGCCGACACGGTAAGCGATTCAATATTATATCCGCGTCGGGCGAAAAGCCCCGATACCCGGGTCAGTACGCCGGGAGAGTTAACGACGACGACCGATAGCGTATGGCGCATGCTATACCTCCTGAATGGATTGGGCGTCCAGCTCCCGGGGGACGGTAAGGCGCAGCAGCGCGCAGCCCTGCTGTCCGGTCAGCCATCTCAGAGATTCCAAATCCTCCATGGACGCCGAACGCGCGGCCAGCCCATAGGCCTGCGCCAGTGCGCAGAAATCAGGATTGCCTGCCAGGGAGACGCCGAAATGGCGGCCGCCTTGATGCTCATCCTGCAGCTCCCGCACCAGGCCCAGCGAGCCGTTATCCAGCAAAAGGAGCTTCACCTGAGCGCCGCTGGCTGCCAGCGTAGCCAACTCGGGGAGGTGCATCTGAAAAGAACCGTCGCCGGTAATGACGAGCGCTGGCTGCCCCGTCCCCAAAGATGCACCGATGGCGGCGGGCAGACCGTAGCCCATGGTGCCTAAACCGCCGCTGGTAATAAAGCTGCGGGGCCGTTCGATGGGCAGGTAGCGCGCAGCCCAGAGCTGATGCTGACCTACGTCGGTGGTGACGATGGTTTCCGGCGGCAGAAGCGACGCGAGGCGCTCCATCAGGCGGGCCGCAGGATGCTCGCTGCGCTCGGGCCCGGGGAAAGCCCAAGGGCTTCGAGGCGGGGCAGGCTTGTCCAATAGCGCCTGGAGAATGGCGCCGATATCGCCTACCACAGGGATATCGGTACGGAGCGTTTTGCCAATTTCAGCCGGATCCGCATCCATATGGATCAGCACCGTACCGGGCCGCAGCGTATGCTCCACCCGGCCGCGGTCCCCCAGCCGGGCTCCGGCTACCAGCACAAGATCGGCCTGAGCCAGCGCCTGCATGGCCCGGCGCGCGCCGTGCATGCCGGTCAGACCCAGGCAAAGCGGGTGGCTGGCAGGAAATGCCCCCAGCCCCATCATGGTAAGCGCGACCGGCGCGCCCAAATTTTCGGCCAGCGCCCGTAGCGGCTCCCAAGCGCCGGCGGACACCACACCGCCCCCTGCCAGAATCAGAGGGCGGCGGGCCTGGGCCAGCGCGGATCGTATACGCTTAATCTGCAGGGGATGGCCCCCGAAAACCGGACGGTATCCGGGCAACTGCGGCCCCTGAGAAAAATCCATATTGGCTTCATCTGCCGCCACATCGGAAGGAATATCCACCACCACCGCCCCGGGCCGGCCTGTTGCGGCGATGTGGAGGGCTTCCTTCATCATACGCGGCAGCGCCGCGGCGCTGCGGGCCTGCATCACATGTTTGGCAAAGGGGGCGGCGGCCCCCGTCATGTCGACTTCCTGAAATACATCACGGCCGATAAGGCGGCTGGGCACCTGGCCGGTAATGGCCACGAGCGGTACGGAATCCATATTGGCCGTAGCGATACCCGTCAGAAGGTTGGTGGCGCCGGGGCCGGAGGTAGCGATACAGACGCCTACCTTCCCGGTAGCCCGGGCGTATCCGGAAGCTGCATGGGCTGCGGCGGCTTCATGCCGCACCAGCGTATGGGCGATACTGCTTGACCGCAGCGCATCGTAAAGAGAAAGGACCGCGCCTCCGGGAAGGCCGAAGACGCGGTCCACCCCTTGATCGGTCAATACCTTTACGACAGCCTGCGCGCCGTTCATCCAGGCCATGGCAACCTCCTATGGGGTAAGATCGTTGTATTCAGGCGTGGGCAGAAGGGAAAATTCATTAAGCGGCCAGACGATGGCGTGGACTTTCCCCTTAAGCATGGATAGAGGCAGCGCGCCGATCCTCGGATCGTGGGAGTCGGAGGAATCGTTGCGGTTATCGCCCAGCACAAAAACGTGCCCCTCTTCCACTGTGATTTCCTCCATCTCATATTGAATTTCGCCCTTAATATAGGGTTCGTTCAGGCGAACGCCGTTGATATATACGGCTCCGTCATGGATAGCGACGGTTTCTCCTTCCAGGGCTACGACGCGCTTGACGAAATTATCCCCCTCCCGGTTGGGGTAGGCGGTGATGACGATTTCGCCCCGAACAGGCTTACGCAGAAGGTAAGTAGCCGGCGTACAGAACATGCGCTGGCCGGTATGCAGGGTGGGCTGCATGGAAGGGCCCTCCACCTGGATCAGCTGAAAAACGAGAAAATGCAGCGCCAGACCGATCGCCAGGGCGATGGCCAGGGCCAGGCACCATTCCAGCAGCTCGCGTTTGGGGTTCGTTTCGGGGCGGCGGGTATGGCGGCCGCCGGAGCGGGCGTTAGTGTTGCTCATCCGGCCCTCCCTTTTCCAGGACCTTGCGCAAGCGCTTATCAAATACGCTCCGGTCCATCATCACGATACGCCCGCAGCCGGCGCATTTAATTTTAATATCAGCGCCTACCCGGATGATCTCCCATTCGTCGCTGCCACAGGGATGGGTTTTGCGCATTTTAACACGATCGTGCAGGTCGTATTGCATGGCTCTAACTACTCCTTTATCTTTCAGGCGAATTCTCTGGTTCTGGTTTGAGTATATGCGTGCCGTCTGCGTTAAGCCGCTGCTCAAGCTGTGCGCGCAATTCAAGTTCGGCCTGGGAATGGGCTGATTTTTCCACTTTGCATGTAACGCGTATGATTACGCCCAAATCGCTCATCTTGGTTGCGCCCAAGACCGTGGGCGATCCGTGTACAATGTCCGGGTGCCTTTGGGCCCACCGGTTTGCTTCATCGGCGACGGCGGAGATGGCGAGCGGGATATGGGCCTCCTTGGGAATGCAAACATCCGCCACCGCCAAGGCGTCCTGTTCAGAAAGGCGGCTGTTCCGCGAATAATTGGTGACCATGGTGATGCTGCCGGCGTGGATGGTATATAGTTCGCCCCGGAAGCCGCGAATCTGCACGGTACGGATGGTCAGCCCTTCTACGGTGCCGGAAATGCCGTTTACCTCCACGAAATCGCCCAGCGTGATTTGATCCTCCATAGTTAAAAGCAGCCCGGCAATGAAATCCTTCACGATGCTTTGAGCGCCGAAAGCGATGAGCAGGCCGCCTACCCCCGCGGTGGCTACGACGCTCGTCAGCACACCGGTGAGCCCCAGCAGATTAAAGACCGCGACGATCGCAAAAAAAACAATGAGCACCCGAAGCAAAAGAAGCGAGAGGTTGCATATGGTGTTGAGCTTGCGTTCGCTGGTAGGAATCGCGCGGTTCGCGTTCAAGCGGCGGATAATGCCGATAATGCTCCGTTTCAGCAGCCTGTATAATACCCAAGAGATCAATAGCGCAAGCAGAATTTCCAGCAGCTTCCAAGCCGCGCCGGGAAGCCAAGCGAGGAGCGCTTCGCCAGCCTTTGCCAAGGTTTGATTGATCTTTTCCAGGGCTCGCACGCCCCCTTCTTTTCATTAGAATTTCACTTTATCATACCACAAGATTCCCGCTGCGTACAGTACGTTTGCGGTTGAATCGGGCGGGCAAGTTTGCTATAATAACCCTGCCGGCATCCAGCGTGAGCCGGACAGGTTTTTCTTCATCTTTTTTTCGACTGGTATCTCTATAAGAGAACCGGAAGCGGAGGTAAAAATGAATATTCGCACATCCACCCGTAGATTGGTCCTTTTGTCCGTGTTTGCGGCGGTTATCCTGGCCTTGGGCTTTCCCGGATCCCCGTTGCATATCATTGGCTTCCCCACCTTTGGCCCCATCAGCGCCACCACGCTGCATATTCCGGTGATCCTGGGGGCGGTGCTGGAGGGCCCGCTCTTTGGCGGCATCCTGGGTTTGGTCATGGGCATAACCAGCCTACTTTCGGCTCTTTTATCGCCGAATCTGTCCTCGCCCTTTTTCCTTCGGCCAGAGATCTCTATCCTGCCTCGGATCCTCATCGGCCTGGTAGCGGCCGGCGTATTCCGTGGCCTTTCCCGGAGGATCAACCGCTCCTGGGCGGCGGGAATCGCGGCGGCGGCCGGTACGCTGACCAACACCATTCTGGTCGTGGGGCTGATGACCTGGCGCGGTGCCGTGGGCGCTGTGGACAACCAGGTATGGACGGCGATCAAATCGGCGATGGGTGTGGTGATCTCGGCCAACGGCATATGCGAGCTTGTCATCGCTATTGTGGTGACCGTGGCGCTGGAGCGGGCCCTGCGGCCGCTAGTGGCCCGGGGGCAGCATAAACGCGCCGCCTCCAGCGGCCGAGCATCCTAAAGAAAGCCAACGGGGCCCCGCCCCGCTGAAAAGAGGACACGGATAACATGATATTAACCCTAGACACCGGCAACTCCAACATCAAGATTGGCATCTACGATGGAGACGCCCGGATCCAATATGCGCGTCTGGCCACCGACGTGCGCAAAACCAGCGACGAATACGGCTTGCAGATCGAGGGGATTTTCCAATATGCCGGCCTTTCACGCAGCCAAGTGGACGGCGTCATCATCTCTTCGGTGGTGCCCTCGTTGAACTATACGCTGCAATCCATGTGCCATACCTTCTTTTCCTGCGAGCCGCTTTTTGTAGGCCCGGGGATTAAGACAGGCATGGCCATTCGCTACGATAATCCCCGCGAGGTGGGCTCCGACCGCATTACCACGGCGGTGGGGGCGCTGGAAAAGTATGGCGGTCCCTGCATCGTCATTGACTTCGGCACTGCGACAACCTTCGGCGCGGTGTCGGCAAAAGGCGAGTTTTTAGGCGGCGCGATTATGCCGGGCCTGAAAATATCGCTGGAATCCCTGGTGAGTCAGACCTCCAAGCTGCCGACCATCGAGCTGAAGAAGCCGCCTAAGGTGATCGGGAAGAATACGGTGGAGAACATGCAGTCCGGCCTGATTAACGGATACATCGGCGCGGTAGAGCGCCTGGTGCGCAAGATGAGCCAGGAGATGGGAGAGGAACACGTTAAGGTGGTGGCGACGGGCGGCATGGCCCGCATGGTGGCTGAAGGTTCGCCTCACATGATCGACCATATCGATCCTTATTTGGCCATGGATGGCTTAAAGATCATTTATCATCGCAACCTAAGCGAATAAGGAGGCTTCGGACATGAAGGTATGCGCAAGTCAAAGAACTCATGAACTGCGCGAGCACATGCGCGGCGGCGACGGCGCAGCGGTGCTGGATACGGTTCCGACGGAGCTGCTTCCGGCTCACACGCGGCTGGCTGGCGTAATTACGCTGAAACAGGGCTGCTCCATCGGCAGCCATGCCCATGAAGGGGAAACGGAGATCTTTGTCTTCCATGCCGGAGAAGGCCGGGTGGAGGACAACGGAGAGGACAAGCCCGTGGGCCCGGGAGACGTGGTACTGACCGGCGGCGGGGCGACCCATGCGGTGGCCAACACCGGCGAGGAAGACCTGGTCTTTACGGCGGTCATCGTAACGGAGGCATAATCAACGGCGAAAATTTTTATGCCGCCGGCCCAATACGGGCCGGCGGCATACGGTTTATCATGCATACTTTGGAGGGATGATTCATGGCACAAGAAGTTGGACAGATGTCCATCCATTCCGAAAACATTTTTCCCATTTTAAAGCGCTGGCTCTATACGGATCGCGAGATCTTCATCCGCGAATTGGTTTCAAACGGCGTGGATGCCATCACCAAGCATAAGCGACTGGTTAGCTTGGGCGAGGCCGAGGACGACGGCGAGGACTATGAGGTAGTTGTGACGGTGGACGCCCAAAAAGGCGCCTTGTCCTTCACGGATAACGGCATCGGCATGACCGCAGACGAGGTCCGCCGCTATCTGAATACCGTAGCCTTTTCATCGGCGGCAGAGTTTTTGGAGAAGTATAAAAGCGATGAAGGCGGCCAGATTATCGGCCACTTTGGCCTCGGCTTCTATTCCGCCTTTATGGCGGCCAAAAAGGTAGAGGTGGAAACCCAGTCCTACCAGGATGCGCCGGCTGTGCGCTGGCAGTGTGAAGGCGATACCCAATACACCATGGAGGAGCTGCCCAAACAGGCCAGGGGAACCACTGTCACCCTATATCTGGACGAAGACTCCGAGGAATTCCTCAACGCTCCCCGGGTGAAGGAAACGCTCATCAAATACTGCGGCTTTTTACCCTACCCCATCTATGTTTATGAGATTGATGAGGACGGTAAGCTGAAGGGGCAGCAGGAGACCTGCGAATGCGGCCATGAACACGCAGAGGGTGAGGAGCATACCTGCGAATGCGGCCACGAGCATGCAGAGGGTGAGGAGCATACCTGCGAGTGCGGCCATGAACACGCAGAAGGCGAGGAGCATACCTGCGAATGCGGCCATGAGCATGTCCATTCCGGCCATGAACTAAAGGTACCTGAGCCGGTAAACGATACGCAGCCGCTATGGACCCGCCCTGCTTCAGAGGTCACCGACGAGGAATATAAAGCCTTCTATCACAAGCTTTTTACCGATTTTGAGGAGCCGCTTTTCTGGGTGCATTTGAACGCCGATTTCCCCATCCGGATCCGCGGCGTGCTGTACTTCCCCAAGATCTCCCACCAGATGCAGACGCTGGAGGGTAAGATCAAGCTGTATAACAACCAGGTGTTTGTAGCGGACAACGTTCAGGAAGTTATTCCGGACTACTTGATGATGCTGCGCGGCGCGGTGGATTGCCCGGATCTGCCCCTGAACGTATCGCGTTCCGCCCTACAGCAGGATCGCGAGGTGCAGAAGATCCCTGCCTACATCGCCCGCAAGGTGGCCGATAAGCTGGTAGGGATGTTCAACAACCAGCGGGAAGAATATGAAAAGTACTGGAATGACATCCGTGTGTTTGTGGAGTACGCCTGCTTAAAGGATGAGAAGTTCTACGACCGAGTGAAGGATACTTTGCTATATCCGCTGGCTGGCGGCGGCTTTACCACGCTGGAGGAATATCTGGAAAAGGGTAAATCGCTCTACGAGAACAAAGTTTATTATGCCAACCACGAAGAGGCGCAGGCCTCGGCGCTGACGCTATTCAAGGATAAGGGGATCCAGGCGCTGGTGATGGATTCGCCGCTAGACGCGCCGTTTATTTCCATGATCGAGTCCAAGCATGAAGGCGTGCGCTTTGCTCGCGTGGACGCGGAGCTGCCCGATGTGCTTAAAGGTGAGGGCACGGTGGATCTCTCCGACCAGACGGCCCTGGAGGCTGGGCTGCGCCGGGCTACCGGGCAGGAGCAGCTGAAAGTGCGCTTAGAATATCTGGCTGACGCCGATACCGCCGCGGTGATCCAGCTCAACGAGCAGTCCCGCCGCTGGCAGGAGATGATGCAGATGAACGCTATGGGCGACGCCGATATGTTCAAGGGGATGATGAAATCTCAGCAGGAGGTTGTCTTTAACGCGGCAAGCCCTGTGGTGCAGGCGCTGGCCAAGGCAGAACGCGACGGCTCGGGCAATGACGAGCTGCTGCTGCAGGTATATGATTTGGCCCGTCTGGCCGGCGGGTTTATGGATCCTTCGGAGTTGGCGCAATTCATCCGGCGCAGCCAGCGCCTGATGCAGGCCGGATTGGAGCAATAGGATGGAGCACGACCGGATCCACCTGAGACACGGCTCGCTGAACGTATCGCTGTGCCGGCCCGGCGCGGTGTATAATGGGGCGCGCTTCGATCACGCGGGCGTGCTGGACGAGATCTGCTGGCAGGGGCACCGCTTCACCTCGGTGGAGCTGCCGGCCGGGGTGGAAGGCGAAACCACTGACGGCGTCGGCATGATCAGCGAGATGCGCGGCAGCGAAGCGGAAACCTTTCATGAAGGCGAACTCGGCTCGCGCTTCGTGAAGTTCGGCGTGGGGACGTTGGTTAACGATCTGCCCGGCGGTTATTCGTTCATGCATCCTTACCCCATTGCGCAACCCTGTTTTCACTGGGTTGAGGCCGAGGCGGATCATGCCGTTATCCTCACCCAGCAGCCAATTTGCCAGGGATACGCCATGACCATGATCAAGGATATTCGGCTTCAAGACGATGCCCTTATGATGACGACAACCTTGGTTAACACGGGCGAAAAGGACATTTTAACCTACGAATACAACCACAATTTCATGCTGATCGACGGGCTGGAGCTGGGCGATGGCGGCTATGAGCTGACGCTGCCTCCTATGCTGGAACTGGATCAGGTGAAAGGGGATTATCTTACCGTAGAGGGACACACTTTGCGCTTTACCGCATCCCCTGAAGTGTTCTTCTTCGGGTTGGGCGCGGCCGGCGCGCCCCAGGAGCGCTGGCGGCTGCTTTCACGGCGGGCAGGCGTGGGCCTGCGGGAAACCGGAGGCGGGCCCATCGAACGGATGTCCCTATGGGGGAAGGCCCATGTGGTTTCTGCCGAGGCCTTTTTGAAGATTCAGGCGCCGGTAGGCGGCTGCGTCCAGTGGCAGCGTAATTGGGCATTTTTTGCCCTATAGCGCCGTGCGCGCGGCCTTGACAGCCGGGGATGATCGTGTATCATAGACATAAAGTGACAAGCGCCGCAGCGCAAGCAGAAATGGAGGAAAGCCCATGGCAACACGATGCGATTACCGCATCTCTACCCAGGAGCATATCCTGGAGATTGAAGCGCCCCAGGAGCGCATTCTTCCGGGCCGGATGATCCGTGAGATGGTCCGCAACCTGGAAACCCGGTACGAGCTATATGAATACTCTCTGATTAAATCCGAGCGCCAGCTGGAGGAAATGGATGATGTGGTGGCCACCGTACCTTTAGCAGGCGGCGGGCTGCAGAAAGGTAAGCTGGTGGTGATCCAGCGCCTTCATACCTCGCTCTACGACCCGAGCTTTGTGAGGCTTGAGCCCGAGCAGATGGATGAATTCGCCCAGACGCTGGAGCCGGGCGAGGAGCTAAATCCCGACGACTATACGGTGGCTCTGCCGGCGGATTATTATGTGATGGTGACCGATGACCTGAAGAAGTTCGTCATGGTCGCTACGCACCTGAAGCTTACCGGTATGGACAAGATGGTGGAGTGCGTATCGCGGCTGTGCTGCGCGGGTATCAGCATCCAGGATGAGGCGCTGATGACCGTGGAATACGAGAACGAGGACTTCCCGGAGCTTTTGACCAAGGGCTGCGAAGAATTTCTGCGGGCCCCGGTCTATCAAATGATGCACAGACCATAAAAAAGCATAGAGGGCGTAAAGCGGCGCAGGCCGCCGCGCCCTTTTTGTAGGAGGAGGTATATCGTGGCAAATACCGATATTGATATTGCGCGCCAGGCCAAGATGGACCCCATTGAGGACGTGGCCGGGCGGCTGGGGCTCGAGCCCCAGGAGGTGGAAAGCTACGGGCGGTATAAGGCAAAGCTTTCCCTGAAGGTGATGGACCGGCTTAAGGACAAGCCCGACGCTAAGCTGGTGCTGGTGACGGCGATTAACCCCACGCCCGCGGGCGAAGGCAAGACGACCATGACCGTCGGCCTGGGCGACGCGCTGCACCGGCTGGGCAAAAAGACGGTGCTGGCCCTGCGGGAGCCGTCGCTGGGGCCGGTATTCGGCGTAAAAGGCGGAGCTGCCGGCGGTGGGTATGCCCAGGTGGTGCCGATGGAAGACCTGAATCTGCATTTCACCGGGGACCTGCACGCCATCACGGCAGCCAACAACCTGCTGGCGGCTATGCTGGATAACCATATCTTCCAAGGCAACGAGTTGAAAATCGATCCGGAGCGTGTTTTGTTTAAGCGCTGTATGGATATGAACGACCGCCAGCTGCGGGCGATCGAGGATGGCTTGGGCGGGAAAAAGGGCGGCGTCCCCCGCAAGGATGGCTTCCAGATTACGGCTGCCAGCGAGGTGATGGCTACATTCTGCCTCTCCCGCGACCTCATGGATCTTAAGGCTCGCTGCGCGCGGATCCTAGTCGGTTATACCGTGGACGGGGCCCCGGTTACGGCGGGCGACTTGCACGCCGAAGGCGCCATGGCTGCGCTGCTGCGGGATGCGTTGGCTCCGAACCTCGTGCAGACGCTGGAAAACACCCCCGTATTGATCCACGGCGGCCCCTTCGCCAATATTGCCCATGGATGTAATTCGGTGATCGCTACCCGTATGGCCCTTAAGCTGGGGGATTACGTGATTACCGAGGCGGGCTTCGGCGCGGACCTTGGCGCGGAGAAGTTCATCGATATCAAGTGCCGCATGGCCGGACTGAAGCCCTCGGCAGCAGTGGTGGTGGCTACGGTGCGCGCTTTGATGCAGCATGGCGGCGGCGATTTGGCTGCCGGACTGCCGAACCTGGAGAAGCATATTGAGAATATGCAGGCGGCGGGCCTGCCGGTGGTGGTGGCCATCAATGGGTTTGTGACCGACACCCCGGAGGATTGGAAGCTGATTGCCGATGCCTGCGAGGCCAAAGGCGTGAAGGCCTGCATCTCGACGGCTTGGGCTGACGGCGGCGCCGGATCCGTGCAACTGGCCGAGGCCGTGTTGGAGGCTGTGGAAGGCCCCGCGCCCACGCTCCAGTTCTTCTATGACCTGGAGGAGCCGGTGTGCCAGAAGATCACCCATCTGGCCCAACGGGTTTATGGGGCTAAGGACGTTTCGTTCTCCGAAAAAGCGCTGGCCTCGATTGAAAAGCTATCGGCCTTGGGCATGGATAAATGGCCCATCTGCGTGGCCAAAACCCAATATTCCCTTTCGGATAATCCCAAGCTGCTGGCCAGGCCTGAAGGCTTCACGCTTTCGGTACGGGATGTAGTTCCTTCGACCGGTGCAGGATTCCTGGTGGCATTAACCGGCTCGATCCTAACCATGCCCGGTCTGCCCAAGATTCCCGCTGCCAACAGCATCGATGTGGATGCGGACGGTGTGATTACCGGCCTGTTTTGACCGGCATCCCCGTGTGGGAAAGACGCTGCGCTAGCGCGCGGGCATTCGCAGATCGTTCGGGAGAAGCGGCGGCGACTTATAAAACAAGACAATAAAAAGAATAGGCGGTATGATGCGATTCATCGCAGCATGTCGCCTATTTTTTTGTGTAAACGCTGCCTTTTCCGGCATGCTTATCCTTCGGCGTAATCAAGGAAAAAGCGGAACCTGGAAAATAAGACGGCCAACACGGCAAGGGAATGGAAAAGGCCGCTGCATAGGAGGCTGCCGGCGCATATGGAGCGATATATTGCCCCTTTCCGCGCCGCCTGTAGAAAGGGAGGGATGGCTTGCAGGCAATTTGCGGCAAAGTTGGAAAAAAGAAAATTGGGCTTGAAAATATTCCACACCGCCCAATTCGCTTGGATTAATATTCTCCGTTTGTGAGTGGATTTTATCCTACCGGAGCTCAAGACGGCAAGCAATGTAGGAAGTAGAAGATGGTGAACCGCCAATGCCCTGAAAAGGCCGTCAGCCGGCCGCGATATGCCGCCCGTTTCGGCTTATTCGGCTGGCTGGATCCGCTGCCGGCGCCGCCGGGCCCGGCGGACACGATTGATATGCCGCTCAAAATCGCCGCTGTTGATGAGCTCAGATAGCACGTACTGCTCAAAGACCGGCACCGTGCAGGAATAAAAACCCAGCGCCTTTTCAAAGGGATCTACCCATTGGGCGGGCAGCACCATATAGCCTGCGCGCATGGAGGGCGCGATGGTCTGGGAAAACGTGTTTAGATAGATAACCGTGCGCTCCGGCTCCAGCGAGAAAAGCGTATCCGCAGCTTTGGTCGATAGGGTAAATTCCGAATCAAAATCATCCTCCACGATCATTGCGCCTTTCCGCTGGGCCCATCGGAGATATTCTGTGCGCTTGGATGCGCTGGCAGTGATCCGGCTGGGATAGCTGTTAAAGGGAGTAACATGCAGCACCGTGGCTTGCGTTCGGGCAAGCTCTTCGCTGAGGATACCATCCGCCCCCATGCGCAGCATGTCGCAGGAAGCGCCATTAGCCAGATAAACGCGGCGGATCTTATCATAACAGGGGCGCTCCAGGGCGTAAATACGATCTTTCCCCAGCAGCTGCACGATGAGGCTGTAAAGATATTCGGCGCCAGAGCCGATCACCACCTGCCGCGGCTCCACTATGATGCCCCGGCTGCGGGCTAAATAGCGGCAAATGGCCTCCCGCAGCTGAGGGCATCCGCTGTTGGGCGGTTTCATGAGGATGCGCTGTCCATAGTCGCTTAGGACGCGGCGCATGGTTTTGGCCAGTACGCCGAAGGGGAAAGCATCTTCGCTGCCCGAAGCAGGCGGCGAAGGCGGGAGGGGCGCCTGGGGCAGAGCGACGGGAACGCAATCCGACTGCCGATAGATGACGTAGAAGCCGCTGCGCTCCCGGGGCTGAAGATAGCCCTCTTCACACAGAATGCCATAAGCATGCTCCACGGTAATGACACTGACGCCGGCTTCAGCCGCGAGGAACCGCTTGGATGGCAGCTTGGTGCCCCAGGGGTAAAGTCCCCGAATCACGTCCTCCCGAAGTTGGAAATAAAGCTGCATATAGGCGGGTTGGGCTGCGCTTGTCTCCACATGGTACATCATCTGATATTATAAAAATTCTCCTAACTGATTATTTCCATCATACCAAATTTGATTATACTGAAAATATCGGTTTTGTAAAGAAAAGGAGCGCGATTGTATTGTCTCAGAGCACAAAAATCCAGTATACTACGCGGTGGATCTGCGTGACGGCGCTGTTCATGGCGCTGAATGTGGTGATGAGCTCCTTCGGCATTCCGGTGCCGGGCGGGCATCTGTATCTCAACGACGTGATTATCTGCACGGCGGCCATCCTGCTGGATCCCTTGGCGGCCTTTATGGTGGGCGGCGTAGGCGCCTTTCTGGGCGATCTGTTTTTTTATCCCACCCCCATGTTTGTATCCCTGGTCACCCATGGCCTGCAGGCGGTGGTAATTTCGCTTATTGCCCACTACACGCTGAAAAAGCGGCCGGTGCTGGCCTCCGGTATAGGTGTGGCCCTTGGCGCGGTCATTATGGTGGTGGGATATTCGCTGGGCCGGGCTTTTATTTATAGCACGCCGGAATATGCGGTCCTAAAGCTACCCTATCAGATTCTGCAGGCAGCGGTAGGCGCAGTGGCCGGGATGTTGATCTGCTGGAAATTGAAACTTGCCCAGCAGATGGACCGGCTGATGGTTCGCCGGTAGCGATATACGAAAAAAGCATATGAGGAAAGAAAGGCGCTATGGGATGAATATCCATGGCGCTTTTGCGCGCCCGGATGGAGGGCCACCGTAAGCTTGCCAAGATAGTTTTGAATTTGCCCCTTTTCCATCTTGACAAGCGAGGAGGCGCTAGTTACAATATAACAGTGATATATAACGGTGTTATAAAGGAGCGTCAAATGGCGGCTGATAGCTATACTACCTTGGAACGGATTCACCAGGCAGCTCAGGCGGAATTCTTGGAGAAAGGTTTTCAACGGGCCTCGCTGCGAAGCATCGTAAAATCTGTCGGCATGACCACGGGCGCTTTCTATGGCTATTATAAGAGCAAGGAGGCGCTTTTTGAGGCTCTGGTAGGATCGCATTACACCTATTTTCTCGACCGCTTCAAAGCGGCCCAGCGAGAATTTGCCGAGCTCCCTCATCAATTGCAGCCGGAGGCCATGGAGGAGGTTTCCGGGCTATGCATGTTCGATATGCTGCATTATGCCTATCGCAATCTAGAAGCCTTTAAGCTAATCCTATGTTGCTCTGAAGGGACGGCATTTGCAGGGCTGATCGATGAGATGGTGAAGATTGAACTGGAAGCGACCCACGCCTACCAAGAGGTTTTAGCGGAATTGGGCCGCCCTTCTCCGCGGATCGATCCTCGGCTGGAACATATCCTCGTCACCGGTATGTTTCATACCTTTTTTGAGCTGGTGATTCATGAAATGCCGCTGCCGGACGCAGAGAACTATCTGCATGAGATGCGGACTTTTTATACGGCGGGCTGGATGAAAATCATGGGGCAGTAATGCCTTGTTTTTTACCGCAAAAGTTAGTTGTAACTAACAATTAGCCGGATTGAGGGGCAGCTGAACGCGCCTTGATCAAAGAATGCAACAAAGAAGGGGGAATTTGGTTGAAAAAGCAATCCAATCTTTCGCGACTGCTTGGGTATGCCGGCCGCTACAAATACCTGAGTTATGCCTCGTGGGGGCTGTCCGCCGCCAGCGCGCTGTTAGCCTTGATCCCGTATGTGTATATCTGGCGGGTAATGAAGCAGGTGCTGGAGACGGCGCCTCGCTTTGAAGAAACGCAGAACCTGATACACGACGGATGGATGGCCGTATTGTTTGCGGTAATTGCCATGCTAGTTTATATTGCGGGGCTGATGTGCTCCCATATGGGCGCTTTCCGCATTGCGACCAATCTGAGAATTGCAGCCATGGAGCACATTATCCGCCTTCCCCTTGGCGCGGCGGAGTCCTTTGGCAGCGGTAAGTTACGCAAGATCGTCAATGAATCCAGCGCAGCCACGGAAACTTACCTGGCGCATCAGCTTCCGGATCGGGCTGGAGCCATCGCCACGCCCTGCGGGCTACTGGCGCTGCTAATCGCCTTCGATTGGCGGCTGGGGATGCTAAGCCTTATCCCGGTGCTGTTGGGATTCCTAATTATGATGGCCATGACAGGCCCAAGGATGCAGCAGAAAATGACGGAGTATCAGAACGCCCTGGATGATATGTCCAATGAGGCGGTGGAGTATATCCGGGGTATGCCGGTGGTCAAGACCTTTGGCCAGACGATCTTTTCCTTCAAGAAGTTTAAGGGATCGATTGACCGGTATCAGAAATGGGTGATCGCCTATACCAAGGAGCTTCGCACACCGATGATGCTCTATACAGCCGCCATCAATGGCGTATTCGCTTTTTTGATCGGTGGTGCGCTGTGGATTACCCGGCAGGGCGTGACAACAGAATTTTTGCTGAACCTGATTTTCTATATCATCATCACGCCCATTATCTCCGTTACGCTGACCAAGATCATGTTCCAAAGCGAAAACGCCATGATCGTGGATGACGCGCTAAAGCGCATGGATAGCGTGCTTAACCTCAAACCCTTAGAGGAGCCCCAGCGGCCCCAACTGCCGAAGGATGCCTCCATTACCCTCAGCCATGTTCGCTTTAGCTATGATGGGGAAACCGATGCGATCCGGGACATTTCTTTGCACATCCCCGCCGGAAAGCGCGTGGCCTTTGTCGGGCCCTCCGGCGGCGGCAAGACCACGTTGGCAAACCTGATTTCCCGATTTTATGACCCCCAGAGCGGAACGGTCGAGATCGGCGGCGTTGACGTGAGAAGAATTCCCAAAGAAACGCTGATGGATACGGTGTCCTTTGTATTTCAGAATAGCCGCCTCATCAAGGCATCCATCCTGGACAACGTGCGGATGGGCAGGCCGAACGCCAGCAGGGAAGAAATTATGGCTGCGCTGGAGCACGCCCAGTGCGCCGACATCTTGGAAAAGCTACCCCAGGGCGTGAATACCGTGGTAGGTGCAAAAGGCGTCTATCTCTCCGGCGGGGAGCAGCAACGGATTGCCATTGCACGGGTGATGCTGAAAAATGCGCCGATCATCATTCTGGATGAGGCGACGGCCTTTGCCGACCCCGATAACGAATCCAAGGTACAAGCGGCCTTTTCCAACCTATCCCGAGGGAAGACGGTGCTGATGATTGCCCACCGGCTTTCTACGGTGGCGGATGTGGACACCATCTATGTAGTGAAGGATGGGGCCATCGTTGAAAGGGGCACCAGCCGGGAACTACTGGCGCAGGAAGGTATTTTCAGCAAAATGTGGAAGAATTATCAGACCTCCATCCAGTGGAAGGTTTCAAAGGAGGCATAGCGGCATGATTGAGCGGCTGAAAAAACGGTATGCGTTATCCGAGCAGGGGGCCAAGGACCTCATCAAGGGCTGTTTGGCCTGTGTGCTGCAGAATCTCTCCTTCATGGTTCCGGTGGGGCTTCTATACACGCTGGTCAGCGATATGATGGCCGGCAGCATAACCGGCAGCAGGGCTGCGTTTTATGGGGCTGGCTGCGCAATATGCGTAGGCCTGATTCTGCTGACAACATATATTCAATACAACGCCACCTATTTTGCCACCTATGTGGAAAGCGGCGTGCGCCGGATTTCGCTGGCGGAGCGGCTGCGAAAGATTCCGCTGTCCTTTTTCGGCAAGAAGGATCTTGCCGATTTAACCAGCACCATCATGGCGGATTCCGCCTTCCTGGAACAGAGTTTCTCACACTTTATACCGGAGCTGGCCGGATCCATTTTGTCCACGCTGCTGGTTGCCGTGAGCCTCTTCTTCTATGACTGGCGGATGGCTTTGGCGGCCCTGTGGGTAATGCCCGTTTCCTTTGCTATCGTGGCCTTTTCCGCCAAGGTGCAGCAGCGGATGAATCAAAAGGCGATGGACGCAAAGATGGCCTGCGCGGACGGCATCCAGGAGTGCCTTGAAACGGTGCGGGATCTGAAGGCCAATAACGCCGAAGGCGACTATTTGGAGGGACTGAAAAGAAAGATTCGGGCGGTAGAGCGGCGTTCCATAATCAATGAATTCGGCCTGGCGGCCTTTGTGGTAAGCGCTTCCCTCATCCTGAAGCTGGGTATCGCCACCGTAGCGTTGGCAGGATCGATCCTGCTGATCCAGGGAAGGCTGGACGTTTTGACCTTCTTTTTATTCCTGCTGGTCGTCTCGCGCCTGTACGATCCGCTCCAGGGCGCGCTGCAGAACTTGGCGGCCGTCATCAGCACCCGCACGAATATCGCCCGGATGAACGAGATTCTCGACCATCCCATTCAACAGGGCGAAAGCCGGCTGACAAACCGGGGTTATGATATTGCTTTTGACCATGTGAAATTCGCCTACAACACCGGGGAAACCGTGCTGAAGGACGTATCCTTTACGGCGAAACAGGGAGAGGTGACTGCGCTGGTGGGGCCCTCGGGCGGCGGAAAGACAACCGTATCCCGGTTGGCCGCTCGCTTTTGGGATCCGGATAAAGGCAGAATTACCGTAGGCGGAATGGACATATCCCAAATTGATCCGGAGGCGCTGCTTTCGCTATACTCCATCGTGTTTCAGGATGTGATGCTGTTCGACAACACCATCCTGGAGAATATTCGCATCGGCAATAAGGACGCCACCGACGAAGAGGTGATGGCCGCCGCACGGCTGGCTCATGTGGATGAATTTGCCCAAAGGCTGCCGGATCAATACAATAGCAAAATCGGGGAGAACGGCTGCACGCTTTCCGGAGGCGAACGCCAGCGGATTTCCATTGCCCGGGCCTTTCTTAAGAACGCCCCCATTATTCTCCTGGATGAGGCGACCGCATCCCTGGATGTAGAAAATGAGACGCTGATTCAAGCGGCCCTATCCCGCCTGATTCGCGATAAGACGGTGCTGGTCATCGCCCACCGGATGCGCACGGTAGCGGGGGCGGACAAAATCGTGGTGCTGGACGGCGGTACGGTGGCGGAACAGGGAACCCCGGACAGCCTCATCCAGAAAAAGGGCATCTATGCCCGCATGGTACAGCTGCAGACCCAAAGCCAGGACTGGAAGCTGGCGTAGGCTGCGTGCGAAACCGCGCAGCCATCACAAGGTTTCGGTTCGTGGAATAAAGCCTGCGGCAAGCCAACGGGGCCGGCATGACTTTCGTCGTGCCGGCCCCGCTTTCCTAACAAACACGCGAACCTAAACGACCAGTATGGAAATCCACATTGCTGGTGCAGAGAATATCACGTTAAGATAGGAGGAAAATCCGAAGGTGCCATACGGGCATACATACGTACTCCACTGCAAGGCGATGGAGTCAACGACCAGTTGAGCTAGAAAGCATTGTAGACCCATTCACTGCAGAGAAGGCGGAAAAGCATAAAAAGCGCCCCCCGAGTAGGGGGGCGGCTCGTGGTGAAAGTGTGTCAGCCTTTTCAGTTACCTTTTAGGGTGCTGCCACAGGTGCTAGCCCCTTATCGGGCCTGTTCAAACCAACTGCTCAATGGGTGGTTTTGATTTCACCGCCCAAGGGTAACGGCTCAAACCCTTCTTCAAGGTCCCGTCCAACGGGCAAACCAGTTCAAGGGAATCCGTTTTTAGGGGCCATAATCCGATGAATGCGATCGCACATTAAGCGGTGATACGGCGCAGCGCCGCCCCGACGGGGAGAAGCGCATCGATTGATGCACCCCGTATATCGCCGGGCGCATTTTAGGTAAACATTACCTCCGATGTGCCCGCAGCCAACCAACCGCGCCCTTCTGCCCATCGGGTATTCCGGCGCGTGCAAAGCGTAGGGGCGCGCCGGAATATCGAGGAGCGTCAAGTGACGCCCGGGGAAGCGTAACTCAACCGCGTACGGACAGCACCGGTTTAGCCGTTGCTGCACGGATCGCTGCGAAGCGTGATCATGGCTATTCTACGATATGGCTGCCGCCATCGGGGAAGTAGAAGCCCCGGCCATCGGGCAGATAGACCCGCACAGGCACGCTGGGCGCGGTGAAGCTCAGGCTATAGCGGCCGTCCTTTATCAGCCAGGAGACCTCGACACTGCCCTTGGGCGTGCAGACCTGGCCAGCACACTGGGACAGGCCGCAGGGAACCGGCGTGATGCGAATCTCCGTCCAACCAGGCTGGCCGGGATGGACGCCCAGCCATTTTCGCGGCAGCTCATAGAGCACAAGGGCGCTCCAGGCATGACAATCGCTGCGCACCAAGAAAGGACGTTCCGGCACCGTGGTCAGGTGATCCTTGAGCATATCGCGATACACGGACCAAATGATGCCGTCAGCGCGCTCGTATAGGCCGACGGCCTCCAGTGCCCGGATGAGATTGAACATCCAGGGGAAGGAGCAGGGAATCAGACTGGAGTCGGCCAAGGTGCGCTCCATGAGCGCCCGGGCTTCGCCGCCGGATACAAGGCCGGTCAGAATCGCAAGAATCTGGGCATGCTGGGTATATTCATCCACCGCCGGACCTTCGCGGAACAATCCGCGGGCAGCGTCGTAGCACTGGGATTGAACGCCCGCAAGGATGGCCTGAGCCCGGGATGTATAGTCGGCGGCCAACGCAGGGCGGCCCATGGGCGAGGCCATGCGAGCCGCGGCCTGCAGCGCTTGGACATAGCACAGGTTATGCATCGTGCAAGGGCCGGCATCCACGGCGAAAGGCACCCCGCGCCGATCTTCCCATTGGGGCGTCCAGTCCCCGAAATCCCAGTAACCCAGGTGCTCCACCAAGCCGCTGCTGCCAATATGGCGGTCAAAGTAATCCAGTACACCGTCCATGGTAGCGCGGTACTGCTTAATAAGCGCGGCGTCGCCGGTCTGCGTATAGTAGTCCTCCAGCATGAAGATCCAATGCAGGCTGAATACCGGGATCACCTGTGGATACTGGGAGGGGTAGCGGGACTGCAATATGCCGTCAGGCAGCTGGGAGCAATGAAAATCCCACAGCGTTCGGCGGGCCATCCGCGTATCGCCGCCGACCGCATAGGTAAAGAGCATCTCCAACCGCGTGTCCATGGTATATTGAAGCTGCTCATAATAGGGGCAGTCCTCATAGGTTTCGTGCATGCAGCGGTTCAGCGTACGCAACGAGATGCGCCACAGCTGATCGGCCCAATCGGGCGTCAGCGTGGGCAAGGTGGAGACGGGGAGGGGATAATCCGTCTCTAAAAAGGCAGGCATAGCCAAGGTGAGATCGGTCTCGGCCTCCACCTCCACACGGATAAAGCGGAAGGTCCGGAACCAGAAGCTATCCCAGGCTAAAGGCGTGCCGGCGGCTAGGATCACGTCGGTCGTGCCGGTCAAGTGGCCGGTGGCGTCGTCGCGCACCCCCTTGGCGCCGTTTTCATCCACATAGCTTTCCGCATAGATCAGCCGTACTTTACCGCGGCCGCTTTGAATGCGAAGCTTAATATAAGCGGTGTAGAGCACGTCAAAGGCCAGCTCCAGCGCCTGCACATGGCCGGCGGGCACGGTCGCCACGCCGTCGGCAAAGGACAACCCTTCTTCTCCCGGGCGTGTGGGCTGTGTCCGGATAGGGGATAAAGGCCGCTGGTATAGGGAAGGAATGGGGCGCTCCTTGAGGATCAAAGGCGAGATCTCCCCGAAAGGATTGATACTGCTGCTAAAGCGTACGGCAGCCGCCGGCCAGTCCTTACCGCCGGTGGTGGCCCAGTCGCAGCAGGCCAAGGCGCCGTCATACTGCTCTACACCGCCGCCCTGCCAGGCTGCGGGGCAGCTGATGAGTTCGGTGGCGCGATCCCAGAAGGCCTGCCAGGCGGCATGGCCGGTGGAAAGATCCAGCCCCTCGCCCACGCTCTCCAGGAAGAAGAGCGGCTCGTGCTGGAAGGACATAACGCTGGTAGGCCCGTTAACCTGGTTATGATCAACGGTACGCTCCAGCGGAGCATACCACATGACCCGGGCCAGCAGGATATTCTCCCCGGCCAGCAGGGGCAGCTGAAGCGTATCGTAGAAATGATTCCAGCGGTCACCTTTGGCCGGCCCGGCATGCATGGATTGGCCATTTACATAGAGCCGGTAACGGTCGGCTGCCGACACCCGGACGGTGACGAGCCGATCCTCGGGCAAGGTGAAGGCAAGCCGGAAATAGGTGGATACGGACCGGCGGGGAAGCGATTCCGCGACAGCGTCGGGCAGGGCGATCCAGCGGGCATGATGCAGCTGGTTGGAAATCGTTTCAAGCATGAGGTACCTCCTTAGCGCGCTTCTGGCAGGATCACAAGCTGACCCTTGGGAAGCACTGAGATCTCAACCCGGCGCTGGCCGGGCTGTATTTCACCGTCGGCATTCAGATCAAAGCCTTCGGCCCCGCCGGCCTTGATGACGATATGGCGCGCGCGGGAAAAATGGACGAAATCATAGCAGGGATGCTGGCCCTTCATAAACCGCGGAAGCAGCCGCAGGACGGTGCCGGTGGATACAGGTTCAATGGTGCAAAGATCCAGCAGCCCATCGCAAGGGTCGGCCATGGGGAGCACGTTCATACCGCCGCCATAATGGGTGCCGCAGCCGGCGGCCACAAGAAAATATCGCCCCTGCTGAACCGCGCCGTCCACCGTGAGCGTCAGCTCGGTATACCGGTAACGGGTAAGCGCCGCATAGACGCCCATGGCATAGCTGACGCTGCCGAAACTTTTGTATTGCTGAGCGGCCTTAACCACCTGCGCGTCGAAGCCTACCGACATGATATTAAGAAAAATGCGCCCGTTCACCCGAAGAATGTCCACCCGGCCCTGACGGCCCTGCCGGAGCGCTTCCACCGCCGGCTCCAGCCCCAGCGGAATGCCATATCCGCGGCAGGTGTCGTTGCCCGTCCCGGCGGGCAGTATACCCAGCGGCACCTCTGTATCCCGGAGTCCGGCCGCCGTTTCCGATACCGTGCCGTCGCCGCCCATGGCGACGACAGCCTCATAGGCGCCCGACCTTGCCGCTTCCCGGGCCAGCTCGGTAGCGTGTCCAGGTGCGTTGGTATAGACGGTACGGCAATTTCCCAGCAGGGAAGATGCTTTATCGGCTAGGCGCATCGCTTTGCCGTGGCCGGCAACGGGGTTAACGATCAGCAGCATCATGGGTGAGGGTCTCCTTGTTGGTAAGATACCGAAAAAATGATTAGAGGACGAAACGTCCATCCTCTATTATACGACTTCTCCGGCAGGATGAAAAGCACAAACTTGCGTCAGCGGCGCCCGCAGCCCCCCATGGCCGCGCGCTATTTCAGACGGACGGCAGATTCCATGGAAAGCCCCGTTTCATAGTCCAGCTGGCGCGGCTCATAGTCCTCGTCTTCCCGCTGCCGCGTCATGCCGGTATAGGCCCAGGATGCGGAGGGCGCATCGCTGCGCCAAGCGCGGCGTGCCCAATAATAGCCCCGGAAGGGGTCGCGGGTGCGGTTCATCTCGGCCAGCAGCGCATCGTGCAGCCGGTTGCGTATCTGGGTATGGGTGCAGCTGCCGATCAGGTTGGCGCACTCATAGGGATCCGTCTGAAGATCATAAAGCTCATCGGTGGAAAGCAGATGGACAGCCAGCTTATAGCGCCCATCGAAAACGCTGCGCATGGGCTGGAAGCCGCCGAAACCGTCGTGGTCTACTTCATAGCGGCCGAATTCTGTGAACACATATTCATTGCAGCGGATGCCAGGATCCCAAAGCTCTGGCAGGATGCTCTTCCCATCGAAGACCTTTGGAACCGTTAGTCCCATCCACTCCATGATGGTGGGTGCGAGATTCAGGTGAGAGACCGGATGCGGGTCGACGATGCCGGGCTCGATCCCGGGACCCCGGATGATGAGAGGCACGCGGGTAATTTCATCGTAGGCGGCCGGACCCTTGCCGGTCAGGCGGTGCGCGTGGAGCATGTCGCCGTGATCGGAAGTATAGATGATAAGGGAATCCGGCGCATACGCATCGGCTGCCGCAAGCACTCGGCCGATCAGCGCGTCGACATAGCTATTGCACCCGAAAAAATAAGGTGCCTCCAACCGCAAATCGCGGGTATCTTCCTCTAAGGCGTGGCCAGCCCATACGCGTTGATAATCGGGCTTGCCGGAAAGATCATCATCGACGCTGGGATCCTTTGGGAAGGCGTAATGCTGGTACATATGGGCATAGGGCTCCGGACAGAGGAAGGGGCCGTGAGGCTCGTCATAGGATAGCGCCAGGAAAAAGTCCTCGTCGTGATGCGCCCGAAGAAAGTCAATGGCCCGGTTTGTGCAGCGGTGCCCGTAGGTAAAGGAATCGTCAATACCGCCGTCCTCCATGGTGGAGGACCTTCGGGAGCGGGCTCGGTCATCGGGCGTCAGCTCATCCAAGTAGTTCCGCATGTCATACCAGTAATCCGGATCCCAGCCTGCAGGGCATCGGCCCAGGCCGAAATAATCGCTTCCGTCCAGGTGCCATTTCCCAATATAGGCGGTATGAACGCCTTGATCGGCCAGACGCTGGCCGATCGTATGGGTATTGTCGGCGATGCCCATAGAATTGGACCAGCTGCAGCAGCTGTGCGGATACTGCCCGGTAAAGATGCCCGCCCGGGCCGGCTGGCAAACGGGCTGTACGTCATAAGCCCGTTCAAAGCGGCGCCCCTGGGCGGCTAGGCGGTCCAGGTTGGGTGTTTGAAGCCCGGTATCCCGGTAGCAGCCCAGCATATCCCATCGCTGTGAATCAGTCATAATGAGGATCACTTTTCGGTTTTTCATGGCGCTTTCCTCCTTATCGCGTCAGCCGTACGATGTTGGTATCGCCGGCAAACCAACTCATGTTATAGCTGATGAGCACGTCCGTAACCCCCTGCTCAAGAAGGTAGGGCCGTACAGGCTGGCTGAAATACCGCAGGTCAATCAGAATAACCCGGTCATAATGCGCGGCCAGCAGCGGAGCCAGCGCGTGCGCAAAGGAATCCTTCATCACAGCCAGCGTGCGGCCGGTATGGTTCCCGGTACGAATATCCTGAGTGACGTGATTGCCGTCCAAAAACACGGTATACTGATCTTTTTTTGCAAGGTTTTGCAGCTTATAGGGGCTGGTATCGCCGGAGGAAACGCCGTCGTAATAAACGTCCTCCACCGGCGCTGTTTCCCTATAGGAAAGCGTGTCTCCCTGGATCCAGGGCAGGGGGGCGCGGGAATAGAGCGTACCATAAAAGGGGGTGGGACTTACCGATACATCTGCCCAGGGAAGCGGGTCAAAACCCATCCCTTCCGCAAAGGTGCGATAGGCCCAGTATGCGCCTTGCTGGGTCCAATGGTGGTCGGTTTTAAAATAGATAGGCTCATCCCGGTGGGCGTAAGTTGCTTCATAGGGATCCAGCAACTCGATCCCCGTGAGCGCGGCGGCGATTGCCCGCTCGTCGGCTACGGCGGCATAGCTGGGCAAGTGCTCCGGATAATAGGTGGCGGCGCTGTAGGCCGGCAAAAAGGCAGTGCGGATTCCCTGTTCGCCCGCCCACTGCGCGAAACCGGCCACATAGCCGCAATTTTTTTCCAACTGCTTCGGATCGGGCATGTCGCGCTTTTCAAAAAGCCATCCATCACCGCCCAAATAGGCGCCGCCAATATCCTTTTTACCCAACAGGGCATCGCAGGTAGCCTTTAGGCGCACCCAGCCGTCACGGCCAAAGCACTGGTCGTTCATCATTTCCTCTAGCTGAGGAATCCATTCCCCGGAAAAAAGCTTGGACACGGAAAAGCTGGGCCACCCCTGAAGCACGCGGTTTTCCAGTTCAGAGAAATCACGCTGGGGCGTGATCAGCGACAGGGCCGGCAGCAGCACAAAAATGGCGGCGAACAGAATGATACAAATGTTCAGGTAACGCTTGCTGACCATGAAGGGCCTCCTTAAAAGCGGAAGTAAAGGAAGGGGTTATAGCTGGAATCTACCACATAGCCCAGGCAGATCAAAAGACCCGCCAGACAAGCCGCCAGGGCCAGCCAGGGATACAGCCGGGGCAGGCGCGCCTTCAGCCAGGCGCAGAGCCTGGCAGGCAGCGGCGTGGAGCACAGCGCCAGCAGCAAGAGAAGCGGCCAATAGCTCGTCAGAGCGTAGAGGGAAAAACGGTCTGCCCCTCCGCCCAGGCCCACTAGCCGCGTTAGGTACAGTGCGCCGTCGCCCAGCGCATCAAAGCTGAAGAAGCACCACCCAATCACAACGGCCAACATGGTATAGCCCCAGCTTACCCATCGGGGCAGCCGTTCGAGCAAAGGGCCGAGAAGAAATTTTTCCAAAATGAGGATGACGCCGAAGTAAAGCCCCCAGACAAGGAAGTTCCAGCTGGCCCCGTGCCAGATGCCGGTCGCCGCCCAGACGATCATAAGGTTCCGAATCTGCTTGGCCCGGCCGCAGCGGTTACCGCCCAGGGGAATATAAAGATATTCTCGGAACCAGGTGGAAAGGGTGATATGCCATCTGCGCCAGAAATCGGTGACCGACGTCGCGATATAGGGATACCGGAAATTCTCCGGGAAGGTAAAGCCGAACATGCGCCCCAGGCCGATGGCCATCTGCGAGTAGCCGGCGAAATCAAAGAAAATCTGAAAAGCGAAGGCTAGCATACCCAGCCAAGCGGTCAGCGCCGGGAGCGATGCGATCGGCTGCGCTTTGACAAGTTCCCACAGGGCACCAATGTTGTTGGCCAAAAGCACCTTTTTGGCCAACCCCAGGGTGAAATCCATCATGCCCCGCACAACGCCCTCCCGGGTTTCCCGGCGGTTATCCAGTTCCTGAGCCACGGTGATATAACGGACGATGGGACCTGCAATGAGCTGCGGGAACATCGCCACATAGCAGCCAAAGCTAATGAAGTTATGCTGCGCCGGACATTTACGCCAGTACACGTCGATGGTATAGCTCATGGTTTGGAAGGTATAGAAAGAAATCCCGATGGGAAGCGGCAGGTTGATGAGCGGCAGGGAGAGACCCAGCGCCGCATTGAGGCTGCCGATGAGAAAATCGGTGTATTTGAAAAATCCGAGCAGCCCCAGATTGATGATACAAGAGCTGGCCAGCACCCAGCGGCGGGCCGTCGGCCGCTGGTCCAACCGTTCCAGCAGCAGCCCGTGGGAATAATCCACCAGCGCAGAAAACAGCATCAGCACCACATAGACCGGTTCGCCCCAAGCGTAGAACACGAGCGATACGACGAACAGCAGACCATTGCGCATCCGCCGGGGGCACAAAAAGTACCCGATCATGACCGCAGGGAAAAAATAGAACAAAAAGGGCACGGAGGAAAAGACCATGATGACCCGCCTTTCCAGCATTCATCGATTCATAAGGAAATAAAAAAATCCCCTTCCAGTGTATCATACCGGGAAGGGGGAAGCATAGGGCCTACTTCAGCATATCCTGAAAGGCGCTCACCGCCGCCGGCGTATCTTCCAGGATAGCCAGCATGACGTAATTCCCTTGGGACACAACCTGCCCTTTGAGCGCCAGCTCATACTGGTCGGGCAGATACTGGGCAAAGGCGTCCTGCTGGGCTTTAAGGCGCTTCTCAAATCCGGCTTTTACCGTCTCCACATCGGAAGCGTTTTTCACCTTTGCGATATAGCAGGTAAAGACGCGGACGTTCATCATGGGATCGTAATACTTGCCTTCTTCAATCAGGCTTAGATCCAGGCCGGTGGCCTCGGACACGATGGCCTCGTCCGACTCCATCATCGTGTTTTTAAGCTCTTCGGGAATCACCTTGGCGGCGATTTCTTCAACGGGGACATCCTTCACCTGGGGCTGGGACGAGCAGCCGGCCAGCAGGGCCAGCATCATCACAGCGAGGCCTAGAGCAACCGTGGCAATAGATTTTTTCATGATAGACTCCTTCCTTACAGGCAGGTGGGCCTGTTGCTTTCCTATTTCCTAATTTGATTAGGCAACTTAATAGACGGCGGTCTCCTGGATTAGTTCCAGACAGCCCCAGCTTTGTTGACAGTGCACGGCGGATGTGGTTCAATAATGGTAAAGTTGCTGCGTAAAGGGGGAGAATTTATGAATCAACCCAATATACTGCTGATGCTGGTGGACGATATGGGCTATAAGGATCTGGGGGTAACGGGCTCATCCTTTTATGAGACGCCCCATATCGACCGCTTGGCCGCGCAGGGAATGCTGTTCTCCCAGTGCTATGCCTCCTGCCCGGTGTGTTCGCCTACCCGGGCCAGCCTGCTGACGGGGAAATATCCCGCCCGGGTGGGCGTCACCAACTGGATCGACTGGACGCGCCCTGACTTCCCGGCCGGACGCTTGGCTGACGCGCCCTATGTGGATCATTTGCCGGAGGAGGAATTCACCCTGGCGCAAGCTCTGGCGGCCGGCGGCTATCAGACTTGGCATGTGGGCAAGTGGCACCTGGGCGACGGGGATGCGATTACAAGCGCTCATGGCTTTGATGTGAATGTGGGCGGAAGCCACTGGGGCAGCCCCATCGAGGGCTATTTTTCGCCGTGGAATATACCCGGCGTGCCCAATGGCCCCGAAGGCCAATACTTGGACGACTGGCTGACCGATGAGGCGATCCGCCTGATGGAGCAGCGGGACGCCGGCCGGCCCTTCTTTCTGAACCTGTGGTTTTATCTGGTTCATATTCCCCTTCAGGCGCCGGAAGCCCTGGTGGAAAAATACCGCCGTAAAGCGCGGAGGATGGGTCTTGACCGGATCGACCCCATGGCGGAGGGGGAACGGTTTTCGGTGGAGCATCTGCGCGACCGCCATATCCAGCGCAGAATGCTCCAGTCCAATCCGGTCTATGCGGCTATGGTAGAAAAGCTGGATGAGAACGTCGGTCGGATCCTCGAAGCCTTGGATCGCCTGGGCCTTTGGGAAGATACGCTTGTCCTCTTTACGTCCGATAACGGCGGCCTTTCCACGGCGGAGGGCTCGCCCACCTGCAATTTCCCCCTGCGCGAGGGTAAAGGGTGGCTGGAAGAAGGCGGCCTGCGGGAGCCCTGCGTGATCCGTTGGCCTGGACGGGTGCAGCCGGGCTCCCTTTGCCGTGATTATTTTACCACGCCGGATTTCTATCCTACGCTCTTGGAAGCGGCAGGGTTGCCGCTTCGCCCGGAGCAGCATGTGGACGGCGTATCCATCATGCCGCTTTTGTCCGGTGAGCACCTGGATCGAGGCCCCATTTTCTGGCATTACCCCCATTACTCCAACCAAGGCGGTACGCCCGGGTGCGCCATGCGGATGGGGGATTATAAACTGATTGAGCAGTTTGAAAGCCGGGGTACGTATCAGCTCTATAACCTGCGGGATGATCCCTCAGAAACGGTGAATCTGGCTGAACGGGAGCCTGGCCGGGTCGAGGAGCTGGCGGCTCTGCTGAGCCGTTGGCGGGATACCGAGGTGCAGGGCTATGTGAACCCCATAAACCCAAATTGGAATCCGTGGGACTAGCCGGCCGCGGGCTGATCGCGGCAGATGGAGGCCATCATGCGTATGATTTCCCTGGATCAAGAGCACATATCTCAGGCTCGTCAGTGGGTCAACCGTCTAATTCAAGACGACGCCCTCTTGTACAAGCAGCTGGATGAAGCGGCTTTTGAAGGTGCCTTCTGGCGTAGTCTGCCCCAAGCGAGGCGGCATACGGCGCTGCTGGAAACGGAAGAAGGGCGAATCGCCGGCCTAGCCAGCGGCGTGTC
Source organism: Candidatus Parachristensenella avicola (assembly GCA_904420205.1). Lineage (GTDB taxonomy): Bacteria > Bacillota > Clostridia > Christensenellales > UMGS416 > Parachristensenella > Parachristensenella avicola. The sequence continues at coordinate 90,794 of CAJFUN010000030.1, read as the reverse complement.
TATGCCGCTGGCCGGTAAGGCGTATATCAGCTTTATCGCAGTCGATGCGCCGCTGCGCCGCCAGGGATGGGGAACGAGGTTGCTGTCTTGGCTGGAGGAGGAACTGACGAGTCAGCCCGAAGGGCAACCGGAAAAGTTGGAAATCGTGTTCTTTAACCCAGCGAATCTCACCTGGATCATTCCAGGCACAGCAGGACACGACCACCCCAACGCTCCGGGCGTCGATGTGGCCAGCGGCGCGTATCTATTCTTTAAAAACCGGGGCTACCGGGATTTCGCCATGCAGAACGCTTATTACCTCCCCTTGGGGCAGTATGAGTATCCGGCGGCCTTGGCGCAGCGGCTGGCAGTTTTGTCTCAACGGGGCATTGAGATCACCTACTATGATCCGAAGGCCCACCAGGGCCTGGCCGAGCTCATGGATGCTTTAGGCAATGAAGACTGGCGTCAGCGTGTGCTGGAAAACGTTCACCGGCCGGACGGGGGCGACCCGCTGTTGGTGGTGGTCCATCAAGGGCGCGTGGCAGGTTTTACCGGCCCGCTGGCCGTGCAGCCCAGTGGACGGGGTTACTTTGCGGGGATCGGTATCCACCCCGACTACCGGGGCCTTGGCGCCGGAAAGGCGCTGTTCGCCGCCCTATGCCGGGGATTGAAGCAGCAGGGCGCCGGATATATGACGCTTTTTACCGGGGAGAATAATCCTGCGCGGAATATCTATGAGGCTGCGGGGTTCAAGATTGTGCGGGTATGGGCCGACATGCGCAAGGAGGGTTGAGATGGAGCAAAAATGCATCATGGCCATCGGCGGCCATGTCGGAGACGCGGAGCTCACCTGCGGCGGGGTGCTGGCCAGCCTGTCGCTTGAGGGGTATAAGGCGGTGACCGTGGCCCTGACCGGCGGTGAGAAGGGCAATCCGCCGGGTGTAAGCGTGGCGGCGTATCGGATCCAGAAGGAGCGGGAGGCCCGGGAATTTGCTGAGATGCTGGATGGGGAAAGCGTGGTTTTTCCCTATGCCGACGGCGAGCTGCCCGACACGGAAGCCGTGCGCTTTATGCTGGCCGATTTGATCCGAAAATATAAGCCATGCGCGCTTTTAACCCACTGGAAGCACTCCATGCACAAGGACCATGAGCTGACGCACCGTATCGTCAAGGACGCCCAATTCTATGCGGGCCTTGCGTCCTTTGAGCGGGAACTGCCGGCCCACTTTGCCGCCGGGCCCTATTATGCTGAAAATTGGGAGGACGCCGAGGGATTTATCCCCTATACCTATGTCAAGGTTTCGCCGCAGGGCTTTGATCTGTGGCAGAAGGCCATCGAAAAGCATTGGTTTGCCGTGCATAGCCCGTCTTTCCGGTATAAGGAGTATTATGAGCACCTCATGGCCCTGCGGGGCTGCCTGGCCCGCACGCGGTATGCCGAAGCTTTCGCGGTGGATGAATATACGAAAAAGCAGGTTTTGGAGGGCTTTTAGCCAACTATGGTGAAGAAAAGGAACAAAGGATGCCGTGGCAAGATAAGGAGCGGATGCTGTGATGCGTAATCCAATCAAGTTATTGGGCGTTGTATTTGCTTCCGTTGCAGGTTTGGAGGCCGTTGCTTTGCTGGCGGTGATGATGCTGGTGGAGCAGCGGGAGGCCAGGCTGATCGTTGCCCTGGTGCTGGGGGTCCAGATCCTGGTATTCGGGAGCATTGGCGGCGGCTTCCTGCTGAATCAGAAGAAAAAGCAGCGGCTGAAGGAGCGGCTGATGCGGGAAGGCTACTATGAAATGGCGGATGTGGTGGATGTGGTGCGGCAGCACAACGTGCAGGTTAACGGCCGCTGCCCCTATCGTGTTATCTGCCGTATCCTGCGCGACGGCGTGCTTCACGAATATCGCAGCGAGATGCTGCCCTATCACCCCGGCCTGACGGCAGGGGCGCAGGTGCCGGTTTATCTGGACCGGTATGACGAGCGAAAATATTATGTGGACGTAGAGCGCGTGATGCCTCAGATTCGGCAGCACTAAAGCAAGTATGCAATTCCCCAAACAGAAAGCGGCTGACAACCGCCCCAAGGCGTTTGCCAGCCGCCTGCCCGCCAAAGAAGGCGGGCATTTTTTCTTATTCTGAAAACCGCCGGCAGCAGATTGCCGCGTTTATCAAGCCTACATTGATAAAGACCAGGCATCGGAACGAGGGATCAAACGGCCGCTTGCCTGCAGGAAGCGCGCAACGAGCCTTTCTGTCCACCGGATTGTGCCAGCGCGCTGTATGTTGCCCCAAACGCAGGGCCATGCCGGTTAAAAGGCATCCGGGCTATGCCGGGCGGGGGATGCGTGCGGGCCAGGATGCGCGGCGATGAGCAGCGAAGCCACATAGGAAGCGAAACCATGGTCATAGCTGCCATGGAAATCCCGGTTTTCCCATAGCGTACCGGTATAGGCTTCCATTTGGCCGAAAAAGTCCTCAATATCGCGCAGCATAAGCGCATATTCGCCCATACGGTATAGCGTTTCCAGCCTTAGGTACACGCCGATAAAGGCGTTGACCGGCACGATTCGGGGATCGCGGGCAGCGCTGCCGGGCGCGAAATCCCCGGTGATGCTTTGGCGCAGCCGTTGATAGCGGGGGGCGCTAAGATCCAATCCGCCGAAGAGGACGGCGTAGTATTGCCCGATTTCCGAAATATCGCCGGCGACGCGCAGCTTTCCGGCGGCATCTCGCTGGGCGTGGTCCAGGAAATAGCGGCCATCGAAAGACTGAGCCAGCGCTGTAGCACGCACCCGGGCGCTGCGTTTCAGGCAGTCCTCATCTGCATATAGGCGGCCGGCGCATTCCAGCGCCTGGGCATAGAGAAAATTGGTCGGGTAATTGATGTCCTGGGTCCAGTCGTTGGCCTGGCTCCATTCGACAAAATTCCAGGAGGGCAGGCGCTCCAGCAGGCCGTCTTCGTTCTCGTAGCGCCGGTAGAAGTCCAGCAGACGGTATACGCTGCTGCGGAAGCGGCCGGCCTGCTCCTCGTGATTGCGGTTGTGAACGTATTCCTCCACCTCCAGGATGTACCACATGGTCCACTGGGGGATGAACTTTCCATCATCCGGGATATCGGAAGGATAGCACATAGGCAGCGCACCCTCCGGGAGCCCTTCCCCCTGGGGGTAAAGGGCATAGTTTTCCAAAAAGGCGTCCTCCGTGGGCGTGCAGCCAAAGAGCGCGTATTCGGTCCGGCCGGTAAAGTAGGAGTCGCACAGCCAACCGGCCCGCTCGCGGGAGGGACAATCGGTATACAGATCCAGCGCGTTATGGGCAAAGGTACGCAGGGCGCCCCGGTAGATCCGGTCCAAGGCGGGGCTGCTCAGCTCCGGCATAGGCGCAGCCGACATATCCCGCTCAAAGGCGGTCATGCCGAAGCCCTCCAGGTGAAGCTCCCCCTGGCGCACCGCCACCAGCACAAAACGGAAGCTGTAGGGTTCAAAACTCATCACCTCCCGCCGCTGCCCAGCGGCCAGCAGGAAGTCGACCGTATTCTGCACATGCATATCGGTGAAGGAAAAAAGATCGCCGGAGCAATATTCACTGAAAGCGACAATGATCTCGCTGTCGGCGGCGGCTTCCACCACTAGCCGCAGGAACCCTACTTCGATGCGGCCAAAATCGAAAAGCGCATAATCCCCGGCCTTCAGGGGCAGCGGCAAGGCAGCATCATGGCGCTGCGGCTGCTGGCGGCACTGCTGGATCCACCGATAGGGAAAGTGCTCAATCACATCGGGCGTGAAGCCGCCCCAGCGCTCTGAGATAGGCACAGAGAAGTTATCGGACTGATAGGGCAGGGTGGCGTCATAGAGGAGCTGGCCGGCCGACCGGCAGGCGGGTAGTCCCCGAGCGCTGTAGCAGGGATAGGGCGCAGCCCGGCACAGCAGCTTCAGCGGGCGCTCCACCAACGTCCAGGGATGCGGGCAGCCGGAACACTGGGATGCTGCGCCGCGGAAATCCCACACCTCGCTGAAATGACGCTGGTAGGAATAGCGCTCGGCATGCTGTACCCGGCTTTTTACGCGATGCCCAATAAAATCCCGGCCGGTATAAGCGAGCGCTTGGCCGCCGCGGCGCAGCTCCGCCTGCAAGAAAGGCGGCTGCTTCACCGTGGACAGGCTGCGGCATTGGTAGCCGGCTACCTCCAGGACGATTTCGTTCTGCGGGCCGCCGTCAAATGCATCCAGGGCAATCACGTCCACCCGGGCATAGCCCCGGGCGGTGCGCGCAGGTCCGAAGGCGGCAAAGCGTCCGTTCACCCACAGCCGGTAGAAATCGGCGGCGGCCACCTGCAGCACAGTGCCTTCCAACGGCCCGGTCTCCAGCGAAAAAGCGGCTGTTACATTCATTTCATCTTCCAAGCCGGCCAGCCAGACCGATTGAGCGCAGAGAAACATGGCGGACTCCTTTCCTGTAGTCGCTTGCGCTAGCTCTGCATCAGGGCATACCGCCGTACCGCTTGGGCCACGCCGGCCTCGTCATTGGAGGCGGTAATGATCCGGGCGGCAGTCTTGACCGCCTCATCGCCGTTGCCCATGGCTACAGGCCAGCCGGCGACCCGGAACATGGGCAGATCGTTTTTTTGATCTCCCAATACCATTACGTCTGCGGTGGAGATCCCTAGGTGTCGGCATAACCGCTGGATGCCCACGCCTTTGTCCACGCCCCGGGCCACCACCTCGATATTGTTCCACCAGGAGGATGTGATGGTGAGCGGGAATCCAGCCCGAGCGGCATCGCGCTTCAGCCTTTCGGCCTCGGAACGGTCAGGGCTGCTGGCAATCACCTTCATGCAGCGGTCCAGTTCCGCTTCGGGGATCTCATGCCAGCTTTTGATAAAATGGGTCTGTACGCCATGCGCCCCAAGATGCAAGCGGCCGGATTCAGCCCGCGCCCGATGACGGCCGCGGGCCATCAAATACCGCAGGCCTACGGTGCACATATTATAGTAAACGTCCTGATCTTCCTCCAGAAAAGTCAGCAGCGGCTCCAGAGCATCACGCGCCAGCGGCTGGCAGAAAATATCGGCCTGAGCGCCGGGCTCCCGCACAATGGCGCCGTTAAAGCCGATAATCCAGGTATCCAGGTTCATCTGGCGGTGGACATAGCGGATATCCACGGGGCAGCGTCCGGAACAGATGGCCACGGCGATCCCGGCGGCCTGTGCGTCGCGGAAGGCGGCTACGTTGGCGGGAATGATCCCGGAGTTGGAATCGAAAAACGTACCGTCCAGGTCAGTGGCAATCAATCGGATATTAGACATGAATCGTTCCTTTCCTTCAAATAACGTTATGCAACTATTCCACCTGCCGGGCTTGTTTTCCTGCCGAAAAAATTTGTTTTGCCAAATCGTGACAAGCACTCATGAAAAAAACATTTTTGGGAAACCTTTTGCTAGGGACTTCATGAAAAGGCCCGAAGACGAAAGGATGTGCAACCCATCATGAAAAAGATAACCATGGCTTTGGTGCTGGTTTGTCTCGTCGCGCTGCCGCTGGTGGCCTGCTCAACGAACAATCCCACCACCACAACCACGCCTACTCCGATGGCTACCGCCACGACGACCACATCTATGGCGCCGACCGACGCCTCGAGCCCTGAACCCAGCGCCACGGCGGGCGTAGCGGCCAATATGACCCATTACCTGCACGGCAAAATTACCAAGGTGGAGGGCGAGAACGTCTCGCTATCCGACGTGCCAAAATACGGCACCTGCACCATTAAGGTGGATACCTCCACCCAGCTTGTGGGCGTGACCAAGGTGGACGAGCTCAAGGAAAACCAGCTGGTCATTGTGGGCTATGCTACGCCGGAGATGGGTCTGGGCGTGCTGCCTGAGCCCAGCGATACGACTGATATGAGCGATGCCGCCACCAGCGTGGCAGGCGCGATGACGACAACGGCCGCGCCCAGCGCGTCGCCGGACGCCAGTGCCTCCCCCATGCCTTCAGCCACCCCCGGCGCCACCGCCCCGGAGAACATGGTCGCCACCACGGTGGAGGTTGTGGAAACGCTGCCGACCCTGAGCGGTAAAGTCACGGAGGTGGACGCCGATGCCTTTGTGATCGAGGATACCGCCGAAGGCAAGGTCAAGGTGGTTTGCCCCCAGGGCACGCTGATGGAGGGCATGGATCAGCCTGCGGTGGACGATACCGTTACCGTGGTCTATTCCGGCCAGATCGCTAAATCCAATCCCGCCCAGGTGACGGCGATCTCCGTGACCAAGGGCGCGGCTTCCCCCCAGGCATAAACGCATCGATGAATCAAAAAGGCTGCCAGATTGGCAGCCTTTTTGATGCGCCTGTTTCGGCGCTACTTCACAGGATTGGCCTTAATATAATCGATAATGTCGTTCACGTAGCTGTGCGCCATGCAGATGACGGTGTCGGCGCCGCCGTAATAGAGGGTGATGCGGTCGGTGGGGGCGTCCACCAGCGCAGCGCAGGGGAAGGCCACGTTGGGCACGTCGCCGGTGCGCTCATAGTCAGCAGAGGGATGCAAGAGATAGGGCGCGCCGCGGACGATGACCTTCCAAGGCTCGTCCAGATCCAAGAGGGCCGCGCCAAAGGAATAGACAAAGCCGTTGCAGGAATTGAGCACGCCGTGATAGATCATGAGCCAGCCCTCGTCGGTTTCGATCGGGATGGGTCCTGCGCCAATCTTCTTGGACTGCCAGCCGCCGGTGGGCCGCATGACCAGCCGGTGCTTGCCCCAGAAGGTCAGGTCCGGCGATTCGGAATAGAAAATATCGCCAAAGGGGGTATGCCCATTGTCGGAGGGGCGGGAAAGCATGGCGTAGTTGCCTTTAATTTTCCGAGGGAAGAGCACTCCGTTGCGGTTAAAGGGAAGGTAGCTGTTTTCAATTTGATGATAGGTTTTAAAGTCCAGCGTCCAGGCCATGCCGATGGTGGGATATCCCATGTATCCATTGCACCAGGTGACCCAGTAGCGATCCTCCAGCCAGCAGACCCGGGGATCATAGCCGTATTCAAAGTTTGCAATCTCGGGAATATCGCACTGCCAGTCAATGGGATCGGGCTGGATGTCCCAGTGCACGCCGTCCTTGGAATGGGCGGCATGGATGCGCATTTCGCGTTCCCGGTTGTCCACCCGGAAGACGCCGGCAAATTCCCCTTCAAAGGGAACGACTGCGCTGTTGAAGATGGAGTTGGCGCAGGGGATGGCGTCCTTGGGTACGATGGGGTTCAGGCTGGAGCGCCACACCACATCCTTGCAGGCGGCGGGCTTGTCCTCCCAGGGGATATTGGGCAGGGGGGAGCCGATAACTTTAGCCATGAGAAAACTCCTTTCCGAGGCAGAATCCTTGTGGTTTTTCATTTATTATACCATGAAGCGGAGAAATGGGAAGAATCAATTGACAGGCGGGCCGCGATGTGGGAAGATGAAAGCGTATGGGCATAGTGCCCGTCAATTTTTGCATCGGGAGGTACGGGAATGCAATATCGTCAATTCGGCAAAACCGGCGTTAAGGTCTCCGCCTTTGGCATGGGCTGCATGCGGATGCCCACCTATACGGACGGGGAAGGCCAGGTAAAGGTGGACAGGCCCAAGGCGGTCGCCATGATCCGCCGGGCGGCGGAGGGCGGCGTCAACTATTTTGATACCGCCTACGTGTATCACAATGAGGAGAGCGAGTCGGTGGTGGGCGAGGCGCTTTCCGGCGAGCTGCGCAAAAAGGTCATGATCGCCACCAAGCTGCCCATGTGGAAGATCACCTGCGAGGACGATCTGGAAGCCATCTTCAACGAGGAACTGCGCCGGCTGAATACCGACTATATCGACGTATACCTGCTGCATTCGCTGAACGCCGGATCCATCGAGACCATCAAGAAGTACCATGTGCTGGAGTTCCTGGACCGCAAAAAGGCCGAGGGAAAGATCCGCTTTGCCGCTTTCTCCTTCCACGATAAGCTGGAGGCCTTCAAGCAGCTGGTGGATCTTTATGATTTCGATATGTGCCAGATTCAGCTGAACATCCTGGACATCAACGAGCAGGCCACCGCCGAGGGCATGCGCTACGCCGCTGAAAAGGGCATGGCCGTCGTCATTATGGAGCCGCTGCGGGGCGGCACCCTGGCCACCGTGCCCGATGAGGTTGCGAAGCTCTACAACGAGATGCCCGTCAAACGCTCTCCGGCTGAATGGGGCTTCCGCTTCATGTATAATTTCCCCCAGGTGTCGGTCATCCTTTCCGGCGTCAGCACCATGGAGCAGCTGGAAGATAACCTTCGCATCTTTGACGGGGCTGAGGCAGGCAGCTGCAGCACCGAGGAGGAGGAACTCTTCATCAAGGTGCGCGAGGCCTATGACGCCCGCATCCGCGTGCGCTGTACCGACTGCAAATACTGCCAGCCCTGCCCCCAGGGCGTGGAGATCCCCAAAATTTTCTCCCAGTATAACGACCTGGCAGTATTCGACCATGTGGAGGGCAACCGCAAGCGCTATGCCAAGCTCATCGAGGGCCAGGCCGACGCCGCCCGGTGCGTGGAATGCGGCGCCTGCGAAGCGATCTGTCCCCAGCATATCGCCATTATCGAGAAGCTGAAGGAGGCCCGGGCGCATCTGGAGGGGTAAAACCGGTTTGTAACATTAAAGGAGCGCTTCCTTGTTATAGGGAGCGCTCCTTTTCTATTCTGTGGTCAATTTCTTCTACAATTTCGCCGGGTGGAACGTTCAGCGCATGAGCAATCTTGAAAAGGGAATCAAGATTTGCCAACTTATCGCCCCGTTCAAGTTTCGATAAATGAGCGGCGCTCATTCCGGCCAGGCCGCTTGTTACCGATAGGGTCAGCCCGCGCGATTTGCGATATTCCCGCAAGACGGCGCCGACGATCTTTGCATCTAGCATCAACGGCCTCCTTTTTGAATATTTTATCGAATCTACTAAAAAACAATTCGTCCGATCGGGCTAATTTGTAATAAAAAAGGATAGGCCCAAAACGAAAAAGATCATGATTGAAATTTTTGATGACTGGTATGAGCCCATTGCCGCCGAATACGACAAAGCAAAAGCACTTGCTCAACGATATCAATGGCCAATAGAAACGAAAGAAGCATTCATCAGCCGGTATGTATCGGATTTGCTTCGTTTTGAGACCGTGGATTTCTCTATGAATTCCCTTGTGAACGAAACGAAGGAATGAATCGACTGCATTTTCCCTTGCCACCTTCCGCCGGGCCCGATATACTGAAAGGGATGATGAAGGCCCCGGTAGGGGCGGAGGAAAATGAAATGCCGATGATTGAGGAAAAGCATGTGGACGTGGTGATCGCCAAGCTGGGCGACGCCATGGAGCGCTATCAGGCGCTCATGTTTAAACCGGTGGGTACGGTAGAGGCCGCGGGATGGCCGACCCGTGAGCATCTGCGAATGCCGCCCGACGGGAACCGGGAATGGAAGCCCCTAAAGGCGGGCGACGTATGGGGCGGCGAATGGGAAAACCTGTGGATCAAGGGGAGCTTTACCGTAGACGAAGCGCTGGCCGGTCAGCCTCTTTTCCTGCAGGCGGCCACCGGCGCGGTGGAGGCTATGCTCTGGGTGGACGGCATGCCGGTGGGCCTCTATAACGAGAACGCCGGCGCGGCCTATTATTCACTGGGCTCCCATCACACGCTGCGCATCACCGGCGGCGCGGCGGCAGGATCGGTGCTGAACCTGGCTCTGGAGGCTTATGCCGGCCACTTCTGCGCCGGCTGCATGCCGGCCGACCGGGAGACGAGACGGCCGGAGGATTTCCTGCGCACCTACCGGGGGCTGACGGTCTGCACCCGCCGGGAGGATGTCTTGGCCTTTATTATGGATCTGCGCACGCTGATGCAGCTGGCCGAGTGTCTGCCGGAAACCAGCTTCCGCCGGGCTAAGGTGCGCGCTGCCCTGGTGGAGGTGTCCCGTACGCTGGTGCACATGCCCGCCGAGCGGGAGGAGGAAGCCTGGCGGGACAGCCTTGCGCGCGCCCGCGCCATCATGGCCGAGCCCCTCTCCCGGAAGAACGGCCCCTCGGCCCCCTATGCAGCCCTGGTGGGGCACTCCCACATGGATACGGCCTGGCTGTGGACGGTGGATGAGACCATCCGAAAATGTGCCCGCACCTATGCGCTGGCCCTTTCCATGATGGAGCAGTATCCGGAATATATCTTTATCCAGTCCAGCGCATTGCATGCCTATTGGATGGAGAAGGAATACCCCATGCTGTTTCAGCGGATGCAGGAGAAGGTGAAGGAAGGCCGCTGGGAGCCCAACGGCGGCGTATGGGTGGAGTGCGACTGCAACGTGACCGGCGGCGAAGCCATGGTGCGCCAGTTCCTGCGGGGCCAGCGCTATACCCGCCAGGCCTTCGGTTATACCTCGGATACCTTCTGGCTGCCGGATACCTTCGGCTATTCGGCGGCCATTCCCCAGATCCTCAAGGGCGTGGGCATTCGGTACTTCTGCACCACCAAGCTCTCCTGGAACGATACCACCGCCTTCCCCATGGATACCTTCCTGTGGAAGGGGCTGGACGGCAGCGCGGTCATGGCCCATTTCAATACCACCCACTCCTGGCCTGACGCCAAGCACCTGATTACCAGCCTGGAAGGCGGCTCCGGCTCCAAGAACTTTGTAGCCCATAAGCAGGTCAACGACAGCCGCCTGGTCGCCTATGGTTTTGGCGACGGCGGCGGCGGACCCATGTTCGAGATGCTGGAGGCCAGCCGGCGGGTGCAGGATCTGGAAGGGTGCCCCCGCAGCTACCACAGCACCGTATCCGATTACCTGCACCGGCTGGAGGCGGAAGCGGATCTGCCCACTTATACCGGCGAGCTTTACTTGCAGCTGCACCGGGGCACGCTGACCCAGCGCCATGATGTGAAGCGCAACAACCGCAAGGGCGAAATTGCCCTGCGTTCGCTGGAGATGGCCCAGGTTTGGGCCATGCTGGCGGGTAAGGCGGTACGGGCGGCCGATATCCAGCCGCTGTGGGATACGCTTTTGATGAACCAATTCCACGATATCCTGCCGGGCACCTGCATCACCGAGGTTTATGAGCGGGCTATACCCGAAATGCGCCGGATGATCGAAGAAGCGGAAGAAAAGACGCAGGCGCTGCTGCAGGGCGGCGGCGCGGGCTTCACCTTGGTGAACCCGCTCTCCTGGGAACGGAACGATACCCAGTATCTTGACGTGCCCGGCTATGCCCAAGACAGGGTCAGCCAGCGGGTGGATCGCCTTTGCGGCGGGGAGGCGCTGGCAGTGGCGCCGGTGATCCCGGCCATGGGCGCGGCCTCGATTGCCCTAACAGATACGCCCTGCGATGCGCCTTCGCCCTTTGCCTACGATGGACGATGCCTGACGACGCCCTATGCGGAGATCATTTTCGATGAATCCGGGTCGATGGCAAGCTTTATTGACCGGGCCAATGGACGCCAGCTGGTGCGGGAAGCGCCGCTGAACCGCTTCTACATGGGCGAGGATGTGCCCGCCCTGTGGGATTGCTGGGATATCAATGCCGACACGCTGGACATGCTGGTGCCGCAGGAACGGCTGCTGGAGCGGCAGGTGGTATCCGACGGCCCCCTTCAGCTGCGCATCCGCAGCCATTACGCCATTGGGCCCCGCTCGGAGCTCTGGCAAGACATGGTATTCCATGCCCAAAGCCCCCGGATCGACTTTGAGACCCGGGTGGACTGGCAGGATAAGCACCATCTTTTGAAGGTGGGCTTTGATCTGGATATCTTGGCGGACCGCATCCGCAACGAGGTACAGTTCGGCCACCTGGAGCGCCCCACCACCCGCAACGACAGCCGGGAGCAGGCGATGTTCGAGGTGTGCAACCACAAATGGAGCGACCTTTCGGAGAACCGGTATGGCGCGGCCCTGGCCAATGACTGCAAGTACGGCATCTCCTGCGAGGGCGGGCACATGATGCTAACCCTCCACAAGGGCGGCACCCACCCCGACGAATGCGGCGATGTGGGCGTCCATGTGTTCACCTATAGCTTCCTGCCCCATATGGGCGGCTTTGCAGCCGAAACCGTCATCCGCCCGGCTTATGAGCTCAACATGCCGGCGTTGGTGGCCGCAGGTGCGGCGGATATGCCCCAGCTGGCCCAGGTGGATGCGCCTAACGTAATTGTGGAGGCCGTCAAGCTGGCCGAGGACGACGAGGGCGCGCTGATCTATCGCCTTTATGAGGCGGAGCGCAGCGCTGTAACCGCCACCCTGGCCCTGCCCGGCAAGCCCCTGCGCGCCGAGCTGACCAACCTGCTGGAGGAGCCTGAGGCCCCGCTTGAACTGGAGGGGAACCAGATTCGTCTTGGCTTCCGCGCCTTTGAGATTAAGACGGTGAAGGTGTATTACCGGTAATTTTCCGCAAAGACCGGCGTCCGGATTTTCATAATCCGGACGCCGGTTTTTTATATCCAGCATGTTCGAGAAAATCGCAAATTATGACATGACGAGAGCAAAAAAGTATATGGTCACAGATTATAAAAAATGTCATGATTTATATATGCAAAATGTGCATAATAAAAACAGAGTAAATCATATTGGGCTAGAGGAGCTTGTCATATGAGAGCGTCGTTTACAGCGGTGAGAAAGATTCTTTTGCGCGGTAGGGCGCTGGGAATCCCCTGTCTGGCCTATTTTGCGCTTTTGCTGGGCTACACGATCTATCAGGTGCTGAATTATATCAAATTCCGGCCCATCAATCCTGCGCTGTATCTGGGATCAGTAGAGATGACCCTTTATATTGCGCTGGCAGGTTATGCTTTCTTCCTCTATCTGGGCTATGAGCTGGGCGTGCGGCTTAGGGAAAGCCAGCTTCAGGAGGCGGTGCGGCCGCTGCCGGGCGCAGCCTGCGGCTACATGGGCGCGGCCATGCTCCATATGGCCCTGCTGGCGGGCGCCGGCATGGCGGTGGTTATGGCGGCAAACGGCCTGCTTTATCATCTGGAAGGGCTGCAGGACGGGGCATTGCTGGCCCATCAGATGGCGGCCTGCGTGCTGTATTTATTCCTGACGCCGGTGGTAGGGGGCTGGATGGGCCTGGCGCTGGGGCGTCTTGGGATGCACCGGCTGGCGGCTTATCCCCTGGTAGTGCTGCTGATCCTGCTGACGACCGGATACCTTGACCGCTTTTTGCGCATCCCCTTTGAGCGGACAAAGGGCTATTGGGCGGGCTTTATTCCCTATTGGATTAAGGATTGGTTCACCTTTACGCCCTATGGCATGGCGACGCGCCATGCTCCTGACGCTGTATATGGCATTCCCCAGGAGGGGGCCCGGTGGTGCCTGGCCCTGTTCTGGCTGGGCGGGCTGAGCCTGGCGGTGCTGGCGCCCCTGGCCGGGCGGCGGGGGCGTCGCTGCATCGGCGGCCTCTGCGGCGCGCTGGCGCTGGCAGGCGCGGTAGCCTTTGCCGGCCATGGCTTGCTGATGGCCAATGATGAACGGCCGGTGGGCCTGATCAGCAACCATGAGGATATAATCTTCCAGATGGAGCACCCCATGGAACCGGAAGACGCCGGATTTTCCATCGAAAGCTGCCGCATGGAGCTGGATCTATATCAAAAGCTGAAAGCCCGGGTGATGTTGCGGCTGACGCCGCTGGATGAGGGGCGGGACGGCTATGTGTTCACCCTGCACCGCTATCTTACCGTATCGAAGATCTATGACGAATCAGGCCGGACGGTCCCCTTTACGCGCCGCGATAACCTTCTGTCCATCGAGCGGGAAGCGATGGAAGGGCGAGCGGAGATCACCCTGGAATACAGCGGCAGCCTGCCGGTCTACTATGCCAACGATCAAGCGGCGGCCCTGCCGGCCTTCTTCCCTTACTATCCCATGGCGGGCAGCCGGCCGGTACAGGTGAATGGGATGGATAACACCCAATTGCCCGGGGAGGCGACCGAATTCGCCGTTACCGTGCGGGCGCCCTATGCCATATCCTGCAACCTGCCCGGAGAAGATGGACGCTTTGCCGGCCTGAGCCATGGCGTGACGCTGATGGGCAGCCGTCTGGTACGGCCCCAGGCGTTGTCGGGCCTTACCGTGGTCATGGGCAATACCCTTGACCGCCATCGGGCTGAAGCGACACTGGACGCCCTGGGGCAGGCGGTCGAGGCCGTGAACCGGAAGCTGGGCCAGGATCGGCTGGCCAATCCGGTGGAGGCCTACCGGTTGCTATTCGTCTATCCGGAATACTTTACACATAGCCGCGTAGACGATGGATATATCGACGGGGGCGACCATCTTTTGATCGACAATTATTGCCTGTATACGCCGGATATGTTCACGGTGTCCTATGTCATGGGGAATTATCATCAGGAAAATACCGATTACTGGCTGGGCAATGTGTTTGCGGGCTTTATCACCGGATACGAGGATCGCCCCGCCCTGAGCATGAATGACGATACGGACTATCTCTTGGAAAAGCTGGAGGAATTCGGCAGCCAGGAATATGAATCAGGGACCATGGATACCCTTCGCCTGACGCTGTATTACGCGCTGGATAAGCTGGAGGCGGCCGGCAGCGATTACCTGGTACAGGTCTATGACCGGCTTTGCAGCCCGCCTCAGGCGGAAGATCAGAATGAGTTTGCCTTTATCGCGGAACTGCTGAAGGAGGCGATGAACCATGATGCTTAGCATAACGGGGCTGAGAAAGAAGCTGGGGCGCAGGGAACACCCCACGATTAAGTTCGGGCTGGGATAAGCGCTAAGCGGAATAGGAGGGATTCGATGAAAATCCATTTCCTTGTAGTTAACCGGATGTTTAGAAGGAATCTCTGGCTGATCATCCCGTTTTGCGCGGTATGGCTGCTTAGCCTGGGGTATGATTTGCTGCGGGTGAAAAGCTTCATAGAATACGCCTATCTAGACAGCATGTACATGAACATGGTGACCATGACCATGTATTTCAGCCTGGCCGGTTACGCCCTATTCATGTATATCGGGTATGAGATGGCCATCCGGCCCAAGGAGATGAACCTGGAAGAGATTATGCGCGCCTTGCCGACAGAGCGGGTCAATTTTTTGATAAGCCTCCCGCTGTTCCTTCTGTGCCTGGCGGGAATTTTTGCCATACCGGCGGTTGCGGTAAACGTACTCCTTTACTGCCTGAACCCCAGGGGTGTTGGGGCCATGCTGGCCAATCAACTGGGCGCGTGTTTGCTGTATTATGGGATTACGCCGCTCCTTGGCGGGCTGATGGGAATGGGTATGGCCAAGCTGTTTGGCTCCAATCGCATCATGGTGTATTCGGTCGCCGTGCTTCTGGTGCTGCTGACCACAAGCTTTGTCGATCCGCTGTTTTCGGCGCTGTATCGGGTGTCGGGCATGCGCCTGGCAGGTAATATTGCCTATGAGATAAAGAACCTCTTAACCTTTACCCCTTATGGGATGGTCAGGCAGTATGATACTGACTTTTTCTATGGAATTTCCCAGGAAGGGGCCCGGTGGCTGCTGGCGGGCATGTGGGTTGGCCTTTGGGGGGTGGTCCTGCTTTGGCGGCAGCCTGGGAAGGCAATGCCGGGGAGGCAAAGGGCGTGTTTATTTGCGGCAGGCATCCTACTGATCGCCTGTGCGGCCGGTTATGGCTGCAAGGGGAGCGTTTTATACCTGGATGAGCGGCCGGAAGGCATTATCGCCCAGGATCAGGATTTCTACATGGAGCAATATTTGCAGGGTAAGCAGATAAAAGAGGTGGATCCGGGCGGCTTTGGGATTGAAACATATACGTTCCAGATCAAGCTGGGACAAAAGATGAGGGCCAGCGTGACCATGCAGCTGACAGAGCTGGATGAAGAACGTGGCCAATACATTTTTACGCTTTATCGGGGGATGCATATCAAAAGCATTCGGAATGATCGGGGAGATCGGATCCCTTTTGAGCGCCATATAGACCAGTTTACAATAAGCCGTGAAGACATTCCGGATAATCGAGTGCTTATCATCGATTATGAGGGGAGCCACCCTCGATTTTATTCAAACGACCAAGCGGCAGCGCTGCCGGGATATTTCCCATATTATCCGATGGAGGGAATTCGGCCGGTTTACAAGACGGAGCAGTACGGCTATGAGATAAGCGGCTCCCCGAGGCTCCATCAGTTCTCTGTTTCGGTTGATGCACCTTATCCGGTTTATACCAATCTGAATGCCGAAGGAGAAGTATGGGCGGGGAATGCTCATGACCTGACGCTGTGGGGAAGCCGTATGCTGACAAGCGTAAAGCGCAGCGGAGGGATAGAGACGATTATGCCAGTGGGACTGGATACGGAAGCAATCCAGAATACGCTGGAGGATGCGCAGGAACGCATTGATCGAGTCCGTCAATGGGCGGGGGAATCGATTCCGGCAATGGACTTTAAGCAACTGAAAGTATTTTGGGAACCAACCTATTTTTCTGTCTCTTCCGTCACGGAAGATGTGGTGTTTTTGCAGGATCATCTTTTGGTAAGCAATTATGTATCCCATTCTCCTGATGCGATAGCGGAAGAATATGTAATCCGTCAGCTGGCACCCAGTAAAAGAGCGACGCAGCTGGCAAACCGCTTCGCATGGAAAATCGTGGGAGAGGGGGCCAATCAAAGCCGCTATGTTGATGCAGATCGCCTGCTTCAAAAGCTGACGGAACCGCATTCAAAGGAAGGCGAAGATTACTTTGCATGGCAGCAGAGCCTCGAGGAGGCATTGCATTATCTGGGCGATCAGCCCAACCAGGATTATATGCTCCGGATTTTGCAATTTTTGTGCACAGATGAAGCGAATGTTGATGAAGGAACATTTCTTGCCGGACTACTTAAGGAGGCGATGGAAGGATAGAAAGCGCATAACGGAATATCGATTACAGCAATATCGCATGAGGGGAGGGCGTGATGGAAACATATAAAAAAGGATGGAAGATCCTGATCCGTAATCCCATGCTGCTTGGCACGGTGATACTCTACTTTTTAGGTTTTGCCGTTTTCATTTTTAAGGACCATCAATATGAGATGCTGTACAAAAATTCGCTGGGTACGCTGCGCGAAACGCTGGAATATGCCATGGTTCCCTATGCGCTTTTTATGTGCATTGGATATGAGATAGCCGTAAAGATGCAGGAATCCAACCTGGCCGAAACCGTTTCCGTCTATAAAAGCGGGCTGCTAAGGGTATACGGAGGGTGGGCTTTATTACTGGTTACGTTGGCATTCATCAATTACGCGTTACCCATGGGGCAGGTGCTCCTGATTTATCAGGTTCAGGGGAGCCAAAGCGGATTGCTGGTCCGGCATCTTTTGCTCTGTGGACTGCTTTACCATTTCGTCACGCCCTGCGTTGGCGGCGCGATCGGCCTCATGTTGGCTGTATGGCTGAAAAAGCGGCGAATCCTTGTCTATTCTGTGGTGCTGATTTTGACGTTGCTTACCACCAATTATGTCGCGCCCATCCTATTTATCCCCTTTAATATTACCGGGCAAACGGCTGGGACGGACCTGCTCTACTGGCTGAAGGATTTGTTCACCCTGACGCCATATGGGCTTGAGCCTACCGCACTCCCCGATATCCTATATGGATTGCCAATGGAGCCAGCGCGATGGCTGCTGGCACTGTTCTGGTTAAGCGGCGCTGTGCTTGTGCTGATTCGCAATGCAGTGCCTCAATCGAAAAGAAGATGCGTGCTCCTCGCCAGCTGTCTGGCCATATCGCTTGCATCTTTTGTTGGTTGGGCCATGAGGGGATCGGTATTAATCGAGGATTCCAGGCCGAGTGCGGCTGGTATTTATGACCAACTCCATTATATCGATACGCCATATGAAGAAGTGAAGCCGGCGTTCTCCGTACTCAGCTATGACTTGGATTTATGCCTGTATCGAGAGCTTTCAGCCACTGTTCGTATGGAATTGTCTGCTGCGCAAGATGATCGCGATTATCAATTTACTCTGTATCACCGGTTTCATATTGGCGCTATACAAGACGAGCAAGGGAGAGATGTGCGATTTACCCGGGAAGGAGATCAGTTTTCTATTACTCAGGCAGACATGCCGTTAAACAGAAAAATTACCGTCCAATATACCGGATTTAGTCCCAAGTTTTACAGCAATGCGCAGGGTGTAAGCTTACCGGGATATTTTCCCTATTATCCCATTGCGGGTGTGCGATCTATCTATTCCAATGACGTTTTAAGCGGCTATGATACGCGGCCGGATACCCATGAGCATATGTTTTGGGTACAAATTCGGGCACCCTATCCGGTCTATTGTAACTTGAATGGGTCAGGGAATTGCTATGAAGGAGTAAGTACGAACCTAAGCCTGTTTGGTGGGCTCATGGAGCCGATTCACAATGGCCCCTGGACGCTTTATGTGGAAAGCCAAAATAGAAACAAACGGCTTGACGAGGTTTTGATTCAGCAGCAGGCGGTTTACGACAGGGCTTGTCAGCGGCTTGGACGCGAAAGCCGGCTGGATGTTACACAGAAGAATGTTTTTTTCCTACCGGTTTATTTTGGATTTGGGTCAAATGGAGAAAAGCTTGAAGATATGGGCGACCACTGGCTCATTAAGCAGGAAATGGTAGACGCGGAAATGTTGGCGGAGGAAATGCTTAAACGCCCATGGAACGATAGGGACGGACATCAAGATCTGTGTGATGCCCTATGTGTTTATTTGCGTGAAGGATCCGGTAATACAGAGCAGAATGTTGATCCTCATGAAATACTTCTGGACTTACAGACGCTATACGAGTTGAACGTTAAAGATCCTGTGGTCAATTCGATTGATTCGGCAGATCCCACGGTGCAAGCGGCCTTTGCTTTCCTGGAAAAAGCTCAAACCAGCACGTATTTTCCCCTTCAAAAACTGGATGCGTTCCTTTGTAGCGATAAGGAAGATAATCCCCTTGGGGTTTTGATCAATTTGGTAAAGGAGGCGATGAACCATGATGCTTAGCATAACGGGGCTGAGAAAGAAGCTGGGGCGCCGGGAGATCCTTAAAGGGATCGACGCGGAGCTGGAGGCGGGTGTGGTGGGCCTGCTGGGGGCCAACGGAGCGGGCAAGACCACAATTATCCGCTGCCTGACGGGCATCTATGACCTGGACGCCGGTACGGTGGCCTATGAGGGGGAGGATATTCAAAAGAGCAAGACGTACCGGCCCAACCTGGGCTATCTGCCCCAGGCCTTCGGCATGTTCCGGGAGCTGACGGTATATGAGATGATGGATTATTTCTGCGCGCTGAAGAAGGTACCCAAGGAGAAGCGCCCGGCGATGATCGAGGACTGCCTGCAGAAGGTGAACCTGGAGGATCGGATCCGGTCGCGGGTGTCGACGCTGTCCGGCGGCATGGTGCGGCGGGTGGGGATCGCGCAAAGCCTGCTGGGAGACGCGCGGGTCATCATCATGGACGAGCCGACCTCGGGCCTGGACCCCCAGGAGCGGGCCCGGTTTAAGAACATGGTGGCGCGGATGAAGGGGCAGGATAAGCTGGCGCTGATTTCGACGCATATCGTCGAGGATGTGGAAAGCCTCTGCGACCGGGTGCTGGTCATGCACGAAGGGCAGGTGTTGTTCAACGGGGACTGCGAGGCGCTGGCAGCCCGGGCCCAAGGATTGGTTTATCAAGTGCCCAATCGGGCGATTCCTCAGATCAAAGGCGAATACTATGAGGCACAGGTGACCCAAGCGGGCAGTCGGGTAATCTGCCGGGAGCCGCAGGACTTTGAACTGCTGGAACCCAGCCTGGAGGACGGCTATATGGCCGTCATGAAGGGGTACGCATGATTGCCCGGCTGAGGCTGGAGCTCAAAAGCCAGCGCCTGCTGTATGCCATCCCGGTAGTCGTTATATGGATTTTGGTGCCTCTGGTCGTATATTCCAACTATCTAGCAGCAGAAGGGGATCTATTCATTACGCGCCTTTTCGCCATTAACAGCGCCCAGCAGTTTATCCCGCTCTTTGCCGTGTGGTGGCCCGTCTTTGTGATGAAAGAGTATTTGAATGCGCCGGGCAATGAGCTTTTGTATGTATACCGCTTTGGATGGGATACGCTGCTATCGCGGATGCTGGCGCTGTGGATATGGTATGGCCTGCATTGGTCGGTGCTCTGCGGGCTCATGGCCCTCTTCCTGCCCAGGCTTTTTATCCTGTATCTTTTGGTCTGGGCCCAGTGCTTCTTCCTAATCGCCGTGGCCTATGGCATCGCTATGGTATCGCGCAATACCTTTTTGCCGCTGATCGTGACGGTGCTGTATTGCCTGGGTTGCATTCTCTTTCAGCTGCCAGCCAGCATTTTCTCTCTGGAGGCTCCGCTGGAGGCAGGGGCGGAGCTGTGGCCGGCGGCGGTGATGCTGGCTGCAGGCGCGGTATTTCTGGTGGCGGGGTATTCGCTGGAAAAGCGCCTGCTTAAAGACGGTTAATTATGCACCTGAAAAATCGAATAAATTTTGCATTTTAGAATAGACCCGACAACAGGGTAAAGGATCGATGGGTCTAGCACGGGGCTGCGTGATGCGCGGCCCCGTGCTGTTTCTGGTTGCCAAAAATGTAAAATTTCTGTTAACATGGGAAAAGAATAGTAAAATCCATAAAAGCATACGTCTAAATCTCACTAAAGTTACGATTTTCTTTGAGTGGATTGACACCGCCATGATTCGTAAACTATACTGTTCACGGCTCAAAAGGAGGTCATACACATTACACTCTTATACGGGAAAAATACCCGCCACACCCGGACGCATCCGGTGGACGACCGGATCATCCTTGGTCTGACCGTCAGCCTTTTTCTATCGGTATATGTAACGGCGGCGGCATTGGCGGTGACGGTTGGCTATCTCATCAAAAAAGGGATGCTGGGCGAAATAATCCGTACAGTGCCCAGAGGAAAGGCGCTGGTCGCTTTTGCTTTGCTGGGCGCGGCAGTATCGCTGCTGCGGGGCAACTGGGTAGGGCTTTTGGCCTCTGCCGGCGTGCTCTGCGTGGCGCTGGTTGCGCTGTACGTGCGCAGCATCATGACGCGGCCGCTGCTCAAGCGGGTGATCCGCACTGCATGCGTGGCAAGTATCCTTTGTCTGCCGGTGGCAATTGTGCAGCTGGCGCTGTCAGGCGATCCTTCTTTTCGTGCGCCGGCGACCTTTGAAAATCCCAACTATTACGCGGCTATCCTGGAATTCGTATTTCTGGTTTGCGTGAATCAGCTGATGATGCCCGGAAGCCGTGGTGAAAAGCTGCTCTATAGCATGACGCTGGCGGCGAATTTGGTCAGCCTATATATCTGCAACTGTCGCAGCAGCCTCATGGTGGTTATGATTGTGACACCGGTGCTGCTGTTGATCCACCGGCGCTACCGCTGGGCGGCAGTGGATCTGGTGGCGAGCCTGGCCGTTATGCTGTTGTTGAAGGTGGAGCCGGGGCTTTTCCAGCGCATGGAGGAAAGCGGCCATGATTTCCTGGTGCGGCAAAGCATATGGGAAAACGCGCTGAAGGGCTTCCTGGAGACGCCGCTGCTGGGCCGGGGGCCACTGGGGTATATAGAGCTTGCGCGGACACAGGGGTTGACCTTTCGCGTGCATGCCCATAATGTAGCGCTGGATCTTCTGCTTAACTATGGCTTAATGGGCGCTAGCCTGCTGGCCGTATACTTTTCCGGCGTAGGCAAAACGCTATGGATGCTGCTGAAAACCAAGGCGGATAACCACCTTTGCGCTATGGCATTAGGGCTGGTAGCCGCAGTCGCCGTGCATGGCGTAGCGGATGTGACGATATTCAGCCTGCAAGTAGGCCTGCTTTTTGCCCTGCTGATTGGGTGCACCGGCGTGTATGAGCGCGATTGGGTGGGGCAGCGGGTATACCGCTTCCACCCCAAATCGGTACAGGCGGCGGATACAGACGCCGCTATGCGTCTGCGAAACCGCAAGGGATAATTCTTGCGGGAAAAAGAAAACCTTGCCCTTTGGTAAGGCGCGAAACCAAACTAGTTGTATCAGGCGGTCGAAACGTTGTGTTTCGGCCGCCTGTATGCAAATTGGAACGAATTATTCATAGAACAGGGGCAAGGCGTGAAGCATGGTTACACAGATCTATGGCAGAAATAGCGTGAAGGTCGCTGAAACGTATTGCAATGCTTTAGGCCGCAATGCCAAATCGGCGGCGCTTATGCCCATTGTGAACGATCCTGCATGGAAAGCCGTTTCTTGCCGCTGATGTAGCGGCAAAGCCTTGCGCTATAAGCATAACCCACAAAGCAAAATGGCAGACGATGGATTTCAATGCCTTTGAAATGGAAAACAAAGCGGCCCTGCATAAGTTTTTCGTGTAGCGGCTTTGTCATAGAACCAAGAATGGCGGTTCCCAGGCCCCCCTGCTGTGCGACGGTAATGGATCGACGCAGCGTGCTGATGGATTTCGAGTTGAGGGACGAGTAAGTGCAGTCGTCCAGGAATGGCTTTTCGGGCACCGGCAGGGGATCTTCCAGCGGGCTTTAGTGTCTTCCAAAAATCAATCGGCAGAATAGGACGCTGCATGTGCGGGGCAGCGTCTTATTTTTTTGCCATCCTTTGGGCTATAACAGTCTATCTTTTGCTGAATCATGCGTGAAATTTTTCCTATACCACAGCGTGATTTGCTGCTGTTCGGACGGGTTAGGCCGCGAAAGTATTCCCACGGGGGCGGAATCATTTGTTTTTCCGCAGGGGGCACGCGGTAAAACAGAATGAATTTGTGATTTTTTACCCAATAAATGCATTCCCGGGTACGCTCTCCTTAAGACAGTAATGTCGAAAGGAGAACGCACGATGAAAAGCAAAGCGATTGTATCCCTGATGCTGAAGGAAGGATTGAGGCCGGAATACCGTGGATTTGGTTATCTGGCAGCGCTGATGGCGCTATGTCCACTGGAGGGGGCGATTCCACCGCTTGCCGAGCTGTACGACAAGGCGGGTGAAGCGCTGGGCGTAAGCCCCAGCGCTGTGATGCAGGGGATCCGTCTATGTATCCAGCAAGGGAACACAGAGGCGCGATCCAACCGGGCGATGGTCTACCGGCTTCGAGCCTTACGCTGGAAGGAGGTTAGCCCGGATAAATAAATCCGAAATAAGAATGGATACCCGGTGCACCTTCAAGCGTTTTATTGTATGATGAAGGAAGGTGGTTCCAGATAGGAGGACAAGATGATTAAAGTAGGGATTGCGGGGGCCAGGGGTCTGGCGAATATCATGGGCTTTCAGGACATGGAGGGCGTGGAAGTCGTAGCACTTTGCGATATTAATGAGACGCTGCTAGATCGGGAATCGAAAAAATGGCATATCCCGCATACCTACCGGGTATTCGAGGATATGCTGATGAGCGATGTTGACGCAGTGGTGATCTCCACGCCCATGCAGCTTCATGTGCCGCAGGCGATGCTGGCGCTGCGGGCCGGGAAGCATGTGATGAGCGAGGTGACGGCGGGCGTTACCCTGGAGGAGCTATACTGGCTGGTTGAAGAGGTGGAGCGGAGCGGCAAGGTCTATATGATGGCTGAGAACTGCTGCTATACGCCGGAAAACCAGCAGATCTTGGCCATGGTGCAGGCCGGCCTTTTCGGCGAGGTATATTACGGCGAAGGCGAGTACCTGCACAATGTTGTCAGCCTGATTCAGTATCCTGACGGTTCGCCTTCCTGGCGGAGCTGGTGGCAGCTGGGGCAGCGGGGTTTGTTTTACCCTACCCATTCCCTGGGCCCGGTGATGAAATGGTTTGGAGAGGATCGGATTGAATGCCTGACCGCCATGGGTTCAGGATGGCACACCCATCCGGAGCTGCGGCAGGAGGATACCTCGGTGGCGCTTTTGCAAATGAAATCGGGCAAGCTGATTCGCCTACGGGTGGACTGCGTCAGCAACCGGCCCCACGCGCTGATGAACTGCCAGCTGCAGGGGACAAAAGGCGTATACGAGGCGCCGCGTATCGCGGGAGTTGAACACATGGTGAGCTTTTATGAGGGAGAGGATCCGGAAAAGATGGTATGGCGCCCGCTGTCTGATTTCGAACAATATATGCCCGCACGGTATCGCAACGCCAGCGAGGCAGTCAGAAACAGCAGCCATTGGGGCAGCGATTATTTCATTGTGGAGGACTTCATTGAGGCAGTGCGGGGCAACCGGCCACCGGCCGTGAATGTATACGAAGCCTGCGAGTGGACGGCGGTAGGCCTGCTCTCGGCCATTAGCGTGGCAAACCGGGGGCGGACGATGACCATGCCCGACTTCCGGGCCAAGGCATACCGGGATCAAAAACTGACGCTGGAGGAATAAACATGCGACAACTGACCATGTATCGCCCGCCGCTGCCTGCTCCTCAGCCGGATCCGCCGGCAGGCTGGCATATCCGCAGCTATCAGCCGGGCGACGGCGAAGCCTGGTGCCGCTGCTGCCAGGGCGGCGCGTTGGGGGTAGAGGAGGCGCCCAGTGAAGCCCTCTTTCAGCGGCTTATGCTGTCGGACCCTCACATTCTGCCGGAAAATGTGCTCTTTATCGTGGATGAGCAGGGCCGGATCGGGGGCACGACCACGTTGTTTTGCCCCGATGAGCCAGGCCTGGGCACCATCCACATGGTAGCCGTCGGGGAAAGGGATCGGGGAAAGGGACTGTCCACGCCGGTATGCGCTGCGGCCATTGCCCGGGGTATAGCCCAAGGACGGAACCGCATGACGCTGACGACCGACGACTTTCGGATCCCCGCCATTCGCAGTTATCTGAAGCTGGGGTTCCTTCCCGTGGTAGACGGGTGGGAGATGCGGCGGCGATGGCAAGCGCTGTTGGCTCCCCTAGGGCGGGCGTCGCTTCCCTGCGTGGACGCAGCGTACCGGCCTACCGACGAGATTATGCCGCTATTTGCTCCAAAGTTGGCCTGCTGGGCGGACTGGAGCCGGTATTATCAGGATAGGGAGGCTTTCGCTCCGATTGTAGAGGCGATCTATGCGATAGAGGGATGGGAGCGGCCGGACCGTCTGGAATCGCTAACGCCGGGCACCCACTTTGTCGTGAAATGTGGCGACCGGGTGATTAAGATCTACGCGCCTGCCGCAGTGGGCGCGGATCCCCGCGCCGAGCAGGCACGGGAGGCAGCTCGGATGGAAAGCGCGCTGGCTGCCGGCATATCGACGCCGGATATTTTGGCTCGCGGCGTCATCCATACCACCTATGACTTCTATTATCTGGTTATGCCATATATCGATGGTGTAGAGGCCGGCGTATGGATGAAGACGGCGACGCCGGAGGCGCGATTAGACTTTGCACGGCGGCTGACGGGGCTGCTTTGCGCTGTGCATGGACCGCAGGCGCGGGCGGATCTGGAGCCGCTGCGCCAGCAGGCGCTGGAAAATCCCCGGTTTGCGCAGTACGGCGAAACCTTCCGCCGGCAAGCCGCCCAGCGGCTAAGGGAAATGCCGCTTTGCGCAGCCGTAGATGTCCACGGCGATCTGACCGGGGAAAATGTGCTGATGGATGGGGAGAAAATCATCCTGCTGGACTTTGCGGACGGCTGCCGGGCCCCGGTTTGGTACGAATGGCCGCCGCTATTTGCCGACCTTATGGCCGGCGACGGCGCGCTGATCCGCCTTTTTGTGGCCGGTATGCCGCGGGAGACGGCGGCAAGCACCTTAGCCGACGCTTTGCTGCTGCACGATTTCGGGCCGGATATCCTGGCGAAGATGATCCTGCCACAGATGGGGCAAAAAGCGCTTCCCGAAGATCTGGATGCCCTGGTACGCACTTGCTATGACTATCTGGAAGGAGCCTATACGGAGGATGACAGCGGAATTTGAAAAGTTGTATGCAGCTGCTCGGGCGGTGGTGAACCCCCGCGTGCTGAGCGAGTATGCCGAGGCCGGCGGTGTCGGCGCGGCGATTGAAACAGATACGGGCCATATTTATACCGGCGTATGTATTGATACCGCCTGCTCCATGGGCTTCTGCGCCGAGCACGCGGCGGCAGCCGCCATGCTGACTGCCGGAGAAAACCGGATTCGTCGCGTGATCGCGGTGGGCGCAGAGGGGCAGGTTATGCCGCCCTGCGGACGCTGCCGCGAATTCCTTACCGCATTGGCGGAGGGAAACCGTCAGGCTCGGGTTATGGTGGATCAAGGGACGGAGCTGTCGTTGGGCGAGCTTCTGCCCTGGGACTGGAAGGCGTAAGGACAGCGCAGAATCTGTTGAGGAGCGGAATCAATAAGCGGCGGCACTTAGCTGAGGTGCAGTAACGAAGTTTTTCTAAGCGGTTAAAACAATATGTTTTGACCGCTTATATGTTGCAGAAATGATTGATATTTGCTTGGGGTGCTTCCATTGTATTATCACGCTTCACAAGTTGGAAATTTGCATAAACTAACCCCTCATGTTTCAAATCACAACTTGCCTTTCGTTTATTTTTCCTCTAAAAGAGAGAATGTTTTAGTTTATTTAAGTAATGCAATAGAAAAGCATTGTAAGGAAATGGGCTTATGCTTTGAAGGCCCATATAAAAAATGGGGCAGTTATGGCTTCCAAAATGGAATCATTTACTTGGACGAATACTATCCAAATGCGTTAACGGATACATACAAAGGTGTGAGTGGATATATATACGCTACAGAAACCATTGGATTAGCGAAGGAACTAAAAGATATCCCTTTTGCTTTCGCGACAACATCTGAAGTAATTGTAGAACATTGCGAGTTTATTGATGATGCTTATAAAGCAATATTATTAGCTGAAAGCAGAGGAGAAATGATCATAAACCGATACGATGACCTTTCGCAAAGTAAGCTTGACTGGATATGGACTAACGTAAAAAAGGAGTATGAAAACAACCAGGATAGATTGGACTATTGTTCTTTCTTGAAAGCCAAATTTCCAACGATCATACCGTAGCCGATAAGAATAATTGCCCACATGACATCTTTGCAAAAACTGAAGCTTCATAGTGGGTTATATGCTAAAAAAATAAATATATAACAAAAAACGAGGTAGAGCCAAACAGGCTCTACCTCGTTTTTCGCCTTCTTTACGGCGGAACTTTTGTGCCGCCGCTTCATTTTGGCAGGATTGGATTGCCGCGCCGGGTTACTTGGGCGAGGCGCTTTTCTCCCGCAGTCGCTTCTTGGCTTCTTCCACCGTTTCGCCATCCTGCACAAGATATCGAGCCACAAAGGCGTCCTCAATCTTGGTATAGCCGTCTACTACGGCGGTTTCAATTTTCGTATAGCCGTCTACCACGGCATGCTCGACCGCTCCATAGGCATGGACGACGCCTTCCGCGATTTTTTCATTTGCTTGAACCAGTTTAGATTTTGCCATATTGCAACCGTCCTTTCTTGTTGTTCCCTTGAGGATCAGTATGACGCCGAGCCCGCACACAAAGGCACAAACCGCCGCGCCGGTGGCTGCGTTCATCACGCGAGCCTTTTCATCGGATGCCGAACCGAAGGTCGCCAGCATGGACCGCTGAAGCGTCAGCATGGAGACGGCGGCTTCCGCATAGGCGATGCTTTGAATGGCGGACAGCGATGGACAGGCATGCCCGCGCTGCCGGACCCTGCGGACGATGATCCATGTAATTTTTGTAAAAGTATAGGTGGCAATGGTAATCATGGCCACGGTATCATACTGTACGGCAATGCCCCGCGATATACTGACGCACACTACGCCCGAAAGCACAAGGCTGAGCAGGGCGAGTAAAGCGCCGGTGACCCGCTTGGTCAGGGCGGCGGCCGGAGCCAAGGCGGCGTTTTTGCGCATATACAATACAGCGCAAAAACGGGCTACGCTCAGAACGGTATCATAGGCGCACAGCGTAAGCGGCCAAAGCGACCGGCCGACGACGCCCAGTATCCCATGATATAGGGCGTAGAGCAGATTGAGTATCAGGCTGAACACTGCGGTGGGGCAGGTCTGAAGCCGGCATGCGCCCAGAAAGCGCTGAAGGAGCGGGATGCGCGCCGCCCATCGGTTCAGCGAAGAGGGCGCGGTATCGGTCATGAATGGACGCCCTTCGTGACAGGGATCAGGTACAGAAGCAGGATCATTCCGACAAGGCCAATCCCAATTCCCAGAACCATTTTATCCCACACCATGCAGAAGCACATTCCAATGCCAAGCGCCAAAGCGCCCGCAATGCCCAAGGCGGCAGTTCCTAGGGCCTTACCCGTGAACCGGATCGGCGCTTTGCGTTCCATCCTGCGCCAGATCAGCAGCGTAGCCAGGCCCAGTATGAGGCCCAAGCCGCCAAAGACAATTCCCGGCCCAAAAGCGTTCCATTCGGGGATTAGGGCCATACACATACCCAGAGCAAACAGGACGCCGCTCACGGTTCCAAGCACCATCGCAATAAAACTACTTCTCTTCATCGCTAGACCTCCTTGTTTTTTCCAACAGCTGTTGTTTTCTTTCAAAAAATAGTATAATGGCTTAAAATTGGAAAAACAATCAACAATACGCGTACAGATGTTGGAATAATGAGAGGCGTTCCATGAACACAAAGAATAATCGCAGACGGCGGGAATCGATTGAACGGATTGAGCGGGCTTTCATCGAGCTATTGCAGCATAAGGAGCTAAACGATATATCCATTTCGGAAATTTGCAAAATATGCGGGCTGAACCGAAGCACCTTTTACGCGAACTTTGTGGATTTATACGATCTGGCGGATAAGGTTAGGGCGTGCCTGGAAGCGGAGGTAGGCCGCCTTTATGAGGCGGAGAAAACCCAAGGATTCAACAGCAACGACTATTTGAAACTCTTTAGGCATATTGCGGAGAATCAGCTGTTTTACCGCACCTATTTCAAACTTGGATACGATCATCAATATGCCATTACCGCTTATGATACCCGGCAGGCGCAGCAGCATTTTCAGAACCGGCATATCGCCTATCACATGGAATTTTTCAAAAGCGGGCTGAATGCCATCATTAAGATGTGGCTTGCTGGCGGATGCCGAGAAACGCCTGAGGAAATGGAAGAGATTATCCGCAGCGAATACCGGGGAAGAGGTTAGAGCGCTGCGGGAAATGGGCAAAAAAAGCCCCGGCCCATATCAGGGCCGGGGCGGTGGATCAAAACGCTAGTAATTTAAATTTAGGCTTTCATAGCAGCTCTTCAGCGTCTGGCAGGAGCGTTTGAAGAGCGCTTCCTCATCGGCGTTGAGCGAAAGTGGCAGCACCTTTTGGATGCCGTTGCGGTTTACAATGCAGGGCACGCCTACAAAAACGCCGCTTTCGCCATACTCGCCTCGAAGCATGGCGGATACCGTCAAGACGCTATGTTCATTCCCGAAGATAGCGCGCGTGATCCGCACCAGCGCCATGCCGATACCATAATAGGTGGCGCGCTTGGAGGCAATGATAATCTGTGCAGCGCCGCGGACTTCCTCGGTGATACGATCCATGTCCTCTTGGGTAAAGGAGCCGTCCTCGCAGGCCTCAAGCAAGGGGCGCGTGGCCATCATGGCCTGGGACCAGGGCACAAATTCGCTGTCGCCATGCTCACCGATGACATAGGCATGCATGTTGCGGGGGTCCACCGAGAAGTGCTCGCCCAAAAGATAGCGCAGCCGAGCGGTATCCAGCGCCGTGCCGCTGCCCAGCACGCGGCGGGGATTAAAGCCCGACAGTGAGCAAGTGATGCGGGCCATAATGTCAACGGGATTGGTGGCGACAAGGAAAATGCCGTTAAAGCCGGATTCCGTTACCGGATCGACGATGGAGCGAAACACTTCAGCATTGCGCTGCAGAAGGTCCAACCGGGATTCTCCCGGCTTTTGGGCGACGCCGGCAGCGATGGCCACGATGTCGGCATCGGCGCAGTCCTTATAATCGCCGGCATGGATGGACATATGGGAGGCGGAAAAGGCAAGACCATGGTTGAGGTCCATGGCCTCGCCGATCGCACGCTGGCGATCCACGTCGATAAGCACCAGCTCATCGCAGGCGTTCTGGTTCAATAAGGCATAGGCATAGCTCATGCCCACCATGCCGGTTCCGATAATCACGACCTTGCGGCTATCGCGTATCATGGGTCAATCCCCCTGTTTTTTCTTTAGTGTACCACAGCGGAGGCCAAAACATAAGTCCCGTTATTCGTGCAGATGGGTATCGGGAATTCTTAATTTCATCAGGCGGGTTCCGATAGGGAAAGAGAGAATCAGCAGCAGGCTGGACAAAAGCAGGATAACCGCCGAGAGGAAATAGTATGAGCGAAGGCCCACCGTATCCATAATCCATCCGGCCAGCGCGTTGCCGAAAATGCCAGTCATGGCCGGCAGGGCGGCGGCCAGGGTCTGGGCCGTTGCTTCCAGCCCCTCAGGGGCGATGGAGGCGACATACTGCACCTGGCAGGAGACGAAAAGCCCATAGGCTACGCCTGCCATGCACTGCACAGCCATGATCTGCCAAAGGCTTTCAACCGCGGCGTACCCCAGCTCGCCCACCATATACAGGATGGAGGAGGTAATAATCAGGGGGATCATACCAAATCGGCGGATCAGCTTCTGGCTCATGAGCAGAAGCGGCACCTCGCAAAAAGCGCGCAGGGCGTTAATCGCGCCCAGCACAGCGGTGTCTCCGCCCACATCGGCGATGAGGAAAGGCAGAAAATTGTTGGAGCAATACAGGGATATGCCGCGGAGCACCAGGAAAATCAGAAAGGTACAGAGCCAGTAGCTCTTAAAGATCCGCCCGACTTTCAGCTGGCGGAAAGTCATCGTTTGGGCGTTGGACGTGCGCCGCTCGTCAGGCAGGCGGCGGCACAGCAGGATCGCCGCGAGAGCCGTAAGCCCATAAAAGTAAAAAGAGGAAGATAGCGACAGCCATGTGACCAGATACATCAACGCATAGCTGATCAGCGCATAGCCGATAGAGCCCCACAGGCGGATGGGTCCATAGGATACTCCGGGAATTTGCCGGGCCGTATGAACAATCCAATTATCCATCAGCGAGGCAGTAGGCGCGCGGAAGAAAGCGGCCAGCGTGAGGATCACGCTCATGACCAAGACCGAAGCGCCGGAAAGATGGCTGGCCAGCGGCGTTAAGCCATAGCATACGGCGGCCAGCGCCAGGCATAGCACAAAGACCCGGCGGATGGATCGCAGCTTATCAGCCAGCATGCCCCACAGCGGGGGCGCAACCATCATGACGACGCTGGAAAAGGACATAACGATTCCAACCTGGGTGGTGGACATACCCTCCCCCTGCAGATATGCGACAATGAAACCGGTAGCGGCCAAGGTGCCTTGGAAAATAAAGAGCATGGCCGAAAAGCTCCGGCGCAGGCGGGCGGGCTGCAAGGCGGAAGTATCCATCATATGCTCCTATTCTACCCCCCGGAACCAGTGGCCCGTGGTATGGGGGTGGTCGGACGGGGGCGGTGCGGTGATCTCTCCATCGCGGAGGCGGCGGTATAAGGAGACCGTTTCCCTCACATGAGCCGCCGGTTCATCCAGAAAAGTAAGACGCCAAGTCCCCAAAGCAGGCAAACGATCCAGCGCCGCGCTGGTGTCCAGGGGCAGCGCGTTATAGAGCGTCATCTGGCAGCGAGACAGCCGGGTGTGGCGGAGCGGAAAGACAAGGCCCTTTCGGTCGCGCAGGCCAAGGGAGGCCTCGCCGCAGGCGCGGCAGCCCTCGCCGGTTCCAGGCAGTCCCCGGGCTGCCCGAAGCGGACAATGCACAAGATGCATGAGGGCCACTGGGCCGTGAATCAGCCCCTCGCAGCGAGCCGCCTCCGACTGAGCCGCCTCCCGCGCTTGCGCGCAAGTGAGCTCCGGGGACAGGGTGATCCGCGTAAGACCCAGATCAAGGAGCGAGCGCACAGCGGCCGCGTTAGCTGCGTTCATAGGCGCATCCCCGGCTACGTGATAGCCCTGTTGGAGAAAATAGCAGGCAGTCCCCACATTGGGGGCCAACAGCCCATCCAGATAAGGACGCAGCGGGATAAGGCAGCGGTTTACCTCAACCAGGCTCCGATCGGTCAGCCAGAGCGGCAGCTGAAGCCAAAGCGGCTTGCCATAGCGCCGAAGCGCTGCAAGGGACTCGGGCGATGGCAGTGCAGTCCAGTCCTCAGGCGACAGGTAAACGCCGTCGGCACCGGCAGCTAGCGCGGCTTCCGCCTGATCTGCCGTAAGTACGCGGGCCATCAGGGCAGGATGGGAGGAGGCGATAAAGGCGTCTGCCGGTCTGCCTGGCTTCACGGGCGAGGCATTGCGGCTCCACATAGGGCGGCGCGCCTCAAGCAGCGCCTGGGCCAAGGCCTCCAGTCCCTGGCGGCGCAGCGCGTTGAGGGCGGAGACGGGCATAAACGCGCCCTCGCCCCGTAGGGCCAGCGAAGCCAGCTGCCAGGGGTAGGTATCGGTTTTCCCCAGCTGCCGCGCCGCATCCTCCCGGGTCAGCGCCCGGCTGCGGGCGGCCTGGACCGGCTCGCTGCCCTGTACCGTGACGGTAAGGCCGTCGGCCCGGAGCGTAAGAAGCGGGAGGCAGCCCGGGATGAGTTCCGCCTCCATGGACAATGGGCGGCGCGGCAGCTGGCCGTCGCAGCGAGCCGCCTCCATCAGGCGGGCATCGGTGGTTTTAAAAAGCCGCTCGCCGGTAGAAATGCCGCGGGGCAGGGCAAGGTGAACACGGCCCGGCCCCTGGGGGCGGCCTGCGTAGGCGATCCCTTCGCCGCTGGGGCGCAGCTGCAGCCCATCCCCTGGGCGTAGGGATTCTTTCGCCTCGACCAGCCCTGCGGCAGCATCCGTAACGCGGCCGATCTCAACCCCGGTATGTCCACTTTGTTCAGCATGGATCAGTTCGGCATCCTGGACACCGTAGAAATATCCGCGGCTGAAACCGCCTCGGTTGAAGATGCGCATAAGCGCGTCCAGACAATCGGGCGTGGGTTCGTAATGCCCCAGCTCTTCCAGCGCATCCAACGCCCGGCGGTAAGCGCGGGTGGTCAGTGTGACGTATTCGGGCCGTTTAAGCCGGCCTTCGATCTTTAGGCTGGCGACACCCAACCGGCGCAGTTCACCCAAAAAGGGCAAGGTCATCAGATCCCGCGGGGAGAGCAGCGCGCCCTGCGCCGCTTCTTCACCTCCGCAGAGGAGGCGATAGGGAAGGCGGCAAGGCTGAGCGCAGCGTCCGCGGTTGCCGCTACGCCCGCCGATCATGGAACTCATCAGGCAGGCGCCGGAGCAGCTGACGCACAATGCGCCATGGGCGAAGACCTCCAACTCCACCGGGCTTTCCCGGCATAGCGGGGCTAGATCCTCGAGGGAAAGCTCCCTGGCCAGGACTACGCGGCGAAAACCCCGGCGTGCCATTTCCAGCACGCCGGGCAGATTGTGCACCGTCGCTTGGGTGGAAGCATGCAGCGGCACGTCCGGACCTAAGAGACTGCGCAGCACTTGGGCCAATCCCAAATCCTGAACGATCAACCCATCCGCTCCCGCATCCCGTAAGCGCAGAGCTAGTGCTATGGCATCGTCCATCTCCCGGGGAAAAATCAGCGTATTTACGGTGACCAACACCTTGACGCCGGCCAAATGGGCGTACGAAATAGCCCGGGGCATGGCCGCTTCATCAAAATTGGCGGCGCTGGCCCGGGCGCTGAATGCGGTAGCGCCCAGGTATACGGCATCCGCGCCGGCGCATACGGCGGCCTGCAGGGCCTCAAAGCTGCCGGCCGGGCTTAATAGTTCCATCATGGCCGGCTTCCTTCCGATTGATGATCTAAATTCATATAATCCCTCTTCCAATTCCCCATTTTGCAGCATCCGTTCCGCGTTTTCCATGGCGAATCCGGCGATAGTTGGACAAAAACAGGTACAAATTACGAATCCCGCCGGGTGGGTTTCAGCCGAAAGACCGACGAACCCAGGGCGATAGCCAGCGCCATGGCGCCAATGGCCAATATCGTCTGGGTGCCCTCCTGAGCTGCCATATCGTAGGCCCCTTGCACCAGGTGCAGCATGGTGCGGTATAGGCCGAAGCCGGGCACCAGGACAATTACCGATGAAATGATGAAGGTGGTAGCCGGCATTTTCATCAGCCGCGCAGCGATCTCGCTGGCCACGGCGACCACTAGCGTGCCGATAAAATAGCCCAGCAGCGGCCAACCGGTGCATTGATTGATAAACAGGTAGACGACATAAGCCACGCCGCCCAGCACCGAGGAGATGGGCAGGGCGCGGCGGGGCGAGCGAAATAGGATGGAAAAGAAGAAGGTAGCCGCTACGGAAGCGAGAAATATGTTGATATAATTGCCCAGCGTCATACCAGTGTGCCTCCGATCTTCAGCCACAGGCCTAATACCGCGCCAACGCCTACCGCCACACAGGCAGCTACCAACAGCGCCTCGGCAATGCGGGTCACACCGGAAACAAGATCGCCGCGCATGGTATCGCGGATAGCGACGGTCATGGCCAGGCCCGGCAGCAAAGGCAGCACCGCGCCAGCAATCACGGCATCCAAATTGCCGCCGCCAGCAAGCCGAATACCGGTCAAGGCGACCACCGCAATGACAATACCGCCCAAGAGACTGTTGATGACCTGATAGTTATCCAAGCGGCCGGCCCAGCGCCCCAGCAGCGCGGCCAGCAGGCCGGCAACGGCCGCAATGACAAACTCCAGCGCGCCGCCGCCAAAAACCAGCGCAAAGAATCCGGAGCAAAGGGCGGCGGAAAGGGTGTTGAACCAGTCGGGATACTGGGGGCGGGTATGAAGCGCTTCCAGCTGGTCGATGGCGTCCTGCACCGATAATTCGCCCACGCGGCGGGCGATGGCGTTAGCCTGATGGATGCTGTCGAGATTGATACTGCGGCGGTTGACGCGGACCACAGAGGTGTGCCGCTGGCCGCCCTGATCCCGCAAGGTTAAAAAGATGCCGGTAGGAATCACCAGCACCTGAACATCCGGAAGGCCCATTGAGCGGCAGACATGGATGACCGTCTCCTCGGCCCGGTAGGTTTCAGCCCCGTTTTCCAGCATTACGCGGCCGGCAGTTTCTGCCAGGCGCAGCGCTTGGGCAATGTCCGTGATCAAGTTCGTTCCTCCTGCCCACTTTGAAGGGTTCGATATAAATTTCCGCCGGCAATAGCGGCAATGTCCGCCGGGCGATAGCCCATGCGGGATAAGCGCTCATACAGCGCTGGAAAGCAACTGGCGTCCTCAATCCCCTGGGGGACGCGGTCAATGCCGTCAAAATCGCTGCCCAATCCCAGAATGCCAATCCCACCTAACTGCGCGACATGGTCGATATGGTTGCAGACGTCGGAAAGGCTCGCCTCCCCGTCCTCGCGCAAAAAAGCGGGGCAGAAATTGATCCCCATAAAGCCTCCAGCCTCTATGAGCCCCTTGATTTGGCGGTCGGTTAGGTTCCGGGGGTGGTCGCAGCAGGCCCGGGCACAGCTATGGCTGGCTACAACCGGCAGCCGGGAGCGCTCCAGCACCATCCAGAAGCCATCTTCATTGAGGTGGGACACGTCGCAGAGCACGCCCTCTTGATTCATGGCCTCCACCAAGCGGCAGCCAAAGGCAGTCAAGGGCCCGCGTCCGGCTAGCGCAGGTACACCGGCGGCATTGGGATGGTTCCAGGTGAGATTCATCATCCGCACGCCCAGCCGGCGGAAGCGGGCTAAGGCTTCCAAGGATCCCTCCAGAATCTCTGAACCCTCGATGGATAATACCGCGGACGGGTTCTGAGGAGGATGCTCCGGCAAAGGCCCGTCCAGCAGGGGCACGCCCAGCTCGGGCAGCAGCGCCAGCTGCCGCAACGCCCGCTGGATCGCGCCGGAAAGCGGTGGACGCCCTCCATGAAAAAGGGCGAACACCTGCAGGCCTACGCCGCCCCTGCGAAGGGTGTCCAGGGACACTGGCCCGGGCGGACGGCCGCTTTCCAAGCGCAGCAGCGTATCGCAGTGTGCATCGGCGGTAAACATACCCCATTCTCCTTGTATCATACTCTTTAGCATTATAGCACGGGCCTTAAAGAGGATACAACGAATCCCTTGACAGGCTGCGGATAAAATTGTATTCTTATTGCAAGTATTTTGCAATAAGAGGTGCTGGAATGGGTGGGAAAATTCTTGCGCTGCTGCTGGCGGCAGCGCTTTTCTTAACGGGATGCGCCGGCATACCGGAGGCAGGCGGGGAGCAGCTGACTGTAGTGGCATCCTTCTATCCGGTATGGGTCATGGCGGCCAATGTAATCCAGGGCGTGGAAGGAGTGGAGCTTTCGCTGCTGGCGCCGCCGGACACCGGATGCCTGCATCACTATCAGCTGCTGCCCCAGGATATGAAGACGCTGGAGGGGGCCGATGTGCTTGTAATCAACGGCGCCGAGATGGAACATTTTCTGGAGAACATAACCTCGTCCTTTACCCAGCTTAAGGTGGTGGATACCAGCGCGGAGCTGGCGCTCATCGAAGAAGATGGCCCGGATCACAGTGTGAATCCTCATGTGTGGCTGGATGTGGACAATGCCATGGCACAGACCCAGGCCATCGCCGCTGCGCTGAAGGAAGCGCTGCCCCAGCAGGCGGCGGCCTTTGAGGCCAATGCCCAAGCATACTGCCAGCGCCTGGAAGAGGTGAAGGAAAAGATGGCGGAGACACTGGAACCGGTGAAAGGGCAAAGCATGGTGACGAGCCATAACGCTTTTGCCTATCTGGCCCAGGCATTTGACCTGGAAGTAGCGGCGGTCATTCAGCAGGACGAGGAGACCGATCCTTCAGCGGCGGAGATCGGAAGGATTTGCGATCTCATGGAGCAGGAAGGAATCGATACGGTATTTATTGAACCCGATACTGCCGGTTCGGCGCCGGAGGCCGTGGCCGAGGAAACGGGGGCCCAGCTGGTCACGTTGGATCCCATGACCACCGGCGATCTAGACGCGGCGGCCTATGAGCGGATTCAGCTGGCTAACGCCCAGGCCATTTGCGAGGCGCTCCAATGATCCGATGCAGTTTAAGCCATGTACAGTTGGAGCACTTTACCGTGCGCCGGGGGCGGGAAACCTTGGTGGAGGACGTATCGCTGTCGCTGTGCTGCGGCCAGCTGACTGCGCTGATCGGCAGCAACGGCGCAGGAAAAACTACGCTTATCCGGGCGCTGTTGGGCGAGATCCCTTACCAGGGACGGTTAAGCTATCTGGATCACGAGGGTAAGCCTATGCGGCGGCCACGGATCGGCTATGTGCCCCAGCAGTTGGACTTTGACCGCAGTATCCCCATGACGGTGACCGACTTTTTGCTGGCGGCCCGTACCCGCACGCCGGTATGGCTGGCTCGGCCGGCCTCTGCCGCGCGCCAGGTGCAGGCGCTGCTCAACCAAATGGACGTGGGCGAGCTGGGCGGAAGGAAGCTGGGGGAACTCTCCGGAGGGGAGCTGCAGCGGGTGCTGCTGGCGCTGGCGCTGGATCCGATGCCGGACCTTCTGATCCTGGACGAGCCGGTTTCGGGGGTGGATATTCGCGGGCTGGACATGTTCTATCAGCGGCTGGACGAGCTCCGCCAGGCCCATCATCTGACCATATTGCTGGTGACTCACGACATGGCGATGGTGAGGCGTTATGCCGACCAGGTGGCGCTGATTCGCCGCAGGCTGCTGGCGTTAGGCCCTGCGGACGAGGTTTTCAATCATCCGGCCTACCGGTCGGTTTTTGAGGGGGCGCAAGCATGAACGTCATTTACGCAATTTTAGATACGCTTCTGCCCTTTGATATGTTCCGCTTTACCTTTATGAAGAACGCTTTGCTGGCGCTATTGCTGATCGCCCCCCTCCTGGGCCTGCTGGGCACCATGGCCGTGAACAACCGCATGGCCTACTTTTCCGATGCCCTGGGGCATTCGGCCCTGACGGGTATTGCCATCGGCGTGCTGCTGGGCATGGAAAACCAGCTGATCTGCATGGTGGCCTTTGGTATCCTTATGGCGGTGGTCATCAGCCGCGTCAAGGCGGCCGGCTCCAGCTCGACCGATACGGTGATTTCGGTTTTTTCCTCGCTGGCGATGGCCTTGGGCCTAGTAATCCTATCGCGGGGCGGGGGCTTTGCCCGGTATTCTTCCTACCTGGTGGGCGATATCCTCGCCATTACTCCGGCTGACCTGGGATTGCTGGCGCTGACGCTGGCGGCTGTCCTTGTGCTGTGGATCGTGCTGTTTAATCCATTGCTGCTGACCAGTGTAAATCCCTCCCTGGCCGCCAGCCGGGGCGCCCGGGTGAAGTGGGTGGAGATGGCCTTTATCGTCGCTGTGGCAGTGGTGGTGATGCTTTCCATCCAGTGGGTGGGCATCCTAATGATTAACGCGTTGCTGATCCTGCCGGCGGCCTCGGCGCGAAACGTAGCCCGCAGCGCCCGGCAGTATACCTTGCTTTCGTTGGCCTTTTCGCTGTTTTCCGGCCTGCTGGGTTTGGTGCTTTCCTATTTGTGGGACGTATCGGCGGGGCCGATGATCGTGCTGATTCTGGGCTGCATTTTCGCTGTCACCTATCTCATCAAAGCCCGGAGCAGGGTGTCCAGGGCTGCCTGATGCGGCCGCCTAAGCGCCTGCCTTAGCGGGCTGGATAAGGAGAAACGTTATGCGGCAATATAGCTTAAATCCCATTGCCAGGATCCGCACCGATTTCCCGGAGAAATTCGGCATCCCCCGGCAGAGCGGCCTGGTGGAGGAGCTGGAGGGGCGGATTGTCTTTGAGTCGGACTACCGGGTAACCGAAGCGCTGCGAGGATTGGAGGGGTTCTCCCATATCTGGCTGATATGGGCCTTCTCCCAGGCCCTGCGCCAGGGATGGTCGCCGACGGTGCGCCCGCCCAGGTTGGGCGGGAACGTCCGAATGGGCGTATTTGCGACCCGGTCGCCCTTTCGGCCCAACGGGCTGGGGCTCTCCTGCGTTCGTCTGGCAGGCATCCGGCAGGAGGAAGGGCTGGGACCGGTATTGTACGTGCGGGGCGCCGATCTGATGGACAACACGCCGATCTTCGATATCAAGCCCTATTTGCCCCATGCCGATTGCCACCCGGATGCATCGGGCGGCTTTGCCGCGCCTCATGTGGACGACCGGCTTGAGGTGGATTGCCCACCGGGGCTGCTGGAGCAGGTGCCCGAGGCGAAGCGGGCTGCACTGTTGGGTGTGCTGGCTCAGGATCCGCGGCCAGCCTATCAGCAGGATGAGGAGCGCTTGTATGGCCTGTCCTTTGCGGGGTTTCAGGTGCGCTTTCAGGTGCGGGGCGGCCGGTTGACGGTGACAGAGGTGCGGGACGGGCATGAAGCGATCGATGACGAATAAAAGCGCATGGGAAGAGACGCTGGCGCAAAGCCCCACCATACTCATGGAGGGCGCGCTGGGGGAGCGGCTTAAGCGGGAATGGGGGCTGAGAATCGACGGCCCGGCTGCCATGGCGCCTCTGGCGGACGACCCTAAAGGGCGAGAAGGGCTGATTCGCCTATGGAGCGAATACGCTGCCATTGCCCAGCGGTACAAGCTGCCCTTTTGGGCGACTACGCCCACCCGCCGGGCTAACCAGGAGCGGATGCACCGCGCTGGATTGGACGAAAGCCTTTTCCACCGCCATTGGGCGCTGCTGAATTCAGTGCGGCAGCAGGTAAAAACGCCCATGTTCATCGGCGGCTTGATGGGCTGCCGGGGCGATGCTTATACGGGCGAGGGTTGCCTGGAGGTGGAGCCGGCCTTTAAGCTGCATCGCTGGCAGGCCCGGGCGCTGGCGCGGGCAGGGGTGGATTTCCTCTATGCGGGTATCATGCCCACCTTGCCGGAAGCGCTGGGTATGGCCCGCGCCATGGCTGATACGGGATTGCCCTACATCATCAGCTTTACCATTCGCCGGACAGGCACGCTGGTGGACGGCACGCCCATTGACGCGGCCATCGGCTGCATTGACCGGGAAACTCAGACGCCACCAGCGCTGTATATGACCAATTGCGTGCATCCAGCCATCGCCTATGAGGCCCTTGCCCAACCGGTAAACCGGACGGAGCGGATTGCCCTACGGTTTAAGGGAATCCAGGCCAATACTTCGGCCCTGGATTACGATCGGCTGGATCATTCGGCGGACCTACAGGGAGCGGCGCCTGAAGCGCTGGCGCATGATATGATGCGGCTGAAGCGAGATATGGGGCTTACCGTGTTGGGCGGCTGCTGCGGCACAGACGGCCGGCATATGGAGGCCATCGCCCGGGCAGCCACGGCCCGGGATCGGGAAAAAGCATAGAAAGAATACGCCCTCCGGCATATACGGTGCCGGAGGGCGTGCTTATGATACGGGACTGAGAACGATTGCAGAAAGCTTCCGGAAAGCGGCGGAGCACCGGATGATGGAAGCCGGCGCCGATGCACCATCGACTGCGGCGGCGGTCAATACCAGGCTGGGGGCGCCTTCACACGATGGCTTCACAGCGAGGCATAGCCGCTGGATGAACCGCGGGCCTGCGACAGAGGGAAGGCTTTTCATCGCTTTGCCTACGGGCTGCAGCCCATACCGTTGTTTGCTTCACGGGCAGGGGCGAGCCTGCATTCACCGGCGATCTGCTGGCTCCTTAGGGGCGGTATTATTCCTCGCCATGCACCGGGGAGGGGATCTGCGCTAATCGCTGGCGGATGCTGCCGATGATAATGGAAAGCGCCGCCTCATTATACCCGCCTTCGGGCACAATGAGATCGGCCCAGCGCCGGCTGGGGTAGACAAAGCGTTCGTGCATGGGTTTGACGGTGGCCAAGTATTGAGCGATGACCGAATCCATATCGCGTCCGCGGCTGTTTACGTCCCGCTCCAGCCGGCGGATAAAGCGTATATCGTCGTCGGTATCGACAAAAAGCTTGAGATCCAGCCGGCTGCGCAGCGGTTCGCTCTCCAGAATCAACATCCCCTCCACCAGCACGAGATCGGCGGGCTCCACGCGCCGGCACTGCGCTGCGCGCAGATGGCGGCTAAAATCATAAACCGGAACCTCTACCGGCCGCCCCGCACGCAACGCGTCCAGATGGCGGATCAAAAGCGCCGTATCCAGGGCGGAGGGATGATCATAGTTAAGACGCGCCCGCTCTTCATAGGGCAGCTCGTCGTGGGAAATATAGTAGTCGTCATGGCAGATGAGCAGGCAGCCGGGCGCAAAGGCTTGGGCAATCCGGCGGGCCAGCGTGCTTTTCCCGGAGCCGGTGCCGCCGGCTACGCCTACGGTTAAGACCGGCTTAGCCATAGTTCACATCAACCGGCATCCTGCTCTTGGCCGATTCCATGATGGCCAGCACCACGCGGGTCACGTCGGCAGCGTCCTCCAGGCTTACGCGGAAAGGCGCCCCGTCGATAAGGCGATCGATAAAGTCGCGTATGCTCTCGTAGGAAAAACCCTTCACACGGCCAAATACCCGATTCTGCACCAGTACGTCGGGCACTGTAACCTTCTCGTCAGTGTACATCTGGATCAGATCGTGGCTGGAGGGGTTGATATGAATGGCGCCGCTTTCGCCCAGCAGGGAGAATTTGAAGTCGTTGACGTTGGGATTCCCGTTGGGTGAGATCCAGCCGTTCTCCATTTGTGCGATGCAGCCGTTTTCAAATTCCAAGGTGGTCAGATATTGATCCACCGTGGGCACGCCCATCTTGTCCATGACGCCGCGGGTGGCTACAGCATAAACCCGCTTTACCCGGCTGCCGAACATCCAAGCCAGGGTGTCGATGCTATGGCTCCCCAGGAACCAGAGAATGGAGGATTGGGCGCTCCAGGAGAGCATGTCCGTTGCTACCCATTTAACATCGGTCAGGCGGATATAGGCTGAAAGCGGGCGGCCGATTTCCCCGGCTTCCACGGCGGCGCGGGCCGTGTTAAAGGGAGGATTCCAGCGGTTATGCAGGTCAACCATGGCGCGGACGCCCGCTTCCCGCACCGCTGTTTGTATGCGGTTTACGTCGGCGATGGTTGTGGCCAGCGGCTTTTCGATGAGGATATGCTTGCCAGCTTTGGCGCAGGCCACGGCGATATCGCCATGGAGAAAGTCGGGAGTGACGATGGACACGGCATCGCAGGGGCACTCGGCCAGCATCTTTTGATAGTCAGTGTACACGGCGGGAATACCGTAGCGCTCGGCCGCTGCCCGCGCTTTTTCCTCATTGAGGTCGCAGACGGCTACGGGCTGGGCATAGGGGTGCTCTTGAAAGATGCCGGCGTGCACCTGCCCCCATACGCCGGCACCAACGATGGCGACACGGATCGGTTCCATAGTGGTTCCTCCTTTTTTCGGATGGATATCACAAAATACCCATCAGCTCGTCCAGACGGGAAATTTCATAATCAGGCCGGCATCCCTGGGGGAGAGGCCGGCCTTTGGGGTTGAACCAGCAGGTGTGAATTCCATATGCAAGGCCGCCGGCGACATCCGCTGTCGGGGAATCCCCGATGAGGATGGACTCGTTGGGGCTGATGGGGGCCAGGGCGGCAAAGCATCGATCATAAAAGGCGCGGGCGGGCTTGGCGCAGCCAAGCTGCTCGGAGATGAAAAGGTGATGGAAATAAGGCAACATACCAGCGTCGCCAAGCCGCTGAAGCTGCTGGCTATAGGGCCCGTTGCTGGCGGCGCACAGCACATAGCGCGCCGATAGATACTGCACCAGGGGAAGCGCGCCTTCCACCGGGCAAACCTGCTGCGCCAGCTGCTGCCGGAAAGCATGGTCAAAAGCCGGGCCGTCGAATGAAAGCCCCAACCGCTGGAAAATCTGCGTCCACCGCACATGATAAATCCCTTCCCGCGTAAGCTCTCCCCGCTCCAGCCGCTGCCAGAGCTCGTCGTTTACCTGCGTGAAGACGGTCATGACCTCCTCTGTAAAGGGAAGCCCCAGCCGGGCAAAGCCCTCCTGAATGGAAAGCCGGGCGGCTTGGCCGAAATCCAGCAGGGTATCATCGATGTCGAGCAGCACAGCCTGGATCATATTTCCCTCCTATAACCAAGAGGGCCGGCCGGAGACAGGGCTCCGAGCCGGCCTTTTTTATTTATAGCTCGCAGCTGACGCAACAGTTGCCCTTAGCGGATTCAAAGCACATCTCAATGACGCGCAGCACACGCCGGGCCTGCTCGGGTTTGACGATGAGCTCTTCGCGGCCTTCGACTACGGCGTTGAGGTTGCGGTAGAAATCGAGCCAAGAGGTTTCGACTTCGGGCAGAGGGAGCCGCTTTTTCGTTTCCTCCGGTTGCGGAGCCATAGAGCGAGTGGGGCCGGCTTCGGTTTGTACGATGACGGGCGCTACGGTTTTGGCCATAGCAGCCGACTGGGTGACGCATCCGGCGCAATCCCATCCATCGATCTTTAAGGTGCCGACATCACCCACCACATACCAGCGGGGCATGGGCTCCATGGAGTACATGTTCACCTCCAGTTGGGCCACCATGCCGTCTTCAAAGGTCAGGACGATCTTATCATAGTCGTCCACATCCATGTTAAAGATGGAATTGGTGCGGCAGAATACGCTTGTGATCTTTTTATCGGGATACATATCGAGAATCTGGTCGATGATGTGCACACCCCAGTCGTATACCATGCCGCCGCCGTACTCACGAATGGAGCGCCAGCCGTGCAGAATCCCGTTGGAACCTACCACACGGGATTCAATGGAGATGGGGCGTCCGATCATGCCGGTTTCAATCGCCTTGCGGGCAATGCGATAGTCCTTATCCCAACGGCGGTTC
Organism: Candidatus Parachristensenella avicola; assembly: GCA_904420205.1. GTDB lineage: Bacteria > Bacillota > Clostridia > Christensenellales > UMGS416 > Parachristensenella > Parachristensenella avicola. The sequence goes on along the minus strand of CAJFUN010000030.1, from coordinate 47,123 downwards.
TGGTGGATGGTGAAGATGCGTCCGGTCTCCCGGGATACGCGGATCATTTCATCCAGATCCTCTACCGACAGGGTGACAGGCTTCTCACAGACCACATGCTTACCGGCGCGCATCGCCATCGTTGCCAGATAGCGGTGCACATGGTTGGGCGTGGCGACCAGCACAACGTTGATTTCGTCGTCGGTCAAAAAGCTTTCCAGATCCTCGTAGGCCCGCCAGCCCCGTTCCATGGCCTCGCTCAAGCGGCTGGGATCTACATCATAGGCAGCAACCACCTGCACAACGTCGGTTTTAGGCGCATTTTCGGCGTGCCAGTGGGCCATGCCGCCGAAGCCGATGATACCAAGCTTTATCATGGACGGAATTCCCTCCTTTTGTTTTTTTCATTGTACATGATGCGCGAGCGGTTGACTATGCGGATTTTTGACTTGTTTTCTTTCTATAGCGCCTACGCGCCCAACGCATCGCTGAACTGGGCATTGTAAAGCTGACCGTAGAGGCCGCCGGCTGCCATGAGGGATTCATGGGTGCCGCGCTCTATAATTTGGCCCCCTTTCAGCACCAGGATCTGATCGCATCCGGCGATGGTGGAAAGCCGGTGAGCGATAAAGAGGCTGGTACGGCCTTGGGAGATGTTCGCAATGGAGCGCTGGATCAGCAGCTCGGTTTGGGTATCGATGTTGGCGGTTGCTTCGTCCAGCACCAGGATCGCCGGATTATGAGCGATGGCGCGGGCAAAGGAGAGCAGCTGGCGCTCGCCGGAGGAAAAGGTGCTGCCGCGCTCGGTGACCGGGGCATGGATGCCCTCGGGCAGGCGGGCGACGAATCCATCGGCCATGGAAAGCCGTAGCGCCTGCATCACCTGCTCGTCACTAATGGGCGAGGAGATACGGATGTTGTCGGCAATGGTGCCGGTAAAGAGGAAGACGTCCTGCAGGACCACGGCGATATCCTCCCGCAGCGCCCGTAAGGACCACTGCTCAATGGGGATATCGTCGATTAAAATTTGACCCTTCTGGATGGGGTAAAAGTGGGTGATAAGGTTGATGATGGTGGTTTTTCCCGCGCCGGTGGCGCCTACAAAGGCCACCTTCTGCCCCTTTTCCACCACAAAGCTGACTCCCTTGAGCACCCAGTCTTCCCCTTCGTAGGCGAACCATACGTCGCGGAACTCCACTTTACCGCCGATGGGCCCGTGATAAGCGCCCTCGTCCAACGATTCCTGCGCCGCGTCGTCCAGCAGCTCATAGATTCGGTCGGTGGATACCAGCGCCGAGGAGATGGTGGTATATTTCTCGGCCAGGTCGTTGATCGGCTCGAAAAATTGCTTAATGTAAGTGGTAAAGGCATAGAGCACACCGATATCCAGCAGACCGCCGGCGATGCGGGTATATCCGTAATAAATAAGCAGGGCGATGGCCAGCGAATTGATAATCTCCATGACCGGACGAAGGACCGAGTTCATCAGCACTTGGATCATGGTAGACCGAAAATATTGATGATTGAGGTCGTCGAATTCGCCCATCTTTTCTTTTTGTCGGTTAAAGGCCTGCACCACTTTCATACCGGCCATGTTTTCCGCAAAAAAGCCGTTGATCCGGGCGATTAAGGCTTTCATCACTACGAAGTTTTCCCTGAGCCGCTTACGTACCGCCACGGTGACGAGAATGGTCAACGGCAGCACGGCAAAGCCGGCCAGCGCCAAGCGCCAATCCAGCGCCAACATGGTGCCCACAATGCCAACGAGCAAAAATACGTCGCGAAAGAGGTTAATGAGCACGTCAGTATAGAATTCGTTGAGGGTTTCCACGTCGTTGGTAGCGCGAGTAATGAGCCGGCCGGTGTTATAGTGATCCAGCCGGGTCAGCGGCATATGGTGAATGTGCGTAAAGACCTTGAGCCGCAGCGAATGCAGGATATTCTGGCCAACGCGGTTAATCATGCGCACCTGAGCGATGGAGAGCAGCCCGCCGGCCAGCACGATGAGGAAGTAGCCGAGGCCCATTCCCCAAATGGAATTGAACCCGTGGGGAACGGCCCCATCCACCAGGAAGCGGTTAATGACCTGGGCCAGCACCAGGGGCTTGAGCAGTTCGGCACCATTGATAAGCAGCACACAGGCCATGCACAGCAGGATCATACCTAAGTAGGGCCGGGTCAGCAAGGCAAGCCGCAGGATGGGCGCCTTCTTTTTTTGATTATTCATGGGACGCCTCCTTTTTTTCGTGCTGCTGGTGATAGAGCCGGGCATATTGGCCGCCAAGGGTAAGCAGCGCTTCGTGGTTGCCCCGCTCGGCTACGCGCCCTTCATCCATGACTAGAATCTCATCGCAGTGTTCCAGGGCGGAGAGCCGATGGGCCACGATAATGGCCGTACGGCCCTTAAGCCGCTCCCGTAGCCTGGAGAGGATGGCGTGTTCGGTTTGGGTATCAACGGCACTAAGCGAATCGTCCAGAATGAGAATTTGAGGATTCAGCGCCAAGGCGCGGGCGATGGCCAGGCGCTGCTGCTGGCCGCCGGAAAGATGGTTGCCCCGCTCGCCGGTGGGCGTCTGATAACCTTGGGGGAAGCCCTGAATATCCCGGGCCAGGCCCGCGTCCTGAGCGGCGGCGATCAGTTCCTCATAGCTTAAGGCCGTGTTGAAAAAGCGAATATTTTCTTCCACCGTGGTGTTGAAGAGAAAGCCATCTTGGGGTACGTACCCCACAAGATCCCGGACGGCCCGGGCAGGCAGGTCTCGGATATCCCTTCCATCGATGAAGATGGTTCCCTCCGGTGCGCGGTAGAATTTAAGCAGCAGATAGAGCAGCGTAGACTTGCCGGATCCCGTAACACCGGTGATGCCCAGCAGCTTTCCGCGGGGCAGGTCAAAACTGACGTCGGTCAACACGTTCCGGTCGCCGCGGGGATAGGAGAAGGTCAAATGCCGGACGGAAAGATCGCCCTTTAGCGGCGGGTCCGCCGCTTCCTCTTCCAGTAAGGGGATGGTGGGCTGCTCCAGCAGCGAGTTCAGCCGGCGCATAGAAGCCAGGCCCCGCTGCAGCAGGTTGACAATGCGGCCGATGGCCATCACCGGCGTCATCATCAGCGTCAGGTATGAGAAAAAGGCGGTAAAGTCGCCCACCGAGATGATGCCGGACTGGGCTAGCGCACCGCCATAGATCAAGCTTAGCATGGCGCTGAGCCCGAAAAAAATCTGAATCAGCGGGTTCAGCAAGCTGGAGGTAGCGGTCAGATCCAGGTTGGCGTCGCGCATTTGCTCGCTTTGGACGGTGAACGCCTTGAGACGGGCGTCCTCCTGCGCATAGGCTTTCAGCACCCGCATGCCATTGATGTTTTCGTTGATGGTGCCGGAGATGTCGCCGAAAAGCTCCTGCACGCGGCGGAACTTGCGGCGCACCTGGCTCCCGATGATCAAAATGGCAGCGATAGCGAAGGGGATGGGCACCAGTGCCAGCAGCGTCAGGCGGGGATGAATGCTGCCGGCCATGGACAGGATGGAAAAGAGCCCCGTGCCCACTGCGTTAACCGTTTGAGCCAGGGCGGGACCGAAGGTCATCCGTACCGCGCCGACGTCGTTGATGGCGTAAGCGATCAGGTCGCCGGTTTTGATGTGGTTGAAATAATCCACCGGCATCCGCTGAAGGTGGGCAAAGAGCTCCCGACGCATGAAGCACTCCATATTGCGCGCATTGCCGATGATAAAATACCGCCATGCAAATCGCGTGGCAAAGACGCCGACGGCAATGTAAAGGATAAAGCGGATCTGCTGGAAAATGGCTGCCCGGTCCAGGTCGGGTAGCCGCAGCAGGTCGATGGCTTCGCCCAGCGCTTTGGGCGCCAGCGTCTGAATGTAGCTGCACAGCACGAGGAAGAAGATACCGGGCAGGTATTTCCAACCGTACCTTTTGAGAAATCGCCGGATCACAACAGAGCTCCTTTCCGCAGGTTGTCTTACATACCATTATAGAAGCTTTTCGCCCAAATACCATGGAGAGAGATTACTTTGTTTGAAGGCTAACTATAAAGATGAATACTAAACCCTATGCCGCCGGAAGGAATAGAAAAATCCGCCCCAGGCGAAAGCCGGAGCGGATAGAAACAAGTATAGCGGCTATGGAAGAAGCTCGGGACGATAGATGGCGATTACATTGGCGGCTGGCACGTCCTTTTGCAGCGTATGGGCAGGCGCCAGCACATAGCCGGTCCCCTTCATATCGTCGATGGTGCGGCGCACTTGGGCCGATACGGCCTGGGGCGTGCCCTTGACCAAAAGCTCCTGGGTATCGATGCCACCCCAGAAAGTCAGCTGATTTCCATAGGATTCCTTAAGGCGGGCGGCCTCCATGTTCCGGGCCAGCGGCTGAATGGGGTTTAGGATATCGACGCCAATTTCAATAAGAGAAGGGATCAAATTAAAGACGGAACCGCAGGTATGATGGAAAAAATAGCCGTCGGTGAATTCACGGGTGTAGCGGATGCGTTCGGCCATAGCCGGCGCGATCATTTCGTCGAACATCCTGCGGCTGATGAAAGAGCTTTCCTGGGTGCCGAAGTCATCACCGCTGGTGGTTAGATGGATATAAGGGCCGACCGCTTCATAGTACCGGGCGATGATATCCTTTTGGTACCGCAGAACCCGCTGCGTGAAGTATTCGATCAATTCCGGTTCAGCTGCCAGCTTGTAAAGGTATTCATCAAAGCCCATCATCCAGCAGCCGATTTCCATGACGCCATAGCAGGGATGCTCTGCCACGACCACATAATCGGTATCTTCATACAGATGGCGGGCCTGGCGGCGGTATTTCTCAAACAGGGCGGGATCGACGTTGGAGGCGTCAGGCCAGGGATAGGATTCCAGATCCTCCATGGTGGCGCCTTTAAGGGGATGCTCGACAATTTCCCAATACAGCCCTGTAAAAGCGCGCCCTACGCCCCAGCAGTCGTAGCGGCGTCCGCCCTTCTCCCGGATTAGGGGACTGGCTGGCTCAAATAGCTCGCCTACCCTGCGGGTGTCGATATCCAGCGCTTCTAGAATGCGTTCGTCATATTTTTCATAGCTCCCGGTATAGGGGCCATGGATATCCAAAAGCGCCTTGATCGCTTCGGTTAGCTCCGGCGCGTCTACCTGCGTCTGCCCGGTGCCGGCCAGGTCATACAGCACCCGATCCACAGGCTTGCGTTCCATAATCGCTTGAAAGCGTTCGCGACGTGTCATCATCTTACCTCCTGGTATGGATCCATTGGGCGTATTTCCGGATGGTGGATTTATATGTACCCCCGCCAGAAAAAAGGCCCGCAGCTATCATTATAGCGCTTTCATCATCGGGCGCCATGGAGGAAGATGACCTTGTGCCCAGCTGCCGGGCACGGGCGCCGCGCCTATTGCGGCTACCGATCCCGCTTTAGCGCTTCGATCAGATGAAGGATGCCGTCGACTTCGTTGTCGGTCAGCCCGGTCACGTCGATGAATTGCCCGTGAGAGGGGCAGTCAAGCAGATAATCGGTCGTTACCCGGAATAAACATGCGATTTTGACTAATACAGGATAAGAGGGATAGCGCGTGCCGTTCTCATAAGCGCTGACCATGGACTTGGTGACATCCAGGTAGTCGGCCAGGGTCTGCTGGGTATATTGGCGGCTTAACCGAAGCTGCTTGATCTTCGCGCCGAGATTATACATATTCATATTAACCTCCTCTGTTTTCTGACAGTGTACAAAAGTGAAGGAAATTGAAAGAAAACAAAGTATGCTAATAGTTGACTTTGGCCGTGGATAAGGCTACACTGTATTTAGCGCTTTTTCTGCTTTTTTTATCACTTTGATCCATGTCTTTGTGATATTTTCAATTTAGACCAACAGAAAAGTCCGCAATATAAATTCAAAACTTTGTCCGGTAAGCTTACGAGGATACAAGAACTGATAGCCTGGAGCTGTTCTGGCGGCGAATTTGCCACGCTATACAAACAGGCAGTCGCTGGCCTAGTAAGACGACTTACGGAAAAGACGGAGTTTATTCCTTCGTTGAATTATCTTGAAGGGGAGTGGAGGGATAAGCGGAATCAGCTAATGCACGCATTGTTCAATAAAAATCCAGAAGCCATGTATTCAGAATTGCTTTTGCTGGTAGAACAGGGCTACCAAGCTGCACGTCAGTTAGATAATGCGGTTCGGTTTGTAAAAAGGGCCAAGATTCGAGAAAAATTTAAAATACAATAAAATGGGTTCTATAGGCGAATACTACTACTTCCGTGAATTAAGGATAAGTGAACAATAGGATAAGGAACGGAAACACATGTAACAATCCTAATCGATAGCATATTGGAAAAAATTATATGGATATCCAGCAAAAAAACACGAAAATCATCTATAAACCTGTGAGGTGTATGATTGACCGCAAGACAACCAACACAGGGTGTATATCCAGATTGTATCTTTTACTTGCCAATTTACTTGCTATTTTCATAATGTGACCACAAAAGAGGCCCCGACGGGGCCTCTTTATAATCTATCGCTATTGGGCTTGTGCTGCCATCCCATACCGGTTTACCGGCTAGAACCCGGAATGGAGCGGCCGGACAAAGCGCCGTTTATCGCTTCAGCGTAACCGTCTCATAGGGCCCGATGGGCAGGGACCAGCGGCCGTCTTCCAGGGGCTGGGCGCCTTCGGGGCAGGGCTGGCCGGACAGGATCAGCCGGCCCTCGCCGCCGCAGCCGGTCACAGTGATCGTTTCGCCGTCCATGCGGACAGAAATCTTGCCCTGGGGCGTGGGTACGTCGCCCTCGATCCATTCCAGGCTGCCCAGGCAGGGCTCCACCTCATAGCGGGCATAGCCGGGCTCCGTGGGATGCACGCCCAGCAGATACCGTCCGGCCAGGTACAGGGGGCCGGCGCCCCAGCAGTGGCAGAGGCTGCGGCCAAAGGGGCGGCCGTACATGGCATAGTGGTCATCTTCGCTGGGATCGAAGGTTTCCCAGAAGCTGGTGGCGCCCTCGTCCAGCATGCCGCCCCAGTAGCTGTCCATCTCACGCACCACGTCCTCCACCAGGCCCAGGCGGCCCAGGGCGTCCAGCTCATAAAAGTGCATGTAGGGCGTGGTGATTTTCTGCACTGTATCAGATAGAAGCACGTGGCGCGCCGTATCCAGCGCCGCAGGCCGCGGCAGAAGATCGAACTGCAGGGCGAACAGCGTGGGATAGCGGGTTACCAGGGGCTGCACGGCGCCGTCTTTGCGGTAGTGGCGCAGTACGCCCTCCTTCTCATCCCAGAACACCTCCAGCACCCGGCGCTGGGTTTGGGAAGCCAGCAGCGCGTATTCCTCCTCCCGGCTGTCGCCGACCATGCGGGCGGCCTGCGCCTGGATGAACAGGGCGCGGGCCAGCAGCATTTGCTCCACGCAGAGCTCGCCGTCCACCGGCAGGTTGTCAGCCCAGTCCACAAACACCCAGTCGCCGGGCTGACCTTCCATAAAGCCGTCCCCATTCCGGCGGCCCAGGCAGAAGTCCAGCGCCGTGACCATCTTTGGATACATCTCACGGATAAAGGAATCGTCGCCGGTATAGAGGTAATCATCCCAGATCGCCATGTACCAATAGAAGGTATAATCCAAAATGGTGTTGATATGCTTTTCAAAGGGGTCCTTCCCGCGAAGGGCCCGCAGCGTACGCCGGGCGACATCACGGTCAAAGAAGGTATAGTGGTTCATCATGACGCTTTGCAGCGCGTCACCAGCCCAAAGCCAGCGGTCACGCTTGATGCCGTCCAGGAAGAACTCACGGGTGCACAGCTCCATGGTATGGTAGGCCACGTCATAGATTGCGTTGATCCGATCGCTGCTGCAGGCAAAGCGGCCGGGACGCTCATGGGGCAGCACCTCATAAAGGAAATAGGGATCCTTGACCGCGATGCCTGAGAGCAGGCAATAGCGCATCGCCCGGGCCACAGGCATGACCATCGGCTCCCCTGCGCGGCAAGCGGCCGCTTCATAAACCTCCGCTTCGTCCATCGCCAGGGCCTCGGCTTCGGATTCGCCATAATACAGCGTTATTTTCCCATCGGCCAGGGGCGTGAAGGCCAGCATGCCCATCCCCTCGCGACCCAGATCCACCAGCAGGCCCTGGGGCAGGCTGCGCTGGGCGGCAATTTCCCAGCGCATGGTGGGCAGCCGCCAGGCTGAGGGCGGAGAGGCAGGATCCTGCACAGGCAGCACGGCGGCCGGAACGGTCTGGGCCAGGCCGCAATCCGCCGTCCAGCTGCCGTCGCTGGCCAGCGACGGGCTCTCCAGCCATAGGGCCGGGGGCGCGGTTAGGCAGCCTATGCGGATCTGAAGCTTATGGGATCCGGCGGGCAGCAATAAGGCGGGGTTGGGGGCCGGATAGCGCTGCTCGTCCAGCAGGATATACCCTTCGCCCTCGCAGGTTACTACGGCGGTTTCCGCTTCGTCCAAGCAGTAATCCCTGCTGAAGCAGATGTTGGTATACCAGCCGTCCATCTTATAAAAGGTGGGATAGGGCGCGCCGCGCTCCTGGCGCAGCATGCTGATGCGACTGTGATGGTAGAGCTCAAATTCGCCGGGGTAGGCGATCCATTGTGCGCACATGGCTTTCCCTCCAAGCATGTAGGATGATCCCATCATACCCGAATCTGCGCTGAATTGCTAGAGAGAACTTGCGGGAACCGATGGGATCGTTATAATAGAAAGAGGGGGATGACATGAAGAATTTTGATTATTTGCTGATGGATGCCGACGGCACGCTTTTTGATTTTGCCCGCGCTGAGCGTCGGGCGCTGACGCAAGTCTTCCAATGGGCGGGCATTGACGATAGGCAAAAGGCTCAGGAACTGTATTTGCGTATCAACCGGGCCCTGTGGGATGCCTTTGAACGGGGCGAGGTCACCAAAGACCAGCTGCAGGGGCGGCGGTTCGCCCAGCTGCTGGAGGCCATGGGCCTACAGGGAGATGGGCGGGCCATGAACGAGCGGTATCTGGATTTTTTGGCTCAGGGGGATGACCTGTTGCCCGGCGCGCTGGCGGTGTGCCGGACGCTGGCCGGGCGCTGCCGGTTGGAGCTTGTAACCAATGGCATCTCCCGGGTGCAGCATGGACGAATGGCGCGCTCTGCACTGAAGGACTGCTTTGAGCATATTTTTGTTTCCGAGGATATCGGTTTCCAAAAGCCCCAGCCCGCCTATTTCGAGCATTGCCTCCGAGCGCTGGGGAACCCTGATCCGGCCCGGTGCCTGGTGGTGGGGGATTCGCTCTCCTCCGACATGGCGGGCGGCATCGCCGCAGGACTACCTACCTGCTGGTTTAACCCCGAGGGCGCGGCCCGCCCGGCGGACATGCCGATCACCTATGAGATCCATGCGCTGGAGGAATTGGAGGATATCGTGTAAAAGGGCCGACGGCAGGCGAAAGTTAGGGGGAGGATGGAGCGATGGATAGAACCATGAACCGCTGGGGAAAAGAAAACGGGCGCTTAAAGGGATATCTGTTTGTCCTGCTGATCGCATTGGAGCTGCTGGTATCCTTTACCTTTTTGGGGTATATCCATGTGCCGCCGATTACCATTACCTTTGCCTATATTCCCGTGCTGATGGCCGGCTGCACCCTGGGCGTCGCCCAATCGACGGCATTGGGGTGCGTCTTTGGGCTGTCCAGCATGTATAAAGCATCCGCCTATTACGTGTTGCCCTTTGACCAGGCCTTTTCTCCGTTTCTTAGCGCGTTCCCGGTAAACAGCGTAATTTTAAGCGTGGGCGTACGGACGCTGTTCGGCTTTTTGATCGGGCTATTCTTTGCTCTCGCCAGAAAGTCGCGCCATAACCGGATATGGACCATCCTGGTCGCCGCGATTGCGCCGAAGCTGCATTCGACCTTAGTCTATGGGGCGTTGGGCATCCTCTTCCCCGAGCTGGGGTATAGCCTGCAAAACGCGCTTTCTCTGGATATAGACAACGTGGCGGCCTCAGTGGTATGCATGGCCATGGCGTGGTTCATATGGAAGGCTGGCCATACGCAAGCTGTCCGGGATTTTTCCGAATATATCCAGCAGCCGAGAAACAGAATCAATCGAAACCGGCAGGGATACCTCTTCGGAGCCCTTTTCATGGGCTGCATCTTAGGCGCGGCGGTCGCTTCCACGCTTTATTTTGCTAATCGGATTTCCTATATGCTGAGCGTCCACGGGATGGATATTACGGCCAATATTGAGTACGACCTGCTACATTTGCAGATTCAGTTCATGATCGCGATCATTGCTTTGAATTTTATCCTGGGGATCACGTTGCTGCTGCTGTATCAATATTTTTCGTATCGGGCATACTTGGGACAAATGGACAGCATGACTGGCGTCATGGGGCGCAAAATGTTCCTTGCCGCTTGCGAAAGGCTCCAGCGAAGCAGCGACGCAGGATGGTTTATTTTTGTGGATGTCGATCGATTTAAGTCGATCAATGATGCGCTGGGGCACCCGGTGGGCGACACGGTTTTGAAGGAGATCGCCGGGCAGCTCAAAGGCGCCTTTTCGGAGGACGGCATCGTGGGAAGAATGGGCGGGGACGAGTTCGCCGTGATGCTGGAGAAAATGATGCCGCTGCCGGAACTTAAGGAAAAGATGGACGGGTTTTTAAAGAATATCTCGGGCATACTGCCCTCGCCGGAAACCGTTTCCTGCAGCATAGGGGCCTGCCGATTTAACTATCCGCAACAGATAGACACGCTGTATTCGCAGACGGATAAGATCCTATACGCGGCTAAGCGGCAGGGCCGCGCCTGCTATGTGGTCGGCAAATATAACGGGACAGACGTTGAGCTGCTGGACTGACGTGACGGGCAGCATCCGATTGAAAAGCCTTCCGGACGGTAAATGCCGTCCGGAAGGCTTTTTCGTGGTGAGGTCAAAGTTTCCCGGCCTATGGATCGAACAGCTCCTCGGGAAAGAGGAGTCCCTTCGCCAGACAATGGGCCAGAGATAGGGTGCGAGAGCCGGAGGCAAAACGGATTTGGATGCGGCCGCTGGAAGGGTCTACCGCCTCGACTATGCCCGGGCCCCATTGGGCGTGCCGCACGCTCTGGCCCGGTGGATAGGGCGTAAAATCGACCGGCGGCGGCGCGACCCGCTTCGGCAAAGGCGGCCGTTCACGGCGCGGCGGCGCCTTGGCGGCCGGCGGCGGAAACATACGGGTAAGAAAACTGGAAGCGGGGCCGGGCATCGCATACCCCAGGTGCAGGATCCTTTTGGCGCGGGTCATGGCTACATAGAAAAGACGGGCCTCCTCGGCCAGGTCGGCGCCAGCAGCCGGGAATTGATTCTCTACCAGATCCAGCACAAAAACCTGATCGAACTCCAACCCCTTGGCCCCGTGCACGGTAGAGAGCACCGGCGCGCCGGGCTGGGAAAGGCGCTCCCAGTCAGGCAGCGAGGATTCCAGAAAATCTAGCCGGTCGAGGAAACCGGCAACCGAGGCAGCGCCTTCCGCCATGGCGCGCAGCGCATCCCACTGGGCTAGGGCGGCGGCACTGGTTACGCCTAAGGCCGGCGACTGGGTGAGATACTGCTGATACTCGCCTTCATAGAAAAGCTGATCCATCGCAAGGGCCGGAGGCTGCTGGGCCAGGGCGGCGAAAAGCCTGGCTTTCCGAGCCAACCGGGCGCGCTGATAAGGCGGCCAATCGGCCGCCCGGTCCAAAGCCTCCCATACGGTGAGCTCCGGAGGAGCCGCCAGCACGTCATGGCAGATTTGCCGGGAAATAAAGGCGTTGAATTTATAATAGACCGCCTCGAAGCAATCCCGTCGGGCGGGATCCAAAGCCAGCTCAAAAAAGGCGCGCACATCCTGGGTTACAGGGTGGGTAAAGAAGAATTTGCCGCTTTCCCGGCAGGTAAAGGGTAAGCCCTCCCGCAGGAAACGGTCGGCCAGCGGCACCACGGAAAGATGACTGCGGTACAGTACGCAGTGGGTCGCCGGGGCGGGAAGCTTTGCAATCTCTTCCATCACAAAGCGGTATTGCTCTTGTTTATTCTCAAAGATGTGACGCTCGACACGCGCCTGACCGGAACGGACGGCTACCATGGATTTGGGATAGCGGGCGGTATTGATCTTGATAAAGTCATCGGCCCGCTGGACGATCTCCGGCAAGGAGCGATAATTGGTCTGCATGCGCTGAATACGGCCGCCAGGATAGGTTTGGGCAAAGGATAGCAGCGATTCCGGGTGCGCGCCACGGAAGGAGTAAATGCTCTGATCTTCATCGCCTACCATAAAAAGGCTGTGAGCCTGGGCGGCTAGGCGCTGGATAATCCGGTGCTGCACCAGGGATAGGTCCTGGGCCTCGTCCACCAGAATATGGGTGAACTGACGCTGCCAAGCAGACAAAATCTGCGGACGCTCCAGCAGCTCCAGCGCTTTGAGGAGCATGTCGTCAAAATCCATCCAGCCGCGTGCCTCCATGGCCTGCCGGTAGGCGTAAACAAATTTCGGGAAGGAGACGCTCAGCCCATGCCCTTCGTATGCTTCTGGTTGCAGCATCCGATTCTTAATATAACTAAGCGCATTGGAGGCGTTGAGAATATCCTCTTCGGGAACAACCTGGGCAAAGCGCCCGGATAGCGTCCGCAGTAGCTCCCGGATTAGCTGCATCCGGCCCCGCTCATCGATCTGAGGCAGAGGGCCGCCGGCATTTTTGATCACATGAAAGCAGAGCGAATGCAGCGTGGAAAAGCGCGGCTGCCGGGGGAAAACCCCCTGAAAAAGTTGGTCAAAGCGCCGGCGCATGTCGCCGGCTGCAGCCCGGTTAAAGGTCAGCGTCATGATGTTTTCCGGGCCTGCTGTGCGGGAGGCTATCAACCGGGCCACCCGGGATACCAACACCGTGGTTTTGCCCGAGCCCGGGACGGCAATGACCAAAAGAGGCCCCCGTTCGTGGCAGACGGCGGCCTTTTGTTCCGGATCCAGGCGGATATGCTGGCGGGAAAGGTGTTCAAAGATATCCATGGAGACTCCTTATAGGATCGGCCCGTCGAAATCGTTGAGGGCCGGGTGGGGCCGGCGGGCGCGGCGGTTCAAACGGATATTGACAAGGTAAGGGGAAAGTTCCCGCTTGAGTCGCTCACGGTAATGGGCATATTTAGGGCAGATATGATAAAGGGCCTGATAAAAAGCCTCATCATGGCCTGGGCAGCTAAGGTGGCAAAGCTCATGATCCACTACCGAGAGGATCACCTCCCGGGGCATCCGGGTCAGATAGCTGTTCAGGCAGAGGCGGCGCCGGTCAGGCTGGCAGGACCCGTAACGGCTGAACATAGGGCGCACGGCGACGGCGATCGGCGTTAAGCCCAGCGCTTCCGCCCGCTCCTGGGCTAATCCGGCCAGAAAGGGCGTGGCAAGCCGCTGACGGAGCCGCTCCAGCGCCTCATGGGGCCAGTCGCCCGGGGCCATTGAAAGCGATACCCGGCCATCCTTCAAACGGGCCTGGCTGCGCGCGCCCTCTTTACGGATGACAGGGAGCGGCTCGCCCAGCCAGACAAAGACATCCTCCTCGGGCTGGGGCAGCGCCTCGGCCCGCTGCCGGGCCGCCATGACTTGACGGCCAATCCGGTCGCGGTTCGCCTCTAAAAAGCGATAGAGCGCCTGCCGGGGCGTATCGGGCGGCGATGTTAAGAGCAGGTCGCCGCCTAAAGAGCAAGTAAGCTTGAGCCCCCGCGCGCGGGCGTTGGGCCGGTAGCGGACGGGCAGCACCTGGCCCTCGTAAAGCAGAAAAATGCTGGACATGTCGAATCCTTCTTTCAGTTTTTTTATTGTAGCAGATTTGCCCGGCGGGCGGAAGACCCGCCGGGCGATACGCCACTTTTTCTGCTGCATTCATTGATTTCATGACGAGACAGGTGGTATGATAGACACAGAAAAAACGCTTGTCCGGCCAGCGCCGGAAGAAAGGAACCAAGAGATGGATACCTTTTCGGTTTATGTAACGCGGGCAATTGCCCCTAAGGCTATGGACGCGCTGCGCGCCTTTTGTCAGGTGCGGGTGAATCCGGAGGACCGGCAGCTGAGCCGGGAGGAGCTGCTGGAGGCGGTGAAAGGTTGCAACGGGCTCTTGTGTATGCTCAGTGAGAAGATCGACGCGGCTGTGATGGATGCAGCGGGGCCGCAACTGAAGGTGATTGCCAACTATGCAGTGGGATTCAACAATATCGATCTGGAGGAGGCTACCCGCAGGGGAATTGCCGTCGTGAATACGCCGGGCGTGCTGACCAACGCTACCGCCGAGGTAGCCTGGGCGCTTTTGTTCGCTGCAGCGCGGCGTGTGCCCGAGGGCGAACGGCTGATGCGCGCCGGGCAATTTGAGGGTTGGGCGCCTATGCTGTTGATGGGCCAGCAGGTGACGGGCGCGACCCTGGGCGTGGTAGGCGCGGGCCGAATCGGCACGGCCTTTGCCTTGATGAGCCGCGGGTTTAACATGAAGGTGCTCTATACCCATCCCCGGGTGAACGAGGAATTGGAGCGGGAGCTGGGCGCGCGCCGGGTAGAGCTGGACGAACTGCTGGCTCAGTCGGACTTTATTTCGCTGCACGTCCCGCTCACCGATAAGACCCGCCATATGATCGGCCCGCGGGAGTTCGGCCTGATGAAGCCCAACGCGGTGCTGGTCAATACGGCTCGCGGGCCGGTCGTCGATGAAAAGGCCCTGGTGCAGGCGCTGCAGGAGCGGCAGATCGCGGCGGCAGGCCTGGATGTATTTGAAAACGAACCGGCTTACGAGCCGGAGCTGGGGGAGCTGGATCAGGCGGTCATTCTGCCGCATGTAGGATCGGCGACCGGCCAGACGCGGCTGGCCATGGGCATGATGCTGGCAGACAACATCCGCGCCGTGGCTGAGGGGCGGCGTCCTGAGGTATGCGTGAATCAGCAAATTTACGGTGAAGGCCGGTGAGGAGGCTCCTATGCTCGATACCCATTGGAATTTGACGGCGCTTTATGACAGCTTTGACGATGCGCGGCTGGCGGAGGATATGGCGTGGGTTCGATCCGAATGCGAGGCCCTGACGAAGTTGGCCAGTGCGCCCTATGCGGATGCCGCAGAGTGGTTGCGGGAAATGCTGGGAAGGCTTAGCGAGGTCGTGGTGCGCTACGATAAAGCCGCCAATTACGCATTCCTTACCCTGGCAGTGGAGGCCACGCATGAGAAAGCGCTGGCCTGCCAGGATAAAGTGAATGCCCTGGGCATGGCCATGACGCTGATGGAGAACGCCTTTTCCCGGCGGCTGGCGGCGATGGACGGGCTGGATGCAGTCATAGACGGCGACGAAACCCTGCGGAAATTCCGGTTTATACTGAAGGAACGCGCGGCGCGCGCCCGCCATATGCTTCCGGAGGCGCTGGAGGGACCGATACTGCAGATGCAACTGACTGGAGGACGGTCCTGGGAAGCGCTGCGTAATGTGCTGGACGGAACCGCTCTTGTCTGCTATAAGGGCGAGATGCTTCCGCTGCCTACGGTGCGGGGGCTGGCTTATGATCCGGACCCTGAGGTGCGCAAAAGCGCCTACGAGGCGGAATTGGCAGCGTATCCGGCCTATGAAAACGCCATGGCCGCGGCGCTAAACGCCATAAAAGGCGAGGCGATTACCCTTTCAAAGCTTAAAGGGTACGATAGCGTGCTGGACGAGGTGCTGGACATTTCCCGGATGGATCGTGCCACTTTGGACGCGATGATGGAATCCATCGAAGCGTATCTACCGGCCTTCCGCCGGTACCTGAAGGCGAAAGCCAAACTGCTGGGCCATAAGAATGGGCTCCCTTTTTACGACCTTTTCGCGCCGGTGGGCAGCGCGCAGGCCTCCTATACCTACGATGAAGCGCATCGCTATCTGGTGGAGATTTTGGGAAAATTTTCGCCGAAGATGGGGGCGTTTATCGACCATGCTTTCCAAAACCGCTGGATTGACGCTATGCCCGCGCCGGGCAAGGGAGGCGGTGCGTTCTGCGCTTTTGTTCATAGCTTGGGCGAGAGCCGGGTGCTGACGAACTTTGACGGCTCCTTTTCGGGCGTGTGCACGCTGGCACACGAGCTGGGCCACGGCTATCATGGCGAATGCCTTAAAGATGAGGATGCGCTCAACACCAACTATCCCATGCCTCTGGCAGAAACGGCGTCTATTTTCAACGAGACACTGGTGACCCAGGCAGCCTTGCGGGAGGCGGACGGCGATACGGCCTTTACCCTGCTGGAAAGCGAGCTTATGGAAGCGACACAGGTAATCGTCGATATCTACAGCCGCTATTTGTTTGAAACGGCGCTTTTTGCCGGCAGAGCGGATCACAGCCTCAGCGTGGCGGAGCTCAAGCAGGCCATGCTGGACGCTCAGCGTGCGGCCTATGGCGACGGCCTTGATCCCCAAGCGATGCATCCTTATATGTGGCAGTGCAAGAGCCACTATTATTCGGCGGATCTTCATTTTTATAATTTCCCCTATGCCTTTGGCTTGCTGTTCGGCCGCGGCGTATACGCGCGCTATGAGCGGCAGGGCGAGGCCTTCCTGCCGCAGTACGACGCGCTGCTCAAGGGCACGGGTAACCATTCGGTGGCGGATGCGGCGGCGCTAATGGGGATCGACGTGCGGGACAAGGCTTTCTGGCGGAGCGCGCTGGAAAGCATAGCCAGGGATATTGACCGCTTTGTAGAGCAGGCGGAGGCGAAACGATAAAGAAAGGAGTGCGCGTATGGGGCATGAGCCGAAAATCCGCCCGGTGATCATCCTCGCCGCGCAGCAAAAGCTCCCGGAGCTTGCATGGATACGAGCGCTGGCGAAGCGGGCGCAGCCGGTGGTGGTGCTGGACGGGATTGACGGAGACGCCGGCGCGCTGGAGCGCGCTGGCGCCTATGTGGTGCGCCACAGCGTGCCTCTGGGCATCGGCCGCTGCATGAAGAGCGGGATTAACGCCTGCCTGCTGCAGTGGCCCGGCTGTCCGGGCGCCCTCCTTGTCGGCACGGAGCTTGAGTTCCCCCTCGAATGGATTAAGCCGATGCTTCAAGCCATGCGGGAATCGCCGATGACGCTTTCGCTGGGCATCGCACCTTTGACGGCGGATACGCCCAAACGGCAAGCTAGGGACTGCCGCTGGGCAGCCCGGCTATTCTCCCTGATTAACGGAACGCGGCTGGCGGATGTGCGGCCGGCGCTGCGGGCGGCCCCCGCGGCCCTACTGCCGCGGCTGGCGGTTGCTCCGGGAGAAGGCGAGGATTATTTGCTCAACATGGTTTTCCACGCCAGGGCGGACAATATGCCGGTGAAGCAGGTGGAGCTTTCGCCCTATGCGATCGATCGTCCGCTGCTAAAGCCGATCCATTGGTTTTCCATGGTGTGGACGTTGGTGCGGTTTTTGCTTTCATCGCTGGCTTCCTTTGGCGTTGACTATGCCGTATTCACCCTTTTGTACCTCTTTGTGAGCAAAAGCGTCACGCTCTGCACGGTAGGAGCGCGAATTATCAGCTCCTTCTTTAACTATATGATCAACCGGAAAATGGTCTTCAAGTCGCAAAGCCGGGGGATTGGGACGCTGCTTCGTTATTATGCGCTGGTAGTGGCTCTGCTGGCAGTCAATGTGTTATTGCTGAAGCTACTCAGCAGGCTTTTGTCGTTGCCGGTGCTGATCTGTAAGCCGATTGCCGAGGTATGCGTATATTGTATCAGCTACTGGGTGCAGCGGGATGTGGTCTTTAAGAAGCGATCTGAGCCGCGCGGCGCATAGGCTTCCCCCTCTAGGCATGAGGCCGTAAAGGAGTACAATAAATGAGAGCCTTTTTCCAATACCGTATGTATCTTGTGATCCTGCTGCTGATCATTACGGTGGCCGTTTACTGGAGGCTGGGCCTCTTTGCGAACCAAGATGTGGGCGGCGTGGTGAAATCCATTCCCTTTATTGTGATCGCTGTGCTGGCGCTTATTCCGACGCCGGAGCGATACCGGGATAGGCCATGAGGCTGGAACTGGAACCGGAGCTCCGGAAGCTTGGCGAGGCCTTTGCCCAAGCGGGCGTTACGCTATACGCGGTGGGGGGCTTTGTGCGTGACCGGCTGCTGGGCCGGGCGGTTTACGATTTGGACGTAGCGGCGAGCGCTACGCCGGAACAGGTGGAGGCGCTTTGCCGGTCGCATCCGCCGCTGAAAGCCCAGGTGCGCATGGCCGGATTAGCGGCGCTTACGCTCTCCTTCCCTGGAGAAGCAGGCTGGCGGACCGCTGAGTATACCTCCTTTCGCCGGGAGAGTTACCGCCGCGACGGCAGCCATCGGCCGGTTTTCGTGGCAAGCGGGGCTAGCTTGGAAGAGGATGCGCTGCGCCGTGATTTTACGGTGAATGCCCTCTATGCCCGGTTGACCGACGGCGAAGTGCTGGATCCCTTGGGCGCAGGAGCGGAGGACCTTGCCGCGCAGCGCCTGCGTACCACGAGGGACAGCGGCGAGGTCTTTGCCGAGGATGGCCTGCGGCTGCTGCGGCTGGCGCGTTTTGCTTGCCAGCTTGGCTTCGAGGTGGAAAAGGCGACCTGGCGGGGCGCCTGCCGGCGGGTCGATGCGCTGCGGTCCATCGTGCCGGAGCGCTGCGGTCAGGAGCTGGCGCGCATTCTGCTTTCGCCGGCGGATGCGGCGCTTCGCGGACTGGCGCTTTTGGCCCGGATGGGCGCGCTGGCGAGGATCCTCCCAGAGATCGGGCCTGACGGTATGGAGCGGGGCATCGCGGCGGCTGTCCATACGCCGCCGGATCTGGGGGTGCGCATGGCTGGGCTTCTGTGGGGCACGGAAGGCAGCGCGGCGGGAGCCGCATGCCTTCGCCTGGGATACGGCCGCGTTATCGCGCGCCGGGTGGAGCAGCTGGAGCAGCTGCGCGGATACGATGCGCTGGATCCAGCGGCGATTGCTTGGTTCTTGGCCCGCTTGGGTCTGCCATTGGCCGAGGATTGGGTTTGCCTGCGTAGGGCCGACCGATGGAATCCGGCGGAGAATTTGGATCCGGCCGCCCCTTGGCAGCAAGCGCTGGATGCGATGAAACGGGATGGAATTCCCTTTACGCCCGAGGATTTGGCCCTGAAGGGCGGAGAGATTGCCCGCGCGATGGGCGAGACGCCCGGCCCACGGACTGGGCGGATGAAGCGGGCGCTGTGGAAACGGGTCGTACAGCGGCGGGTTCCAAACGAGCCCGATGCGCTTTACCATACAATCCAACAACTGAACGCCTGCCCACAAGAATGGGATAGGGCGCAAGACAAGGAGGAAAACCCATGAAAAGCTTTGTAATCAAGGGCGCGCGTGTCTTTACGGCCGAGCGCGAGCTCAAGGAGCTGGATGTAAAGGTAGAAGGCGGTAAAATCGCCGCGATTGGCGAAAACCTGAGCGCCGACGAGACGGTCGACGCCAAGGGCAAGATCCTTTCGCCCGGCTTTATCGATCTGCATCAGCACGGCATGCTGCGGGTGGACTGCGTAGAGGATTCCGACCGGCCGATTTCGACCATGAGCGCTGCCCTGCCCAAGTATGGCGTCACAGGCTTTTTGCCCACGGTGATGACTGCTCCCCTGGAGCTGATGGGCTCCATTACCCGCCGCTTTGCTCGCGGCATCCCGCAGGAAGGCGCCAAGGCCCTAGGCCTTTACATGGAAGGCCCCCATCTGAACCCCATCTATAAGGGCGCTCAGGAGGAGGAATACATGGTACCCCCGTCCATGGAGAACTGGGAAACCATGAACGGCGGCCATCCTGAGTGCATCAAGGTGCTGGCCATGGATCCCACCCGTGAAGGCGCGCTGGAAGTGGCTCGGAACCTGAAGGGCAAGGTCGTGCTGACCTGCGCCCACACGCCGGCCAACTGGCAGCAGGCGCGGGATGCTTTTGAGGCAGGATTCACCCATGTAACCCATCTGTTCAATGCAATGAAGCCCCTGCATCATCGAGATCCCGGCCTGCTGGGCGCCGCGCTGGTGGACGAGTCGATCACTTGCGAGCTTATTGCCGATCTTATCCATCTGCATCCGGATATTCTCCGCCTGGCGGTTAAGATGAAGGGCGCCGACCGGATCTGCCTGATTACCGATGCCATGATGGCTGCGGGCCTGGAGGACGGCGACTTTACCCTGGGCGGCCAGGATGTCTTTGTACGCGGCGGCGCCGCCCGTCTTGCGGACGGCACGCTGGCTGGCTCCACGCTGACCCTGAATAAAGCCGTGTACAACATGGTGAAGAAGGTCGGTCTGCCGCTGACAACCATCCTGCCCATGGTAACCTCTACGCCCGCTCGGGAGGCCGGTTGCGGCGATATCCGCGGCACCATCGCGCCCGGATACGAGGCTGACCTGGTGCTGTTGGACGATGAACTGACCGTATGCTCCACCTGGGTAGGCGGTGAGCTGAAGTATCAGAAGTAATGCGGCGGCTGCTCCCGGTACTGCTCTGCGTGGCGCTGGTGCTTTCTGGCTGCGGCAGCATCGATGTGACGCGGCTCCTGGATCATGAAGCACCTACACGGGTGCCGGAGATTACCTTATCTACCTTAGCGCGGCCGGTGCCCGAATTCAGCGGCCCGGCTACGCGGCTTCGCATCTATGAGGGCGATACGGCGGTGGGCGACGTGCCCGACCCGGCGATGGCTAATCAGCTGTTCTGGGCCGCTCAGGATGACAGCTATCTGCTGACCGACGAAGCCCAGTGCGGCTTTGACCGAAAGGTGGAGATACTGGACGATAAGGATACCGTGCTGGCCCAGATTATGGTGGCGTCCGATGGTTGCCGCTATGCGACCCGGGCCGATGGCGCGGTGATGATGGTGCCGGAATACGTATATTACGGCATGGAGTGCGCCCTATGGAATGTGCAGCATTCCTTCACCAGCCGCAGCTTTGCCTACCAGCCTGAGACGGACTCGGATGCGGTGATTGAAATGCGCATGCAGCATGAGATCCCTGCGCTGCTGCGGCAGCGGTATGGGTATGCTGATGGGTATTTCGGCCAGTGGGAGCTATTTGGGCTGGAAAAGGAAAGGGATACGGTAACAGTGTACGCCCAGCTGAGCTATGGACTCTATACGCTGACGGAGACGTCGTTTACGGCGGTGCGGCAGGGCCATGTGGCCTTGAGGCTGGTATATGACTGGGTGGATGATAACATCTGGCAGCTGGGATCAGCCCGCTTCAGCGACGACAGCGTGGAGGATTCCCAGATCGAAAGCGCCGTGCGCAGCGTATTCCCCTTTGAGTATACCCAGCGCTTTATGCAAGGCTTAAAGGATACCAGCGCCCTGGATGACGACGTGAAGCTGCAGGCTAAGGAATATCTGCGGCAAAGGGGCCTGGGCCGGCTGGCTTTGGAAGATTGAAAAAAAGGTGTCCTGATCAGTCAGGACACCTTTTTTATGTATGAAATTCGGGACTAAGCGGAATACGGAACGATAAGCCCCATATGCAAGCCGTGCGGCCGGCAGTTTTTGTTGCCCCATGGGCAGCCTCCCTTACAGGGGAGCCGCGGCAGCAGGGCAAGCATACCAAAGCGGTGCTAACATGATGGGCGAAGACAAAGGGCGGCCTTTGAGCGCTTCCGTCCAAATGACGTATCCGGCAAGCCGCCATCGGATGAACGTATCGGAGCTATTCGGCCAGGAACCACACCAGCATTTCGCTTTCCCCCCGGTTGGCGAAGGCAAAATAGGGGATAAAGGTAACGGGCTGGGCCACGCGCTCACGTCCCGCGGGGCGATAGAGCGCGCCGGTGGCCGGGCGGCGCCAGCCTTGCGCGGTGATGATGGGCATTTTCAACGTGTCGTTCCACTTGCAGGCAAAGGAGCCGGCGTCAACCCGCAAGTCATGAAGATCCGCGCCGTTGTCGATACCCTCCAGGCAGTAGACTAGGGGGCCGCGGCACAGGGCGTACCGACCGCAGTCGGAGGCAACCCGGGGGTTGGCTTCCATCATAACCGGAGGCATATCCATATCCAGCGCTACGGTGCAGCCGACTGCGGGCAGATCTACATAGGCGTATCCGCGATCCATGCGGTAGCCTGCCGGTACGCCATCCACCGTGAGGGTGAAGCGGCCGCACCAGCCGGGGATGCGCAGTGCAAGACGGGTAAAGGCCGGATCTGTTACGGAAAGTTCCACGCGCCCCTCATAGGGGTACCCCGTCCGCTGGCGGATGATCCCACCGCCGGTTTGCGTTTCAGCGGCCATGTAATGGTGGACGTAGAGCGCGTCTGCCTGCTCGGTATAGAGAAAGTCGGCGATAGAGGTGATAAAGCGCAGCACATTGGGCGGGCAGCAGGAGCAGTCGAAGACTTCCACACGCTGGGTAATAGGCAAATGGATTCCCTGATGCAGCATGGTTTCATCGCGGCCTCTGAGCCGGGGCTGCAGCTCCAAAGGATTTTCGTAGAAGAAGGAACGGCCGTCTAGAGAGACGCCGGAAAGAAATCCGTTATACATGGCGCGCTCGGCGGCGTCGGCGTAGCGGCTGTCCGGTTCCAAGGCGCTCATCCGGCGGGCAAACAGGGCAAGGCCCAAGGCGGCGCAGGTTTCGGCATAGGCGGTAAGGTTCGGCAGGTCATAATCCAGCGTAAAGGCTTCGCCGTGGGCGGAGGAGCCGATGCCGCCGGTGATATACATGCGGCGCTGGGTGATGCTGTCGAACATACGGCGGCAGGCTGCCATCAGCGTCTCATCGCCGGTTTCGGCATAGAGATCCGCCATAGCTGAATAGAGGTAGACCGCGCGGACCGCATGGCCGATCGCGTCAGGTTCTTCCCGCACCGGCAGCCGGTCCTGGCAATAACCCCGGCCGGCAAATCCGGCGTACTCCTCTTCGGCCTGGCAGCCGCGTTTGTTTACGAAAAACAGAGCAAGATCCAGATACCGGCGCTCGCCCGTGGCACGGTAAAGCTTGACCAAGGCAAGCTCAATCTCCTCATGCCCGGGGGTGATAAAGGCGGCGGAACCCTCTACGCGGAACACCCGGTCGATAAGGTCGGCGTAGCGGATCATAGCGTCCAGGAAGGCCCGCTTTCCAGTAGCGTCGGCATAAGCTAAAGCGGCCTCGATCAGATGACCCGCGTCATAGAGCTCATGGTCAGTCCGCCGGGTGAAGCGTTTGCCCGGCTCCACTACGGTGAAATAGATATTGAAATAGCCGTCCGCTTCTTGGTGGGCGATGATTTTTTCGACCACCGCGTCTACTTGAGCCTCCAGCGCCGGGTTGGGTTCAAGACGCAGGGCATAGGCGGCGCCTTCGATCCATTTGGCAATGTCTGAGTCCCAGAAAATGTGGGGTTTGCCGGGATCGCCGGGTTTCCAGGTAAAATCAAAGGCGGCAAAGCGGCCGGTCTGTTCAAAGCGGGTCCGTACTGCCTCGATAGAGGTATCCAGCACCATACGCTGCTTATCCTGCCAGAATCCGGACGTAAGCCGGGTGCGGTCAAAGGGAATCGAATGCATGTGCTCCTCCTTTGCAGGCGTCCTTACGCGTCGTTCTCCTTCAGCATACCGCGAAAACGGCTCAATGAAAAGCCTTTATTGGCATGTAATCCTCCGTTTTTTGCGCTGAGGATTGGCGACGGGGAAGGCGCGGTTGCCTTCGGAAGCTGCTGCATGATAAAATAGCGGCAAATCGAAGATAATGGCGGTGGACGAGCATGAAAAAATGGTATGATGAGGAATATGAGTGGAAGATTGAGGTAATCGGATTCCTCCGCGGAAGCCAGACGGAGGGCTATTGCAGAAACGGAGAAGAAATTGGCGATATCTATACCTGCGGCTATGGATGCCCGGTGAACGCCCAGGGGCAGGGGATCTGCTCAAAGGTTATGATGATGATGTTTCCCATTATGGAGGCGGTAAGAAGCGGGGGCAATTTAGAAAATATCGGGGGAAGCAGCGCGTACAGCAAAGATGTCGTATGCCCGGACGGCTGTGTGATCTTCAGGATGACGGCGAAGAAACGAAAGGATGGGAATTTTTTCAAGGACCGTCTTTCCTAGCTAAATTTTGGCAATAAAAGCAAAAGGCCGCCAGTCCCTGGCCATGGGATGGCGGCCTTTTGCTGTGTGGGAAATTATCCCTTGTTAAAGTAGCGCTTATTGCCTTCTTTTAAGGCCCAATAAGCAGGTTTGGGATTTTCATGGGTATCCACGCAGCCCCAGGCGCATTCGGCGGGGCAGTCAGGCTCGCCGCACTGCCAGCAGGTTTCTGCATCGCTCCAGCGGAAGAAGAAGTTACCGATTACATTGGGGTGCTGGGCAAAGATTTCCTGGCAGCGGATGACGTAGTCCGCCTGAGCTTCGGGGGTATGCCCCTTGCCCCACACCTTATCCCAATATTTGTTGCGGCATACGTCCTGGTTATAAAAATTCTTGCGTTCCAGGTCTGTCAGCTTTTCTCCCCACTGCAGCGAGGAATATCCCCACTCGTTGATAATGACGGGTTTCCCGGTAATTTCGGTCACCTCGTCGATATATCCGATCCAGCTGTCCGGGCCGCCGGGCTGCCAGCTGCCCATATAGCCGTCGATACCCAGATAATCAAAGGGGGAATCGGGGATTACATAGATAGCCTTCAGCAGGAAGCGGGCATAGTCATTGATAAAGCCTAGATTGATCCCGCACTGGGCATCAGGATTGCCGGCTTTCAGGCCGCGGGCGGCTGTCAGCAGCCAGCGGACGTTTTGCTCCCGGGTCAACGGGCCATAGAAAATATCGATATCGGGTTCGTTAGCTACTTGCCAATAGGTAATTTTTCCTTTGGTATATTCCCCCATCCACTTGGCCATTTCAAATAGCTGGTCATAGTAGCGGTCTTCGGTCAGTTCACCCATCCATAGCGGCGTACCGCGGGAATAGACGGTCTTACCTTCGGCAGGGACAAAACGCATGGAGCCGGGCCCGGGAAAGTTGCACAGCACACCGAAGCCCTCTGCCAAATACCGGTCGATTTCAGCGTCGGACTTCAGGAAACTTTGAGAGAGCTTGCCGCCGATGCGATCTTCAAAGGGGAAGTTATAGCCCTGGCGGACCCACTCGAAGCCGGCCTGGCGCATGAGTTCATAGTTAGGCCCGTCAAAGGCAGGGGTAATTCCCACCATGTGGTTCTTTAGCATCGTTTACCTCCTAAAATTTTGCGGTCATAAAGGCGATCAGCCGAATGTTATTGCCCTGGCATTTGGCCCATTGGCTGCCGTCGGCAATCCGCAGCCGCAGTTGATGGGGGCCGTCGGGCAGATCGTCGGCCCAGATTTTGTAGTTGATCCGTTCCGGCGCTTGGAGCACCCACCCATCCCAGGTAGGGGAACGGCGCCAGGGTTCGCCGTCGATAGAAATTTCTACATCGCCGGTATCCATGGCAAGATGCCAGTATACGCCGATGAGATTTCCCTCAAATTGATACTGCAGGGTATGCCCGGGCTGGTCTGAGCATACCCAGGTGAGATCATAGTTCCAATAAAGATGATGCTCTTCCGCCCATCCGTCATGAGGGATATCCTTCACATAGGTCATATGGGTATCGATCCAAGGATGAGGCGTCAGCGCTGAGGGCATAACGTGGGGCGCGGCCTCGCCGGTTAGCAGCGGCGTCAGCTCGCGTGCGACAACCTGGCCGTAAAAAGCGTGCCCTTCAGCATTGGGATGCACGTCATCGGTAAAGTAGGCGTCCCAGTCCATTTCACCTTTGAGCTCCCGAAGCCAGAATTCCCAGCCCATGGTTACTTCGGGAATGCCGTAATAGCGGGCAACCTGGGTGTGAGCGGCAATGGAACCCGGTAGCTTCTCTTTGGCATAGTCGTAGAACATACCGCGGCCCAGCGTATAGACAAAGACAATGTCGGCCATAGGATTGCGGCTCCAAATCTGCCGGACAATGCCCTCCATCGTTTGCTTCAGGTGCATGCGGTCGCCGCCTCCGTCGTTGACGGCGTACTCCACAAAGACGAGGTCGGGATGATAGGGGTGTACGTCCTTTTCCATGCGCAGCACGCCAAATTCCGAGCCGGTGCCGGCTACCGCGGCGTGGACGTCGCGGATATGGGCCGCCGGATAACGTTTTCGCAGCCAATCGGTGATATGATCCCGATATCCCCAGGGCTCCATATGCTGGTTAAGCGGCATGGTGCCCGCCTGGGTGATGGAGCCGCCCATATAGACAATGGTAAAGTCGCCGCCTGCGGCCAGCTTGGTATGCGTATTGGCAAGCGTCATAAAAACAGCCTCCTTAATCTTTTTCGTACTTCCCTATATTCATTTTTATAACGAAAATACCGAAAGTCCATGGAGAAACGATACGTATTGGCAGGGCAATATTCTGCATAGCTAGGGGATCCGGGACAATTGGGCCTTGCGCACGGCCAGCAAAGCCATTATAATTCATCCCGTGAGGGGGGGGGACGGGTTCCCCTATCTGGATATAAGGAGATATCGAATCATGAGCTTTATCGTAGCCAAGGACAAAAAGACGGAGTATGTCATTATCGTCGATGAAAAGGCTTCGGTCAGCGAGCAGTATGCCGCAAGGGAGCTGGCGAGCTTCCTTCTGCAGATGACGAACGCCGTATTCCCCGTGCAGGTGGGCGGCCAGCTGCCAGAGCGGTGCATCATCGTGGGCGGCGGCGAGGCGGCCCGCGCGATGGGTGTGGATGTGAGCGAAGCGCAATTAGGCGACGAAGGCTTTATCCTGAAAACCCAGGGCGAGCGCTTGATCATTGCCGGCGGCGCTAAGCGCGGCACGCTTTATGGCGTATATACTTTCCTGGAGAAGCTGGGTTGCCGTTGGTTCTCTTCCAAGGTCAGCCACATTCCGACCCGCAGCACGCTAAAGGTGCCCTGCTTAGATGAACGGCAGGTGCCTGCGCTGGAATACCGGGAGTCCTTCTGGGTAGACTCCATGGACGGCGCCTGGGCTGCCCGCAACAAGAACAATGGTCAGACGATGAAATGCACCGCGGAGCAAGGCGGGAATATCTCTTATTTCCCCTTTGTGCATACCTTTGAGTCTTTGGTGCCGGTGGACGAGTATTTTGAGAGCCATCCGGAATACTTTTCGCTGGTCAATGGCGAACGCTGCGGAGAAAAATACCATACCCAGCTGTGCTTGACGAACCATGACGTGCTGGCGCTGGTGATAAAAAAGGTGCGCCAGTGGATTGAGGAACATCCGGAAGCCAGCATCATTTCAGTTTCCCAGAACGACTGGTATAACTACTGCGAATGCGACGCTTGCCGCGCCATCGACGAGGCGGAAGGCAGCCATGCGGGTACGCTGATCCATTTTGTCAACCAGGTGGCGGAGGCGATTGAAAAGGATTATCCCCATATCGTAATCGACACGCTGGCCTATCAGTACACCCGCCCGGCGCCCAAGCATGTGCGCCCGCGGCATAATGTATGCGTGCGGCTATGCTCCATCGAGTGCTGCTTCGCCCACCCGCTGGCCCAGTGCGACGAAATCTGCTCTTTTGCCGATAAGGTTCATGGCGACTCCTTCCAGCACGATCTAAAGGAATGGGCTAAGGTCTGCGATCGGCTGTATGTATGGGATTACGTGGTAAACTTCTCCCACTACTTCATGCCCTTCCCCAACTTCCATGTGCTCAAGGAGAATATTCAGTTCTTCATCGATCACAACGTGAAGGGGCTTTTTGAAGAAGGGGCTACCGCTGCCTGCGGCAAGTGCGAGCTAGCGGAACTGCGCAGCTATGTGCTGACACACCTGATGTGGGATCCTACGCTGGATACCGATACGCTGGTGGAGGAATTCATGGTCGGCTACTTTGGCAACGCCGCTCAGCCGCTTATGGCCTATTACCGGATGATCCATCAGGCGGTCGAGGCGAACCCCGATATTCATTTCGGTATCTACGACCCGCCGCGTATCGATTACCTCACGCCCATCATGCCCCAGCTGAAGGCGCTCTTCGATAAGGCGGAGGCCATGGCGGACAACGACGAGATTCTGGAACGGGTCGAGATTGCCCGGCTGCCGATTCGGTACTTTGAGATTATGATGCAGCCGGTGGACACGGAGGGCCGTCCGGAGGCGATCGAATCGCTCTTTGGTGATTTTGCCCGCTTCGGCATCGATGAAATCTGGGAGGGCCGTACCATGGAGCAGGCCCGGGAGCGGATTGAGCAGCCCTTTAAGCGCCGCTGGGAATAAGGCGTAAAGCGGAAATTTCCGGGCAAAAAGCGAAGAAGGATGCTTGGAATATTTAACTAGAAAACCTGGAAAACCCCGGCAAAATTGCCGGGGTTTTCGCAATTTCAGAAAGAAAAGGACAAAAATCGATATGTACAATTTTGACTCGTTCGCCAGGTTTATATGTTCAAATTTCACCTATTCAAATAGCCCAACAGTCTGCGTTCACAATTTGGGCAGGTTGTCGGTGAAAAAAAAGACAAATAAAACTATGTAGAAAAATTGAACACATTTTGAACTTTCACAATTAATGGCTGAAATTCAATGAAAATCAAATGTTCGGAAAAAAACGAGGCCATGCATCCGTTTTTCGGTTAGTGAAACTGCACAGCGCGCCGATGCAATCTATACGCATATTGACAAAGGCTAAGATGTAAACTAAAATAAGCTTAACCGCAAGGAAAATGCCGCTTGGGAAACGGCTCTTGTAGGAAATGTGAAAGACCCACGATCAGCAGGGCACATCGAGGAAGGATGAACGCTAGCTGTGTTTTTCATTTTCATGGTTCGTGGGCGATGGGCGTGAAGGAAAAGCCCCCATGTAATGTCTTTGACCGGTTTTCAGGGCCGGTAAGAGAAAATAAGTAGATGGAGAGTGAGGTCGTATGGCACAAGCCCAGGTCGCGAAAGCTGCTCAGCGGAAAAGAGACCGCCAGTATGTATTTCGCAAATTCAAAGAACAGACCACATTGCAGGTTCTGGCACTGATCTGCATGGCGTTCTTGTTCATCTTCAATTACATCCCGATGGTCGGACTTACCATGGCGTTCAACAACTTCAAGCCCAAGCTCGGCTTGATGGGGTTCTTCACCAGTAAATGGGTGGGTCTGAAATGGTTTATCGAACTGTTTAACGACAGCGCCTTCTGGCCCCTGCTGGTTAACACGATTTCGCTGAGCGCGTTGCGTCTGATATTCACCTTCCCGACGCCCATCCTGTTCGCTCTGGCGCTGAACGAAGTCGGCAACATGGGCATCAAGCGCGTGGTGCAGACGGTCAGCTACCTGCCGCACTTCATTTCGTGGGTTGTTACCCAGGGTATCCTGGTGTCCTTCTTGAACATGCAGAACGGCGTGTTGCAGCAGATGATGCTGAACTTTGGTTGGATAGACGAAGCACTTCCGATCATGACGAGCGCCAAGTACTTCTGGGGTATGTACATCCTGACCGACATCTGGAAGGAAACCGGTTGGTCGGCTATCATCTTCCTGGCGGCCATTACGGGCGTCGACCCCACCCTGTATGAGGCCGCGGTTGTGGACGGCGCCAGCCGTATGCAGCGCATCTGGCACATCACCCTACCGTCCATCAAAGGTACGATTTCGATCATGCTGATCATGAGCCTGGGCGGCCTGATCGGCGGCGCGATGTTCGAGCCTTGCTACCTGCTGTACAACTCCCTGAACGCTTCCAAGTCGGAAATCCTGCAGACCTACACCCTGAAAGTTGGTCTTACCCAGGGACGTTATTCCTACGGTACTGCCGTTGGTTTGTTCCAATCCGTGATTTCCATTATCTTAGTGCTTATTAGCAACCAGGCGTCCAAGTGGATCTCCGGTATCGGTCTATTTTAAGAAAGGAGGGGGAACAAAATGGCGAATAGCAAAGCTGCAAATATCCATAACAAAGCAACCAAAATCAAAAAGACGCCAGAAGATATCATCATTAACGTCGTTGTATATCTCATCTGTGCGATCGTATTCATTCTGACGGTGTACCCCTTCTACTACTGCGTGGTTATTTCCTTCAACGAAGGCAACGACGCTTCGCTGGGCGGCATCTTCTGGTGGCCCCGCAAGCCCACCCTTGAGAACTATGAACAAGTGTTCAAGAATAAGAAATTGATGCCAGCCTTCGGTGTTACGATTGCACGTACCTTAATCGGTACAGTAACTTCGGTGCTCTTTACTGGTATCATCGCTTATGGGCTGGCCCATAAGGAGTTGGTTTTCCGCAATTTCTACTTTACGGTGCTGATCATAGCGATGTATGTCAGCGGCGGTACGATCCCAACGTTCCTGTTATATAAGAACATTGGGTTATACGATACCTTCTGGGTATACGTCGTGCCAAGCCTCTTCGGCATATGGAACTGTATCTTGATGATGAACTTCTTCCGAGAGATACCGGCCTCGTTGGAGGAATCAGCCCGAATTGACGGTGCCAACGACGTGACGATTTTCTTCCGCATTATTATCCCCGTGTCCATGCCCATCCTGGCCACCATCGCCCTGTTCAACGGCGTTGGCCACTGGAACGATTGGTATGCGACGGCCTTCTACACCAAGAGCCGTAGCCTGCAGACCGCGGCTAGCCAGCTGAAGGAAATCATCGCTCAGTCCAACTTGACGGCTATTACCTCCGCTAACCCGGCGATGAGCATGGAAAATGCCCAGCGTCAGGTGGAAGGCGCGACCCAGAACTTCACGGCTGAAACCATCCGTATGGCTACCATGGTGGTTACCGTATTCCCCATTACGGTCATTTACCCCTTCCTGCAGAAGTATTTCGTGAAGGGCATCATGATCGGTTCCATCAAGGGTTAAACTCTCCATTTTGCCCCGGCATATGCCGGGGCTTTTTTTATGCCGAGGAGGATGGACGAAGCTGCCCATACAGTTAGCGATTCCTTGCCTCCTCCGGGAACGCCCCCCAAATGCCCCGCATATTTTACAGTATCGACGAATAAAAGGGGGATACGATGAAAAAGATTGTATGCTGGGGCGGAGACGGCCGCATGCGGATGCTGGCCCAGCTTCTGCAGGAATCGGGCCGAGAGGCCGTATACATATCGGGCGAAACACAGGCAGATATGGATGGGATAGGGGATGTCATTTTTCCGGTCCCAACGTTGGATGCCGGCCAGCGTTGCTTGACAGGCTCCCAGGGACAGGTGACGGAAGCTCAGCTTTTATCCCAGCTGCCAGAGGGTGCCCGAGTTACGGCCTATTTGTCCGAGGAGAGAAAAAGAATATGGGAGCGCGAGCGGCCGGACGTGCAGCTTAGGTTGATGAGCGAAGACGAAGCATTTTTGGATGAAAACGGCCGAATCAGCGCGGAAGGGGCTATGGTGCTGGCCAGCGGCCGTGGGCGCTGCCTATTCAATAAGCGCTGCCTGGTGCTGGGCTATGGCCATATGGGCCGTGCGTTGTGCGAAATACTGGAAGGCGTGGGCGCTGTGGTTTCCGTGGCGGGCCGCAGCGGTGGAAGCCTGCAAAAAGCCTTTTATGCTGGGCTGGATGCCTGGGATTTTGAAGGCTGGCATCATGTGCTGCCTGAGGTTGACTGGGTATTCAATACCATACCAAGCCCGGTACTGGGCGCGGAAGAGCTGGCGATGCTTAAATGCAGCTGCCGGCTGATGGAATTGGCCTCTGCGCCATATGGTATTGATAAAGCTCAGGCGGAAGCATTGGGGCTGGATTACCGCATGGAAGCCTCTATACCGGGCCGTATGTATCCTATGTC
Organism: Candidatus Parachristensenella avicola; assembly: GCA_904420205.1. Lineage (GTDB taxonomy): Bacteria > Bacillota > Clostridia > Christensenellales > UMGS416 > Parachristensenella > Parachristensenella avicola. Next base: position 15,438 of record CAJFUN010000030.1, on the reverse strand, counting down.
GGCGGCGGAAGCCATGCTGTCATCGTGGTTGAGGCTTATATCGGAGCGCAAGGAGGGGTATGATGAATCTTGACGGCGTACGAATTGGCTTTGCGGTGACAGGCTCCTTCTGCACTTTTTCCAAAATATTGCCAGAAATGGTGCGGTTGGTTAGCCTTGGCGCGCGGGTGCAGCCGATTTTTTCACCGGCTGTGTGCCGGGAGGATACGCGATTCTTTCGCGCTGATGATTTCCGGGAAAAAGTCTATGCTATAACGGGCAGCAAGCCATGGGAGGAACTCACGCAGGTGGAACCCATTGGACCTAAGCAATGCTTAGATCTCATGCTGGTTGCGCCTTGCACCGGTAATACGCTGGGCAAGCTTGCCCAAGGCATCATAGATACGCCGGTAACGATGGCGGTGAAATCACATTTGCGCAACGCGCGGCCAGTGGTGATCGCGGTTTCGACCAACGACGGGCTTAGCGGCAGCGCAGCCAACCTGGGGCAGCTGCTAAACCGCAAGCACTACTATTTTGTCCCATTTGGCCAGGACGACGCCCAGGGGAAACCGAATTCGCTGGTTGCGCACATGGATCAAATTGTGGTAACCTGCCAAGGGGCGCTGCAGGGCAAACAGATCCAGCCGCTGCTGATCCCATATTAAGGGGAGGGTTATTTTGAAAGTTATTATTCAGAAATTCGGAGGCACCTCGGTGAGCACGCCGCAAGCTCGCCAGGAGGCGGTCGCTAAGGTGCAGGAAGCGCTGGATGCCGGAGAACGGCCGGTGGTGGTGGTATCGGCCATGGGCCGCTATGGTGCGCCGTATGCGACCGATACGCTGGCCGGCCTCATTGCGCCCCAAGGAGGGGATAATTGGCTGCGGGATCGCGACCTGCTGATCTGCTGCGGCGAGATGATTTCCAGTGCGGTGTTTGCCGACTGCCTGCGGACGGCAGGCCACGACGCCTGCGCCCTGACCGGAGGGCAAGCCGGCATCATTACTGACAGCTGCTTTGGACAGGGTCGGTGCTTGCGGCTGCAGCCGATGCGGCTGACGCAGCTGCTGGAGCAGGGTGTAATCCCTGTGGTGACAGGATTCCAAGGCATGACATTGGACGGCGAGATGGTAACCTTGGGGCGCGGCGGCAGCGATATTACCGCTGCGCTTTTGGGGCGCGCGCTGGATGCTGGGCGCGTAGAGATTTTTACGGATGTAGACGGCATTATGACGGCAGATCCGCGCGTCGTGGAAAACGCTCAGGTGCTGAAGGAAATCAGCTATGGGGAGGTTTTCCAGATGGCGGATCAGGGCGCACATGTGCTGCATCCCCGGGCAGTAGAGGTAGCGCAGCAAGCCGGGCTCGATTTGATTGTACGCAATACCTTCTCCGACCATCCAGGCACGCGGATCAGCGCGGGCGTGTTATCCCCGGAGCGCCACCTTTACGGCGATGTACTCAGCGCTGTGGCCCAGATGCCCGGGCGGACGCAGCTGCGGGTCAAGCAGGCGACGCCTGCCCAGCAATCTCAGCTGCTGGAGCGGCTGGCCGCCCAGGGCATATCGGTAGACCTTATTAATTTGGGCGAGGATCACTGCAACGTCACCATTGAGGAGGAAAGGACCGACCAGGCAGTGGAGGAAGCGCAAGCGCTGGGATTGGATTATTGGATCAACCAAGGCTGCACCAAAGTATCGGTAATCGGCGCCCGGATGCGAGGCCGGCCGGGCGTGATGAGCCGGATCACCCGCACCTTACTGGAGGCGGGCGTGACGCTGCTGCAGACAGCGGATTCCCATACCACCATCTCCTGCCTGGTGCCCAGCAGCCAGGCGGAAACCGCCATGCGGGCCTTGCACCACGAATTTGGTTTGGACGGCCCTCCGGCAGACGCATAGAAAAAACGCCCCGGGAAAAGCTATTCCCGGGGTGATCCTATGCAAGAAAGAAATCCGCTGCGCAATGATGAAGCGCAGCCTGAGACAGGGCCGCAGCAGGATAAGCTGGGGCAGATCGAAAGCCTGGGGACAATCCTGCCGGTAGGCAAAGATTCCAGCCCCATCCACTGCCTGACCATAGTGGGACAAATCGAAGGGCACATGGTGCTGCCGCCCCACAATAAAACCACAAAATATGAGCATATTCTGCCGATGCTCATCGCCATTGAGGAAAATCCGGATATTAAGGGATTCCTGGTGCTGCTTAATACGGTAGGCGGCGACGTGGAGGCGGGCCTGGCCATTGCCGAAATGATCGCGGGGATGCAGAAGCCCTCGGTTTCCCTGGTGCTGGGCGGCGGGCATAGCATCGGCGTGCCGCTGGCGGTCAGTGCCCGGCGATCCTTTATCGCGCCTACCGCCACGATGACGGTGCATCCGATTCGGATGACGGGCCTCGTATTGGGCGTCAGCCAGACCTACGATTATCTGAACCGGATGCAGGAGAGGGTGGTCTCCTTTGTTTGCCAGCATTCGCGCATCCAGCGAGACCGATTTATGGCGCTTATGCAGTCGACGGATACGCTGGCCAATGATATCGGCACCATCCTTGTCGGCGAGGATGCGGTGAAGTGCGGCCTGATCGACCGCATGGGGAGCCTGCACCAGGCCATGGAGTGCTTAAGGGACCTGATCGCTCAGGAGGAAAAGCCATGCTCTACACCATCGTAGGGGAAGAGGCTGTATGGCAGGGGGCGGATACCCCGCAGACGGAACCGTTGGCCAGATTGAAGTGGGAGAATACCGAGCTTTTGGTGGGCCGGGAAGGCGTTGTAACTACGGTTCTGTCCAGCGATCCGGCTGTTTTCTTGCGCTTTCATGAGCGGGCTCCCTGCAGCCGCCTGGAGAAATAGCGCTTGCCAGCAATAGAAAGCTATGATACCATAAATCTATCTCGGCCATAAAGCGGGGTGGATGATGTTGGGTTCTGCTGACGAATTGCTATTCGGCCTGTTTCCGGTGCTCTTTTTTGCCGTTTTCCTTTTGGTGTTCGGCGTGATCTTGACAACGCTTTTGCGGAATGTGCGCCAGTGGCGGCGGGATAACGCAAGCCCGGTGCTCACCGTGCCGGCCAAAATTACGGGGAAACGCACGGCGGTTTCCGGCGGGCGCAACGCGATGGCGACTACACGGTATTACGCGACCTTTGAGGTAGAGAGCGGCGACCGGATGGAGCTAGCCATGACGGGCGAACAATATGCCATGCTGGCGGAGGATGATCTGGGACGGCTTACCTTTCAAGGATCGCGGTATCTGGGGTTTGAGCGAATCTGCACGGATCGGGACGCATCCTAGTATGATTGGAATATACGGAGCGGGCAGCGCAGGCTGTCCGTTTTTTTATAACCCTTCGGCCATCGCAGCCACGGCAGATACTGCGCGCTGAATTTCCCGCTCCGTAGTAAAGGCGCCGATGGAGAAGCGGATCGCTCCATTTTGGGCCGTACCCATAGCACGATGCACCAGCGGCGCGCAGTGCAGACCTGGACGGCAGGCGATCATGTATCGCTGCTCCAGGTAGTCGCCTACAGCGGAGGAATCCATATCCCCCAGCGTGAAGCTGACGACGCCGACGCCAGGTAGAGCCGGATCAGCGGGCGTCAGCAGACGGACGGCGTCAATAGCGGCTAACCCCTCCAAAAGCTGCTGGCGCATGCGCTGCTCCTGGGCCATCAGCACTGTCTCAAAGCGCTGTATAAATTCTACCGCGGCCCAAAGCCCGGCAATGGCCGGCGTAGCGGCGGTTCCACATTCGTAGCGGTCAGGCAGTTCCTGGGGCTGCGTCAGCTCCAACGAGGCGGAGCCTGTGCCGCCTTCCCGCAGGGTAAGCGGGCGGCAGGTGGGGGAGAGCACGATAATCCCGACGCCCTGGGGCCCCAGCAGCCCCTTGTGGCCGGCGGTTACGTAGGCATCGGCGCCGAGCTGATCCAAGTTGAGCGGAATATGCCCTGCGCTTTGAGCGCCGTCCACTACTACGGGGATGCCATGGCGGTGGAACATGGGGATAATATCTTCCAGCGGCTGGATCATACCGGTTACATTGGAGACATGGGTTACGACGGCCAAGCGCGTATCGGGACGGATGAGCGCTTCGAGAGCCGCAGGCGTAACCTGCCCATTGCGATTAAAGGGCGCGGCATCGAACTGCACCAACCCCCGCTGGCGCAGCGTGCCCAATGGGCGCAGCACCGCGTTATGCTCCAGCGCCGTCGTCACCACATGCCCGCCTTTGGGCAGCAAGCCCTTAATGGCCATATTCAGCCCGTCGGTGCAATTCAGACAGAAGAGTACCGACAACGGGTCGGAAACGTGTAGCAGTTGGGCCAGCGCTTCGCGGCAGCCCAGCAGGATGCGGCCCGCATCCAGCGACATACGATGGCCGCTGCGGCCGGGATTTCCGCAGCGGGCCAACGCTTCCTGCATGGTTTTTCCTACGCCGCTGGGCTTGGGCCAGCTGGTCGCGGCGTTATCCAGATAGATCATGAGCGTTCCTCCTCACCTTTCAGCTTCAATCTCAATATAATATATTGTGAAAGAAAGGGAACTGAACCGTGTCCAGGCCCGGAAATTTCATAATAATGAATTGGAGGATGTTTCGATGGGTGAAACTTTAGCGATAGCGGCCTTCCGGTCACGGCAGCAGGTCCAATTTTTTGAGTCCCTGCTGGTGCGTCAGGGCCTTATGGCCCACGTTATCAATACGCCCCATGAAATTGCGATCGGCTGCGGCGTTTCAGTGCGCTTCAATGAGAGCGACTATGACCGCGTGCTGCGTACGTATGAGACTTACCGGGCCAGCTTAGGCTCCCTGGTAGGCTTTTACCGGGGCGTATGGCAGGGTACACAGCTGAAGGTCGTGCCGCTATATAAACGATAGAATACCGGTCATCACATCAAATAAGCTTCCGAGTATTTCGGGAGCTTATTGCTATATCAGAGAATAATATAAGAATGTGCTAGGGTTGGGGCGTAACCTTTACTTTTTTAGTCGCATCATCTATAATATAATTGTGAATGCATTTTTTCGTATCGCCGAGCTTATGCGAGCTTAGTAGGCTGGATTAAAAAGTAATCATTATTGACCACAAACAACCCCTACAGTATGAGTTCATGTAGAGCCTATGCTGGGAGATTGAGAATATTTTGTTTTAAGGAATAAATGTAATGAAAGTTCTGGAAGCTCTCTGGACGTACCGGCATTCGGATCGTACAGCGTTAATTGGGTCGGAAGGGTGTCTGTCTTATCGCGAGTTATGGGAACGATCCGAAAACCTAGCATATTGGATCCGTCAAAAATATTTAGGAAACCGAGCACCTATCGTGGTATATGGCCATAAAAGTCCATGGATGATAATTGCATTTCTGGCCTGTGTTAAATCAGGACATGCCTATGTGCCGGTTGATATTAGCGTGCCGGCAAATCGGGTAGAAACCATTATTCGGTCGGTTCACCCTCCGGTCATCCTCGCTGCGGCAGCATTTGAGGCGCCGGAGGAATATGAGTGTCTATATTTGGAATCCGAGTATGATCGGATTACAGAAAATGGGCCATATGTGGTGGATAAAGAAAGCCATGTTAAAGACAATGATGTTTTTTATATCATCTTTACCTCGGGAAGCACAGGTACCCCCAAAGGCGTTCAGATAACCTATCATGCATTAAATCAATTTGTAACGTGGGCCCTATCTATCGGCAGCGTGTCTAAAAAAATACCCGCTTTATCAATCAGGCTCCTTTTTCTTTTGACTTGTCCGTCATGGATTTATATATGTGCTTAGCTAGCGAATCCAGCTTGTATATGATTGATAAGTCGACACAAGCTGATTATAGGCGTCTGTTTTCGGCGCTTAAAGAATCCGAAGCTGCGGTATGGGTATCTACTCCATCCTTTGCAGACGTATGCTTGGCAGATCCAAGCTTTTGTGAAGAGCTTATGCCGAATATTCGATTATTCCTGTTCTGCGGAGAGGTATTAACCAACAAAACTGCCGCAAGCCTTCTTTCGCGATTTCCAAAGGCGGAGATATATAACACTTATGGGCCAACGGAGAGTACAGTCGCGGTAACGGAAACGCAAGTGGACTCCGCTATGATTGAAGCATATAATCCACTGCCCGTTGGCCGTGCAAAGCCTGGCACGACGATCCAGATTATGGATGGAGACCGGATATTGGGCGAGGGAGAGAAGGGCGAAATTGTGATCCTGGGTGATACTGTCAGCATAGGGTATCTCCGAAATGAGGAAGAAACCGCGAAGCGTTTCTTTATCGGGTCGATCGATGGACAAAAATCGCCTGCCTATCGCACCGGAGATAAAGGATACATTTTGGACGGTCAACTCTTTTATTGTGGTCGGATTGATCTGCAGATTAAACTTCATGGATATAGGATGGAGCTTGAAGATGTAGAAAAAAATCTGATGAAGGTGGAGGGCGTACAAAAGGCGGTGGCGCTTCCTATTATGGATGATGGGAAGGTGCGTTATATAAAGGCATTTTGCGTATACAATTCCCCTGTCTCCAATGCTATCCAGATGCAGAAAAAGATAAAGCAACAGATGGCAAGTTTTGTTCCGGAGTATATGATCCCACGAAAAATCGTATTTGTAGATGAAATTCCTATGACAGCAAATGGAAAAGCGGATCGGAAACGGTTGCAGGAGACAGATGCATGACCTTTTATGATGGACTAGCATTTTTTATTCTTCTATTGATTGCACTTCTGCCGGCCGTTGTGTTGGGACTGATGGGGCGGCGGATTAAGCATTATGCGATGTTCCTTTCGCTTTTTTTTGTGTTCATTATTTATAGAAATGAACCGATCCAATTATTCTATTTAAGCGTCTATCTATTTATTGAATGGCATGTTATTGCTATCTATCAGCTCTGCCGCCGACGTTTCGGGCAGAATAAATCGATCTACCATCATGCACTTATCTTTGGGCTTCTACCGCTGATTATCGCAAAATTTAGCGGATTTTTAGGACATAACTGGTTTGGATTCCTTGGTGTATCTTATATTACCTTTAAGGTCGTTCAAATTATCATTGAAAGTTATGATGGAGTAATTGAAAAAAGTGGATTCTATTCGACCATGAGCTTTTTGCTGTTTTTCCCGACGATCAGTTCAGGCCCAATTGATAGAAGTAGAAGATATGAGGCTGACTGCAATATTGTCTCGACTCGCTCAGCATATTTGGATTTGTTGGGCAACGGCTTATGGAAGTTGCTTTTGGGCGTGTTGTACAAATTTGTTTTGTCGGCCATTGCATTTGAATTGATGGGTCAGGTGGAGCAAAACCAGCAAATTGGTGCGTTGATTGCGTATGCGTATTTATACGGATTTTACCTATTCTTTGATTTTGCCGGTTACAGCTTGATGGCGATTGGTACAAGCTACATCTTGGGCATTAAAACGCCTGAAAACTTCAATAAACCTTTTATTAGCCGGGATATCAAAGAATTTTGGGATCGCTGGCATATTACGTTATCCCACTGGTTTCGGGATTTTCTGTTTTCGCGTTTTATCATGGATGCAATCCGCAACAAATGGTTTAAAAGTCGGCTAAATGCCGCTTCTGCGGGCTTTATGGTCAACATGCTAATCATGGGGTTATGGCATGGTCCGACCATTGATTATTTGCTTTATGGATTGTATCATGGGCTTTTATTAGCCGCTACAGAGCGGATGCAGAAGAAGAAGTGGTACAAAAAGGTTAAAGACAAAGGCTGGTATCAGGCGGCTTCATGGTTTGTTACGTTGAATTTGGTCATGTTCGGGTTCTTTATTTTCTCTGGACGCCTGATTGACCTGATTGGATAATGAACACTTTAGGAGGAACATAAGATGTTGGAAAAATTGTTGGATATTTTGCAGGAAATCTGTGATGATGACGCTGTACGATCAGACTTGGATATGGATTTATTTGCAGAAGGGTTACTGGATTCGTTGGCATTTGCCGAGTTATTGGTGGCCATAGAGAATGAGTTTCATATCACGTTATCCCCTACGGAGTACGATAAAGAGCAGCTGTCCAGCGTGCATAAGATAGAAGGCGTGCTTAAGGAAAAGGGCGTTCAATAATATGAAAAAGCTATGCGCTGTCTTAGCCGGCCTGGTTCTCTTCTGCTCGGCTGTATGCGGATTGAACGGATGGATGAATCACCGAATAAGAAAAAACAAGGAAGCCGTAAGAAACGCGCGAACCTATGAACGATTCTGGAGTACGCAGGCTCAGCGGCTTGCTATGGACGAAAATACACTCATCATCTTTGGATCATCAGAGCTTGTGCCGCTGGAAGATTACCAAACCAATGTTTCAAACTTTTTGAATGGTGCGGATATGAACGTTATGACTGTGGGGGCGGGAAGTTTTCAGTCTCTGAGTCATACCATGACGTTGGGCGCTTTAGCTGGGGACATTAAGAGCGGCAAGGTTGCATTATTCCTTTCGCCACAGTGGTTTTCAGAAACGGGTATTACCCAGGAGGCTTTTCCATCCCGATTTGGGGAAGATGCATTGTTGGAATTTTTAGCTAATCCCAATATTAGCCAGGATAATAAGGCTTATGTGCTGGAACGAACGCTGGATTTACTTTCAAATAGTCCAGCGCAGTATGCCAGAGTGAAACGCTACCAGCAGAGCCTTGAACAAAATTTCGGTATCAATGATATTTATACGCGTATTATGTCAGGATTTTGGAATATACGAGGGGAATTCCAAGTGTACAGACAATTGAATACGATGAATGCAGATTTACCCTATTATGATCTATCTGCGCTTGATTTCTCGGACATTCTAGAGCTAGCCGAAGAGCAAGGAGAGAAGCAGTGCACGAACAATGACTTCGGCGTCTATGATGAATATTGGACGACTTATGTTCAGGAAACATATAATGAAGGCGAAGTTATTGATAAGCAGCAAGTATTTACGAGTTCTCCAGAATATAAAGATTTGAGATGCTTCCTGAGTGTTGCCAATGAAGTAGGATTAGAAGTAATACTTGTTAGTATTCCTGTGAATGAAAAATGGTATACTTATAGAGGGATGCTATGCGATACATATTATGAAAATATTCGATCTATCGCCTCAGAGTATGACAACGTATCCCTGGTGGATATGACAGAATACGCTGGAGAGAAATATTTCTTCAAAGATGTAATGCATCTTGGGTGGAAAGGATGGACGCGTATTAATGAAGCGCTTTATCATGAATTTACTGGGAAATGAAAAGGTGCGGTTAGTTGGTTTGGTTCTCGGCACGTTTCTTATCTGCATGTTGACGCTTTTATATTTTTTGCAAGCGGATATATCCCAGGCGCCGCAGTTTGTTTATAGCCAGTTTTAGTGTACATTGCCGGTACTTTCTGCGCAGGACTCTTTTAGGGGAGGTCTTGCGCTTTTTTTTCAGGGAAAAATCTATATGAGGGCCGCGTGCTTCGCCATTGAACCTTTCTGCCCCTTCGGGTATAATGAAAAATAATTGAGTCGAAAACTGTCGGCATGCGGCGGAGAAGGGGGACTAAGATGGAGGAAAAGACGAGAAAGGCGCTGCTTTCCAAGCTCAATGAGGTATACTATAATGAAGGGTGCGCGCTGAACCATGAGAATCCCTTCGAGCTTTTGATCGCAACCATGCTGTCTGCACAGACAACGGATGTGCAAGTCAACAAGGTGACGCCCGCGCTTTTTGCTCGCTGCCCGGATGCGGCGGCTATGGCGGAGCTAACTCAAACGGAGCTGGAGGAGATGATTCGGAGCATTGGATTTTATCATACCAAGGCCCAGCATATCTTGGATACCTGCCGGCTGCTCTGCCAAAACTATGGGGGACAGGTCCCTGATACCCTGGAGGAACTAACCAAACTTCCAGGTGTAGGCCGCAAGACAGCCAACGTCGTATTGGCCAACGCGATGGGGCAGGATCGGATTGCCGTGGATACGCACGTTTTTCGGGTCAGCAACCGGTTGGGACTGGCGCACGCCAAGGACGTGCTAAAGACAGAGGAACAGCTGATGGAGGCGATTCCCAAAGATAAGTGGTCACAGGCGCATCATTGGCTGATTTGGCATGGGCGCCGCGTCTGCTCGGCGCGTAAGCCAGCCTGCGAGCGCTGCCCGGTTTCGTTATATTGCGAGGATTATCAACGGCGGCAGGGAAACCTATAATGGATTAGGGCATGGGCCCGGAAATGGAACGGTTATGTTTGTTGATATTGCGAAAATTAAGGTAAAATCCGGCGATGGCGGCAATGGTTGCGTGGGTTTCCATCGAGAGAAGTATATTTCCCACGGCGGCCCGGACGGCGGCGACGGCGGTAAGGGCGGCGATATTGTGCTGCTGGCCGACTCCGATATGCGCACGCTGCTGGATTTCCGTTATCGCCGCAGCTATGAGGCTGAGCGCGGCCAAAATGGTTCGGGCGGCCTATGCACCGGCAAAAATGGCGCGGACCTTATTATCAAGGTACCGCCAGGCACCCAGGTAAAGTTGCCCGATACCGGAGAGGTCGTGGCGGATTTGTTTCGGCCGGGCGACCGGGTCGTGCTATTAAAGGGCGGACATGGAGGACGTGGAAACGCGCGCTTTGCTACCCCCACGCGCCAGGCGCCGAATTTTGCCCAACCCGGTGTGAAAACCCGGGAATACGAAGTGGTGCTGGAGATGAAGTCCATCGCCGACGTGGGCTTGGTGGGTTTCCCCAATGTTGGAAAGTCGACGCTGCTCTCTGTGGTATCCGCTGCCAGGCCGAAGATTGCCAATTATCACTTTACTACGCTGCAGCCGAATTTAGGTATGGTAAAGATGGACGATTACAGTTTTGCCATGGCTGACATCCCAGGTCTGATTGAAGACGCGCATCTGGGCGTAGGTTTGGGGCACGACTTCCTGCGCCATGTGGAGCGCAACCGGATGCTGCTGCACGTGGTGGATATTTCCGGGTGCGAAGGGCGGGATCCGGTGGAGGATTACGAGGCGATTCGCCATGAGCTGGAGGCCTATGACTCGGAGCTGGCCGCGCGTCCCCAGATCATTGCAGCCAATAAAATGGATATCTTGCCCGATGCCGAAAAGAATTTGGCGCGCTTGAGGGAACATGTAGGCGCAGCGGCGGTGTATCCGATCAGCGCGGCAACCAGGCAGGGTGTGCAGGAGCTGATGCGGGCGGTGGTGCAGCTGCTGAAAAGCCTGCCGGCCCCCGCGCCGGAGGTGCTGGAGCCTGTCGCGCTGGATGCACGGTTGGACGATACCATTGAAGTAACGCGGCTGGACGATGTATACCTGGTGGATGGACCCGGCGCTGAGCGGATGCTGGATTCAGTGAACCTCTTTGATCGGGATTCTATGGGGCGTTTCCAGCGGCAGCTGCGGGACAAGGGAATCCTGGACCGGCTTCGGGCCCTGGGTGCCACGGATGGGGATACTATCCGCTTCTGTGATACGGAATTTGACTTTATTGAATAGAGGATGAGAAAAGCATGACGAGCAAACAAAGGGCCGGGCTGCGCAGCCTGGCCAATACGCTGGATCCTGTCTTTCAGATTGGAAAAGGCGGTATCAATGATAACCTGGTGGAGCAGGTGGACGAGTGCCTGGAGAAGCGGGAGCTAATCAAGATTACCCTGCTGCAATCCTGCGAGATGGACACCCGCGAAGCATGCGGGTTGCTGGCGGAGGCGGTTGAGGCCGAGCCAGTGCAGTGCATTGGCCGGCGCTTTGTACTCTACCGGGCCAGCCGGGAGAATCCTAGACTGGATCTTTCCGCTTTCCTTTAATGCAGGTAGCGGCGGTGGCCGCAGCCATGACGGCGCAGAATACGGCGGCGGCCCAGTGCCAGCCGCGCCAAGGCGAGAGCCACCCCATAAATCCCAGCAGCAATGCGCCCAGGGCATATCGAACGGAGCGCAGTTTAGCCGCTCGCTGTGCCAAGGAGCGGCGGGGCGCAGGCGGTGCCTGCCGGGCCAGGCGGCTGTAATAGCTCCGACTCGACGCGGGCGGGCGCATACCCGCCTTATGCGCCATATCGGCCAGCTCTTCCAGGCTGATGAGTAGCAGCCCTGTCCGCTGGGCGTATTCCTGCGCCGGCTCGGTGAAGGCTGCGGTAGTGGCGACGGCCGTGCGGACGCCGGTACGGTCGGAGGCTGCCTTGAGCTGCATCAGTTGCTGGGCGTCGACAGGGCAGGAGGGGTGGCGGCGCAGGCAATATAGCCGCCAGGTCGCCGTGCCTTTGCTCAGCAAAGGCTTGCCTGATTCAAAGCAGAGACGATAATCCTGCTGGCTGCACAGAAGATCGCAGGCCAGTTCGCGCAGCTCCTCGGTTGTACCGGAAAGCAGTTCGTCGGCCAGCCATAGGGAGAGCGCCTGGCGGTCCAGGGCGCTTTTGCGCTTCAGCCAGCGCCTGTGCTGCCAGCGATAGAATACCAGGCTGGCTAGCAGCGTAAAGGCCACGCCCATAGGGATAGCCAGCAGAAGGCTGCCTAAGCGGCGATTGAACCAGAGCATACTAAGGACCGCGGTGATGAGCACCAGCCCCAGATAATCTAGGGCATAGGGTAGCGCTGGGTGCCATAGACGGCGCGCGCTTGTCATCGTTTGTTGCATGATAACACCTCCGCGGTTATCCTTCGCGGAAAGAGGAAAATTATACCTTCGAGGGCAGGATGGATCAGCGATTCAGCTTTGAGCGGCCGCTCCCAGGCAATTGGGGGCTATATGGGGGAACTTTTGATCCCATTCACCGGGGGCATCTGTATGCAGCCCGCCAGGTAGCGGGCGCGCTGGACCTGAACGGCGTGATTTTTTTGCCCAGCGGCGATCCTCCCCATAAGGCGGGCTTGGTACATACGCCGGCGGATCAGCGGCTGGCCATGGTGCGGCTGGCGATTGAGGATGAGCCGGACTTCTTTTACAGCGACTATGAGCTGCTCCGGCCGGGCCCCAGCTATAGTTACCGCACAGCGGAGGCGCTTGCGGCCATGCTTCCGCCCAGTACGCGGCTTATCTTTATCATCGGCGGAGATTCGCTGATCGATATGCCGAAATGGCGGTATCCGGAGCGTATCTTGCAGGCTATGCCGGTAGCCGCAGCTTACCGGCCGGGTACGGCTATGCCGGCTATGGAAGCAGCGCGGGCAAAGCTTGGCAAAGACAGGGTCATCCTGGTGCCCTGCCCCGGCCTTGCGGTATCCTCGACGGCGATCCGAGGTGGCGACTTATCCGGGACGCCGGAGAAGGTGGCGCAGTATATTCGAGAGAGGGGGCTCTACTGCGGGAAATGGACCGGGAGCAACGGGTAGCATATCTGAAGACGCACCTGAAAAAAGGGCGGTTCCGCCACAGCCTGGCGGTAGAGGAAGAGGCGGCGAAGTTGGCCGGGCGCTTCGGCTTGGATGCGGAGCGAGCGGCTCGGGCCGGCTTAATTCACGACGCTGCGAAAAATATGTCTACCGACGACCAACTGGCGGCTTTGCAAGCCGACGGGTTTGTCATGGATGAATTTTTCGCCTTATCGCCGCCGCTGTATCACGGGCCCGCCGGAGCCTATGTGGCGCGCGTCCGGCTGGGCGAAACGGACGAGGAGGTATTGGATGCCATTCGGTATCATACTGTGCCCTGCCTAAACCCGCGGCCCTTGGCCGTGGTGCTGCTGATTGCCGATATGATTGAACCGGATCGGGACTTTCCCGGCGTGCGGCAGCTTCGGGAAGCGGCAAAGGCAGATCTGGAGGAAGCCTTTTTGCTGGCGCTGGCGTCCCCCATGGTCTATGAGCTGGGGCGGCGGCATATTGTCCATCCCAACAGCCTAATCGTCTATAACCGGCTGGTCGCCTTGAAAAGCCGGCGGACGGATGGTACAATCTTCAAAAAGGAGGAATGAATGTGAATAAGCAATCCCGAGCCTTGGCGGATCAGCTGGCGGCTATCCTGGACGAGCGGAAGGGCCAGGATATTGTGCTCATTGATATTGAAAAGTACTCTATCGTGGCGGATGGCTTTTTGCTGGTCAGCGGACGCAATACGCCGCAAGTGCAGGCTTTGGCCGATGCGCTGGATGAAAAGATGGCGGAAAAGGGCGTCTTTGCCCGGAGCACCGAGGGCTATGCCACCGCCCGATGGGTGATTAAGGATTTTGGCGATATCCTGGTGCATATTTTTCATAGCGAGGATCGCGCTTTTTATAACTTGGAGCGCCTGTGGGACAAGGGCGACAACATGACACGGTATGAGACGGAGATATAGCCTGAGTAGAGGCGGATAGAAATATGAAGGCTGTCTAAGGACGGCCTCTTTCTATATCCGGGCTCCGGAGGGGCCGGCGGCCCGAGGACGGAAAAGGGAAGGTTTACGGTTCCAGAAGGCGGTTGCGGCAAAGCGGGCGCGTTGACAATGCAGCGTATGCAAAGGTATAATAAGCATAATTTGGTGTCAAAGGTTGAAGGAGGTACGGGATATGTACTTGGCGACGGCTCAAACGGTGGGAACCGCATTTACCATCGGGGGATGGAGCATTCAATGGTATGGTATCATAATTGCCGTAGCCCTGTTGGTGGGCATCGGGATTACGATGGCCATGTTCAAGCGCAAGGGCATGGATCCCGATTCGGTGTTGGATCTGGCGCTGATTGTAGTGCCCTCGGCCATAATTGGCGCACGTGTGCATTATGTATTGTGGAGCTGGCAGGAATTTGCCGGCCGGCCCTTCTGGCATGTATTCGCTATATGGGAAGGCGGCATGGCGATTTTCGGTTCGATTCTTGCCGGTATGCTGGGGCTTTTGATCTATTCCCGATGGCGGAAAGTGCCGTTTTATACGCTGTGCGACTGCTTGGTGCCGGCGGTGGCGCTTGGGCAGGCCATCGGCCGTTGGGGTAACTTTGCCAACCAAGAGGTATATGGCGCGGTGGTGACCAACCCCAGCCTGCAATGGTTCCCCATGAGCGTCTATATTGAAGCCACCGGACAGTACCATTATGCGCTGTTTTTCTATGAATCCATGTTCAATCTAGCGCTGTTTGCCCTGCTGTTCTTCGTTGTGACCCGCAAAGCGAAACGGCCGGGCGTGGCCTTCTGGGTGTATCTGCTGGGGTACGGACTATGCCGTGCGGTGATGGAAGGCTTCCGAGAGGAAATTTATATCCAGCGTACCGCAGGCCTGCCCATGAACCAAATCTTTGCCGCGGGATTGGCGCTGCTGGCTGCGATTGTGCTGCTTAGCTGGTATTATAAGTCGAAGCGGTCGCAGAAGGTGATGGAACTTTCCGACGATCTGGTGCTGATTCCCGACCGGGCTAAGGTGAAGGTCGATGCGGACGGCAATGTGATCCGTCCCGAGGAGCCGACAGAGCCGGAAACCGGTGAATCGGAGGCAGCAGAGCAGGACCAAGCGACTGCTGAAGAAGAGCCGGAGGCGGCAGAGCAGGACCAAGCGACTGCTGAAGAAGAGCCGGAGGCGGC
>CAJFUN010000029.1 GCA_904420205.1 Candidatus Parachristensenella avicola | reverse complement strand
TGGCGACCTGGATGGGGCTCGAACCCACGACCTCTAGCGTGACAGGCTAGCGTTCTAACCAGCTGAACTACCAGGCCACAGAAAAAAGAGAAATTGTCGCAAATAAAATGGTGGGCCTTCAGGGACTTGAACCCCGGACCAACCGGTTATGAGCCGGCCGCTCTAACCAACTGAGCTAAAGGCCCACGGGGAAAAAGAAAATGGTGACCCCTAGGGGGTTCGAACCCCTGTTACCGCCGTGAAAGGGCGATGTCTTAACCACTTGACCAAGGGGCCATAATTGGTCGGGGTGGGGGGATTCGAACCCCCGGCCCCATGCTCCCAAAGCATGTGCGCTACCAAACTGCGCTACACCCCGAAAGCCTTTAGCCATGCGCGACGAAAACTACTATATACGAAAAATGGATTTCTGTCAAGTATATACGGCAACTTTTTTGGGCTGGATCGCAGTTTTTTCTTCCGCACAGGCCTATAGAGAGAAAAATGACAGAAAGAATTGTCCCAGGCAGGAATTCCCCAACAAGGCGCGAAATAGACACCAACCGGCTTAGGGAAAGTGAAGGAGTGGATAAATATGAAACTATCCGTATGCGTGGAGGCGCTTTATGGACAGCGGCTGCTGGAGGGGATTGACGACACAGCTCGAGCAGGCTTAGACGCTATTGAATTCTGGGGATGGACGGACAAAGACCTGGAGGCCATTGCGCACAGGGCAAAGGCCTGCGGCCTGCCGGTTGCAGCCATGTGCACCCGTGATTTTGATCTGACGGATCCGTCCAGCCGCCAAATCTATTTGGAGGGTGTAAAGGCGTCGATACCGGTAGCTCGCAAACTGGGCTGTCCAACGCTGATCACGCAAGTGGGCATGGACACCGGGGCGCCCAGGGAGCGGCAGCATGGCAGCATCGTAGCAGGTTTGCGAGCGGCGGCGCCGCTGCTGGAGGCGGAGGGGATTACCTTGGTCATTGAGCCGCTGAATTTAAGGGTCAATCACCCTGGGTATTATTTATATGGCAGCGACGAGGCCTTTGATATTGTGAAAGAGGTGGCGAGCCCGCGCATTAAGGTGCTGTTCGATATCTATCACCAGCAGGTTACCGAAGGGGATGTGACCCAGCGGCTGCTGGCCAATATCGAATGGATCGGCCATTTCCATGCGGCGGGCAATCCCGGACGCCATGAGCTTACGCTGGGAGAACTAAATTACCAGTATATTCTGCGGACAATCGCCCGCACAGGCTATTCGGGGTATGTAGGATTGGAATATATGCCGGCAGGCGTCCCGCTTCAGGGGCTTATGGACGCAGCGAATCTGGCGCGGGAAGCATAAGCCATGGAGATTTTGCTCTTTAGCGCCAATTGTGTGCTTCCTATCCTGTTGCTGATGGCGGCGGGCTATCTGCTCCGGCGGCTGCGGATCGTTTCAGATGATTTTGTGATGCAGGCCAACCGGTTTTGTTTCCAGGTTACCCTGCCGGTTCAGCTTTTTTGCAACATCTACCGGCAGCAGCCGGAGGCCGGGGGCGGGCGATTGATCGGCTTTGCCGTCGTAGCAGTATTGGCGGTGGCCGGGCTGCTCTGCCTGCTGGTGCCCAGAGTGGAGCGGGATAGACGGGCGTGCGCTTCCGTGATTCAAGGTATTTTCAGGGGAAACTTTCTGCTTTTTGGCTTGCCGCTGGCATTGAACATGTTTGGGCAAGAGGGCGTGATGCCCACTGCTTTACTGCTGCCGGTTGCAATTCCACTATACAATGTTTTGGCTGTGGTCATATTAACGCATTTTGGCGGCGGAGGAAAAGGGCTGGCGATAAAGCCCATGCTGATGGGGATCATACGCAATCCCTTGATCCTTGCCAGCTTGTTGGGCATTTTGGTAAGCTTTATGCCTTTTTCATTTCCGGAATTCCTGTCTGCGGCGTTGGACGATATTGGTGCGACGGCTACCCCTCTGGCGCTGATGATGCTGGGTGCACAATTCGATTTTGGAAAGCTCAAGGGAAACTTAAAAAAAGCGTTGGCCTGCACCGTGGTCAGGCTGCTGCTGGTGCCGATGGTCGTCGTTACGCTGGCCGTGATTTTAGGGTTCCGCGGCCCGGAATTGGGCGCGATCTTTATTCTTTTCTGCGCACCCACGGCGGTAAGCAGCTATGTTATGGCTCAGAATATGGGTGCCGACGGCGACTTGGCCGGACAGCTCGTCGTGATGACGACAGTGTTTTCTGGAGTTACCCTTTTTGCCCAAACGGCGTTGCTGAAAGCGCTGGCCCTGATATAACGGTATGGACGACCGATTCCTCTCATAGGTTGAAGCAGGGGGGGATCGGGTTGCGCATGATGCTGTGGGGGCTATCGCTGCTGTCGTATGCCTGGGCTGGATGGGAAGCTGCGAGGAATCGGAGCGGGGCGGTACCCTTTTGGCTATGCCTTTTTTTGTCTCCGTTATGCCTGGTATGGGCGCTGCAAGATCGACCGGAGGGCTATGAAGCCTACAAAAGGCTGGTTCGATTGTCGATGAGCGTCGCGCTGCCTGCCGGGATCTGGCTTTTGAGTCGGACCGAAAGCATGTCTCGGCTACGCGCGTGGCTTGATGCGTTGGCACAACTGGGGATGGCCATCCTCTGGGGGATGGTTGCAGCGGCAAAGGGCGGCTTTCCCCGGGCGGCCGGCCTGCTGCTGATCGCGCTATCAGGCCTTTTGATACTGCCATATGGTCAAAAAGCGGCATTGCAAGGCAAAAGAAAATGGGCGGCATATACCGCTGCCGCAGGAGTGTGCGCTATTGCGGCGGGGTGCTTGGCAGGCGCGGCGGGGGCCGAAGGGATAGCCATGTCGCTGGGCGCCATGCTGACCGGTATGGCGCTGGGCGGTTTTTCTTCCATGGAAGGAATCCGGATCGCCCGCCTGATGACGGCGGGAGTTCTGCCGGGAATTTATGCTCTGGCGCAGCCCTTTGCTGCGCCTGTTTATGCCGTGACGCTGGATATGCCTTTTTTTATGCTGTTTACAGCGCTTGTTTACATTCCGCCTATGGTGGATGGAAGAACGCGACGCTGGCAGGGCGCTGCGCTGCTGGGATTCACCGCGCTCTATGCAACCGCCCTGCGATGGCTGGGAGCTTGACGGCGCAGCGGGGGAAATTCCTAACGAAAAAGAGAGAAAATTGCTTGCAGGATAGACGGCGAATTGTATAATAGAGACGGTACGTCTTTACAAATAAGAGAGGAGGGAAGATATGGTAGAGATCAAAGAAATCAGCTCCCGAAGCGACATCAAAAAGTTTATCCGTTTCCCGGTATCATTATATCGCAATTATACTAATTATACGCCTCCGCTGGAAACGGACGAGCTTCAGAACCTGCTTCGGGATCAAAACGCCGCTTATGCCTATTGCGATACGCGATTCTGGTTGGCTTATCGCGACGGGAAAATCGTGGGACGGATCTGCGCCCTGCATAATAAGCTGGCCAACGAGCGGTGGAAGGTAAAGCATCTGCGCTTTACCCGCTTTGACTTTATCGACGACATGGAAGTCTCCCGGGCGCTGATGGATCAGGTGGAATCATGGGCGCGGGAGCTTTCCTTAACCGAGCTTCAGGGACCCATCGGCTTCTGCGATATGGACTATGAGGGGATGCTGGTCGAGGGCTTTGAGGAGATGAACCTATTTATCACCATCTACAACGCCCCCTATTACCTCAAGCACATGGAAGCTATGGGATTCACGAAGGATGTGGACTGGCTGGAGCGCCGCATTGCCATCCCGGAGACGTTGGATCCCAAATATGCAAGGGCCGGACAGTATGTGCTAAAAAAGAAGAATCTGCGCGTACTATCCCTCAAGCGAACCCGTCAGGCGCTGCCTTATGTGACCCGGATCTTTGAATTGCTCAACCTATGCTATGCTGATCTCTATGGCATGGTGCCGCTTTCGCCGGCGATGATCCAGCAGTACAAAGATCGCTTTTTTGGATTTGTCAATCCCGATTATCTGTCCATCATCGTGGATCCGGCAGATCAGGTTGTGGCCTTTGGTGTAGCGATCCCGTCGCTGGCAAAGGCAGCCAAAGCGGGGAATGGACGCCTATTCCCTACGGCTTGGGTGCATTTTCTGCATGATCTGAAGGTCAATGACACGCTGGAACTGCTGCTGGTGGCGGTGCATCCCGATTATCAGAAAATGGGATTGAACGGGATCATGATCCACCAGATTTATGAAAAAGCCCGAAAAAACGGCATCCGTTGGGCTGAGACTGGGCCTACGCTGGAAGAGAATTACAACATTCAGGCGCAGTGGGGGCAATTTGAAAGCCGCACGCATAAGCGCCGCCGTTGCTTTGTGAAGCCGGTATCCGAAGGATAACCTTTGCCTGGCCTTGCCCGGCAATTTCATATACCCTTCCTCTGCAGGGAGAAAAGGAGCAAAGCATGAACCATGCAATCGCGATGAACACCATCGAAGCCTTTGAGCAGCGCTTCGACAAAACCCCGACAGGGCGGCTGGCCATGAATGCCGTCACCAAGGCTGGTATCCAGTCGGCTTCTGCCAGCTATGACTTGCAGCGCCGGATGCGATACGGCTTTTCGCTGGAGCTTGAAGCCGGCAAACTGACCAATCAAAAGTCATCAGGCCGGTGCTGGATGTTCGCCTCGCTGAATACCATGCGGGTCGAGGTGATGAAGAAACTAAATTTGGAGAACTTTGAGCTTTCTCAGAATTATCCGCTTTTCTGGGATAAGCTGGAGAAATCCAACTATTTCCTGGAATCCATCCTGGATACGCTGGATGAGCCGCTTAACGGCAGGCTGGTTTCCTTCCTGCTGGCAGCGCCCTTGGGCGACGGCGGCCAGTGGGATATGTTTGCCAACATTGTGGAGAAGTACGGCGTGGTGCCCAAGGAGATGATGCCCGAAACTTTCCACTCCTCCAATACCGGGGTGATGAATAAATACCTGACGCTGAAGCTGCGGGAGTTTGCCTGCATTCTGCGCGAAGCCCATGCTGCCGGTCAGAGCCGGGAGCAGTTGGCCGCCAAGAAGGAGGATATGCTTTATACGATCTATCAGATGCTGTGCGTCTGCCTGGGCAAGCCGCCCCGCGAGGTTATGCTGGAGGTACGGGACAAGGATAATGAATTCCACCGTGTCGGCCCCATGAGCCCGCAGGACTTCTTCCAAGAATATGTCGGCTTTAACCTGGATGATTATGTCAGCCTTATTAACGCGCCGACGGCGGATAAGCCTTTCGGCCGTACCTATACGGTCAAGTATCTGGGCAATGTGCGGGAGGGACGGCCGGTTCGCTACCTTAACCTGCCGATTGAAGATTTAAAAGCGGCTGCGATCGCACAGATGCAGGATGGCAAGCTGGTGTGGTTTGGATGCGACGTGGGCCAGCGCCTGGACGGCGAGTGGGGCAGTATGGATCTTGAAAGCTTTGACCTGGAGCCCACGCTGGGCACCACCTTCCCCATGACCAAGGCCCAGCGGCTGGATTACGGCGAAAGCCTGATGACCCATGCCATGGTCTTTGCCGGCGTCAACCTGGACGAAAACGGCAAGCCTAACCGCTGGAAGGTGGAGAACTCCTGGGGCGAGGAGCGCGGCAACAAGGGCTGGTATATTATGAGCGACGACTGGTTTAGCGAATACACCTACCAAGTGCTTATTGAGAAGAAATATCTGACCGCCCAGCAGCTGGCCGCACTGGAGCAGGAGCCCATTGCTCTCGAACCCTGGGATCCCATGGGATCGCTGGCTGTAATGAAATAGAAAAGGAAGTACAAGCGCCCGGAGCGTTGCTCCGGGCGCTTTGCATTTTGGATGAATCGAATCATTCCGCTGATTGCCAATAGACGAAACAATATGCAAATTTCTATGAGAATATTCGAGAAAATGACTATTATCAATAAATTATGGATATAAAAATGATTAAATATAATTTTTTCGATAAATATTGACGTAAATCGAATAAAAATATATAATATACCCAATAAATAAAGATAAAAGATGGACAAACATAATAATATATTGGCGGATATTGTGAAATAAATCACAAATAAAGAATGACAAATATCCAATGATATAGAAAAAGAAATGATCTATTGTAAATGCAGATTGGTTCTAGCTTAGCATGACAGCGTAATGCAATGATAACGAACCATAGTATGTACTGAAACGCATGTAGGAGGGAGAATCGATGGTGAGACGTGTAATCCGCTCAACAAACGAAATCCTAATAGGCCTGTACCGGTCAAAAGGTATTTTCCTGCTATGGATTCTCACGATGCTATATACCTTCTACGAGTATAACTTTTACGCGTCCCAGCCAGGGGGATATTCCTACTCGCTCATGACAGCGATCAAGGGGCTGGAGGTCATGATGCTGGTCATGCTGTTGCTGGGGATGAGCATTGTGCGGCAGGCGCAGAATGAAGGGGTTAACGAGCTATATGCCTCCCTGCCTAATGGGCGGATGGTGCTGGCCGGCGGGCAGCTGGGTGCGATATTCATCGTAACAATGTTTACCACGGCGCTCATTATGATATATGACATCATAAACGCTGCGCTTGGGGGT
>CAJFUN010000028.1 GCA_904420205.1 Candidatus Parachristensenella avicola | reverse complement strand
TGGGTTCGGAAGGCTCCGTGGGCTGAGAGGGCTCCGTGGGTTCGGAAGGCTCCGTGGGCTGAGAGGGCTCCGTGGGTTCGGAGGGCTCCGTAGGCTCTGAAGTCGGCGTGGGCGTAGGAGTCGGCGTGGGCGTGGGAGTCGGCGTGGGCGTGGGAGTCGGCGTGGGCGTAACGTTGTCTTTCTGGAATACGTAGCACAGGTTGGTACCCGTAGCGTTTACGACAAGCAGGGTATTGGTGCTTTTATCATACTGCCATTCATAGGGCAGTTCATTGATGGTGCCAAAGTCGTCAAATTGCGATGGCGTCCAGTTGAGCTTGCGCCAGCCTTTATAGGTATAGCCGGAGGTATCCCATAGCTTGCCGGGCCACTTGACCTGAGGGGCGCAGTTCACATTGGTCTTGGTGCCGACTGCAGTCATGGTATAGTCGTTTCCGTTGGGATTCCACTGCCACTTGTTGTCTACCACGCCGCTTGTCGACATGGACTCAGTACTCGTTCCGGAGAAATTGAGCGATGGCAATTCGCTTTTGGAGATGAATTTGTTATTGGCGTCCACTACGACGGCCCAAACCTTGACCTCATAGTCCCTGGCGCCGTAGGCTGGCGCGGCCGGCGTCAGCGTCAGCGCTACGCATAAGCATAAAAGTGCAGCCAGTAGTTTGCGTGTTTTTCTCATGAGCAACCTCCTACAGAATGTTTTCTCGACCTGGCAGATCAAAGAAGGGCGCAGTTTGGCTTGCCTTGAGGTCAATCGCGGGCGTTTCGCGATTCATAAAGTAAAGGATTTTATACACCTGGATTTTGTGGCAAACTGATTGCTATAGGGTCCATCTAATGGTATAATATGGAAGAATCTGGCAAAAAGGTGGATGGTCATAAAAGCTTACCTTATCATCCAGCAGGGCTGGATTTGCCGGAAAGCGTAAGATTCTGCCCCATGAAGTCTGATACGGCGGGGCATGCGCCTGGAAATCGAAATAAGAAAAACAGGAGACACAAAAACGTGTCTCCTGTTTTTTTACTGCCTATTTTGATATATAAATCGTTCAGGGCGAACTTGACAAAAGGAAGATCGGTACCTATAATAGTTCAATATAGAACAGTTCAAAAACGAACATATGGAGGCGGGACATATGAAACTCGAGCTTTATGACGAGCTCAATCCAATCGTACAGGGTAACCGGCTAAAGCGGCTGTACGTCCATGCTTTCCGTGAACTGATGCAACGGGAGAATCTGAGCCGCAACGAGTTGCTGGTGCTGCTCTTTCTGGCCAGTAATCCAAAGTTCAACACAGCGAAGGATATCGTGGAGCTGCGAGGCCTTACCAAAAGCCATGTATGCAAATCGGTGGATGAACTTTCGCGTCGAGGCTTGCTGGAGGGCACGCCCGATCCCCACGATCGCAGGCGTATGCAGCTTTTCCCTACGCCGGCCGCCCAAGGCATCATTACAGAGGGGCTCGCTATTCAGCGTCGGTTCTTCGAGATGCTTTATGAGGGCGTGACAGAAGAGGAAAACGAAACGCTCAAGCGCGTTTTTGAAAAGATTTGGCGCAATGCCCGCAGCGCTATGCAGGATGACCGGTAGCCGCCGATTCCCGCGGGCACAAACCGGGACGCTTCAGCCCTCGGGGAGGCAGTGCGTCGGCTACCGGCGTCTGTGCCTTGACCACGCAGGCAAAGTTATGGCCCACTTCAAGGCCAAAGGGCCATCGCGGAATTAAAAATTTTCCGCCCTACGCTGGCGCCGCAGCTCATGGCGGCGGACGCCGGCTTCCCATTCGGCCTTTTCCTCGTCAGTTTCGGGAAGAAGGCCTGGCACAGGCACTGGTTTTTCGTGTTCGTCTAGGGCGACCAGCACAAGATATGCCCGGTTGACTTGCT
The DNA here is from genome assembly GCA_904420205.1 of Candidatus Parachristensenella avicola. Classification (GTDB taxonomy): domain Bacteria; phylum Bacillota; class Clostridia; order Christensenellales; family UMGS416; genus Parachristensenella; species Parachristensenella avicola. The sequence goes on along the minus strand of CAJFUN010000028.1, from coordinate 71,464 downwards.
TGCGGGTACCGTCTAGTTCCTCTACGAATGTATCTACCCGCACCTCCATGGAGGTGCGGCCTACATAGGTCATCTGGCCAATCAGAACGACCGTTGAATTGACATACGCTGCTTCGGCAAAGATAAGGTTATCGATCGAGGCGGTCGTGACGTTGCAGCCGGAGTGACGGCGGGCGACAACTGCCGCTACCACGTCGATCCACTCGACGAGCTTGCCGCCGAATAGGCGCTTATAACCATTGATATGGGCAGGCATCAAGATCTGAATCTGCTCCGTCCGGGAATCGGATACTTTTTTCATGATACGCTCCATCGTTATTTCTCCTTTCAGTATCGAACTAGTGTATCACAAATCGACGCTCCGGGTAAAGGGATTGTCAATAGAGCGCGGCAGACTGACAGGTTGAACCATAGGGATTCTGCCGTCTGCGCGAGCCGCTTATGATAGGAAAAGCTTAGGAGGTATAGAAGAATATGATCAAATTGCTTCGGTTTGTAAAACCGTATGCGTGGGCGGCGGTAATGGTGGTGCTGCTGGTACTGGGTCAGGTTTTTGCCGATCTCAACCTGCCCAACCTTTTGTCCCGCATGATCGATGTGGGGATTGCTCAGGGAGACCAAGGAGTCATTTGGCAAACCGGGCTGGCCATGCTGGGCCTGACGGTGCTGAGCATGGGCTGCGCCATTTTGACGAGCTACTTTGCCGCCCGCATCGGTTCAGGTTTGGGCCGGGATCTTCGGCGGGCGCTGTTCGCTCAGGTGGAGACCTTTTCGCTGGCAGAGTTCGATGAATTCGGCACGTCCAGCCTGATTACCCGCACGACCAACGACGTGATGCAAGTGCAGAGCTTTATGGTGATGTTTCTTCGAGTCGTGCTGATGGCGCCGCTCATGTGCGTCGGCGGCTTAGCCATGGCACTGGGCAAGAACGCACAGCTTGCTGCGCTGATTGTGGCGGCAATGCCGGTCTTGGTGCTCTTTGTGGTGCTGATATCCCGCCGGGCAATTCCCCTGTTTCAAAGCATGCAGGGGAAGCTCGATAAGCTGAATCGGGTTACCCGAGAGAATCTGACCGGTATGCGCGTCATCCGGGCCTTTATCACCGAAGAGCACGAAAAGGCGCGCTTTGCAGAGGCAAGTCGCGACCTTATGGATACCACCGTCCGGGTGCAGCGGATGATGGCCCTGCTGATGCCGGCCATGATGATTCTGCTCAACGGCCTCGCCATCGCCCTGGTGGCGGTTGGCGGCGGACGCATCCAAGCGGGGGCCATGGCCACCGGCGACCTCATCGCGATGATTCAATATCTGATGCAGATCATGATGGCCCTGGTGATGATGAGCATGATCTTTGTCATGATGCCTCGGGCTCAGGTATCGGCCAATCGGATTAACGCGGTATTGGATCGGGAGCCTTCCATACAGGATCCGAAGCAGCCCGAGAAGGCCAGCGGATTGAAAGGGTATGTGAGTTTCGAGCATGTGTCTTTCCGCTATCCCGGTGCGGAAGAGGATGTGCTGCACGACATCAGCTTCGAGGCCAAGCCAGGTCAGACGACCGCCTTTATCGGGTCCACGGGATCGGGCAAATCTACGCTTATCAACCTTGTCCCCCGCTTCTATGACGTGACCAGCGGGTCGGTTAAGGTGGACGGTGTGGATGTCCGCCAGATGAGCCAGCATGAACTGCGGGACAAGATCGGCTATGTTCCGCAAAAGGGCGTGCTTTTTTCCGGCACCATCGCCAGCAACATCGGCTATGGACTGGAGCGGCCGGAAGCAAAGACGCTGGAGTTGGCAGCGGAAGTAGCCCAGGCCAGCGAGTTTATCGCCCGGAAAGAAAAAGGGATGGAGGAGCCGATTGCCCAGGGCGGAACCAATGTGTCCGGCGGCCAGCGCCAGCGGCTGGCTATCGCCCGTGCTGTGGCGAAAGATCCGGAGATCTACATTTTTGACGATAGCTTCTCCGCCCTGGACTTTAAGACCGATGCAGCGCTAAGGGCTCGCCTGAAACGGCAGACCGAGCAGGCGACGGTGCTGATTGTCGGACAGCGCGTCTCTTCCATTATGGATGCGGATACCATCGTGGTGCTGGATGAGGGCCGGGTGGTAGGTAAGGGCGTGCACCGCGAGCTATTGGAAACCTGCCCCGTATACCGGGAGATCGCTGCAAGCCAGTTGTCAGAGGAGGAATTGTCATGCAAATGAGGCATTCAGGAATGAGCCGCCCCTCTGCCGCCGGCGGCGAAAAGGCCAGCATCGGGTCGATCCGGCGGCTCCTGCACTATATGGCCCCCTACCGTAAGGGATTTATCTTTGTCATCATCGGCGCTATGCTGGGCACGCTGTTCGGTGTGCTGGCCCCAGCGATCCTGGGCATGGCGACCACCGAACTTTTCGAGGGCAGCCAGCGGGGCGCCATCGATATGGGCCGGATTGCGGTGATCCTGACCGGACTGGGTCTGCTCTACGTGGCCGAAGCCTTTTTCAATTACCTGACCAGCTATATCATGGCCGGCGTATCCCAAAAAACGCTGTTCGACTTGCGTGAGGCGATTCAAAACAAGATGGCCCGGCTGCCGCTGAATTACTACGATACCCAGCCCTTTGGGGATATCCTCAGCCGCGTGACCAACGACGTGGATACCATCAATAACTCGTTGCAACAGGCGGTTACCCAAGTCGTTACCTCCGCGACAAAGGTAGTTGGCATTCTAGTGATGATGCTGATTCTGAGCCCCATTCTTACCCTGATCGGGCTGATCAGTCTGCCGCTTTCCGCCTTTGTTTCCTCTAAGGTGGCCAAGAAAGCGCAGCCGCTCTTTGCCGGCCAGCAGAACGCCTTGGGCGCGGTGAACGGCAACATTGAGGAGGTATACTCAGGGCATTTGGTAGTGAAGGCCTTTAACCATGAAAAGGAGGCAACCGGAGCCTTTAATGAAATCAACGATAAGCTGTATGAATTTGGCTGGAAAAGCCAGTTCGTTTCGGGCCTGCTGATGCCGCTGGTCAATTTCTTCGGCAACCTGGGGTATGTGGGCGTCGCCGTAACCGGCTCGCTGATGGCCATCAGTTCCGGCTTTGCCGTAGGCAAGATTCAGTCCTTTATCCAGTATATGCGCCAATTCAACCAGCCCATCGCCCAGGCAGCGAACCTCGCTACCGTCATGCAGTCGGCTGCGGCCGCCTGCGACCGGATCTTTACCTTCCTGGATGAGCCGGAAGAGACGCCGGATACCGATCATCCCCACAACCTGGATCATGTGGAGGGGAACGTAGAATTCGATCACGTCCAATTCGGCTATGTGCCAGAGAAAACGCTGATCCGCGATCTGGACGTTCATATCAAAGCCGGGCAGAAGGTGGCGATCGTGGGCCCTACCGGCGCAGGGAAGACAACGCTTATCAATCTGCTGATGCGCTTCTACGATGTAACCGGCGGCGCGATCCGGATTGATGGTGTCGATATTCGGGATATGGAACGAGACCAGCTGCGCAACCTTTTTGGTATGGTGCTGCAGGACACTTGGCTCTTTGGCGGCACCATTATGGAGAACCTGCGCTACGGGCGGCTGGATGCTACCGATGAAGAGGTATACGCCGCCGCTAAGGCTGCCCATGTGCACCACTTTATTACCACGCTGGCGGACGGATATCAAACCGTGCTCAACGAGGAATCCAGCAATATTTCCCAGGGCCAGAAGCAGCTTTTGACCATTGCCCGAGCGATTTTGTCGGATCCGGCGATCCTGATTCTGGATGAGGCCACCTCCAGCGTAGATACGCGTACGGAGATTTTGATCCAAAAAGCCATGGAAAACCTGACCCGGGGCCGCACCAGTTTTGTGATTGCCCATCGCCTGTCGACGATTCGCGACAGCGATATGATTTTCGTCATGAATCAGGGGGATATCATCGAGCAAGGCACGCATGACGAGCTGCTGGCTAAGGGCGGATTCTATTATGAATTGTACAACAGCCAATTTGCCGGTCCCCAGAAGGAAGCGGAGGATGCGTAAGACGCAGCTGCTTCCGTAAGATAAGTGCATAAAATAAGGGCCGTCCTACCGTTATCGGTAGGACGGCCCTGCTATGCTTTCTCGGCGGTGGCTAAGCCAGCAGCGTATCCAGGTCATCTTGGGTAAGCTCGCGGGTCTGTATGGCGCTGGTATCCAGGCCGGAGGCCTCTGGAAAGGCGGAAACCAGCTGCGCGATCAGCTGGGCGCTTTCCAGCGTTTCGGTCTTAACGTAGGTAGTGGAGGCCTGGATAAAATCGCCGTCGGGCATTAAGACGGTGAGCGTTGCGGCGGGCGCGCCCTCATAGTAAAGAATTACATAGGTGATGTCGGTCATGTCAATGCGTGAAAAGGTCTCGCTGACGGTCAGCACGCTGGTTGTGGCCAACCACGTGGCGCCAGCCTGGCCATTGATCACATTAGGCGCCGATGCCGCAAGCCTGCGGGCCAGCAGCCCCCTGACCGTTTCGTCCTGAGGGAGCGAAGCTGCCTGGGCCAGCTGATCCATCAGCTGGCTAAGGGACTGCTCCGGCAGGGTGATGATCTGAGCACGGCTGGGGTTGGACAGATCCATAGCGGACAGCTCGTCGGCTTCGGATACGATCGTATCGCTGGAAGTAAAGAGCTTAACGTATTCCGATGAATCCGCTAGCTTTCCCATCTTTTGGCTAAGCGTAAGGCTGGATTTTACCGCGAAGTCGTCGCCTTTTTGGCTCTGCACTGCTGGCGTGCAACCGGAAGCCGTCAGGATGAGGCCCAGCAGCAGAGCCAATGCTACCGATGCTTTTTTCATCTCAAATCCTCTCCTTTTGCGGGCAAAACCCGACATGGATTGGACGGCCCCTCCAAGCAAGCGGTTCCCTTTTAGGGCTGGATATCGGTAAAATAGCCGGCGGCGTGGTAGCGCTCCAGCGCGTCGGCAAAGCGGGCGGTCATAGCGGATTCCATGGCGTCGAGGCCGGCGGTGGAGAGGTCCTGCATAAGCTGGGCCCAGAGCGACTCCACCTGCTGGGATGAGGGAGCGGTGACCATCTCCCAGGCGGCATGATGCCAGGTATCCAGCAGAGCGAGGTATTCGTCGTAACCGGCGTCCCCTTCATGGGGCTCGGCAAAATAGAGGGCGGGCACCTTGTTCTGGGCAGCGTAGGCTTTATAGTTGACGCCGGCCTCAATCTTCATTTTCCGGATTTCCAGCAGGTCGGGGTTGGTGCAGTAGGCGGTGGGGGAAGCATTGAGCCTGCCGGTCACCAGGCTGTTGTCCATCAGCGTCCAGTAATCTACGCCAGCTTTTTTGACGGAACTCATAAATCCCATATCATCCACCATCTGCTGGGGATAAGCGTAATCAGCCGTAAAGGTGACAAACCCGTCTTCGTCCAGGGTGTAGTGCTCGTCCTGGACACCCCAGTGGGTGAGCTGGGCGCCCTCCTGGCTCTTTAGGTATTGCATAAAGCAGATGGCGCGATCGGCCCGGACGCAGGAGGTGGAGATGAAGAGCGCGCCCTGATCGACTTGCCCTCCAATAGCGGTATCGGCTGCCTGGAGCCGCACCTCACCCTCATAGGTCAAAGGGGCTGTCACATAGGCATGGGCAAAGGGTGTGGTAGGATCCTCGTCCAGCACGTACATGGAAGACGCGGCTGGCAAGATCTCATCAGCGGCTGTGGCAAAGCTATAGGCTGTGGTTTCCTCGAAATAGTCAATCACAGGCCCTAGGCTTTCATCGGAGCCGGAACGCCAAGGCGCTTCTACATCGGGCAAGGCCAGCACCCCATCGCGGTACCATTGGTTCATACGTAGAAAGTAGGGGAGCCACGCGTCTTGGCGCAGGGGCGTCTTGACAGAGCGGGCCTCTGCATCCCAATAGACGTAGCGCTTTACGCCCATCCATTCGGCCAGGGGGGAAGAGACGGCATTGATCTGGCGCAGCGGATACTGGATACCCAGCGATTGTGCTTGATCCTTCACCTGATAGAGCAGCGATTCCAGCTCTTCCACGGAGGCGGGCATTTCCCGGCCTAGCCGCTGCAGCAGGTCACGCCGGAGATAGAGGGTGCGGGGAACCTCGATGGGGATCTGCGGGTCATCGTATACCTGCTGGGTGTAATAGCCCTTGGGCAAGGCGTAGACATGCCCATCCTCCTGCTGGTTGTTGAGAATTTCTAGGGGATCTAAGCTGTCCCAGAATTCGGGGCAATGCTCAGCGGCCAGCACGTCCAAGGGCTGGCTGTAGGCGCTGTCGGAAAGCCGGTCAATATCCTTTTGCTGCCGCACAAAGATAAGATCGGACAGGTCGCCGGAGGAGAGCATGACCTGCAGCATGCCGCCTGCGTCAAAGTGGGTGCTTTCGGTTTCGTTTCCCAGCTCGAGTACAAGCTGAACACCGGTCATATCCGCGATGCGCCGGGAGATGGCATCTTCGGCCCAGGCCGGATAGGCGCTGTCAGCGTTGGTATGCTGCAGGGTGCTAGAAAGCGTGAGGGTGACGGGTTCGGCGCTGGACAACCGATCGGGCTCCGCACCTGTGGGGAGCGCTGTCCCGCTTTCAGTCATGGCGGGCGTAGCAGGGGTACAGCTGGTCATCATTAAAATCAGGGCGACACTCCAAATGGCGGTATACAAGCGCTTCATACACATAACCAGACACTTCCTTCCATTTAGGATATGTTCAGTATACAAGATTTATAGATAAAAATCGAGAAAAATATACATAAACAAACAACGGCCTATTTGGCATATATAATCCCATGATAGGCCGTTGTTTACAATCGTAATTAATAAATATATAAAGGATAGCGGTTAGGGCTGGATATCGGTAAAATAGCCGGCGGCGTGGTAGCGCTCCAGTGCATCGGCAAAGCGGGCGGTCATAGCGGACTCCATGGCGTCGAGGCCGGCGGTGGAGAGGTTCTGCATAAGCTGGGCCCAGAGCGACTCCACCTGCTGGGATGAGGGTGCGGTGACCATCTCCCAGGCGGCATGATGCCAGGTATCCAGCAGAGCGAGGTATTCGTCGTAACCGGCGTCCCCTTCATGGGGTTCGGCAAAATAGAGGGCGGGCACCTTGTTCTGGGCAGCGTAGGTTTTATAGTTGACACCGGCCTCGATTTCCATCCGGCGCATCTTTAGCAGGTCAAGGTTGGTGCAGTAGGCGGTGGGGGAAGCATTGAGCCTGCCGGTCACCAGGCTGTTGTCCATCAGCGTCCAGTAATCCAGGCCCTTTCGATTCATACTGGTTAACAAGCCGATATCGTTAATGACTTCAGAAGGATACCGGTATGCTTCTAGATAGGTAATATTGCCGTCTTCGTCCAGCGCGTAGTGTTCATCCCGGATACCCCAGTGGGTGAGCTGGGCGCCCTCCTGGCTCTTTAGGTATTGCATAAAGCAGATGGCGCGGTCGGCCCGGACGCAGGAGGTGGAGATAAACAGCGCGCTCTGATCGGAATGCCCGTCGGGATAGCCGATGGCAGTATCGGCGGCCTGCAGGCGGATTTCCCCTTCATAGGTGAGCGGCGTGCTGAGCAGGACATGGGCAAAGTCGTCGTCGGAAGCCTTGGGCCGCATGAGATAAAGCGCTTCATAAGGGGGCGCTAAAGAATCCGCGGCCGTGGCAAAGCTGCCGAAGGTGGTGTCGGAGAAGAAGCCAATTACGTCAAAACGATCCCCTACGCCTCTTCGCCAGGGAAGCTCCTGCTCCGGGAGGTAAAGTATGCCGTCGCGGTACCATTGGTTCATGCGCAAAAAGTAAGGTAGCCACGCCTCTTGGCGCAGGGGCGTCTTGATGGAGCGGGCTTCCGGATCCCAATAGACGTAGCGCTTTACGCCCATCCATTCGGCCAGGGGCGAGGCAGTGGCATTGAGCTGGCGCAGCGGATGCTGGATACCCAGCGGCTGTCCCTGATCCTTTACCTGATAAAGCAGGGCTTCCAAGGCCTCGATGGAGGTGGGAAGGGATGCGCCCAGCTTATCCAGAATATCCTGGCGCAGGCTCAGGGTGCGAGGAACCTTGATGGGGATCTGCGGGTCGTCATATACCTGCTGGGTGTAATAGCCCTTGGGTAAGGCGTAGACATGCCCATCCTCCTGCTGGTTGTTGAGAATTTCCAGAGGATCCAGGCTGTCCCAGAATTCGGGGCAATGCTCAGCGGCCAGTACGTCCAGGGGCTGGCTGTAGGCGCTGTCGGAAAGCCGCTGGATGTCCGCCTTGCCGCTGATATAGATAAGGTCGGGGACGCTCCCGGCAGCCTGCAACAAATCCATATAGCTGCTTTGTGTTTGTTGCGTTTGCTCATCGGTATCTTCGGCGGCATCGTGACTGCCTGCAGCCAGCGCCGCCCAGTCGTCGGCTCCAATTTGAAGCTCGATTTTTACGCCGGTCAGGTCGATGATCCGTCGGGATACGGGATCTTCCCCCCATTGCGGATAGCCGGAATCCGTTCCGGAAAAATGATGGTCGCTGGCCAGCGTCAGCGTAACGGGATCGGTATGCGTCTGCCAGCTGGGCGCAACCTGCTCCAGGACAGGTTCGGATGGGGATGAAGCGGCCAGCGGCGTGCCAGGATTCTGCTGGCAGGCGCTGCAGAAGAAAAGGATACAGCTCAGCCAATACGCGATTAGAATTTTTCGCATATCAATCCCTCCCTATCGACGATTTGCGGATTTCTCGACACTTTTAGTATATAATTCCATAGCGGATCAATGTATATACGGAAATTGCTTATTGTGGTAGTGACAAGAAAAAATCGGGGCTAAGACGCGGCGGGGAAAAAATAAAACATGGAGGTGCACCAATTGTGCATAAGAAAAAACCGGCGCGAACCGCAAGTATGGGTTCGTGCCGGTTTTTTATATAAATGTCAACGAGAAACGGATGGGCAGAAAGCCAGCGTGCGCCGGGCCATATCAGAGATCTTTACCCGGCCGAAGCCGTCGACGCCGGAGAGCAGCGTATCCTGCAGGGGAGCGGTCCAGGAAGCGGGCAGCGCTTTGGCGCCCAGCATGACGCCTAGAATCGAGCCTACCGTAGCGGCGTTACAGTCGGTATCCAGCGCCCCCATCAGGGAGATGGACAGCGTGCGGGTGAAGTCGCCTCCGCCGTAAACCAGCGCAACGACGCAGATGACGGCGTTGGAAATGGTATGACACCAGTCATGGCCGTTGGCCTCATCCCACTTTTCGTGGATGCGGTCCAAGGCCTGCATGTCAGTAAGCCCCTGGTCTGCCCAGCCCAAGGCTTCCTCCACGGCGGCCGCCAGGCGGCAGCGGCGGGGGATGACCGCCAGGCCAGCGCGGATGATCGAGCGGATATCCGTGGTGGTATAGGCAGCGGCAATCATGGCGGCTATCATCATTTCCCCATAGACGCCGTTTTTGACATGGGTCATCACCGCGTCCCGCCAGGCCATATCGGCGGCCTCTGCCATGCGGCCGGGATTGATATAGCCGAACAGATCCCCACGGATCTGGGCGCCGATCCACTCCCGGTATGAGTTGCGGTAGCTGCCCGACTCCGGCGGCTCATGCAGGTTTACCAGGTTGCGGTAGCCCACCCGCTCGGCCGTGCACAGATGAAAATAGGGTAGATCCCGCAGCCAGGTATCGGCCATATCTACGCTGGTGAAGCTGCGGCCGCAGCGCTCCATCAGCTTCAGGGCGATCAGCGTATAGTTGGTATCGTCATCCTCGGGCATATAGGCTACGTTGTTGATCCAGCATGCCTTGGGATCGGCCTCCAGGGAGGCGAATACGTCCTCCTTGCCCTGGGAGGACGTATATCCTGTAGGCGGGAAGTTCTCCGTTGCCTTTAGCAGGGCATAGATCTTGCCGCGCCGCCATCCCTCGTAGGGCTTGCCCAGCAAGCAGCCGCAGCAGCGGCCCAGCCAGCCGCCGTACACGCGGTCGTACAGGTCGCCTGAAAAGGGAATGTCGGCGATGCCGGGAGCCTCGGCTTGGATGCCGTCCCGTTCCGTGGGCTCGCAGTAAGGATATCCCTCCACGATCGGCAGCGCCAGCGTAGCATCCAGCAGATCGCCGGCGGCCTTTTCCTTCTCCGATCCAGCCGGCATAGCCAGGATCGCGTCGATTTTTTCCTTCAGGCCGGATATATCGCGGCCCTCCTCAGCACACTGGGCCAGCTCATAGCCAAGTCCGTCGCTGTCGCGCATCCAGGGTTGGTTCTCAAACATGGGCAGCCTCCTTCTTTGGGGATGATACCATTATAGGACTGCTGCGGCTGGAAATCTATGGAGGGTTATGACCGGTTGCGGCAAAGCCCTGCAGGCATTTTTGCAGGTTTTCCATTTTTTCGGTTTTGTGTGCTGCCCGGGCGGCATGTTTTATGATACACTGGTAAAAAATGCAGGAGGCACCTATGACGGAATATCTTAACTACATTCTGGAGCAGCTCCAAAAACTGCTGGCCATCGACAGCCCCACGGGGATGACTGGGGCCATGACCGACTATGTGATGGAGGAGTACCGCCGCCTGGGCTACGACCCGGTTAAAACGAAAAAAGGCGGTGTCACCGTTTATTTGGGCGGCGAGGGCCCCGGAACCATGATGCTGGCCCATGGCGACACGCTGGGCGCCATGGTGGCGGAGGTTAAGGCGGATGGACGCCTGCGCGTTGTGCCCCTGGGCGGGTTGAACGCCAATAATGTGGAGACGGAGAACTGCCGGGTTTATGCCCGGAACGGCCGTGTGGTAGAGGGAACGATCCAGCTAATCAATGCCTCCACCCATGTGAATTTAACCTATCAGGATACGGCCCGCACCTTTACGACGGTCGAAGTCGTATTGGATTGCGATGCCGCATCCAAGGATGCGGTCAATGCCCTGGGGATCGATAACGGCTGCTTTGTGTGCCTGGATCCGCGTACCCGTATCGGCGAATCGGGATATATCAAAAGCCGGTTCCTGGATGATAAGCTATGCGTCGCCATTCTGCTGGCATATGCCAAATATCTTAAAACCGAGCAGATCAGGCCCAGCCGCGCGCTGTATCAGTATGTAACCGTATTTGAAGAGGTGGGGCATGGCGCTTGCTCCGGTATCCCGGCAGATGTGGAAGAGATCCTCTCCGTGGATATGGGCTGCGTGGGGCAAGGCTTGGCCTGCACCGAACGGCAGGTATCGATCTGCGCCAAGGATTTGCGGGGGCCCTATCACTATGACGTAGTGCAGGGCCTGGTATCGGCTGCGCAGGCGAAGGGTGTGGATTATGCGGTGGATGTATTCTATAGCTATAGCTCGGATGCCGATATGGCCATGGCCGCTGGGGTGGAAGCGCGCCATGGGCAGATTGGCCCCGGCGTCTATGCGTCCCACGGCTACGAGCGCGCCCATATCGACGGCGTGCGCAATACCTTTGAACTGCTGAAGGCCTATCTGGGATGACGGGCGCAGAAACAGCCATAGCCGGATCCATAGCCAGCGATCTTTGGACAAGCTATGGGCTCGATGCGGCAGGCGCCGTACCGGTGGAAGGTGGCTGGCTGAACAGGAAATGGAAGCTCCAGGGCCCCAGGGGCCCGGTGCTGGTCAAGCAGTATAGCGTCGAGCGCTTTGGGCCGCAGCAGCTTGACGAGGTCGAAGCGTCCCTTGGGCGGCAGCTTTTGCTGGAGGAGGCGGGCATCCCCTGCCCCCATATCTGGAAGGCCGGGGATTCGATCCTGCGCAGGCTGGATGACGCTACCTGCTATATGGTCATGGATTTTTCTCCAGGACGCCAGGAAAGCTGGGAGACGGTTACAACCGGCCAGCTATATAGCCTGGGCGTGATCTGCGGGCGGATGCAGCAGGCCCTTGAGGCGATGCCCGTCCAAGGGGCGCGGGGCTACCCGCCGCTTGGCGGCCGCCGGATACTGGATGGGCTTTGGGCCTTCTATGAATCCAATCAAGGGGCAGAGAGCGGCCCAGCGGCTCTGTCCCGGGCCATGGCCGCTTCAAAGAACATCCTGAAATCGCTGGAGCCGGCCTTTTTTGACCGGCTGCCCATGGGGCTGTCCCATGAGGACTTTACGCCGGACAATATGCTTTTTAACGAAAAGGGCGTGTTGTCGCTTCTCGATTTTGACCGCAACCAGTATGGATACCTGTGCCATGACGTGGGCCGGGCGCTGCTGTCCTTCGCTTTGGTGGATGGAGCGCTGGCGATGGAAAAAGTCTGCGCCTTTCTGGAAGGCTATGGGCGGGTGCGCCCGGCGCCGTCACCGGCCGATGCGCTGCGCCTTGTCTGGTGCCTGGAATTCCCCTGGTGGATGCAGCCCAAGCTGTTCGGATCGGTGTCTCCCAAGGTCGCCCGGTTCCGGGATGAGATAGGCTGGATCACCGACCGATGGTTTGAGCTGGACGAACTGTTAGATCCATGATTTAGAGAAAACCGTCTTCATCCGCTTGCGGATGAAGACGGTTTTTGTGATAGGGGGAGCGGTTTAAGGCTTACGCATAGGGCTTCTCATGGCCGCAGCCTGTGCAGCGCAGGTAGCCGCCGGAATACTGGTAGCTGTGATTCGCATAGACGTATCGGGGGCAGCTGGCGCACTTCTTGCGGTGTTGGGTGGAGGAATAGTAGCTGTTGGAGCCATAGATGTGGCTGCCGTATTGGTAATAGGTGCAGGAGCCGCACTTTCTGCGGTGCTGGCTGGAGGAATAATTGGCCCAGGAACCGTAGCTGCCATGGCTGCCGTATTGGTAATAGGTGCAGGAGCCGCACTTTCTGCGGTGCTGGCTGGAAGAGTAGTTGGTCCAGGAGCCATAGCTGCCGTGGCTGGCCGTATGGTATTCCTTGCAGCCGGTGCATTGGTGCCGGTGCAGGGTGCTGCTGTAATTGACCCATGCCCCGAAGGTATGGTTTTGGGCAATCGAATAATTGCACTTTGTGCAGCCTGCCAGATGCTTGGTGGCGTTGCCATAGGGCGTAAGCACCGTCAGAGTATGGGCCACGTTCCAGTATCCGTTGCAGGTGGAGCAGTAGTTCTGGTGGTTTGTCCCATCCAGCGAGGTGACGCGGGTAATGCTGTGGCCGGCGTTCTGCGAGGCAGTACAGCCCGAGGCGGTGCAGCTCCTCTTGTGATACGTAGCGCTTAGGTAGTTGTAGCTGCCCCAGGTATGGTTGCTGGTTTGGGTGCGTCCGCAGGTGGAGACGGTGCAGGTGCGCTGGTGCTGGGTGGAGCCGGTGGAGCTATAGCTGCTCCAGGAATGGGCCTGATAGTTTTCCTTGCCGCACTTGACGCAGGTGCGCACGTGGACGCTGGCGGAGCTATCGGTATAGCTGCCATAGGTGTGGGCCTCGTTCCAGCGGCCGCCGCAGGTGGCGCAGTAGTTCTCATGATACCCTTCCTGGCCCGCTTCCGTCAGCGGTCGGGTCGAGGTGATGGTGTGGGACGACGTCTCAATTTGGGTGCAACCATTCGCCGTGCAGGTTCGTCTATGCTGTGAATTGCTAACCATAGCATACGATCCCCATGTATGATTCACTGTACTTGTGGCTTGGCATACGCTGCATGTCATGGCATGTTGGCTTGCGCTGACGCTGCTGCATACCCAAGCATGGGCGCCAGAATCAATATAACCGCATCCAGAGCATGTTCTTTGGTGAATGTCAGCGCCAAGAGGTGTACTATACGCGCCAAAGGCATGATTGGTCATTTCAATATAGCCGCATACGGCACAGGTTCGTTTATGTGTTTGGGCATCATTTTTTTGCGCGGGGCTAAATATGTGATCAGCCGGTTCTTTTATCCCACAACGTATGCATGTCTGGATATGTTGTGCCGGCGTGGTTTCATATGTACCGCTGAAAAGATGAGAATAACCCATGCGCTGAATTCCGCATATTGGGCAAATGGGGCAATCAACATGCGTCGTGTGCTCGGTGGCTAAGTAGTGGTCAATTCCTAATTCCACCATGTCGCTGTTATGTAAAGCGCCCGCAATGGTATATCCTAGGTATTTCAGTTCTCTTACTCCGGTAGTTTTGTTGTATGTATACACATATTCTGTTTGCCGCTGGCTCGTATAATGGCTGTTCCCGTTGACCATGGTACGGTAATTGTATGTATAGTGGAGCGCGTCGACTTCTACTGTTTGAGTCTCATGAATAATATCACCTACAAATGTAATTGCAGCCAGTATATAGCTAACAACATCTCTAGGATTTATAGCGCCGGATAAAATCATATCAAATAATCCTGCAGTTGTTAGCACAGCCTCAATAATGGATATAACCGTTATTCGCGTCTCATTCATTTCAAAATTGAATACATGGACCCTCTCTGAAGATGTCGAGTACTGGCGCTGCAGATTCCCATAGATATAGGGCGCTTCTATGTATCCGCCGGCCCAGCCTAACGAATACCAACCGTCTCCGGCGGCGGTAAGACCTGCGTTGCTGGTAAGCGGTTCGCTCCCTGTTTCGATCAGCGGCGGATAGGAAACAGCGCCAGCATTCTGAGGAGAGGATAGTTCTGGCAGGCCAATAGCTTCAGATGAATCCTCGGAATCGGGCGTGTCCTGGACAGGTATATCCGCCGTATGGGATTCTGTACAGTTTTCGTCCTCTGGCGGGCAATCCCCCGTGTGATTCGGAGCAGTTGAAGGGCTGATTTCATCCTGATCCCCAACGCTGTCAAAGGCGTGAAGCGAGTTGGACGGTATGCCGCCGGAAGGTGGCTGACCATCCGCTATACTGTCCGTGGCAAGCGGCACAGCTAAACCGGTAGGAGTACTGGACTGGGTAGCCGCTTCATCCGTTTGAGCGCTTGTGCTTCCGGTAGTTTCAGTTGAGGCAGCTGGAGTCGAAGGGGAAGTATCGATAGTTTGGGGCGCTTTTGCGGCTTCTTCTTCCGGATTAGGAATTGGCATGAGTGTTTCTGTTTTTTTCAGCGGAGCTTTGGATGCGGCATGGCGGGTAGTAACAGTGAAACCGGCAGACGCATTTTTACGGATAACAGGGGCATCCTGTAGGTTGCGCCCGTCATGCACAGTATGGGATACCTGCTTTGTATAGGCGTTTGCATGGGCCTCTTCCACGAGGATGCCGTCCACATACAACAGAACGTGCGCCTGTCCCTTCTTTATGCGGTGCACTTCAATGGCAGGCCGGCCGTCCCGGGTTGTCTCGTAGGTGTATTCTTTCCATTCGGCGTTTTCTGCGTAGGAGGGATTCGGGCACAGGAAGATAAGCAAACAGAACACTAATCCCAAGGATAGTCCCTTCAATATATAACGCTTTTTCATTTTTCTTTCTCCTTTTTAGCGGTGGCCGACTTCTCGTCAAGCTCTGACGCAAATTTGGGGAGATACTTGTTCTGATAAAATCGTGAGAAGCAAATTCTAAATATTTGAATTGGAATAAACCACACTAAAAAGAGAATTTCAAATTCTTCGTAAGTTATATACATATTCCATCTTAATATTAATGCCGCGATACCTATTACTGCAATTATAAATGAATAACAATCATATACTCTTATATATTTCATAAGTCCTTCATCTGTATACTTAAGCTTCATGCGCGTCAAAATATAACAAATCAGGCTAATTATAATGTATAATATACAAAACGTAAAAATGGTTGTATTCTTGTAATGTATTATTTCAATAGCTAGGGCTGGCAAAGTTAGAAGCAGCTCGATCATATAAAGATTTCGTACTATGAACGGGAATTTGTAGAAGTCAGGTATAAGCGCCCAATCAGAATCGTTCATATGTGCCTCCTTTATCATATCTGGGTAAATTGTTTGAGAACCGGCTCCTCCTTTGAGGTTACGCCTCTTCACCATAATACCCACGCGCCGGGGCTGCTTGCTTCCTTGTCACGTCACGGGTTCTTGCTCTGTCCTCTTTTTCATGTTCTCCTCCTTTTTGTTCCTCTTGGCTCCCCTTTTATTAAAAAACCGGCCACACCAAACAGAGCGCTTCGCGCCCGCCTGGATGGCCGGGTTGCTTCCTTTTTCTCGCTTCCTTCTCATCTTTTATCTCCTCTTGAGACAGAGCCGTTCGGAGGATTGCGTTATGATTTTAGTTATTATATCCAATTTCATATTATCAGATGTTTGTTTTACTTTCAATATATATTCTTTACGTTTTCATTAAAAAACCGCAGCCGGTAATCCGCTGCTCGGCACGGGCAGGAAGGCACAGACTGACGAAAAACAACAGAGCACAGATGGAGGCGAAACACGCCCGCAATTTCTTCATGGTCTTCCCCCCCAATCCCTTTAGTAAGGTGTAACGAATTCAAACTCGTCCATATTCCTCTGCACAAATTCCCCCAGCTGGTCCAGCGCAGGGCGATTGGGATCCAGCGGCTGGAACGAATCCCTTAGTTGGAATCCCGTAAAGCCCTCAATCGTTTTTTTCCCGTCCTCTCCAATGACAACCGGGACGGAATGCATAGCCCTGTATTGGCTATTGTATACACGCAGCTGATCCGGGCTTCGATCGGTCCAATAGGTGGTGGGTAGGATGCCAAGCACCGCGCGTGCCCCCTCCTTATAAGGCGCAGTGTTAAAATACTGCACCTTTGAGTTCCCTCTTTGGAACACGGTTATGACGTCCCCTTCCCGGAGCGGCGTCTCCATCATGTCCTCTCGCTCGGCCAGCACCCGGATGACCCGGCATTCCATAAGGGTAAACAGCTGCTTGTATTGCGACGCTCGGTAGTCCTCCCCGGTGCTTTCCTGTACACAGTTTACAATGTGCAGGTATTCCACCTCGCAGAGTGCGGTAATGTTGTACCCCATCCCTTGAGCAGGTGTAAATTCACCTTCGTAGTCCTCCAATATCCAGGGATAGTCACAATCCGGGGGCGTAGGTTCACTCCGGCATAATGCGCGGTAAATGACATCACCCCTTTTCGGATCCGGATCCGAATAAACGACTTTGTAAACCGATCCGGCCCTGGGAAGCTGGCATTTGTGGTCGAAAACAAATCCGTTCAGATGCAGGATCAGCGCCGTGGCGGCAATTGCTGCCAGCGCACATCCGCATCCCAAGGTCCATTTCTCCCATCGCTTTCTTCCCCCCAGCCAGCCTGCCGCCCGCCGCAGCCGACTAGCCCCTCTTGCAGCCGCCCTCGCCAGCCGCCCCTTCTTTTCTTGGCTCGTTTGTCCTTCCGTTCCCTTCTCATGGATTTGTCCTTCTGCTTTTGTCCGCTTTTTCATACGCTCCTCCTTTTTGTCCCCTTTGGCTCCCCTTTATTAAAAAACCGGCCACACCAAACAGAGCGCTTCGCGCCCGCCTGGCTGGCCGGGTTGCTTTCTTTTTCTCCCTTCCTTCTCATCTTTTATCTCCTTTTGGGGCAGAGCAGTTCGGAGGATTTGTCATAATTTTGGTTATTTTATCCAATTTCACATTATCAAATATTCGTTTTATTGTCAATGTATATTTCTTCTATGTGTATGTGCAATAAAACGAGGGGAATGATTCCGGCCTTGGCCGGACTCATTCCCCAGTAAGCTAATCATTGTTTTGGATTAAACTTGGAGACGTTTCAATGAATACGCCTTTTTATAGCCGCTTCCTGCAGATCAAGCCTTGACGCTTGTTCCATCAGGCAGGCGGGAGAGCAGCCAACGGGGCTGATCGGCGCAGGTAGGATATTTCTTGGCTGCCTCCTCGTCGATGTCCACGCCCCAGCCGGGCTTATCGTTGGCATAGGCAAAGCCGCCCTTGACTTCGGCCATCCCGGTAAAGACCTCCTGCACCCGGGGATCGGTCTCCATGCCGCACCATTCCTGGATGCCGAAGTTTACCGTGGTCAGATCCAGGTGGACGTTGGCCATATGGCCAATGGGCGATACGTCGCCGGGACCGTGCCAGGCGGTGCGCACGCCGAAGGGCTCGCAGAAGGCGGCCAGCTTCCGGGCGGCGGTAACGCCGCCGATCTGGCTGACATGGCAGCGGATATAGTCAATCCAGCGGTTTTCCACCAGGGGAATCCACTCCATGGGGTTGTTGAAAAGCTCGCCCATGGCCAGCGGCACCGCCGCGGCCTCTCGCAGCGCCTTGAACCAGTGACCCTGCTCCGGAGGCAGCGCGTCCTCCAGGAAGAAGGGGCGGTATGGCTCCAGCTCCTTGGCCAGATGCACCGCATCCACCGGCGTGAGCCGCTCGTGCACATCGTGCAGCAGCTCCACATCGTCGCCAAAGGTTTCGCGCACATGCTTAAAAAGCTTGGGCACCGAGCGCTTATAGGCCAGCGCGTCGAAATACTGCCCGTCGGGCGCGCCTGCGGGGGAGGCTAGGTGACGGTCCTTGCCGCCATAGCCGCCGAACTGAATGCGGATATACTGCACGCCTTCATCGAGGTAGGCTTGGATGCGCTGGTCTAGCTCGTCGTAGGTCGTGCCGTCGGTATGACGGTATACCGGCACGCCCTGGCGGATTTTGCCGCCCCATAGTTTCCACACCGGCACGCCTAAGCTCTTGCCCAGGATATCCCACAGGGCCATGTCGCATCCGGAGATGGCGTTGTTGAGCACAGGACCGTTGCGCCAGTAGGAGGAATTCATCATCACCTGCCAGGCGTCCTGCACGTTGGTGGCGTCCCGGCCCACCAGCAGCTGCTTCATGTAGGTTTCCACGGCCGTAACCACAGCCTTATGCCGCTGGGTGAAGGTGGCGCAGCCCAGCCCGTAAAGGCCCGGCTGGTTGGTATCGATGCGCACGACGATCAGATTGCAGCCCGGCTGCGGCGCGGTTTCAATGGCGCGTACGTCGGTAATGCGGATCTCACTCATCGGTTTCCTCCTTCAGGCGCTTCATGGCGCCCTCATAATGGCTTTCGATCCAGGCAGGATTATGCCACTTGACATCCTCAGTCCAGCCCTCAGGCGGCCCGGGCAGGATCAGCCCGCCGTCCACCCGCACCGTGACGCCGGTGATATAGGTGGCGTTCTCCGAAGCGAGGAAGGCGATGAGCTCGCCGTTTTCCCTGGGGGTTCCGGAGCGCTTCATGGGGATCCAGTTCACCCAGGAGAAGTCGGTAACGCCCTCGGGGAAATCGCGTACCCGGGTCAGGCCGGGAGCCACGCAGTTCACCCGGATGCCGTAGGGCGATAGATCCAGGGCCATGGATTCGCAGCTGCGCTGCAGCGCGCTTTTTAGGCCGCCGTACAGGAAATCCTCCGGATAGGCCCGGGTCCCGCGGGAGGAGGTAATGAAGAAGATGGAGCCCTTAATCTGATCGGCCACCATATGCCGGGCCGCGGCGCCGGCGCAAAGCACATAGGAGCGATAGTTGAGTTGATAGAGATAATCCATGTCCTCCACCGTGACGTCCAGCACCGAGTAGTGGCGGGTCTGCCCGGCGTTGCAGACGATGGTGTCGATACGGCCCAGATCCTTATGGGCCTGATTCACCACGCGAGCGGGCACATCAGGTTCAGTCATGGTGGCCTGGTAAACAAAGCAGCGCCGGCCGAGCGCCTCGATCTGGCAGCGGGTTTTCTCCGCGCCCTCGGGGTTTTTTCCATAAGTGATGGCAACGTCATAGCCATGCTCGGCTAAGACCAAGGCAACGCCCTGGCCGATGCCGCTGGAGCCGCCGGTGACGACTGCGCATTTGGTTGCTTCCATATTGGCCTCCTTTTTGATCGCTGAAGATAGGGAAATCCCTCACGCTTCCTATCCTAGCGCCAAACCTTTCCCCCGGCTATAGAGAATATTGACGCAAGGCTATGGAAATGGTTGCATGCGTTGGGTAAGGCAGAAAGAGGGGATAAAAGAGAAACGCCGCCTCTTGCATAGGCCGACTGGGAGGATAAACGCCCAATGTCTTGCGTTTTGCGTCCCTTGCGCGGCCGCTATGATGAAGGCGAATTGAACGGCGGAAAGCATGGGGGAGATCCGAAAGCGCAGTTTTCCCTCGCACATGGGATTTGCATCAGGGGCCTGCTGGCATTCGCCCGCACCGCGGCGCCCGGCTCATCCGTCAGCCTTAGCGCCGATCCCCTTTTTCCTTGCTTGCAGGGCTCCCCGATCCCGCAAGCGTTTTTTCTATGAGGCTTTCTTCTTATCGTAAATGATTTCGCCTTTAGGCGCTATAGAGGAGGAACTTGACTTAGAGTGAACTCCAGAGTATATACTGAATAATATCGAAAGAGAGAAAATTCTGGAGGTATAAAGATGAAAAAACTGGGATTTGGCCTGATGCGGCTCCCCTCCACGGATGCGAACGATCCCTCCAAGATCGACATGGAGCAAGTCAAGCAGATGGTGGACGCATTCCTTGAGGCAGGCTTCACGTATTTTGACACCGCCTGGATGTACTGCGGCTTTCAAAGCGAAAATGCGGCTAGGGAAGCGTTGGTCGAGCGGTATCCCCGGGAACGGTTTACCTTGGCCACCAAGCTGCATGCAGGCTTCCTGAAAGGGAAAGAGGACCGGGACCGTATCTTTAACGAACAGCTGAGGAAGACCGGCGTCGACTATTTTGATTATTATCTGCTGCACGACGTCGGGGTGGACCATTATGAAATCTATAACCGGCTGGACTGCTTTGATTGGCTGATGGAGAAAAAACGCCAGGGCCTTGTGAAGAAGATTGGCTTCTCCTTCCACGATCATGCGCAGCTGCTGGATCAGGTGCTGAGCGAGCACCCGGAAATGGATTTTGTGCAGCTGCAGATCAATTATCTGGACTGGGACAGCGAGGGCGTACAGTCCCGAAAATGCTATGAGGTTGCCGTCAAGCATCATAAGCCCGTAGTTGTGATGGAACCCGTCAAGGGCGGTACGCTGGCCCAGGTGCCGGAAGCGGCGGAGAAGCTTTTCAAAAATTATGCGCCTAACCGGTCGGCAGCCTCCTGGGCCGTGCGCTTTGCCGCCAGCCTGGATCAGGTGGCCATGGTGCTTTCGGGAATGAGCAACATGCAGCAGCTGCTGGACAACACGTCCTATATGGCAGATTTCAAGCCCCTTGATCGCGAAGAGCTGGCATTGGTGCGAAAGGCAGTGGACATCATTAACGCCAACATCGCCGTCCCCTGCACCGGCTGCGCCTACTGCGTCGACGGATGCCCCAAACATATCGCGATCCCCAAATACTTTTCGCTCTATAATGCGGACATGCAGGAGGCCAAGGACAAAGGGTGGACGCCCCAGGGGGAATACTACGACCGCCTGACCCACCTTTTCGGCAAGGCCAGCGATTGCGTCGGCTGCGGCCAATGCGAGCGCGCCTGTCCGCAGCACTTGCCGATTATCGAACACCTAAAAGCGGTAGCCGGGCATTTTGGAAAATAGCGCGGTGATAAAAGAAAAGGGCATTGGCTGCGGCCAATGCCTTTTCCTTCTGTCGTGATTCAGCGTATACCTTGAAAAATGTGCGTTATCCGCCGATAGGCGCGCGGGCGATCGGCACATAAGTCAGCTCATCGTCTACCCGTGTGGAATGCATCAAGATTAACTCGGTTGCTTTCACGCCCAAGGGCCTGGGCGCCACCGCTGCGCACATGGCGGATGGATCCGCTTCCTTGACACCCCGGGCAATCGTAATATGGGGGCGGTAAGGGGCGCTTTCTTTGGGGAATCCAATATTCTCCAGTGCGATATCCAGGTCGCTGCGTAGCTGGCCAAGCCGATCGAGGTCCCCAGTCAGCCCCAGCCAGAGGATGGACTCATTCCCCTTGCGGAAAAAGCCGGGACGCCCCAGGCGGAGCGACAGCGGCTCGGCAATGGCGGCGGTCCAGGCCATGGCAGAGGTGATACGCTCCACCTTACCGGGATCGCACATGCCCAGAAAGCGCAGGGTGATGTGCAGGTTCTCAGGACGCGTGAAGCGGGCCCGGGGACAATAGGGAAACCAGGTCTCGGAGACGGCCATAGCCTCATCAATCATGGGCTGGCTGAGGGCCAAGGCAATAAAGAGCCGCATGGGCTCGGCAGGCTTCTTTTTCATGGGGCATCCTTTCCAGGCCGGACCGGCCGGCCGTACGTTTTTTCTTTATCATACCGCGAACGGCCGCGCAGGGCAATTGGCCGGGCCTCTTTTCTTGCGGGCGTCCAGCAGCTATAATGAAAAAAAGGAGGGAGAGCCATGACCGAGATTTTTCTAGGAGTGGATGCGGGCGGTACCAAGACCCACTACGCGCTACACGACGGGACCGGCGCGCCCATCGACTTTATGACCGGCGGGCCTGGAAACCATGAATACCTGGAGGATGGCTTTGACGGCGTTCAGCGGGAGCTGGAGACGAGCCTGGGCGCACTTTTGAAGCGCAATGGGCTGGGCTTTGAGGACGTAACCTTTGCCGCGCTGGGGATGTCCGGCTGCGATATGCCCCAGCAGCGGGAGATCTTGATCAATATCGCTTCCTATTTGGGGCTGAAGCGTTTCGTGCTCAATAACGACGCCTTTTTAGGCATTAAAGCCGGCACCAGCCGAGGATACGGCTTGTGCTCCATCAATGGGACGGGTACCATCGCCGCCGGCAGCGATATAGAGGGACGCCAGCTGCAGGTGGGCGGATTGGGATTTTTCTCCGGCGATGAGGCCGGCGGTACCCATCTGGGTCAGATGGTTTTCCGCAAGGTATACGATGAGGTATACCGCCTGGGCCCGGCTACGGAGCTTACCCCCCGGCTCTTTGCCATGATGGGGCTCAAAAGCGAGGAGGAGCTGGCGCCCCTTTGGCTGAACTGCCTGCTGAAACCTTCGGGGAAACCCCAAGTGGACGCCCTATCCCGGCTGCTGTTCGACGTGGCGCAGGAGGGGGATACGGTGGCGCAGGCCCTATTGCTGCATACCGGGGACGTCATGGCCCATACGGTGGCCGGCGTGGTCAAGCGGCTGACCTGGCCGGAGGACGAGCCGCTGGAGGTGGTGCTGGTAGGTTCGGTGCATCTCAAGGCTCGATGCCTCCTGATGCGGGAGCAGTTTGAACGCAGGCTGAAGGAGCTGACCGGCCGGACTTATACCTTTATTCCGCTGTCGGCAGCGCCTGTAGCGGGGGCGGTGCTATGGGCGCTGGAGGCGGCCCGCGGCGCCACCCCGGAGATGGCGGTGCGCCAACGGGTCATGGACGCGCTGAGCGGGCGTTGACGAAGCGAAAGGAGCAGACATGCAAGACGCGGTACAGGGACGGGTGCTGGTGATGGGCGACAGCATATCCGACGATGGGCGATATATCGCCATGATCAACGCCTATCTGAAATTTTCTGGGCTTGAGCGGCGCGTCCGCCTGATGAATGCGGGCGTAAGCAGCGAAACCCTATCGGGCCTGAGCGAGCCGGGACACCCCTTCCCCCGGCCCTGCGGGCTGGACCGCCTGGATCGGGCTATAGCGATGACGCAGCCCGACTGGGTGCTGCTCTTTTATGGCATGAACGACGGAATTTATTATCCGCTGGAGGAGAGGCGCTTTGCCGCCTTTCGCGGCGGGGTGGAGGAGGCGGTACGCCGGGTGCACCGGGCTGGATGCAAGGCGGCCGTGGCCACGCCCATCCCCTTTGACCGGGCCAGCTATCGCGGCGCGCTTTATCCGCTGGGCGAGACAGATTATGGCTATGACCGGGCCTATGAAGGCTATGACGAGGTGCTGGCAGCCTATAGCGAGTGGATTCTGGCGGCTATGCCGGGGAAGGCCGAGCTGGTGGTGGATCTGCGCAAACCCATGGAGGAGGATAGGAGGACGCTGCGGGCAGCTGATCCTGCCGCCGTGACAGGAGACGGCATCCATCCCGATGATCACGGCCATTGGGTCATGGCACGCGCCCTGATGAAGGCCATGTTTAACCGCAGCCTAACCGATTTCGGCGACCGCCTTATCGAGACGGAGGCGGGACGCTCCTATTGGCGCAAGATGATGCGCTTAGAGATGATGGAGCACCGGCAGCTGAAGGAAACGATTGGCCATGGCCTACCCCAAAAGGCGCAGCCGCTGCCGCCGGTGCGCCTGGAAGAAAAGCGGATGCAGCTTCGGGCCAGAATTGACAACGTCCTAGCGGCGGAACCGGATTTTATGGATGCGGAAGGCAGCTTCCGCGGCTATCCCCTGCGCCGGTTCTATTTTGACGGGTATGAAGCACTGACGGTTTTCCCCCGCTGCCCGGCGGAGGACGGGCGCTGGGCCCTGCGCTGCGAGTTCTTCGGGGCTTTTGCCGACGCCGACGAGGCGCTGCTTCAGCGTGGCTACCAGCTGGCCTATATTCGTCTAAGCGATCAATATGGCTCGCCGGAGGCGGTGGAAGAAATGGAACGCTTTCGCCAGTATATGGTGCGGCGGCTGGGCTTGCATCCGCGGATGGGGCTGATCGGCTTGAGCCGGGGCGGGCTTTACGCGGTTCACTATGCCGGGCGCTATCCTCAGCACACGGCGGGACTGTACTTGGATGCGCCGGTGGTAGATATTCTAAGCTGGCCCGGGCGCCATGGAACGGCGGGCGAATGGGCTCAATGCCTGGATGCCTACGGCCTGACGGCGGATGATCCTAGCCCCTTTTACCGGATCCAGGATGCGGCCCACCGGCAGCTGATCGACGCGAAGATCCCCCTGATCCTCGTAGCGGGGGACTGCGATACACTGGTGCCTTATGAGGAAAACGGGGCCCTGCTTGCGGCGCGCTACCGGGAAAGCGGGGCGCCCTTTGCGCTTTTGATGAAGCCGGGCGTGGGACATCATCCCCACGGGCCCAAGGATCCGACAGCGGTAGCGGAGTTCTGGGAGGCCCATGGCCTTTGGGTATGATGCGCATACCCGGTTAATACCCCAAAAGAAAAGCGCCGCGCCGGTGTGCATACCGGCGCGGCGCTTGCCGCTATCGGCGGATCAGATAAGCTTGGCTGCCGGCTAAGGTTAATGCGTATCCTCCTTGCAGGCTAGGCTGGGCCTTCAAGACGCGCCCAGAGCCGTCGGTAACGGTGAAAGGGTAGGGCAGCGTCAGCGTGCCTTCCAGCAGCTCTTGGCGGATGGGCCCGTGGCCGGCATCGCAAAGCGTATCCCCATCCCAGACCATGCCGGTATTTTCGCAGCGGCCGATACCGGCAAGCAGGATGCAGGTTGACTGGCCGAGCGGCAGGCCATCCATGGCCAGCGCGCACCAACTGCCCTCGTCCAAGGCCATTTCAAAGGGGAAAGCGTGGCGTCCCGCCCCGCGGCGGCCCGCATATGCGGCGACACGTCCGGCTTCCAGCCGGAAAAAATGCCGGTCAATATCCAGGGTAATCTCGCCTGTATCGGAGCGGACAGCGCCGCCGGCCCAGCCTGTATCACGCCCCCAGAGCCCCCAATCCACCATGGCGGCCTGCACATCAGCCCAGCCGGGGCGGCCAGCACAGCGATAGGCGTTCGGATGCCGGCCAAGCCAAGCCTGCCCGCCGGGCGCACCCAGAATCGCCCGAGGCAGGCCGGTATAATCACCGCTCGGGAAGAAGCCGCAAGCGACCACCGCGTCGGCACTGGAGCGGATCGCATGATCGAAAAAGCGCACGGCGACCCGGCAAACCGGAGCCAAAGCGGTGGTTAGGGCGGCATAGTCGCCGGGACAGCGCGTCCAGTCCTCAGGGCAGACGCCCACCTCGATCCGGGTGCGGCCCGGCGATACTAAGCCAAGGCGGAAGATGGCCGCGGCCAGAGGGAACATGCCCCACAGGGCTGGATCGTGGACGCTGGAGAAAAAGCCGTTCATTCCATCGGGGCGGGTATAGTCGGGCCCGCTGGTTTCGCTGTAGCAAAATAGCAAAATGCCGTCCCAGCCCTGCAGGCAGCCATAGGCGGCCATTTGCAGCAGCGCGTCGCCCCGGTAGGGGGTAGGATACAGCGCGTTGAACTCGGTGACGATCATGGGCTTTTCCGCCGTCTTGGCCCAGGCGCAGGCGCAAGCGGGGTGATTCATGGTGAAGGTGGGCTTCGGCGCGCGGGGGTCGAGATCATAGATGGCGTGGCGGTGAAAGCGCGCCGGCGGGCGAAAGCCGCCCTCGGGATGGTTCCAATAGGCGTTGTGTTCGGTTACGTCGCCCAGTTGGGCGCAATAAAGCTCTGCCGCGCCGTTGGGCAGGTTCGAGCAGTTGATGGCGCACTTCACGCCCATCCGCCGGAGGCGGGCATAGAATCCAGCAAAGACCCGTCGCTGGGTTTGCGCTAGGAATTGGGTAAAATCCCGGTGGCGGGCTGGGGATGCAAGCCCCTCGCCTGCGGGATCGTATTTGCGTTCGCCCCACACGCCTACCGGGGGCTGGGCCACGGTGCCCTCGAAGGGGTCCTCATCTGCCTGAAGTTCGCATTGCCCGTGATGGGTCCAGGCCTCCGCCAGGGCCGCACGGCTGCCATAGCGGTCGGCCAGATAGGCGTTAAACCGGCCGCCCAGCAGGGCGAGGATGCTGTCGGGGCGTGGGTCCCCGGTATCCCAGAAAATCGCGTTTTCATTGAGAAACTGGACGACGGCTACCTGCGGCTCGTCTTTATAGGCCACTTGGGTGTAGGCGTTGACGTGGGACAAATATTTTTCCGCAAAACTGACGTGCAAGGCCAGTAATTTTTCGTCATAATACAAAAGGGACTTCACCGGCGCTGTCAGGCGCTGCGCCTCGTCGGGCGAAAAGCCGTCTTGGGGCAAAAAGCGCCGCAGAGTGTACATGTCCAGATGAAGATAGATGCCCCGTTCCTTCAGCAAGCTGGCCAGATAATCCAGACGGCGGAAATTTTCCTGGCTCAGGTGCTGGGTATCCCCTGCATTATAATCGATCAGCGAACGGCCGCGTGCGGAGTCTACATGGTGGAACCGCACCATGTTACAGCCGCTATGGTAGAGATCGTCGGCGATCCGCCGGGCGGTGCCCGCGTCGGGGAAAGCGGCGTCAAAGGACAGGTTGACGCCAAAAAAACGCGCGGGTGTCCCGTCGTCAAAGATAAGGCGCCCTTCGCGGGCCTGGACGAACCCATGCGTCCCGGCAGGCGTATCGTTGAGAAAAGCAAAATCGGCGATGGGTATGGACATGCAGCGGCCCCCCTTTTGTGCTGTATTGCATCCATTATACAGCTACCCATTGCCCGGGCGATATAGAGGCGATTGCGCAGCTGTATGGTTGACAGGGGCAAAAGAATGCGATAAAGTAAACACACCCCGAACGAGGAGGAAAAAACATGAAAAAGAAAGCGTTATGCCTGGTATTGGGGCTGATGATGGCCCTGATGATGACGCCTGCCGCCCGGGCGGACGGAGAGTGGAAAGTTACGCTGGGGAACGATCTGACCCAGAGCCAGCGTGAAGAAGTTTTCGATATGCTGGGGGTAAAGGAGGACGAAGTCCAGCTGTTCACCATCACCATCGACGAGGAAAAAGCGCTGCTAGGCGACCTTGTCCCCTCCGATAAGATTGGCACCCGTTCGCTGTCGTGCGCCAGCGTCCGGCCTTTGGCCGAAGGCGATGGCATTAAAGTAAGCACGCAGAATATCACCTGGGTAAGCGAAACGATGTATGCTTCCGCGCTGGCTACCGCTGGCGTTAAAGACGCCGAGGTCAATGTGGCCTGCCCGGTGAAGGTTTCCGGCACCGCCGCGCTGGCCGGCATCTTTAAGGCCTATGAGGCGACCAGCGGAGAGCTGAGCGACATTGCCAAGGAAACGGCCACCGAGGAGCTTGTCACAACTGGCGAGCTGGGCGATATCATCGGACAGGAGCAGGCAGCGGAACTGATCGCGATGATTAAACAGAAGATCCTGGAGCTGGGCTATGACAACCCGGATACGGTTCGCCCGGTGGTTATCCAGGTAGCGGGCGATCTGAACATCACCCTGACGGATGACCAGATTGAGACGGTCACCAACCTGATCGTTTCCATCGCTAATCTGGATATTGACCCGGCCCAGCTGGCCAGCCAAGTGCAGAAGATCAACGATAGCCTGAAAGACCTGGCCCAGACCTCCGAAAAGGCCACGGGCTTTGTGGAAAGCATTAAGAATTTCTTCACCAACCTGAGCAGTTGGTTTAAGAGCCTTTTTAGCTCTGCCGCGCTGGTAAACATCCGATAATCACAGGATGCGTTATGCCGGTTCCCACGAGGAACCGGCATTTTTTATTCCGCCTGCCGGGTAGATCACAGGGCGGGAATTGCGCGCGCTGGGAAAACCCGGTATAATGAGGAAAACCCTAAAGACATGACGCGAAGCCCGAACCATCGGGCAAGGCCGGCGGGATAGGAGGCGAAAATGGGCAAAATGCCAGAAAAAAGGCAGTGGGTGCTGGCCCGCGGCGGCTGGCTTGTTTTTCGGCGGATGATACTGATATGGGCAGCTGCGGCGGCTGCAGCCGCGGCCATTGTGCTGTGCGAACGGGCCGCCTTGGGCAGCGTAGTACATGGCCGGCTGGCCGGGAATCTCGCGGCCGTACTGGCGATTCTTGGCGCAGTGGACGGAACGGTTTCCCTTTTCCGGGCGGGGTGGTTCTGGTTCTCGGACCAAGGGTACGGCTATCATATCCCCTGGCGGGGCAGCCGGGGAAGCTTTGACTGGGCAGAGGTGGATTTTGCCGGCCTGGCGCCAGGGGAGACGGCCATGGATCGCTGCCGGGTAGCCCTGCTGCTGGTGGGCCGCGATAGCAGTGCCACCGCGTTGGAATACCGTCGGGGCATGATCGGGCGGCTGCTGGCGCTGCACCCGGCGCTTCGGGTCGCAGCTTTGCCTGAGGATCGGGCGGTCGCCCGTATCTGCCGCAGTTTGGATGACCAGGACGTGGGTTGGATGCCATTGTCCTGGGTGCAGCATGCCGACGGTTCCGGCGAGCTGATCCTTCGGGCCAAAGGAGGAAGGCCTGCGGAGAAAGAGGCGGGTGGCCAATGAGCGGAACCATGCAGTGCTACGTGGTGGAAAGACCGGGATGTTTGGCCCTGCGGGAGCTCCCCATCCCCACGCCGGGACGATATGAGGCGCTATGCCGCCTCAAGTGGGCAGGTACCTGCACCGCCACAGATCAGCACATCATAGAGGGAAGGATGCCCTTTGCGATCCCTTATCCCTGCATCTTAGGGCATGAGAGCGTGGGTGAGGTGGTGGAGCTGGGCCCTGGGGTAACCACCTATCGGGTGGGCGATCACGTCAGCCGTGTCGGTGCGCCGGCGGGCCTGGCCGAGGGGATAAATATTGCCTGGGGCGGCTACAGCCAATGGGGGATCGCCGTGGACCATTGGGCTATGGCCAGGGATGGGGTTGACCCGAGCCTATACCGCTCCGCCCTGGTAAACCAGATCATTCCCCACGATGTGCCGCTGGAGGAATGCGCCATGCTGACAACCTGGCGGGAAACCCTCTCGTTTATCCGGCGCATGGGCGTAGGGCCCGGCAGCCGGGTGCTGGTGGTGGGTTCAGGGGGCAACGGCTTGTCCTTTGTTCGCCACGCGGCAAACCTGGGGGCCGACTGGGTAGCCGCGGCCGGCAGCTCCGCACGTCTTGAATTGGCGCGAACCTTAGGCGCATCAACCGTGGTGGACTATCGGGATACAAATGCGGCCGACAGGCTGCGGGAGGCGATGCCGGGCCCCTTTGACTTTATCCTGGACGCGGTAGGCGCCGACGGAGCGATGGATCCCTATCTTGGCCTTTTGGCTTCGGGCGGTACGGTGGCAGTTTACGGGATCGAAGCCATGGGGCAGTACCGGATGAAGCCATTGGCTGCGCCGGGAAGCTTCCGTTTTTATCAAGGGGGCTATCAGGAGGCTGAAACGCACCAGGCGGTGATCGACCTGATGCGGGCGGGCAGGCTGCGCAGCGAACCCTTTATGGGAGATGCGGCCTATCCCCTGGAAGCGTTGCCTCAGGCTTTTTCCGACCTAAGGGCGCGGCGGTTGGTCAAGGCGCGCATTTGCCTAGCGTAAGGAGGAGACAGGATGACATTATCGGAAGGCGGGATTACGCTGTGCGTAGAGGGTCCGCAGCTTTGGCTGGAGGACGGCTCCCGGGGCCAGCGGTGGACGCTGGATCCGGCCAGCGCCGTATGGGGTGAAGCGGATGCCGTCGAAGGCGCTGGCCCTTTGCGGCGGCTGGCTTTTGAAAGCGCAGGACGGCAGGGAGACTGCCTATATCAAAGCTTTCGGGCTGGCGAAAAACACGTAAAGATGGAATACCGGCTTTCAAAGGGGGCTGTAACGGTAACGCTGGTGCCCATGGAGGGCGAGGGCCCGGCATGCATAAGCCTGCCGGGCGCTTTCCATGGGCAACCCGCCGGAGAGAAGCTCCTTTTGCCCATTATGCAGGGCATGCTCTGGCAGGGCGGAGGCGCGCCCTGCGATAAGCGGGTAACAAGCCGCCATCATGATGGATTTTCGCTGGCAATGGCGGCGGTGCTGGGCAAGCAGGGCGGACTGCTGATCGTACCAGACGAAGGGCTGGCCGATGCGGGGTGGCGCTATGGCAAGCAGGCAGGCGATCTGGAAGCTCCCTTTGTCTGCCCCATGGCGCTGGCGAGCCTCGGCGGCTTCCGTCAGGCGCGCACCGTCCGCTTGATTCCCATAGAGCCCACGATAACTGGGGCGGCCTTCGCTTACCGTGCCTTTGTCATGCAAAGGGGCCTCTTTATCAGTTGGCAGGAAAAACGAAAAACGCGGCCGGCGCTGGATGAGCTGTTTGGTTCGCTGATGTGCTTTATCGGCTATTGCCAGGATGACGTGGATTATGCGGGCCAGCTGGCGCAGGTAAAAGCGATGGGTTTTGACCGGGCCTTGGTCTACCCTGTGGGCTTTAATATGTCGTATGACCAATTTTTGATGGGCGGGCGAAAGCCTATCGCGCTCACCGAGCAGGAGAAATCGGCCATCCGCGATCTGGGATACCGGATGGCGCCGTGGAGCTGGGTAAACGAAAGCATGGACGATGGACGGCCGGAGACGCGGGAGGGATATTACGCGGGACGGGATGGCCAGCGCCGCATGCAGTGGCGCATCGACGATTTCAAGTGGTACCTAAACTGCGCAGGACGCATGCTTGAGTTGGAGAAGCAGGCGGTGGAGGGCCCCTGGGCGGATATGGACTGGGATCATTTCGATGTGGTAGCCTGCGCCATGCTGGGCGAATGCTATGCTACAGATCACAGCGCCCACCCTGGCAGGCCCATGGATCGGGAAGAGGACCTGGAACTGCTGCGCCGGCTGCTGGTTATGGGCTCCCGGGGTAAGGGCGCTGTGAGCAGCGAAGGATTCAACGACCTGTTCTCGTTGGAATACGATATGGGTTCGGTGAAGGCTTTGCCCCAATACAAGCAGTGGCCCTTCTGGCCGGTACCCCTGACTGCCCTAGTCTATCATGACAGCATTATGCACACCTGGTGGGAAGTGCATAACTACAATAACAGCCACTTCTTCCGGGAGGGAGAACCGGCGGGGTATTACCAGTATGGGGGCGGCCGCCCCCGGCTGATGGCTGCCATGGATGCGCTCATGGGCACTCCGCCCGACGTGATGCCCTGCGGCGCACAGTATGCCTGGACCGGCCGGGGCAGCGAAACCTGCCTTTTTACGATGCGCGTAGAGGATGAGGCGGTGCAGGAGGCCCTGCGGGCAGCGCTGCCGGTGGCCCGGCTGCATCGGCGCATTGGCCCGTTGGCCATGACGGATTTTGTCTTCCTCTCTGAGGACGGATGCCTCCAGCGGAGCACCTTTGAGGACGGGACGCAGGTAACCGCTAACTTTGACTCGAAAAGACGGACATTGCCCGACGGTACGGAACTGGAAGGCGAAAGCTGGCGGGCCGTAGACCGGGAAGGAAAGGAATTATGAGCATGCATAAGTTGGGAAAAAGGTTGTGGCCCGCGGTGCTGCTGGCGCTTATCCTGGCGCTGACAAGCTGCGCGCCGCCGCCAGGATATTTAAGCGAACCAACCGCTTCGCCGGCCGATACGCCTGCAGCGGCGACTGCGGCTGCGACCACCGCCACAACGCCCGCTTCTTCCCCAGCCGATACCTCCGCAACCGCGACTTCAACGGCGCCTACAACCGCCGTGCCCAGCGATGCGCTGGCGCCTTCTGAGCGGGAGCCTAGCTGGATCACGCAAGCTTTATGGGCTTCGGGCGGCCAGGTCGAGCGGGATGAAGCCGGGCACGCGCTGGTGAATTATCGCGATATGGCCTATACCATGCCCGACTTTGAAGCCATGGATCAACGGTTTGAGCAGTTAGCCCAGCTGGCGGGGAGCGCCTCGGATGCAGATGCGCTCTTTACGCTTTATGATGAAGTGCTGGTAGACTATGGCATGGCGTTGACGCAGTTCACTTTGGTCAGCATCGCCAGCGATTTGGACGTCAACGACGAGGCAGCCAGCCAGGATAAGATTGAGCTGGAAGGAAAACTGAACGAATACTATGAAAAGCTGGGCACAATTACCACCACGATCCTAGAATCCGGCCTAGGCGAAGAAGCTGCAGCGCGCTGGGGGCAGGAATACGTCGACGATACGCTGCGGGAAGCGGCCCTGACCAATGAATCGGTCCAACCGCTGATGAAACAAATCAGCGCCTTGACCGATGAATACCAGCAGGTGCTGGTTAACCATACGGTTCAGGTGGAGGATGAGGCGCTTACTCTGAATGAACTTACGCAGCGCACAGATCTGGGCCTGGCGTATTATGGCTATCTGGAAACCTACTATGATACGCTCAACAAGGAGGCCGGGGAAATATTCCTCCAGCTGGTGGAATTGCGCAATGAGATGGCTCAGAAGCTGGGATACGACAATTTTGTGGAATACAGTTATGCGAGCTATAACCGTGACTATACGCCCGAGGATGCGGCCAATATGGCGTCAGCCGTGAAAGAACATCTGGTGCCGCTGCATGCCAAGCTAGGCCTCAATCCCCCGGAGATTATCTACCAAGGATCGCTGGCCGCCACTACCCCCCAGCAGAGCATTGATGCGCTAAAGCAGATCCTGCCCCAAATTTCAGAGGATATGGCGCAGGCGGCTGATTTTATGCTCCAATATGACCTATATGACTTCACCAACGGCGCCTCCAAGATGGACGGCGGCTATACGACCGATATCGCCTATTACGGCGTGCCCTTCATCAATTATAAATCCATTGACGGATACAACAACGTCACGACCGTTTTTCATGAGTTTGGGCATTTCTACAACAGCTATTGCTTCCCTGAGAGCGCCTGGAACAAAGCGACGGACTTGGACTTGGCGGAGATTCATTCCCAGGGGCTGGAGCTTTTGCTGCAGCTATACTATGATGAACTCTATGGCGAGGAAGTGGCCGAGGGCGTAAAGGCCTCCAATCTGCAGACGATGATCAGCACGGTCATCAGCGGATGCATGGAGGATGAATTCCAGCAGCGCCTTTATGCCGAAGAGAACCTAACCCTGGAAAAGCTGAATGCGATCTATGAGGAGCTCTTGGATGAATATCATCTTTATGATGGCTATTATATTCCAAACAGCTTCTGGGCCAAGACGTGGGTGGCGATTCACCATACCTTTCAGGCGCCGCTGTACTATATCAGCTATGCAACAAGCCTAGCCGCGGCGCTGGAAATATGGGAGCTATCAGAACGCGATCCACAGGCGGCCATTGACCAATACCTGCGGGTGCAGCAGTACAGCACCTATGAGCCCTTCCAGGCCACGCTGGAGGCCTGCGGTTTATCCAGCCCCTTTGAGGAGGGAATGGTCGAATCCCTTGCCCAGCAGCTGACAGCCTACTTTGAGGAGCTTTGGCAGCAGGAACAGGCTGAATAGCCTAACCGGCATGCATGCTGCCGGCTGCGCGGCAAAAGGGGCAGGCCCGCTTTTGCCGGTGCAGTCGCGCCTTTGACGGCGCCTGATCGAGACGGTTGAGGCTACGCGATTCCAATATAAAACCCCCATGCCGTAAGGAACACCAACGGCATGGGGACTTTTGTATAGAGATTATATCGCCTGATCCGCTGCGCAGAGGGCGCGGATTTGGGGCAAGGCCCGTTCCCCGTCGCTCAGGCCCTGACGATATGCGGCTAAAAGCTTATCCCGGTTCTTTTCAAAGCGGCCCATATCCAGATGGGCGTCCGGCGCGATGATAAGCGCACGCCCCTGGGCCTCCAGGTCGTCGCATAGGCGAATGCTGGCATTATAAACAAGGTGGCGGCGGTTTAGGCACGCGATAAGGGCGGGATACTGCCGAAAGAGCCGCGTATAGAGCTGGCGGCCCCGTTCGGGCCCCTTAAGATAGGTTCGCGGGCGGGTGCGGATGACGATAGCCCGGTCGCAACCCACGGCCAGCGCCCGTTCCAACGGGATGGGATCGGCGGCGCCACCGTCCAGGTATAGGCCGCCCTGATAGGGCACCATGGGCGCAAATCCGGGCATGGAGCAGGAAGCCCGGAGGATCGTGGTGTCGCGGTCGGCAAGATGCGTCTTGTCAAAGTATACGGCGCGTCCGGTGAAAACGTCGGTTACGCCAGCTTCAAATTGGCAAGACGAGGCTTGCACCCGGTCGAAATCAAGCGGAACCAGCCGCTCCGGGATTTCGTGAAAGATGAAATCCATACCAAAGACCGAATGGGTGCGGATAAAATTTTCCAGGGACAGGTAACGCTTGTCCCCAACATAATGAATCACCGAGTCCAGGGCGTCCCCGGGTTGCCCGGCCACATAATAGATGCCATTATTGGCTCCGGCGGACACGCCGACCACATAGTCGGCCTGCCATCCGCCATGCATCAGCGCGTCCAGCACGCCTTCAGTATAGACGCCGCGCAGCCCGCCGCCTTCCAGCACCAGCGCCGTTTTCATGATACCGCCTCCTTTTTTCTTTCCAGCGCAATCATAGGGGCAGGTATCCCCCGTTTGTCAAGGCCAAGGGCGCTATCGCCGCGTTTGGACGTCTCATTCCCACACTGAAATCCAAAAGCCAAATAAATGTAAAGGTTGGGCCGGCGCGCTTCATCTCCCGCCGCGGTCATGGTATGATGGATATGGCGAAAGCGCCCTGCCAGACGGCATACGGGCAATATACGGACGCTGGTTACCTGAACGGCGCGGCTGGACGGAATCTAAAAGGCAAAAGAGGCATATGCTGAGGGAAAAATGTGAAGCGAGGGCTCCCGTGCATAGCCGGCGCTTGGAGGAAAATTGCCGCCCGAAGGGGTCGTGGTAGAGTGGCTGCCGCCTACAGCAAAGCTAGTGATTCGCCGTGCGTCAGCCCATAGGGGTATGGAGAAAATGGATGCTTATGGCGGTTAAAAAAGAGGGAATCATCCAGGCCGCAGCAAATGGCCGTTTGGATTCGGCGGGCACTGCAAAGGCGCCCGCCACGGGGAAAGGAAAACCGCCGATGAGCAAAGCCGCCATGCGCCGGGCGGTCGCCAAGAACGAAGGACAGACAGGAGGTATTTTCCATGAAGCGTTTCTCACCGGCCCTGCCGGGCATTTCCCACATGATCCATGGAGGCGATTATAATCCCGACCAATGGATGAAAGACAAGGATAGAATCTGGAAAGAGGATATGCGCCTGGCCAGAGAGGCCCATATGAATTCCATGACGGTCGGCATCTTCAGCTGGACGGCGCTGGAACCGGAGGAGGGCGTCTATACTTTTGAATGGCTGGATGAGGTGATGGATATGCTGGCGGAAAACCATATGGCAGCTATCCTGGCAACCCCATCGGGGGCGAAACCTCGCTGGATGGCGCAGAAGTATCCGGAAATTCTGCGGGTATCGGAGGACCGGGTACGGGAGCTTTATGGCGGCCGGGAGAACCACTGCTTGACCTCTCCGGTCTACCGCGCTAAGGTTCAGGAGATAAACGGGCGGCTGGCCCAGCGCTATGCCGGGCACCCCGCCCTGAAAATGTGGCATATTTCCAATGAATATAGTGGGGAATGCCACTGCCCTTTATGTCAGGCGGCGTTCCGGGACTATATCAAGGCAAAATATGGCACGCTTCAGGCGCTGAACGAGGCCTATTGGTCCGGTTTCTGGAGCCATGGATATACGGATTTTGATCAGGTGGAATCCCCCTCCAGCCGGGGTGACGGCGTGCTGCACGCTTTGAAACTGGACTGGATGCGCTTTACCACCCAGCAATACTGCGACTATGTGCGGCTGGAGGCGGAGCCGCTGCGCCGGTATACGCCGGATATCCCGATCACCCATAACCTGATGAGCACCTATCCGGGGATCAATTATTTTGAACTGGCCCGCGAGCTGGACGTGGTTTCCTGGGATAACTATCCCCTGTGGCGCGACGACGAGGGCGATGACTGGGTGGCCGCCGATACGGCCTTCCGCCATGATTTGCATCGGGGATTGGGCGGCGGGCGGCCTTTCCTCATGATGGAGTCTTCCCCATCGGCCACCAATTGGCAGCCGGTGGCTAAACTGCGCCGTCCAGGCGTACACCGCTTGACCAGCCTACAGGCCGTGGCCCACGGATCCGATTCCGTGCAGTATTTCCAGTTCCGTAAAGGCCGAGGCGGCTATGAAAAGTTCCACGGCGCGGTGGTGGATCATTTTGCCACCGACAAAACCCGGGTGTTTCAAGAGGTGGCGGAAACCGGGCGGCTGTTGGAAAAGCTCGATCATGTTACAGGGACCGGCGTGCCCAGCCGGGTGGCCTTGGTGTATGACTGGGAAAACCGCTGGGCGCTGGATGAGATGCAGGGTGTGATGAAGGAGAAAAACTACGAACGCACCGTAGTGGAGCATTACCGTGCCTTTTTCCATCAGGGGATCAATGTGGACATCATCGATTCCACCTGCCCCTTGGAAGGATACAGCCTGGTAGTTGCGCCTATGCTGTACATGATTCGAGGCGATTTCGGCGCGCGCCTGGCGGAATACGTCCAAAAGGGCGGCGCGCTGGCTGCGACCTACATGACCGGATGGGTCGAGGAGCACGACTTATGCTTCCAGAATGGCTTCCCCGGACCGCTGCGGGAGGTTATGGGGATATGGGCAGAGGAAATGGACGCCTATTATCCTGGGCAAGGGAATGCCGTTGCCTACAGGGGTAAGCGCTATGCGGTGCGAGAAATGGCTGAGCGGATCCATGCCGAGGGAGCCCAGGTGTTGGGCGTTTATGAGGAGGATTTCTATGCCGGGGAACCGGCGGTGACGGTGAACCAATACGGACGCGGCAAAGCCTATTTCATTGCTGCGCGCACCGGGCAGGATTTCCTGGACGACTTTTACCAAGATTTGGCGGAAGC
This sequence comes from Candidatus Parachristensenella avicola, assembly GCA_904420205.1. Classification (GTDB taxonomy): domain Bacteria; phylum Bacillota; class Clostridia; order Christensenellales; family UMGS416; genus Parachristensenella; species Parachristensenella avicola. Next base: position 34,323 of record CAJFUN010000028.1, on the reverse strand, counting down.
ACTGGCCATTCCCCGAGCGGCGCGGCAGCTGCCGCTGGGATGCGAAGCCACGACAAGGGAGGCCGAAGGAACGACCTACCGGTTCTACCTGAACCATTTTAGCCGACCGGCCTCGGTGGATGTGGGCGAAGGAGGATGGGATCTGATATCCGGGCAGCACCTGGCAGGCGAAGTAGAACTGCCTGGGCGGGGTGTGATGATCTTGGAGTCGCGTCCATGAGGGGGTGGCTGAAGAAACGGATGCCGCTGGCCGCCGGCTTCTTCGGCGCCCTTTGCCTGACAGGGCCCCAATGGGGCGGCAGCTATGAGGGCGCGATGGTGGTGGATGGCCTCCTGGCGTTTATCTGGGCGCTGGCTCGCTGCTATCTGGCGGCCGCACTGTGGACAAAGGCCCTGGACCCGGCGCTGCTGGGCGGGCGGCGCAGCCTTTGGCGGCTGACGCCGCTGGCGGTGATTTGGCTGATTACGACCCAATGCATCGCTGGGCTGGGTAGCCTGATGCCGCTGGTGGCAGAGCTGTGGGCCGGAGAGCCTTGGCTAGAGGCGATCTATCCCCATGGACAGCTGATTTGGACGGCGCTATCCTTGGCTGGATGGCTACCGGCCCTGCTGGCCGGGATGCTGTGGTATAAGCTTCGGGGCGGACGAATCCCGGGCAGGCGCTGGGCAGCGACGATCCTTGGCGCGGTGGCTTGGGCATTGATCCTTTGGGGGCTGCGGGTGGCGGCTGATGCGCTGGCCATATCCGATGCATGCCTGACGGCGCTCGTGTTGGATACGCTGTCGCTGGCAGGCCCGGCCCTGCTGCTGGCGGATCTGGCCGTCAGCCTGGCGCCGCTTTCCCAGGGGGAAACGCCCACCCGCTGGTCGGGCCTTCTTTCGCTGCTGTGGGCGCCGGCTGTGTGGTTTTTCACCCAATATGGCTTTGCGCTGCGGATGCTGGAGGCGGTGGCGGATTACGGCTCGGTTCGCGATTGGGTTATGCTGCCACTGGATGTTTTGGGCGACGTCGCGCAGGCGGCGGCCCTATGGCTATTCGTTGCGCTTTGTGCCGCACGGTGTTTAGGGCGCCCGCTTTCGCAGCGGGATTTTTGGCGGTGCTGGCCGGCTGCCCTGGTGGCGGCGACGGCTGCGCTGGCCCATTCCGCCTGCTTGTTCCCGCTGCAGGAGGCCATCTATGCCGCAGAGTATCAGGTGCTGCCCTGCTTGGGTTGGGTGGGTGTCAGCCTGTTGGGCCAGACGATGGGGCTGGCCTGTGCCATATGGACGGCTTGCGCTTTGCTGCATGTGAAACCCTTGCCCTATAGGCGGCTGCTTCTGCTTCCCTTGGGCTTGACCCTGGCGGAGCTTGTGATCTTGCTGGCCAGCTATGGTCTAGCGCTGCATCCCGGCGGATTCTCTTTCGGCATGGCGTTAGCCGTGCAGCTGCCCTATGAGGGGTTGATTGCTTTCCATGGGCTGGTGCTGGCAGCATGTTGTAAGACAGATAGCGCCAGTTAATGAGGGCGTCGGCTTGGGAAATGAACGAAAAAGGATGTCTTTCCGTGTAAAGGAAAGACATTTTTTTATTTAGCGCGTTGAATGCTTTGGTTGTTATCGGCAATCACGCTGTGATGTCGAATAACCTTTGAATTTCGACCAAATATAAGATTGCTCGACAAAATAAAATATATATCGAGATATATATTTAAATAGTAAAAAATAAGAATATATCGTGAAAAAAGTATATGGATAAATAGAAAGAATACTATACAATATAAATGTCAATAGCTATTGAACAAGAGGAAAGATGGTTCAACAAATGAGAAGAAAGCTGCGTATAACTGCGGTTGCTACGGCCGCGCTGCTGTTGGCACTCATGGCGACGACCGCTTTGGCGGGAACTTCCTCGGCTACTATCAGCAAGGGACAATTGGATCGTTATGGCTCATATCAGACATTGAGTGCTAGGTCTGTTCGATGCATTGGGGAGAGCTATACATCGTCAGCATCTGGTACAAAAATGAGCGTTAACTTGCTGACAAAGGGTGCTGTTTTTGAAGTGCTTAAAGATGATCGATATTTTTATGCTGGTGATTATGAAAGTTGGACATACCCAAATAGTGAAACTGGCCAATTCCGGATCTGGTTAAACTGTGGTAATAAAGACCATAACGGACGCGGCTCTGCAAGTCAATAGGAGTAAATTAAAATGAAAAAGGTACATATTACAGCCGTTGCAACAGCCGCATTGCTTGTCGCTCTCGGAACGGCACCGGTAATGGCCGGTACATCGGCTACAACGATAAGCAAGGGCACTGTGCAGTCGTATGGCCCATATCAAACATTGGCAGCCAAGAACGTAACCTGCCGCGGCACAAGCTATTCCAGCTCTGATCCTAGCAATATCATGTCGTCTAACTTATTGACTAAGGGAACGACTTTCGAGGTGCTCAAGAGCGACCGAGATTTATATCCAGGCGATAGCGCTAGATGGACGTGGGCGAACTCTTCGCTGACGGGTCAGTTCCGCGTATGGCTCCACTGCTATTGGGCGAACCATAACGGTAACGGGTCAATGGCTCAATAACTGACATACTGGTAGTTGAGTGGGGTGATGTCGGTACATCACCCCATTTTTTCAAACAAGCTATGTAAAGGATAAGGAGTAAAATGCATGAAAAAGCTTTGGTGCATCTCCGGCCTCGTGCTCAAATCCTTTTTCCGAAGCATCAAATGGATGCTGTTATTGGCAATCGGGCTGGCGGGCAGCCTGGGGTGCTACTATTTCGTCTATAAAGAGCCCGGTACCAAATATATGGCCTTGCACATGGCGGCCTATGGCCAGATGGTGCTGACGCTGACCTTTTTGATGATGGGCATTGAGACCAAACGGGAACAGGATAGCATGGGCTTTCGGGCCGTCATCCCGACATTACGGCAGGGCCCGTTGCTATGGGCCTTGGGCCAGGTGCTGGCGATGGGTGCGATGGCTATACTGGTAAGCGCTGTGATGATGGCGGGCTGCTTGGCGGGACCGGTCATCCAGGGCGCACCAGGGCTTTGGCTGCGACAGCTAACCGGGGATATCCTGCTGCAGTACTGCCTGCCCTGCTGACTCCTAGGCCTGACCGGCCTGCTGCTGAGCCAATGGATCCAAGGGAAGATCGTCTATCTTCCGGCCATGGCCATCTGGATCCTGACGGCCAGCATCGGCAGCGATATATACAGCATGCTGGAGACGGCGGGCGTACCCAACAGCGGATTTTGGAAGGGCTTTTTCAACATGGGCATTGAGAGCTTCCGGTATCCGGGCAATTTCCTGACAGGGCCGGCGCTGGAGCTGCCCCGGTGGCTGGCGCGGTTAGGCTTGCTGGTAATGGCGGGACTCGCCTATGTGGGCGGAAGCCTGAGCCGGGCCGGCCTCCGACGGGAGAGGGGAAAGGGCCTGGCGGTTTCCGCCGCCGCCGCCGTATTGACGGTCGTCTTTGCCGGTGGCATGTGCGCCCGATATCATGTGTTCTATGAACGCTTTGGAGCACAAGACCTTGCAATGAAATATGCACAAGGAAAATATATATTATATCGTCCAGGAGAACCGGTGAGCCTGACCGACGCTTTCCCGCTGGAAAAGCGGATTAAGCTCCAAAAGACGGACATTGACTTTACCAGCTCCACCCAGGGCATCCGCTGCCGGGTCACCATCCAGGGCGAGATGACGGAAGCGGCAGCCGGCCAGTCTTTCACCTTGTATTCCGACTTTCAGGTGGATGAGGTGATGGTGGACGGACAGCCAGCCGCCTTTGAGCGCAGCCACGACGGCCTGATGGTTAATTTTCCAGCGGAGAAGGCGGCTGGAGACGCCATTACCGTGGAATTCGCTTACCATGGCTATAGCCTGCCCATCTATCCGGCCAATGAGACCACCGTGCAGCTCAACGGCTCCTTCCCCTGGATCCCATGGCCGGGGATAAAGACCTATACCAGATACCGTAATATTTATGATTATTACCTTTCCGAAGATTTCTTCATAGAGGATTGGCAGCGGGAGGATGAGGTTGCCTATACCCTGCGCTATCGAGGCCCGGGCCATCTGTATACGAATCTGACAGCGGACGGCGGCATCTACAGCGGTCTTTCCCGCGATGGCGTATCCCTTTACAGCGGCATGGTGCGCTATGAGGACGAAGCGCGGGAGGTTACAGTTTACGCGCCGGCCAGCGTGTTCGATGTGGCTCAGGATTACGGGGCCACCGCAGCGGAGGCCTATCCGATCCTGGCGGAACATAGCGAAAAAATGGGTGTATTGCGCATGCCGGAAGCCCCCAAGGAAATCGTTGTTGTCCAGATTCCCTATCCCTCGGATGTTGGATTTCAGGAACTATACAGCCGGGGCGGACGCTGGGAGGTCCGCCAAGAGAATGTGTATGCTATTTCCTCTTGGTGGTTGTGGTGGAGTTCCGAAAGACCGGAGGATTTTGTTTCTAAGGTAAATGCCGACCTTGTGGCCGGCTATCTGGTGAACCCCTGCACTGGCTATCCGGTGGATAGTTCCCATACTGGTCATTACCTGTTTGGAATGTTTTATCAATATGGTTTAACAGCTGAAACGTGGGATGATGAAACCTTTGATCTGAAAGTCAGTGATTTTATCAATTACGATTTAGACACTGTCTATGATACCTACATGGGTGTTCCAACCCCGGAAGAGGATAGACATCACCTGACCAAGACGGAAAAGCAACAGGTTCGTACCATCCTGGAGCGCATGCGCGCGGGGGAAAGCTTTGAGGACACCTTCCGCGCCTGGTATCAGCGGCTGCTGAAGCGGGAAGTGATCCCAATCAGCGAAGTGATCCAGATGCTTTATGAGAATAAGGAGGCGTAGCATGGATATCGTCATCAAGGGCTTATGCAAGCAGTTTGGCCGGGTGGATGCGCTGAACGAAGTGAGTGCTACCTTTGCTCCAGGCATTGTGGGGCTTTTGGGGCCCAATGGGGCGGGTAAAACGACGATGATGCGCATCCTAGCCACGATCCTGGACGCCAACAAGGGCGAAATCGTATGGGGCGAGCTGAACTGGAGCCGTCCCCGCGGCATTAAGGGAAAGGTTGGTTACCTGCCCCAGCAGTTCAGCATGTATAAATACCTCAAGGTAGCCGAAGCGCTGCGGGACGTGGCACTTTTGAAGGATGTGCCGGCCGGACAGGAAAAGCATCAGGTGGAACTGGCGCTGGAACGGGCCAACCTGACCGAATACGCCAACCGGCGGGTGGGCCAGCTGTCCGGCGGTATGCTGCGGCGGCTGGGGATCGCCCAGGCGGTGCTGGGTGAACCGCCGCTTTTGATCCTGGATGAACCCTCAGTGGGGCTGGATCCGGCGGAACGCATCCATCTTCGTAAGCTGATCCGGGATTATGCCGATGGGCAGCGGATCATCCTCATTTCCAGTCATATTGTGGACGATGTGGAAAGCCTCTGCGACCAGGTGACCATTATGAACCACGGACGGATCGTGACGAGCGGTTCCACGCTGGCCATCCAGGCGGAGGCCGGCGGCCATGTTAAGGAGCAGGTCATGGAGGAGGCGGCATTCCGGAGACTGGAAAAGGATCATACGGTCATCTCCTTTGCGCCCACCGGCCAGGGATACCGGGTGCGCTATTTGGACGAGCAAGCCGACGGCGCGGCCATCCCCACCTTGGAGGATAGCTACACCTATCTGTTGGGGAGGGATCGGGCGCTATGAAGCGTGTGATGCGGGAATTCCGCCATGACCTCCGGGAGATCAGCGGGCATCTGGCCGCCGTAGGAATCATCGGGATCCTTTTTGTGGTAACGGCCTATTTTGTGCAGGTCAATCTAGACCGGCAGGATCTGCCCAACACCATCACGCTGCCGGCGCTGGAGGCGTTGGTTCCTTCCTTGGGCGCCTATGGCACGCTGATGCTAATGCAGACTTTATTGGATACGGAGGGTGGGGAACTGGGCTTTACTTATGCCCGCACGCCGCTATACTGGGGCCTCATACGTCAGGCGCGCTTCTTCGGACTGTACGGGGCCGCGACGGCGCTGATATGCGCCGCCATCGCGGCGATCATGCGGATCCCTTGGGGCAATCTCTTTCTCCTGACCCTGTTGCAGGGCTATGCGGTCATGGGCGTTGGGTTCCTGGCGCTGTGCGCTACGCGGAAAGTGAGCATGGGCCTTGTGCTGGTGGCGGCCTTTGTATGCCTGCAGTTGATGCTTTATCGGGATCTGCCTCAGCTGAATTTTATCTATTCGCTGACAGGGATGGCGCCGGCGGGTTATGTGCTGGATGTGTTGGTTCCGCGCTGCCTGGCGATCGGCACCTTTGGGTGGGGGATTGGCCAGCTTTGGCTTCGCCCCCGGTAATGGGACGAAAAATTTGTACAAGCCGCCGGAATGCATACGGCGGTTTTTTCCTGGAAGGAAAAGTGCTGCTTGCGTCGAAATGAATCCTATCAGAGGCCGGCATGGATGGCTGACCAGGAGCGTCAAACGGATTTGATCTTGACAGCGAATGGGCGAGCGCAGCATCAGCAATTTGGGGGTTGGGGCAATTGCCGCAGCCTTGAGCACCGCGGGAAAAACGGTGTGCCTTTGAGAGAACGCCGCAGAAGGATAGGCCATGATCGAAATACCGAAAGCGGGAAATTTGGCTCAGGAGATGCGAATGAATCTAGTTGGCCGGCGTATTGTGCGGCTGGCCGCGGCAGCGTCGCTCCACCGTTTGCCTCTTATTGCGGTGATCCGGCCCAATACACACCGCTTCTGGAGGGACGGATGATCGACGGTGCCTCATCCTTCGGGGGATTCGTTCAGCTTCATATAGAGCAGACGCGCCTGGTGGTAAGCGATGGCGCCAACCTTCGCCTTTATGGCCCCGGGGAAAAGCATCCGGCCAAGCATCAGCTATATATGGAGCTGGATGATGGACGCAGCCTCCTATGCACCATCCAGATGTATGGAAGGATATGGGTTTTCCCGGAAGAGGGCATGACGGATAACGCATAGTATCGGGGAGCCAGGACGAAGGCGTCTCCGCTGGCGGAGCCCTTCGATGAAGCGTATTTCGATAGCCTGTGCCGCAGCATAGTGAAACCGGCTATCACGGTAAAAGCATTCCCCGCTTCAGAACAGCGCATTCCGGCCTGGGAAATGGGGTTTTGCAGGATATCCTCTTTATGGTAGGGGTTAATCCAAAAACCAAGCTAAACTTGCTTACTGATGAAGCATTCGGAGGGCTGTATCACAGCGGGAAGGACACGCTCCGGGCTATGACGGACGAAGGCGGGCGCAGCACGGAAAAGATCTTTTCGGGCGCCCGCGGCGGTACCCGGTCATGCTGTCCAGTAAAACGTATCAATTCCCCTGCCCCATTGCGGTGGCGGGATCATCCGGGAGGCGTATCTTGGCGGGAATATCTATTACCGCCCTAAGTGTCAGCCGGTAAAGCAATGAAAGAAAGGTGTGTTTCGATGGCATCCCATATCTATCCGATTCCACAGGGCGAATCCTTGGCTACAGGCTATAGCGTGTTGATTGACGGAAAGCCTGCACTGCTCCGACAGATGCGGGTATCCGCCGCCCCTATCAACCGGCGATGGCCGGGTCATCAGCGAGAGATCGCTCAGTCGGAATTAGCGGGCTTTGTTTCGTTTTCCATGGAAGGCAGCGCCCACTTTACCGTGGATGTGGAGAAGGATTTTGAAGAAGCTGTGATCCGTCCCCTCTCCAAAGGCGTAAAGCTCGCGCGGCAGGGCCGTAGGCTGAGCTTTACGCTGACCGAGCCGGGCGGATATACGCTGGAGTTGGACGGGCCGCATCATGCGCTGCATATCCTGGCGGACCCTCCGGAGCAAGATGCGGTCCGCCCAGAGGATCCGGATGTTATTTATTTTGGGCCCGGCGTTCACGAATGCGGGGTGATCACGCTAACCAGCAACCAGACGCTGTATCTGGATGAGGGCGCGGTGCTCTATGCCACCGTTGAGGCTAAAGATGCGGACAATGTGCGTATCATAGGCCGCGGAATCCTGGATAATTCCCGTAATAAGGAAGAAATCCTTTTTCAGGTGGAGCCCGTCCCGGCAGAGGGTGAATCTTCCTCCGGCGTAGTAGAAGATGGCGACGACATCTGCATGGGCAAGGTGGGCAGCTTTGACGTGGGCAACGCCCGGCGGGCCAATACCATTGATATCCGGGACTGTAGAGGCCTAACCATTGAAGGAATTACCATCCGGGATTCATTGGTTTACAACATTGCTTTGCTAGGCTGCGTAGACGTACATATCGACCGGGTGAAGATTATCGGATGCTGGCGCTATAATTCCGACGGCATCGACCTGCATAATTGCCAGCGTATCCATATTGAGAATTGCTTTATCCGCACCTATGACGACGCGCTGTGTATCAAGGGGAACTTTGGCGTCATAACCCCTGAAGGGAAGGATGAAAAGCCGGTATACAGTCAGGATTGCCGCGATTATCTGGCGGAGAATTGCGTGATCTGGTGCGATTGGGGCCGTTGCCTGGAGATCGGCGCAGAAACCCGGGTGGAAGAGATCGACCACATTGTTTTTCGTAATTGCGATATTATCCGGGCCTGCCATATTGTGATGGATGTGCAGAATGTGGATTATGCCCATGTGCACGATGTCATATTTGAGGATATTCGGGTGGAATATGACGGCGCAAGCCGCAGACCTTATTTGCAGACGCGCGACGGAGAGACCTATCCGGAAAACCCGGAGGACGACTATATGCCCGAGCTGATGTGCGCCATCGTATACCAGCATCCGGAATATTCCGGGGGACTGAGCCGCCGGGGCCGGAACCGGCACATTATTTTTCGCAATATCGAGGTTTCTGCGCCTAAAATGCCGCCCTCGACCTTTCAGGGCTTTGATGACGAACACGATACCCGGGATATCCTCATTGAAAACCTGCGGCTGAACGGCAAGCCGGTGACAACCCTTGCGGCGGCACGGGTGAAGGTTATGGATTTTGCCCGGGATATTGTGATTCGATAGGAAACTAGGCAAAACGGGCGGGGGACAAGCCGGCCATTTATCCATTCAGCATTTATGCAAGAGGCGCGGTAGGCGAAGAAGCCGGCCACAGCAAGGTAAGGCGATCCGGAAATTTTGTGCAATAACCGGGCGGATTGTGTAGGATAAAGAAGGACGGAGGGCTGCGGGACAAATGGACGGGGCCCCCTGCGTTTTTCCCAGCAGCAAGAGCGGTTTTATCTGGCCGGCTGAAAAAGGCGGGCCGGAGATTGGCTCGCCTTTGGGATGAAAGCTGTATTGAATCCGGGAGCTGCATCTATGCATAACCCGCTGGGTGATAGATGATGGGGAGCAATGGATGATGTTCTTCGAGGAGGCGATCTCCACAGGGCGGTTTTGCCTGCATATGGTGCAGGGGAAGATGCTCCGAGCAGCTGCGTGGCTGTAGCGAAAGCGGAAAGCGAGGATACGGAGATGATTGGGATTGATACCATAGGCCAAGCGGCGCATAAGCGGCCGCTGCTGGCCGCTCACCGGGGGGTGGCTGGGGGCAATATTCCCTGTAATACCCAGGCAGCCTATGAGATTGCCCTGCGGCAGGGGGCGGATATCGTGGAACTGGATGTGGCCCGAAGCGCGGATGGCGTGCTATTTGTCTTTCATCCGGGCATGGAGCGTCCGCATCTTGGCAGCGATCGGCTCATTCAGGATATGACCGCTCATGAGGTGGAGCAGCTGCGCTTTATCAACCAAGACGGGACGCCTACCGAGCACCGCGTTAGCCGCCTGGAGGAGGCGTTATCCTTCTTGAAAGGGCGCTGCTATGTGAATATCGACAAATTCTGGACCTGCATGCCGGAAATCACGGCAACGGTGCGAAACCTGGATATGCAGGATCAGGTGATCGTCAAAACAGCTGCCGATCCTTTCTGGTTCGACCAGGTTGAAGCGTATGCGCCGGATCTGCCCTATATGCCCATTGTATCAGAGCAGGATACCTGCTGCGATACGCTGCTGAAGCGCGATATACGATATATCGGAGCGGAAGTAATTTTTGCGACCGAAGAAAGCCCAACCGCCCAGGCGGACTACCGGGATTGGATGCATGAACGGGGCCTGCTTATCTGGGTTAATGCCATTGTATATGATTTCCGGGCTGTGCTGGCTGCGGGACACAGCGATGACCGCTCCCTTATGGGAAATCCGGACGAGGGCTGGGGCTGGCTGGCTGCCGCGGGATATGATATTATCCAGACCGACTGGGTGCAGATGTGCCGGACTTATTTAGAAAAAAGGGAAGCGGTGGCCAAGGGCTGAAATTCCCGGAATGAACAAGCGGAAAAAACAGAAGGGCGCGCTGCTATCCAGCGCGCCCTTCCATTTCTCTATTGCATTTAACCAAGAGCCCTATTGACGGCGGCCTGCAGCGTCGCCCTTATATTCATCCAGGAAATCCTCGGCAGTTTTGCGCATGGTGAGGGAAAGCTCTCGCCCGTCCTCTGGGAAGGTAAAAATCGCATCAAGATTGCCCAGATAGTCGTCAATGATCTGCACTTTGAGCCACAGCGTGTCAGGTTCCTTCCAGGCGGCGGAGGCGGCGCAGCGGTACAGCCGGCTGCCGGGGACGGAACCGATCTGGTCGGCATACCCCTGCTGCGGGAAATCACCGTATACATTCTCACACCGCCCGAAGGGGAGATGCTTTTCGCCTTGCGCGTTGGTATAGGAGAGAATACCCCCGTCGCAGGTAAAAGTCAGCGATAAGCGGGAGATGCCCATGGGATTCGGTTGAAGCAGGTAGGCCGCATCGCGGATCTTTTCTTCCATCGGCGACCGAGGAGCGCCATATGCGGCAAAAAGCTTCAGTGCTCGCACATCGCAGGCCAGACGTTCGGCGGCTGCGGGGTTCTCGGGCAGCGGTTCGCCCGCATGGGCAACAATCATCTGATAAAATCCGTCTAGGATGATATCCTTGGCCGCCTCATTGCCTTGGTTATCGGCATTGCAGATCAAAATAAGGTCCTTCTCTGGCACGCAAAGCGCGAACTGACAACCCATGCCGTTGAAGAAAAAGCCTTTCCCGTAGGCCTTCCAGATATAGTAGCCGTAGCCCTGCCGTTCAATGCCGTAACCATCGCCGGTGGAAATAAGCTTGGAGGTTGCCTCACGGATATATTCGGGAGAAAGCAGCTGCTTCCCATCCCAGCAACCGCCATTGAGCACAAAACGCGCGACGCGCCAAAGATCATCCGGCGGCATGAGGAAAGCGGAGTCGCTCCAGGTATGCCCGCCGGGGCAGGACAGCGCCCTTACCCGATGGGATACGCCGATCCGGTCAAAAAGCTTTTCCCGCAGATAATCCAAAAGGCTTCTGCCGGTAAGCCGCTCCACCAGGGCGCCGAGGACAAAGGTGCCGCTGGAATCGTATTCAAACTGCAGGCCGGGCGTACGGGTTTCCGGACGGCGGTTCTGAAAATAAAAACGTACCCGATCGTCGGTGCGGGCGGAAAACCAATCCTCCCCCGGCTTAGCGGTGCTCATCATCATCATATGGCGGATGGTCTGCCGCCGCAGATTGCCGTCAGGCTGCCCTTCCAACTCCCGCTCAAAATATTTGGACATCGGATCGTCAAGGGAAAGCAGCCCATCCTCCAGGGCGAAGCCGACGGCCAGCGCCACAAAGCTCTTGGAAACCGAATAGAGACGGTGAGCCTCGCCGGCGCGGAAAGGGGGATAGTAGGCCTCGAAAAGCACGTGGTCCCCGCGGGAGATCAAGATATCGTGCATGGCAAGATGGCGTGATTGAAGCAGCGCTAAGTAAGCGGCGATCTGTGAGCTGGAAATTCCCTGCGATTCAGGAGAAACAGCATACTCCACGGTGGTTCCCTCCCTATGTCCTGCGGACGAAATCGCCCCCATTATACCATAAACGGAAGATGGGAGGGCGAATAAAATGACCGGATTCCATGCGATTTGCTTCCTCCTTTTCCACTCCCTGCCCGAGCGCCCCCTGTTGCCGTGCCGTCGGCGCGTTCTCGCTATTTACAGGCAAAACCGAAAGCGATTATAATAGAAAAAGGAAGGAGGCGAGCGGGGTGAACGGACTACCGGGCCAGCTGGCAAGACAACGCATGCGCCCCCGGGCCAGTGATGTACGGGGCGACTATTTTCGCGACCAAACGGCGATCATCCATTCTACGCCCTTCCGGAGGCTAAAGCATAAGACGCAGGTTTTTTTCGCGCCGGAGAACGACCACATCTGCACGCGTATCGAGCATGTGCTCCATGTGGCGACCATTGCGGCGACCATCTGCCGGGGGCTGAATCACCATGGATGGCAGCTGGATACGGAGCTCGCTTATGCCGCGGGCCTGGGCCATGACCTGGGCCATGCGCCCTTTGGGCACTCGGGAGAGCGGGCGCTGGCGGCCTGCATGCCAGAGACGGGTTTCGAGCATGAGCTGCATTCGCTGCGGGTGGTGGATTTTTTAGCCCGCAACGGACAAGGGCTGAATCTCACCTGGGCAGTGCGGGATGCAATTGTATGCCATAACGGCGAGCGAATCGACCAGCGGCTTTCTCCGGACAACACGCTGCGCCCGCCCCAGGAGAAGCGCGATAGAGCGCGCCGCCCCGCGACATGGGAGGGCTGCGCAGTGCGTTTTGCCGATAAAATCGCCTACCTTGGACGGGATATTGAGGATGCATTGGCCGCAGGCTTTATTACCCGGAGCGATGTACCCGATCCGATTGCCCGGGTGCTGGGCACCACCAACGGCGAGATTATCAACGCATTGGTCATCGATCTCATCGAGCAGTCGGCGCTGCAGGGAGAGATGGGCTATTCTACGGAAAAATATGAGCTGCTGACCCGGCTGCAGCAATTTAACTACGACCGCATTTACCGTCACCCCAGGCTTATGGAGTACGAACGCTATTGTATGCGCATCGTCCGGGAGCTGCACGCGTATCTTTGCGAGAGTTACAGCCGCTATACCCAAGGCGAAGCTCAGACGAGAAGCGAAGTGGAGCGGGCTTTTTTTCAATATTTAGACGATTTGGATGCATGCTACGCCCGCCTGGATACTTCCGGCCCCCAGCGGGTAACGGACTATATTGCAGGCATGACCGATAATTACTGCTTAGCCAGCTTTGAGCGGATCACGCTGCCGCAGCCCATTAGCTTCCCGCTATAGGTATCGCCGCTTTTTTGCTGGAAGAATTCGCTGGTGTTAGCAGGGAAACGGCAAAGCATGTCGAAAATGAAATTGCAGCATTATGATATGGAAAGGATGAGTCACATGAATAATCTGCCCTGTGTCAAACTTGGCGTGGTCGCAGTTAGCCGCGACTGCTTTCCCCTCACGCTGTCCCAGCGCCGCCGAGACAGCCTGACTGCGGCCTACAATGCCCGCTATGGCGGCATTGAAAAGATCCCCACCATCATTGAGAATGAGACGGACGCCGTGCAGGCGCTGGAAGAGCTCAGAGCCGCTGGTGTGAACGCGCTGGTGGTATACCTGGGCAATTTTGGGCCGGAGGGGCCGGAAACCCTGCTGGCCGAGCGCTTTGGCGGCCCGGTGATGTTCGCGGCTGCCGCCGAGGAGAGCGGGGAAGACCTGGTGGACGGCCGGGGCGACGCCTACTGCGGCATGCTTAACGCCAGCTATAGCTTGAAACTCCGGGGCGTCAAGGCCTATATTCCCGAATATCCGGTGGGCACAGCGTCCGAAGTAGCCGATATGATTCACGATTTCGAGGCCATTGCCCGGGTACTGTTGGGCCTTAAGGGGCTGAAAGTCATCTCCTTCGGCCCCCGGCCGCAGGATTTTATTGCCTGCAATGCGCCGATTAAAGGGCTTTATGACCTGGGCGTGTCCATTGAGGAAAACTCGGAGCTCGATCTCTTTGAGGCCTATCAAAAGCATGCCGGCGATCCGAGAATTGAATCGGTCATGGCCGATATGCAGGCGGAGCTGGGCGGGGAGAATCCCTATGCCGCCGTGCTCCCGCGGCTGGCCCAGTATGAGCTGACGCTGCTGGACTGGGTTGAGGGCCATAAAGGTGCCGCCCAGTATGTGGTGATGGCCAACAAATGTTGGCCGGCCTTCCAGACGCAGTTCGGATTTGTCCCCTGCTATGTCAACAGCCGCTTTGCTGCCCGAGGCATGCCGATTGCCTGCGAGGTGGATATCTGGGGTGCGGTCAGCGAGTATATTGCCTGCTGCGCCACCGGAGCGGCCCCCACGCTGCTGGACATTAACAACACGGTGCCGGCCGACATCTTCCAAAGCGAGATTCAAGGCAAATATGCCTACACGCAGAAGGATACCTTCATGGGCTTCCACTGTGGCAATACGCCCGCCTGCTACCTGAAGAACCCCCATATGGGATATCAGCTGATTATGAAGCGCTCTTTGGAGCCCGATGGCGAACCGGATATCAGCCGGGGAACGCTGGAGGGCGACCTCAAGAGCGGCCGGATTACCTTCTTCCGGCTGCAGAGCGCCGCCGATACTTCTATGCATAGCTATGTGGCTCAGGGCGAAATTCTTCCCGTGGCCACCCGGTCTTTCGGTGGCATCGGCATTTTTGCCATTCCGGAAATGGGGCGTTTTTACCGCCACGTGCTCATCGAAAAAGGGTACCCCCATCACGGTGCGGTAGCCTTTGGTGAGGCGGGCAAGGTGCTCTTTGCGGCCATGCGGCTTCTGGGCGTGGAGGACGTGGCCTTTAATCAGCCTAAGCACATGCTATATAAAACCGAGAACCCCTTTGCCTAATGACCGATACGCAAAATGCCGGGCGCATATCGCGCCCGGCATTTTATGAAGGAGCCGGACATGAAACTTACGTTTTTAGGCACAGGCGCGGCCGACTGGGAACAGCCCGATGAATCCGGTATGATTCGCCGCTTTTCATCGGCGCTGCTGGACGGCATATTGATGCTGGACGCACCGGCCACGGCCTTGGAGCTGCTTGCGCCGGACGCTTTGGTGCAGGATGTATGCCTGACCCATGGGCACCGGGACCATTTCTGCCTGGATACGCTCAAAGAACTGGCGGCGAGGCGCAAAGCGCGCGGCGAATCCCCGCTTATTGTGCATGTGGAGGCTGGGTGGGCCGGCGAAGTGAGCGGCGACCATATCCGGGCCTGTCCGCTGAAGCCGCTGGAACCCTTTCAGGCAGCAGGGTATGAGGTCCTACCGCTTCCGGCTAATCATATTCCCCGGTTCCCGAAGGAGCGGCCGGTGCATTACCGCATCAGCTGCGGGGGAAGGACGTTGGTCTATGCCACGGATGGAGCATGGATGCCCTATGCTGCGGTTGCGGCCCTGCGGGCGCGGGAGCCTTTTGACGCGCTGGTGATCGACGCGACGATTGGCGACGGCCATGACGGAGATTATCGGGTGTTTGAGCATAATTCGCTGCCCATGGTACGAATGATGACGCAGACCTTTCAGGCAACGGGCCAGCTGAAAGCAGACGGACGTGTATACCTGACGCACCTAGCCCGTACGCTCCACCCCCCTAAGGCGGAGCTGGAAGCTTCGCTCAAGCTGCCCTATATTGCGGCCGTCGACGGTATGACGGTGGAAATATAGCCTGGATGCGGGAAAAAAACCGGCGGACAGCCTGCGAATGTTGATCCCGAGATACTGGGTAAAACGGATCGCGCCTCGGAATAACAGGGCCCTGCCAAGGCATCATGATGCCTCGGCAGGGCCCTTCAATGTGAGCGTCGATCAAGCAGCTTTATCCGCCCTTAATATTGGGCGACCCGTTTGTAGGTTTCGATGATATGGGTGAAATCTTCCAGGCTGACTGAATCGGGAATGGAATGGTCAGAGGCGAAGATATAACCCCCGTTTTCCTTCATGATGGGGATGACCCGCTCCATTTCGGCCTCGATCTGCCCAGGCTGATCCCACAGCACGGCGTTGATCCCGCCGTGGAAAACAAGACGGTCGCCCCACGCGGCCTTCAAAGCGACGGGATCCATGCCAGCCTTGACTTCAAGGGGATTGAGGGCGTCAATCCCGATTTCCACAAATTCAGGCACGAACTTATCCACCAGGCCGCAGGAGTGCAGGTGGGCCTTCATGCCGCGTTCATGGATCCAGTCCACCGCGCGTTTTTGCACCGGCTTAAGCAGGTTACGGTACATGTTGAGCGAGAAGAACTGGGTATTTTTGTAGCCCATATCGTCCGGCCAATAGATTTCGTCCACCGGATACCCGGCATCCAGCACCATTTGCATCATGGCAAGATTTATATCCAGATAGGTGTTGAACATATCTTCTACCCATTCAGGGTTGTCCGCCATGGCATAGAGCAGGCGGGTTGTGCCTACGGCCCAGGAGTGGGTCACGTCAAAGCCAAACCAGAAATTCCCGATAATCCAGCGCCCTTCGCGCTGCCAGACGGGTACGTTCTTTTTCAGGTAATCCCAGTTGATCCGGGCAGGATCAGGCTTCATCCGGGCCTTGGCTTCCTCCCAGCTGGCTTCATCCTTGATTTTAAAGTCAAGAAATTCCGGCGTGGAGGTCATGTGCCGCCAGGTCTTCAGCGTAGCGCCCCAGCCGGTGGTGTGGATAACGTATTCCGGCGTCTCCTCCAGCACCTCCACCGGATAGCGAGGCGAATAGTCGATGTCAATTCGGCCGATGCGGTCTAGATCAAAGTAGGCAATATAGTCGTCGGTGGGCATGCCTTCCCGCCGCCAGCGCTCAATGGTCGTATCCCAAGGGCTATCCATCATCGGGACCCGGTCCGCCTCCTGATGGGCGTACATGCGGGCAAAACGTTCATGGGTATTCATGGGTAATCCTCCCTGACTACATGATTCACACTATGATTCGCGGTCGGCGGTCGAAATCCTGCTTAATAAGAAAAAAGCCCCCTTCCGCTTACGAAAGGGGGCGGACCTTTAGTGCAGCAATCCGATCAGCGCAGGGGCGAGCAGCAATAGCAGCAGCATTACAGCACCGGCTGCCCATTCAGCTATCTTTTTGGCCGGCGGAGCAGGACGCACCAAGGAGCGGCGGATCTGGCGTTGCAGCATGGCAAAGCCCTCCTCGTCCAAGAATTATTCTCACCCAGTATAGCAGCCATGTTTTTCAGTGCTGTAACAAATCTATTGCAAGGATTCGACAAATCTGTAAAGATTTGAAAGAATATGGCCCGTCAGGTGGCGATGCCGGCGAATTGGTTCTGATAGAGCCGCCAATAGCAGCCTTTGGCCGAGAGCAGCTGGTCGTGGTTGCCCATTTCAGCTACGCGGCCGTTTTCAATAACAACGATATTATCCGCGTCCCGGATGGTGGATAGCCGGTGGGCGATGATGAGACTGGTACGGCCCGCCATCAGCGCAACCATGGCCTGCTGGATATGCATCTCGGTGCGGGTATCCACGCTGGAAGTAGCCTCGTCCAGGATGAGAATTTTCGGGTCGGCCAGCACTGCCCGGGCGATGGAAAGGAGCTGCCGCTGCCCCTGGGACAGGTTGCCACCGGATTCGCTCAGCTGCGTTTGATACTCTCGGGGCAACTGGGCGATAAAGTGGTCGGCATTAGCGGTAGCGGCAGCGGCCTCTACCTCATCTTGGCGGGCATCCAGCCTGCCGTAACGGATGTTGGCAGATATGGTGTCGGAGAAGAGCACCGTATCTTGCAGTACGATCGCAATGCTACGGCGCAGTTCGCTTAGGGGAATGTCCTGGATGTTTTGCCCGTCCAGCAGAATTTCCCCGCTGTCGATATCATATAGCCGGGTTAGCAAGTTGACCAAGGTGGTTTTGCCGGAGCCCGTTGCCCCGACGATAGCCACTTTCTGACCGCTTTTGACGGTTAGATTAAAATCTTTCAGCACCGGTTCGCCGGGCACGTAGCCAAAGTAAATATGGCGGAAATCCAGATCCCCCTTCACTTGCGCTACGTCTAAAGTGCCCGCAGCTTCCTGACGCTCACTGGCATGATCCAGAATGGAGAATACGCGCTCCGCTCCAGCCAGCGCCGTCTGAATCTGTCCATATAGGTTGGCGATTTCATTGATGGGCCGGGTGAACTGGCGGGCATAGAGGATGAAGGCCTGAATGGTGCCGATGGTGATAGCGCCGGTCAAGGCGAACCAGCCACCAAAACCTGCGATAAGCAAAAATCCAAAGTTGCCGATGACGTTCATCAGCGGGCCCATGGCGCCGCCGAAGATCTGGGCGCGAATGGCGGTATCCTGCAGGCGATTGCTGGTTTCATTGAATTCGCGTTTAGCCGTATCCTCTCGGCTGAAGGCGACCACGGTTTTGTAGCCGGTGACCATTTCCTCGACTTGGCCGTTGAGCTGCCCCAGCAGCGCCTGCTGGGCGGCGAAATACTTGCGCATAAATTTGCTCATTACCAGGGTGGCCAAGGCGCTGAGTATTACGGTGACAAAGCTGATCAGCGTGAGCATGGGGCTGTAGTACAGCATGATCGCCACAGACCCGATCAGCGTAAGCACGCCGGAGAAAAGCGAACCGATGGATTGGGAGATCGTATTGGAGATGTTCTCCACGTCATTTGTCATGCGGCTCATGATGTCGCCGTGCGGATGGGTATCCAGATAACGGATGGGCAAGTGGACGATCTTTTCAAAAAGATCGCCGCGCATGACGCGCACCGTCTGCTGAGAGAGCTTAGCCGAAAAGAGCCCCTGTAGATAGGTTAGCAAAGAGGAGGCGATATAAACGGCTGAAAGCAGCGTGAGGATGGACGCCATCCGGGGGAAATCCACGTGCAGCTGACCTTCTTTTAACGTAATTGCGTCAATAGCATAGCCCTGCAGCGCCGGCGCTGCCAAAGAGAGCAACGTGACGAAAACCATGATGGCCAGCAGGCTGAAGAAGAGATAGCGGCTGGAGCCGATGTAGCGCACCAAGCGCTTAACCGTACCCTTAACGTCCTTCGGCTTTTCGCGGACCATAGCCATTCCGCGAGGCCCCCCATGGCCGCCTGGTCCGCCGGGGCCCCTGGGTGGGGCAGGCCTTGCATTACTCATTGACGGCCTCCTTTCGCATCTGGGAGCTGTAGATATCCTGGTAAATGTCGCTGGAGGCCATCAGTTCCTCGTGAGAACCGCAGGCGGCCAAGCGGCCATGGTCCAGCACGGCAATCCGGTCAGCGTTGGAGACAGAGGCTACACGCTGAGCGATGGTGATGACGGTCGTGCCTTTGAGCGCTTGGCGCAGCGCCTGCTGCAGCCGCGCCTCTGTGCCAAGATCCAAGGCCGAGGTGGAGTCGTCAAAAATAAGGATTTCCGGGCGCTTAAGTATAGCCCGGGCAATGGCCAGCCGCTGCTTCTGCCCGCCGGAGAGGGAGGAACCCTTTTCCCCGATGACGGTATCGTATCCTTCGGAAAAGCCCATGATAAAATCGTGCGCTTGCGCAATACGCGCGGCTTGCCTTACTTCGTCGTCAGTAGCTTCGCTGTTGCCCCAGCGGATGTTATCGGCGATGGTACCGGAGAAAAGCTCGCTTTTTTGCAGCACCATTCCGACGCGGGCGCGCAGGCTGGAAAGCGTTAGGTCGCGTACGTCTTCGCCGTCGATCCGGATTGTGCCTTCGCTTGCGTCGTAGAAACGGGGGATAAGGTTCACCAAGGAAGTCTTGCCAGAGCCGGTGGATCCCAATATGGCGAAGTTTTCCCCGGGGCGAATGGCCAGATCAATGTCCACCAGCACTGGACGGTGGGAGGAAGCGGGATAGTGGAAGCTGACGTGTTCAAAGGTGACGCTGCCGCGGCCGCCCCCAGGGAGGGCCCGGCCGCCGGATACCACGGCCGGATCGGTCTCCAGCACCTCCACGATGCGCTGAGCGGAGGCCATGGCCCGGGATACCATTTGGAACATCATGGCCACCATCATCATGCTCATCAGAATTTGGGATACATAGGTGACGGCGGCCATGACCTGGCCTACCTGCATGGCCTGGGCCTCTACCTGAAAGCCGCCGATGATGATAATGGCGACTACGGAAAAGTTCATGATTATCATCATGATGGGCATCATTAGGCTCATCAGCTTTTGCACTTTAAGATTGGTGGCCACCAGGGCTTCATTGGCCTGTGTGAAGCGGTCAATCTCGTAATCTTCCCGCACATAGGCCTTGACCACGCGGGCCCCGGTAACGTTTTCCTGAACTACGGAGTTGACACGGTCCAAGCGGGACTGAACCTTGCCAAACAGAGGGCTGGCCTTCTTCAGGAAGATAAAAAGAATAATGAGCTGAAGCGGCAGGCCTACCAGCAGCACCAGCCCGAAGCTCACATTCAACGACAGGGCCATGATAATGCCGCCGGCAAAGAGCATAAAGGAGCGAACGAACATACGCAGCACCTGGTTGACCATCTCCTGCACCATTTGGCAGTCGTTGGTCAGCCGGGTCACCAGGCTGCCGGTGGTAAAGGTATCCGTCTGCTGGAAAGAGAGCGCCATCACGCGGCTGAATACTGCTTGGCGCAGATCGTTGCCGAAACGCTGGGAGGCCATGCTGCCAAAGGCGGCGGAGCCAACGCCGCCCAACCCGCCCACGACCACCAGACCGAGCATGGTCAGCCCTGTCGAGATAATCACCTGCATATCGCCTGCCAGAACACCGGCGTCGACGATGCGGCTCATCAGCGTAGGCTGCATGAGGTCCACCAGCACTTCTACCACCATCGTAACGGGCGTCAGGAGCGCGAGAAGCCAATAGGGCTTAAGGTAGCTTAAAATTCGTTTCATTTAATTGGCCCGCCCTCTATGATGTTATCGCGCATCTTTAGGAGGATCGGGTATATCGTATCCAGCTCTTCCCGGGTCAGCCCCTTGGTGATGAGCTTATCTGTGCTTTCCGCCGTATGGCGCATAACGTCGTCCATTTCGCGGCCCGTATCGGTGAGAAAGACAAGAACCTGGCGGAGATCGCGGGCATCGGGTTCGCGGCGGATGAGCCCTTCCGCTTCCATCTTTTGAAGGGCCAGGCTGACGGTGGGCGGGGCCAGGTGTACGCGGCTGGCAATTTCCAGCTGGCTAAGGCCGGGTTCGTGAGCCACGACTCGCAGGATGGATTGATAGGTCGGTTTGAAATTGGAGCGTTCGCTTTTCTGGCGCATGCGGTCATGGAAAAGCTTAGAGATTTCGTTAATCAGCATCACACAAGTGGGTTTGCGGGAGCAGCGTTTGGCGTTTGCGGGCATGTGCGTCTCATCCTTTCCAATTTATTAGTTTTTAAACTAATTGTTAGTGTACAAACATTTTGGCTGCGCTGTCAAGAATCATCAAAAAAAGTTTACATTTTCAGGGCAAAGGATGTATCTTTCAGCGCCTGGCCGGCGGGATGCCGCGGCTAAATCTAGCTCCGCCTGGCCGGGCATGATAAGATAATCAAAAATATGGGAGAAGAAAATGAAACGAAACGGAAAGCGGCCCGCTGTGCCATGGAAGAAGATCATCGGCGTTATCCTCTTTTTTTCGCTGCTGTTTTCCATTGGCTATGCAGTGACCTGCATGATCCGCTCGCCTGCCGTAGCGCCTGCCGGGGATCCGCACGCCAAGATCAAAAGCGACTATACGTTGATGCTGGTACAGTGCCTGATGGCCATCATCGTGATGTTTCTGCCCTCTGTGCTGGAACGGCGCTTTCGCCTGGAGATTCCCAACTATATGTATGTGCTCTACTTCGCTTTTCTTTATTGCGCAGTGTATTTGGGTGAGGTGCGGAATTTTTACTACGCAGTGCCCCATTGGGACACCATTTTGCACGGCTTTAGCGGGGCCATGTTGGGCGCGCTGGGATTTGTGCTTGTGAACCTGCTGAATGACGCGCCCAACGTCAAGATGAATTTAAGCCCGGGCTTTGTGGCCTTTTTCGCCTTTTGCTTTGCGCTGGCCTGCGGAGCGGTATGGGAGATTTACGAATACCTGATGGACGGCCTGCTTTCGATGAACATGCAGCACTTTGCCGTGGAGGACGGTACGCCCTTGGTAGGCCGGGCAGCCCTGCTGGATACCATGAAAGACCTAATCGTGGATGCCTTGGGCGCGCTGCTTATTGCGGTCATCGGCTACTTCCCGCTGCGCTGGCCTCGAAGCCAGGCTTAGTCAATGATTATTTATTAAAAAAACGGGCTTTGGCCCGTTTTTTTTGCGGTGTATCTGCTGCAATAGGTTTACATGAATTTTACCCTGCAATGACAATAAATTTACCAATCCTGTATACAGTCCATAATGGGTTTATTTGAATTTATGGATGTCAAAACCCTGTAAAAAGCATGGGGCCATCGTATCCTATATGTAGACAGGAGTGCGTTAATGAAAACGGAGCACGAAATTGTGAATCGGGTATATGGGTCTAAAATGGATGCGCAGGCAGCAGATGCGCTTGTGCGGGAATACTTCCCATACATTCAATCAGAAACGGCGAGGTTCTTAAAAAGGATGCCAATTGCGGGGCAGGATGATGAATTGAATGTCGCGATGTTTGCGTTCCATGAAGCGGCGATGGCCTATGTGCAGAAGAAGGGCTCGTTCTTAAAGTTCGCTGCGGTGGTTATCCGCAATAGGCTTATTGATTATCGCCGCAAGGAAAAGCGGCATACTGGCATGATCTCTTTGGATCAGCGCATGGGTGATGAGGGAAAAAGCCGGACGCTTCTGGAAAAAATCGATGCGGGACACGATGAAATTGCCCACCGCCATGCGCGGAATGCTGCAAAAGAGGAGATTTTGGAATTTTCCCGACAGCTTTCGCAATATGGCCTTAGGCTGACGGATGTCGCGGATAATTGCCCCAAACAGGCGCGAACAATGAAAGCGTGCCATCAGGTATTGGCTTATGCCCGCAAGGAGCGGATTCTTTTAGACCAATTTGTTGCGAGCGGGAAATTACCGCTATCGGCGCTGGCAGAAGGCGCTGGCGTGGAGAAGAAAACATTGGAGCGGCATCGAAAATATCTTGTGGCGCTCCTGCTTGCATATACCAATGGGTATGAAATAATTCGAGGGCACCTTAGCCAGATCACATCGGGGAAAGGGGCGTGAGGCGGATGGAATATCTTGTGGTGGAATGCGGTTTCAGCTATGCTGTCGTTTTGGATAAAGAGGGACGCTTTTTGAAAATCCCGAATCTGGGCTATGATGTTGGGGAAGTAGTGGACCGGGTGATTCTTCAGGATGCGCTTGCTAGGCGGCGCGATAATAAAAGGCATTTTACACAATGGACGGCGATAGCGGCATGCTTATGCGTGATGATCCTTGGATGCTGGGGATTTTGGCGGTCACCAGCAGGAACGGTGCGGATACGGATTAACCCCGATGTTCAAATGTGCGTGAACCATTTCAACCGGATTGTCGGCTTAGAAGGCATGAATGAGGACGGTAAAATGCTTATTGAGGACTATCGCTTCTATGGTAAAACCGTTGAAATAGTATCCGATGACCTAAGCGACCGGGCTATGGACATGGGATTTCTTAGTGAGGGCGGCCAAATTATGCTGGCCGTGGACTCTAAGCATGAAAAGTGGAAAGCGGATATTGAGAAAACTTTAGTGTCGGAATTAAAAGAACATTTTGATAACCGTGTCAATGTTGTGGTCATACCGAGTGAAAGTTCTGAGGAGCCATCTGATATTTCATGGACAATTGTGATTAACCCCGATGATTTTATACCGGCGCAAACCCCTGGGCGAAGTGATATTGAGGGCAATGAAAACCCGGGGCAGAGGGACCATGGAACTGAGGACAACTGGGACGACGATGACGACGCCGAGGACGGCGATGCCGGGGACGACGATGACGACGCCGGGGACGACGATGCCGGGGACGACGCTGACGACGCCGGGGACGGCGATGACGACGATGCCGGGGACGACGCTGACGACGCCGGGGACGGCGATGACGACGATGCTGGGGATGCCGGGGATGCCGGGGACGACAATGACGATGCCGGAGACGACAATGACGATGCCGGAGACGACGATGACGACGCCGGGGACGGCGATGACGACGATGCCGGAGACGACGACGATGCCGGGGACGACGATGACGACGACGCCGGGGACGGCGATGACGACGATGCCGGGGACGACGATGACGACGCCGGGGACGATTTGGATGATAAGTAGATAACGCAATTAAGAAATTCAATGAAAATCTTATTCGCGACCCCGATTCCGCTGGCGATGCCCCGTAATCTATATGTATAAGACAAAAAAGCCAGACCAATTTGCCAAAAGGAGAAGACGCCATGAAAAAGATGAACTTGAGGAAGACGCTTGCACTGACTGTCACGACCGCCTTAGCACTGACGCTTCTTACGGGATGCGGTGCGTCGCAAACCATGGAGATGTCATCGCCTGTAGCTGAAAGTAAAGTAGCAGGAACGGTGCTGCTAAGCATAAATCCTGAAATAAAGATTGAATACGACGAGAATGGATTTGTGCTTGAAATCGAAGGTATGAACGACGACGGTAAAACAGTTGCAGCAGAAGTTGCGGAATACAAAGGCAAAGAATGCAAAAGCGTTGTCAATGAACTTGTGCAAAAAATCTATGAAGCCGGTTTTTTTGCAGAAACAGTGGATGGACATGCAAAAAACATCATACTCAAACTGGAGGAAGGCTCTGCGTATCCAGATGATGATTTCCTGGAAAGCATCGCAGATGAAGCCCGGGAAGCAGTAAAAGCCCACGGCATTGGGTCGGCCGCTATGACCATTCAGAAAACAGATTTGGATGATAATGGCTATATCAATCTGGAAAAAGCAAAAGAATTAGTACTTTCTCAACTCGGCGTGGTATCCGCTTCTTTCAGGGATCACGAATATGAACTGGATGACGGCGTCTATGAATTCGAATTTTCTGCTAATGGTATCGAGTATGAATATGAAGTAGACGCCCGTACAGGTAAGGTCCTGGAAGCAGATTTTGAAGGTAACGATGACTGGAATGCCCTCCACGGTCAGGATGACGACCAGGATGACGATGACCGGGCCGACGGCCAGGACGACGACCGTGACGACGACCGGGACGACGGTCAGGACGACGACCGTGACGACGACGACCGTGACGATGACCGGGACGACGACGATCGGGCCGGCGACGACCGGGACGACGACCAGGACGACGACCAGGACGACGACGATCGGGCCGACGATGACCGGGCCGACGGCCAGGACGACGACCGTGACGACGACGACCTGGCCGACGACCTGGCCGACGATGACCGGGACGACGACCGGGACGACGACGATCGGGACGACGACGATCGGGACGACGACGATCGGGACGACGACGATCGGGACGACGACGACCGGGACGACGACGACCAGGATGACGACGACCAGGATGACGACGATCGGGACGACGACGACCGGGACGATGACCAGGACGACGATGACCAGGATGACTAAAATGTGCAGTGATATACTGGCATAAAAGATGGGGAGTACAAATGCTGCGAAATTTGCAGCGATTTGTAGAGACCCTCTGAAGGGGCTGTGGAGGATAGCGGAAAGCCCAATCAACAGGATAGCAGGTAAACAATAAGGACGCCCTCCCATGGAAGGGCGTCCTTATTTACGCCGTTTCGGCGGTTACAGCGCAGCGCCGATGGACTTAAGATAATCGATGCTCATCTTAGCGGCCTCCAGCGGCGGACGGGTCAGGGAAAGATCCTGCTCCACCACCACCCACTGGGCGCCGGAGGCTTCGGCAGCCTGGAGAATGGAGGGAAAGTCCTGGCAGCCATGGCCCACGGGACGGAATTCAAAGGGCGCGTCGTTCTGGGCAGTGGCGTCGTCCTGGCCGTCGGCCTGAATCAATGCATAGGGCTGGCGGTCGCTTTTGACGCCCACATAGTCCTTCAGATGCACCACCGGGCAGCGGCCTGCGTACTTTTCGATGTATCGGGCCGGATCTTCCCCGGCATACTTGACCCAGCAGGTATCCAGCTCCGTAGCCAGAAGGCAGGAAGGTACGGCGGAATAAAGGAAATCCAGCCCGTATTGCCCGCTGAGCTTGACAAACTCGAAGTCGTGGTTATGGTACAGCAGCTGGATCCCCGCCGTGCGGCATAGCTGGCCGAAGGTATAAATTTTCTGAATTACATCCGCGAAACCGTCGCTTCCGGGGCGGGTCGCTTCGTCCAGATAGGGGATGGCGATGTACCGGCAACCGATGGTTTTATGGTAGGAGATCACGCCGAACATGTCCTCAACCATGGACTGGAAGGGAACGTGGCTCGAAATGGCGGTCAAGCCGGTTTCGTCCAGCATAGCCTTGACTTCCTGGGCCGAGTGGCCGTAAAATCCGGCAAACTCAACGCCAGCATAGCCCATGGCCTTCAGCTGGGAGAGCACGCCCTTAAGGTCGGCCTGCGCCTCATCGCGGGCGGAATAGACCTGATATGCGACGGGAAACTTTTTCATCTTGTGTCCTCTTTCCGGGCTGGCGCCCTATTTATTCCCTAAATACCTCTATTATAGCAGACGAAAAGGATTTCGCAAGGGATTTTGACGGGTCTTTTCCCAGACATCCCCTCTGGGGAGCTCTTGCGTGCGGGCAGAGATCATTGTATGATGGCAAAAGCGAAAGGAGTGACCGATCATGAAAATTTGCGTGCTTCAAGGCCCGAATCTGAACTTGACCGGATTACGGGAGCCCGGCGTCTACGGCGCTAGAACGCTGGAGGACATCCATCGCCGGATTGCTCAGCGAGCTGAAGAGCTGGGCGTGGAGGTGGAGTTTTATCAGTCCAATTGGGAGGGGGCGCTGATCGACAAGCTTCATGCCTGCCGCTCCACGGTGGACGGTGTGATTTTTAACCCCGGCGCCTATAGCCATACCAGCTATGCGCTGCGGGATGCCATCTCGGCCATTGCCCTGCCGGTGGTAGAGGTGCATATCAGCAACATCCATGCCCGGGAGGAATTCCGGCATACCAGCCTGATTACCGCCGTGTGCCTGGGGCAGATCTGCGGTTTGGGCGAAACCGGCTACATCCTGGCGCTGGAAGCGTTGGTAGAGCGGCTATCGGCATAAGCGAAGCCGAATGCGCTCCAGCAGGCTTTCAGGAAGGCCGCAGCGCTGGCTAAGGAAGCGGGCCGCGCCGCCGTACTGGCCGAGCAGCGCAAGAAAAGCCGCCATGTTTTCCGCATGAGAGGGAATACGATGGGCTTCCGCTCCGGTCAAATAGGTGAGGCTGACTTGATAATCGGCTATAATATCCGCAGCAGCTACGCCGGCAAGATCCATGAGCAGTGCCGATACCATGCCGGTGCGGTCTTTACCGGAAAAGCAGTGAATCAGCACAGCGCCGTCGGCCCGGTCGACGGCCTCCATTACAGCGCGGTAATGGTCGGCGCCCTGGCGCAAGTAGTCCTGATAAATTTGGGGGAAGGGCTGATCGGGATCGATTGAGAGGAAATCGTCAGGGGAGTTGCGCACGATCCGAAAGCGTCTGTCCCCTGCAAGCGGATGGGGATGGGCCGCGTCCTCGACGGCGCTGCGTAGATCCAGCACGGTGGTGACGCCGGCCTGCAGGAGGGCCTGCCGTTGGCGTTCCTCCATCCCCAGGCGTGGGAAAGCGCTGCGGTATAGGCGGCCCCAATGGGTGATTCCACCGCCGGCCATGGGATACCCTCCCAGATCCCGAAAGTTTTCCACGCCTGGAAGGGGGATGCGCCGGTAGCCGTACCAGCTGTCGGGCGGCGGGGCGGTAAGCCGCCGCTTCAGCCGTTGAACCGTTGCCTCCGGCAGGCCGCACCGGTCCGTGAGGTAGCGGTATGCGCCGCCCAATCCTTCCAGCTCATCCAGGAAGCGGGCCATGTACGCCGGTCGGGATTCAAGCCGGTTCATATCCAGCCCCGGCACCGCGCCATGAAGCGATTCGATCAGCGGGGCGATGAGCGTATGGCTGACCTCATAGTCGGCAATGATGTCCGGCCGCTCCACACCGGCCAGCGCCAGCAGCAGCGCTGCGACGACGCCGGTGCGGTCTTTGCCGGCAGTGCAGTGAAAGAGCACCGGCCCTTCAACTTCAGCGATGCGGGTGAAAAGCGTTCGGAAACATGCCTGCCCATGATGCAGCAGGGCGGCATAGAATTCACCCATATCGCTGGTGTGCGTCATCGAAGCGCCAATTTGATCCAGCAGAGGCAGTTCCAGCAGGGCAAAAGCTGTGCGCCCGGCCAGGGCGCTTGGCTGCTGGCGGCGCTCAAAACCGCTGCGCAGATCGATCACAAGGGCGAGCCCCATCCGCTCCAGCGCGGCGACAGCCTCTTCTGACAGCCCGTAGGGGCAAGCGCTGCGCCAAAATAGGCCCCAGCGGGTTTGCCCGCCCGGTAGCGGGTAGCCGCCCAGATCCCGGCAGTTCAGCAGCCCGGGCACAGGGTAGCGCTTTGCATAACGATATTCCATCAAATAACCTCCTGGGAGAAAAGATATGTTCGTTATCGGTGAAAAACTTAATAGTTCTAATGCGCAGGTGAAAGCCGCTCTGGAGTCGAGGAATTGGGACTGCATTAGCCGCTTAGCATTGCGGCAGCAGCAGGCGGGCGCGCAAGCGCTGGATTTGAATGCAGGAGCCTTCGGCAAGCAGGAATCCGAGCTTCTGGCGGGAATGATCCGGGCCGTGCCCGCTGAGGTGACAATCCCTTTGTGTATTGACAGCGCTAAGCTTCGCGTGATGGAGGCTTTGGCTGAAACCTGCGCCTCCAGAAGCTTAATCCTAAATTCGGCTACGATGGACCCGGCTAGCCTGGAGCCGGTGACCGAACTGGCAATCCAGCTGAAGGCGCGCCTGGTGGTGCTGGCCCTGGTGAAAGGCCGCCCCCTGGCCGACGAACAGGATTTGGGACAAAGGCTGGAGGAGCTAGCCCGAAGGTTGGAGGTGCACGGATTGCCCCGGGAGCGGGTATGGGTGGACCCGGTGGTGCTGCCCTTGGCCTTTTATCCGGAAGATATCACGCGGATGCTGACGATGCTGGAGCGCATCCGGGCCGAGGGATTCTTATCGATCTGTGGGCTGAGTAACGTTTCCTACCAAATGCCCCGCCGCCGCGCGCTGCATCGGGCCCTTCTACCTTGCATGATGGAGCGGGGACTGGACGCCGTGATTTTAGATCCCATGGATCGGGTGCTCATGGAGATTGCCCAGGCGAGCGAAGCGCTCTTTAGCGAGGGCGAAGGTGTCGCTGAATACATTCGGACGATGCG
Source organism: Candidatus Parachristensenella avicola (assembly GCA_904420205.1). Lineage (GTDB taxonomy): Bacteria > Bacillota > Clostridia > Christensenellales > UMGS416 > Parachristensenella > Parachristensenella avicola. The sequence continues at coordinate 5,079 of CAJFUN010000028.1, read as the reverse complement.
TTAGCCGTGCTGGCGCGTGTTCAAGCGGTTTGGATCGAGGTGCATCGCACGCGCTGGATTCCATGGGCTGTGTCCCTGGCAAGACAAATCAAGCCCTATGCGGCCCTTGCACAGTATAGCATCGGCCTTTGGCAGAGGCAAGCGGGAGCATGCCGGCGCGGCGGGCTATGGCAACCGGACTACTTCTGCATCCGGCGGTTTTGTGGTTTTGGGCGCCTGCGGTTAAGGGTATGGGGGGATTGCCAGCAAAGCCGATAGGCGGCTTAAAGTAGGGAATAAGATCGTAAAAAGGAGCCGTACGGCTCCTTTTGTTTGCCTGATTTTGTCGCAGCCTGCTCCGGCCCCCAACGGGTTTCATTGCGCTCAGAAGTCGCGGCAGATATGGCGCGTATCAAGATATGGGATAGAAGGAAAGGTCGGCTCCTCGATGGAGAACGCCCCTGAAGCGGCGCGGGCTTTGATTTTTACGCCTGGTCCAGGCGCAGCGTGCGGGTTGCGATTTTGCGGCAAAAAGCCGCGTCATGCTCCACAAAGATCATGGTCGGCTGATACCGAAGGATCAGCTCTTCTACCTGGATCCGGGACAAAATATCGATAAAGTTGAGCGGTTCATCCCAAAGATATAGATGGGCCGGACGGCAGAGGCTGGCGGCAATCAGGACCTTTTTTTTCTGGCCGGAGCTGAACTCATCCATATCCTTTTCAAATTGAATCCGTGAGAAGTCCAGCTTGCGCAGGATGGCTTTGAACAGGCTTTCATCCAGCCCTTCCTGCTGGGCGAAGGCGCGCAGGCCGCCGCGGAGGAAGGCGGTATCCTGGGGAACGTAGCTATAAGTCAACCCGGGCCCGAGCCGGCAGCTCCCGTGGGCCGTGATGCCGGGAGCACCGGTGAGATACCGAATGACAGTAGATTTGCCGCAGCCGTTCCGCCCGGCCAGACAGATCCGCTCGCCGGGTTCCAGCTCCAGCCGCAGGTGAGATACGGCAGCCTTGCTGCCATAGGATAGGGTGAGATCCGGTGCTTCGATCAGCCGGCCCCGGGTATAGGGCGGGCAAACCAGCTTCAGCGGCTCGGATTCCTCCAGGTTCTTTAGCAGCGTGCGCTTTTCTTCGGCCGCCGCCAGCTGGCGGCGCTCAATGGATTTGCTGCGCTGCATCATTTTGGCGGCTTTATGGCCTACATAGCCCCGGTCATAGGCATGTTCGCCGATTTTGCTGGCTTCCACCCGGTCGGACCACTGCCCGGCGCGCTCGGCTGAAGCCGTCAGGCGGACGATATCCCGCTTCAGGGATTCATTGCGCGCCAGCTCAAATTGATCCTGACGGTCGCGGTTCAGCTTCCAAGTCGAATAGTTGCCCTGCTGCACCTCAATGTCCGTCCGATTCACGGAGATGACGTGATCTACCACCCGATCCAGAAAGTCGCGGTCATGGGACACCAGAATGAAGCCTTTTTTCTCCGCCAGATAATCGCCGGCCAATTGCCTTCCTTCGATATCTAGATGATTGGTGGGCTCGTCGATCAGAAGAAAGTTATTCTTTTTAAGAAAGAGCGCCGCTAGCGTCAGGCGGGTTCGCTCTCCGGGGCTCAGCGTGCCGAAGGGCCGCCCAAGGGCCTCGCCGGCGATATGTAACTTGCCGGCCTCCCGGGTAATCAATTCATCAATGATGTATCCGTCGGCCTCCATATAGCGCTGTTGCAACTCGCCATATGCCTCCAGGGACTGATCGGTGGCCTCTGTCAGCAGCTCGTCCATGCGCCGTTCCCAGCAGGAAAATGGCGCGATCATGGCGCGCGCGGCTTCCAGCGCCGTCTGCCGTCCATCCTCCACCGGAAAAGGAAAGTAGTCGAAATGTACGGATGCGGCGATGCTCCCGCCGGTGGGTCGCTCCCAGCCCATCAGCAGCTTGAGAAAGGTCGTCTTGCCCCGGCCGTTGCGGCCGATAAAGCCGGTTTTCCAATCGGTATCCAGTGAGAAGGATACGTTTTTAAAGATGGTATCATAGCTGCCTTCATAGGCAAAGGTCATGTTCTGCACTTGTATAATGGACATGCCGTCGATCGCCTCCTAAATGCGTCAACCGTGAAATAACGCAAAAAATCCTGGGAGAGCTGCCGCCCGCCCAGGATGCCATGCAGAAGAAACCCTATGGGCATAAATCGTGAAGGATGCGGTAGCTCTCTTGCATTTGGGGCAGCAACAAAGTCTTGCGCTTTGGCCGCGCCCGATCCAGCAAGATTACTTATGCACCGTTTCACGCTCCTTTACCCACAAAATTGTTTTCAGTATAGTGGATTTTTTGCGCGCTGTCAAGATATGGCGCGGCGCGAAATACGGGGCGAGCCGCTACCCCCTTTGGGTATAGGCCGGGTGAAAAGTCTTAGGATAGGGGCTCTTTTTTCGCCAAAGCACCTCCGGCGGCAGCAGGCCTTCCATGGCCTGGCGAAGGATCCCCTTTTCCCGGCCGTCCAGGGCTTTCAGGTTCCAGGGCATATTAAAGGCATATTCCACCAGCCGGTAGTCGCAGAAGGGGACCCGTACTTCAAGCCCATGGGCCATGGACATGCGATCTTTGCGATCCAATAAGGTTTGCATGAACCACTCGAGATTCAGCACAAACATTTCCCGCATCCGGCGCTGCAGCGGACCCTCACCGGGAAGCTGAGGCGTACGGGCCAGCGTATCCAGATAGCGCTGGCGCACATACGCCTCGCCTTCGGGGATCATGCCTTCGGCCAGCAGGCTGCGGCGCAAACTTAGCGAGCGGGACCAAGGAAATCCATCGGCAAAAAGCATTTCCCGGTTGTGATACCAGGGATAGCCGCCGAAGATCTCATCGGCGCACTCGCCGGAAAGCGCCACCGTGTAACCTTTGCTTATTTCTTGGCAGAATAAATAAAGGGAGGCGTCCACATCGGCCATGCCGGGAAGCCCCCGTGCGGCGGCAGCAGCGGGCAACGCCTCGGCCAGGGCAACGTTGTCCAGCACGATGCGGTGGTGTTCAGAGCCAATAGCCGATACCATCGCGCTGATATAGGGCGCGTCGTCTCCGGGTTGAAAGAGGCTTCGGGCGAAATAGCGCTGGTTGTCGGCATAATCGACGGAGAAAGTAGTCAACTTCCGGTTTTGACGGCGAAATTCGGCGGCGGTCAAGGCGCAGATCAGGCTGCTGTCCAAGCCCCCTGAAAGGAAGGCCGCCAGCGGAACATCGCTCACCAGCTGCCGGGTAACGGCATCCACCGTCAAGGCACGGGTATGCGCTAAGGTAGCCGCACGGTCGTCTTCGTGCGGCTGGGCCGTAAGCTGCCAGTACCGGCCGCAGGTATGCCCCTGGGGTGTCCAACGCAACCATTGCCCGGGCAGCGCTTCCTCTACGTCGTCAAATACGCCGCGGCCCGGCGTGCGGCCGGGTCCCAGTAGGAAAAGTTCGGACAGCCCCTCGGCGCTGATTCGGCGGCGAACACTGGGATGCTCCAACAAAGCCCCTATTTCCGAGGCGAAGACAACAGTTCCTGGGCGGCGGCTATAGAATAGAGGCTTGACGCCCATCCGATCTCGTACCAGCGTCAGGCGCCGTTTCTTTTGCTCCCATAAGGCGAAGGCAAAGATGCCGTTTAAGCGAGGCAGCGCGTCTAGATCCCACTGTGCTAGAGCCTTGAGCAGTACCTCCGTATCCCCATGGCCGGAAAAGCGCCAACCTAAGGCCTCCAGCTCGCCGCGGAGCTGAGCGGTGTTGTAGAGCTCGCCATTATAGACCAGCGTAAAGTTTTCCCCTGCATGTGCGAGGGACATGGGCTGGCGACCGTGTTCTCTGTCTACCACCGCCAACCTCCGGTGAATGAGACATATCCCATCGTCGTGGAAAATTCCCTCCTGATCCGGGCCCCGGTGCGCTAGGGATTGGGCCATCCGGCCTGCCAGATCCTGCTGGCGCTGCCGCGTGTCCCCCGCATGGAGCCATCATGCAATTCCGCACATATTCGTATCCTCCTTATGCTTCGCTCGAAAAAAGACGCCGCGGCTTAGCCGCGACGCCTTTGTCACGCTTTATCTTACGCCCCACAGTGGAAAAAGGTGACATATTCCTTGGATGGCGCGGGCTCTGTGAAAAAAATTAAATTTTCATGTCTAGGCTCTTGACGAAACGCTGGATAGCCGTTATAATTAACACTGTTCGCAGCCGTGGGGGATTAGCTCAGTTGGCTAGAGCGCTTGACTGGCAGTCAAGAGGTCAGGGGTTCAAGTCCCCTATTCTCCACCATATGAAAACACCATTGAAATCTGAACCCCTAAGGTTTGGACAACAATGGTGTTTTTGTTATAAACCCTGTATTTATGCAGGTTTGCGGGCTATCCGTTTTCAAATTCAAACTAGACAGGAAAATCAAAAAAGTGGAAAACAGAAACAGGAAACGAAAAAACTTTGCAATCTGAACCCTCTCATCTAATTTTTTCTCCGTACAAGGTGCCTATTACTTGGACAATTTCGCCTTGCGGTTTTAACGATGTCTTGTTCAACACGAGAGTTCAACTCCCACCGCCAAAACTCCGAAAAATCTTTTTCATGTGGTTTAGACAAAGTTGAAATAAATCGATCGTTGCAAAAACAATTGACTTCTTTCGCGTTTATTGTAAAATATATATAAATCCCAAATTATTAAGGAGGTTGATAGAATGGAACAGCTCATTGAAAAAGTAATTATTGAAGGAGTCGAATTTCAAGTTATCCAAAAGCCCGCGACTTTGTATGCAGGATATAAGGCAGAGGTTGACAATGGGGATGAAGAGTCGAATGTTGATACATCTCAACTTTTCCAGGCTGGTTATAAAAATATAAAAAATAGTTTGACACCCGATTCTATGCTTTGCCTCAGTATAAATTACAAGGAGTGCAATCATGGACATAATGTGCGTCGTTCCCTTATGCATTGTCAGGAAACATCGGAAAGAAATCAACCCGAAGGGATTACGGTTCTTGAATCCCCCGGATGCTATATGATAAAAGTGAAATCAACAGAAGCAACATGGAAGCTAGTAAAGAAAATCACAGGAGAAGACAACCCTCAATGGCACATGG
>CAJFUN010000027.1 GCA_904420205.1 Candidatus Parachristensenella avicola | reverse complement strand
CTCATTGTAGCTTAGGCACGAGATGGAGGGAAAGCCGGACTGGCTGTCCGGCTTTCCTGTCCAAATTTATTGTAATAGGAGTGATTGCTTTGCAGCGCAGCCGAAAGCGCAGGCGCAGCTTCCACCCGCTTCGCTTTTTTACTTTTCTGGCCGTTGTCGCCTTGGTGGTCTGGGGAATCGTCGCCGGTATCCGCGCCCTTTCGCCGTCCATGCCGCAGGAGAGCGGCAGCCATATATCGGCCGAAACGGCTTCCCCTTCCATCCTGGCCACGGTTCAGCCTACCCCAACGGTCGAACCTACCCCGACACCCATCCCACAGCTGTCCGCTGAAGGCGTGCGCAGTCCCTATGCTTATCTTATACGCCTGCAGGATCAAGCCGTATTCTTTGACCAGGCTAGCGAAGAAAAGATATATCCTGCCTCCATGACCAAGGTGATGACCGCCCTGCTGGCGATCGAATCCTATGACGACCTATCGGAAACCGTAACGGTGCCCGAAGAAATTTTCGCTGAGCTGCAGGAGCAGAACGCCTCCGTCGCAGGCTTTTCCCCGGGGGAAAAGGTTACGGTGCGCGACCTCATATATGGCGTGCTGCTGCCCTCCGGCGGCGACGCATCCCTAACCCTGGCCCAGTCGATCTCCGGTTCTGAGGAGGCCTTCGTCCAAAAAATGAACGAAAAGGCGGCCGCGTTGGGAATGGTGAATACCCACTTTACCAATTCCTGCGGCCTGCATGCCGCCGAACATTACTCTACTTGCCGCGATATCGCCGTGCTCCTAACCTATGCGCTGAAGAACGACACGTTCCGGGAGGTCTTTACTGCCTCGCGCTATTCGGTTCAGCCTACCAACGCCCATCCGGAGGGCTTCACCTTCCGCAGTTCGCTTTTTGCCAACACTGACGGCGCCTTCAGCGGCGGAAAAATTCTGGGCGGCAAGACCGGCTACACCAGCGACGCCGGGCTTTGCCTGGCTTCCCTGGCCGAAAAGGACGGCGTGGAATATATCCTCGTGACCGCCGGCGCCCAGGGCGATCACCACACCGATCCCTATCATATTGAGGACGCTTTGCTGCTCTATGGCCGCCTGCCAGGCGCGAATGAAGCATAGGCTATCCAAAATAAAATACTTTGCCGGATATCCTCTGTCATACTAGCATTCCATTCCGCATGCCCAAATGGAAGCTTGGAAACTTTGAAGAATAGCAGCCCTCCGAAGCGCTGCTATTTCCTTTCCGGTCAGGCGGATTCGCTTCGAGCAGGTTGCTCCTATTGCCAGCAGATTTCACGATATCCTCTTGGAACCTCCCCTCTGCTAGAATAGCTTATACGTCTTCCTCGAGGGATGCGTCTGGCCGGCGTTTCCTCGTGATAAACGCATACTATGGGAATAAGCTAGCGTAGCGGCATGCGAAAACTTCTACCTATCCGCCGGCCTTCAACCGCAACAACCACCATCGATCATGGACAACATTTTTCTATCTCCCACATAGCAGAAAATACCGCAGGGAAAAAACGCTTCATCCGATAGACGCCCCGTCTCGCCCTGTGAAAAGCCCTTTTTCCACTGTTGTGCGATTTCATTGAAGCGCGGGCACTGGGATTCGCTTGATTTTGGTCGTCTAACCTATTGAGCCATGCGAACTGCAATGCCTCTACAGCATGCAAAAAGGCACCGTATGATTGCATCATACGGAGCCTTTTTAAGTGGTCATTTTCGTCCAATCGCCGGCTACATCTGCTCCGGCGCTTCGATGCCCAGCAGCCACAGGCCGGTTTGAATGACCTGGCGGGCGGCGGCGGTCAGCGTCAGGCGGGCATGGTTGCCTGCTTCATCATGCTCTTCCAGGATGCGATGCTCAATATAGTAGCGGTTAAAGGCCTGAGCCAGCGCCACCATATGGCGCGTGAGCAGATAGGGCTCGTTGCGGCGGCAGGCTTCCTCCACCACCTGGGGAAATGCCTCCAGCACCTTGACCAGGGCCAGCGCCTCGTCGTCGGTCAGCAGGCTATAGTCGCAGGGGCCGGGCTGATAACCGCCCTTGCGCAGCAGGCTGGAGCAGCGCGCATAGGTATACTGCACATAGGGGCCTGTTTCGCCGTCAAAGTTCAGCGCGCGGTCCCACCAGAAATCAATATCCTTGATCCGATTGTTGAACAAAGCGGTGAACACCACCGCGCCGATCCCTACCTGGCGAGCGACTTCATCTTTGTTGGGCAGGTCAGGATTCTTTTCTTCGATAATCGCACGGGCCTTTTCCAGCGCCCCTTGCAGCAGATCGTCCAGATACACGACGCGGCCCTTGCGGGTGGAAAGGGTCTGCCCCTCGAAGCTGACCATGCCGAAAGCCACATGCTCGAGCTCTTTATACCAGTCATATCCCATGAGCTCTACCACTTTGAAGAGCTGCTTAAAATGCAAATCCTGCTGATACGCCACCACATAGAGGCATTTGGCAAAGTCATACATATCCTTGCGGTAAAGAACCGCAGCAAGGTCGCGTGTATGATAGACAGTAGCGCCATCCTTTTTCAAAATGATGCAGGGTGGCATATTGAAGTCATCCAACCGCACAACCTGCGCACCATCCGATTCCTCCAATAAACCTTTGGCCTTCAATTCATCGATCACGCGTCCTGTTTTGTCTTTATAGAAGCTTTCCCCCGCATAGCTGTCAAAGGAAATGCCCAGCAGGTCGTAGGTCTTCATGGCATCCTTCAGGGTGATTTCCTTAAACCATGAGAAGATGCGCATGGCTTCTTCATCGTTATCCTCGATTTTCTTGAACCAAGCGCGGCCTTCGTCCTCCAGAGCCTCATTCTCCTCAGCCTCGGCATGGAAGCGGACATACAGGCTGGAGAGCGCGTCTACGCCCCCTTCCTCTACCATCTCCCGGCTGCCCCAGCGCTTATAGGCAGCGATCATTTTGCCGAATTGGGTACCCCAGTCGCCGAGATGATTGATGCCTACGCTTTTATAGCCCATGAAGTTATTGATGCGGTAAAGCGCATGACCCAGCACGGTGCTGGGCAGATGGCCGATATGGAAGCGCTTGGCGATGTTGATGGAGGAGTAATCAATACATACTGTGCGTCCGCCGCCCATGTCGCTGGAGCCGTACCGCCCGCCTTGCTCTATGACCGGGCCCAGCACGCTCTCCACCAGCCGCGCGCGATCCAGGAAAAAGTTCAGGTATCCTTTGACCGATTCTACACGGCTGAGCCACTGGGGCCGCTCCATCTGTTGAGCGATCGCGTCGGCAATGGCAGCCGGCGCTTTGCGCAACGTCTTGGCCAGCTTAAAGCAGGGCAGCGCATAGTCGCCCATGTCGGCAGAAGGGGGTGTTTCCAGCATTTGCGCTACATCCGCAGCCTCGAGGCTTGCGGCCGCAGCCACGCTTTGGGCAATGGCAGCTTTAAAATCCATATCATCGACTCCTTCAGACTTTTATCTTGTAGTATACCACCTCTTTCGCCCTTTCGACAACCAAAAGCGAAAATTTCCGGGATAATCAAAGCCGCCATCCTCTGCGCGAGAGACGGCGGCGGGCTGCGATGGATTACTTCATATCGAACATCAGGCGCATTTCAGCAGTCTTGCCGGTGGCCGGGTCGATCTCGAAGGTCAAAATATCGTCCATATAGACGTTCCACTTGGCCACGACGGGGCTCTTAGCTTGGTAGTCCAGGGCGTACTGAGCGCCTTTTTCGCACTCGTAATAGCCGAAAAGCTCGTTGCCCACGTTCCAGATCGTGTAGTTATGGACGCCCGCTTCGGCAAACATCTGAAGCATTTCCGGCCAGATCTCGTCGTGGCGGCGCTTATACTCTTCCAGCATGCCGTCCTTTACATAGCCCTTCCAGGTCACTTTTTCCATGCGATTACCTCCTTATGAGCCTTCCTGCGCGGGTTGACCCGCCTGGCTCAAATGCCTATACTAGTATTATACTGTTTCATATAGGCCCTTGCAAGTCTTGGAAACACCCCTTATTCCATGCTTGGCACCGCTTTGGGCCGCCGCATCGCCATGCACGCTTGACGTAAATTTTGAAAAATTGCTCGCTTAGCGGATACACTTTAGCCGCTTCAATGTGATGTATGGGGAAATCAACACGAGCCTTGATGGGGAAAAAATCTCTGCCGGATGGAGAGGCGTTCCATAAGGCAAATTCACCGGCTTTCTAGCGCCCCTTTGCAGATCGCTCTCAGGATCTGCCCATCGGGATACCCGGAGAATTTGGGTCGCGCTTTATCGGCATAATGAATGATCATGTCGTTTGATCCATAGGTGCGCATAGGTCCTGTTTACCGGCTAAGTTCCATGTTCATTGCGACCGGACGCCCGTTTGGTTATGCCCTGCTTTCTTTACGCCGGGTTATCCCATCTGCATGCTCCGGCATAGCCCTGCCTATATTTATCATATGCATGACCCGTTCATGCGCACACGAACAGCCCATTCGCCTAAGGAGGGACACATGGCCGACGCGCATCTAACCTATACGCTGGACATTGCGCCCGACTCCTCCTGGGTTGCGGCCACCCCCTCGGCCGTGACCCGCTCGGTTTTTCTTTACGTGCAGGAGGCGGGTAATTTTATCGCTGGGCCTAATTATGATACCCGCCGCAGCGGCCTGGATTCCTACTTGCTGCATCTGACGCTGGAGGGCGGCGGACGGCTGGAATATGAGGGCCGGGGCTACCGCCTGCTGCCCGGCGATCTGTTCTGGATTGACTGCCAAAGGCCGCAGTATTATTGCACGGATCCCGACACGGGCCGTTGGCATGGTCTGTGGGTCCATTGCGCCGGGCCGGTTGCCTGCGCCTTTTATGGGGAATTCCGAGCACTGAGCCCCGACAGCTGTAGGGTTACGCTGAACGCAGGCGCCTCTGTGGGGTCGCTGCTGGAGCAGCTTATCGACTGCTGCGCCCCGGGCCGGCCGGACCCGGCCCGCGAAGTGCGCGCGGCTGGGCTTCTGACCCAGGCCATGACCCAGGCCATGGAATCGCTCCTAGGGGATCGATGCGGCGAGGGCGTGCCTGAGGCCGTCGCTTTGGCCCGCGGCTATCTTTTTGAACACTATGCGCAGCGCATCACCCTGGAGGATTTATCCCGGCGGTATGCCATGAATAAATATTACTTTCAAAAGCTTTTTAAACGTTATGTAGGCGCTACGCCTAACGAATACCTGATCCTCACCCGGATCAACCGCGCGAAGGAGCTGTTGCGAACCACCAGCCTTACCGTATCGGAAATTGCTCATCGGGTCGGCATGGAAAATCCAAGCCATTTTATCAACCTATTTAAGCGGCATGAAGGAATTACACCCCAGCTTTACCGCCTTCGTTGGCGGGAATAAATCCGGACCGTATATCCTGTCGAGTAAGGGGCACGGAGCCTTGCTCGGTAGGATATCATATGGATGCGGCAGGCTATGGGAAGCTGCCTGCCGCATCCCCGCTTCCCCCATACCAGCTTCCCGGAAAGAGGCATAGCATGGAAAACCGTATTCTCTTTACAGGCATTATGCCGGCGTTGGTATCGCCGGTGAACGAAGACGGGACGCTTCGCGAGTCTGTTCTGCGCAGGCTTCTTGCTCACCTATCCGGTACCGGCGTAACCGGCTTTTATCTATGCGGCGGCACGGGCGAAGGGATCGCCATGAAGCCTGACCGGCGAATGGAGCTTGTGGAAATCGCCAAGGATGCGACGCCTCAGCCCCTAAAGCTGATCAACCATGTCGCAGCCGGCGACCTAGCTACCGCCGCCCGTCTTGCCCGGCACAGCCGCCAGGTTGGCATGGATGCAATCGCGTCGGTACCACCGATCTTCTACCACTATGACGAGCAGGGGATCATCGACTATTATAAGGCCCTTTCCGATGCTTCCGAGGGGCTACCCCTTTTGATCTATGCCTCGCCTTTGGCCGGAGCGCCCCTTGCCGTGTCCACCATTGAGCGGATGCTGGAGATTCCCGGCTTTATTGGCCTGAAATACACCAATTCTGACTATTTCATGATGCGCGAGCTGAAAAAGCTGGACGGCGGTAACATCAACGTCATCAATGGGCCCGACGAGACCTGCCTGCTGGGGCTGATGATGGGGGCAGACGGGGCCATCGGCTCCACTTATAATAATATGCCCCGCACCTTTGTCGCGCTGTATAATGCTTTTAAGGCCGGCGATTATGATACCGCTCGGCAGCTGCAATATAAGGCCGACGACGCGATCGCCGTCTATCTGCGCTATAATGTCATTGCCGGTGTGAAGGCCGCGTTGACCGCGCAGGGTTTTGACGTAGGCGAGCCCAACCGCCCCCTGCCTCGCCTAACTGCACAGCAAAAAACCGCTTTCTTGGATGAGCTTCGGGCGCTGGGCTACCCTGAGGAAGGTTAACGCTGCAGGGCCCGCCTTTTAGCGGAAGCGTTCCATGATTCAACTTGCCGTTTTTCCCCATCTGCATCAGCCGCCTTACGCCGGCCGGCTTCAGGCAGACTGCGAATCTTTCCTACTTTCGCATGGCAGGCCGCTGCAAGGCATTGCCGATAGGTGATGCAGCAGGCTATGGCGCCGGCCTGGCGTTTGGGATGCCTCTCCCCCTTGTCCAGTAACGCCCCATGTCTGCACGATATTTCCGCCGTGCTGACGCCCAGCCGGATGCTTACATATGCCGCTTCCCAAAGTTGGATCTGGATCCCGCTGAGCGGGCCCATCCCTACCTACTGCATCAGCAGGTATCCGCCGATAAGGCGCAGGCGCTTTGATCGGTAACCAATTCATATATGCGCTCGGCAGTCCGCTGCCATACCACGCTAAAGCCCAATCCCTCCATAGCAGACATGCTGTTTTTTCTAGCGGATAAGCTAGCCTGGGATCGAGGGGGAATTCCGCCCTTTTTTCAGGCTATCAGCGCCGCCCTTGACCGTTTACCGGCGCATGCGTCGCTGGCTTATATCGAAGATGTAATGGATCTCGGTATGATCCTTTCGCCACACAGCCTGCTGCTTCCGGCCGTTCCTGGCCAAAACGCGCCCGCTCAGCCCAGTTTTTCCAACAACCCATCACAGAGGAGGTTAAATCCTTGCGCAGCGAACGATTGAAATGCATCACGACCCTGTTTTGCCAGTTTTTCAAAATCGGACTTTTCACCTTTGGCGGCGGCTGGAGCATCGTAACGCAGATGCAGAACGAGTTTGTCGACAAACGCCGCTGGGTTACCGAAGAGGAGCTGCTGGATATGGTGTCCGTAGGGCGTTCGCTGCCCGGCATTATGATCGCGAATATCTCGGTGCTCTTTGGGTATCGTGTGGGGAAGTTAGGCGGCGTCTTTGCCGCCCTCATCGGGTTGAGCCTCCCCTCCATTCTTGTGCTGACGCTGGTGACTTACTTCTACGATGCTTTTAAGGATCTTCCCTTGGTGGCCCGGGCCATGGCGGGCGTGCGTGCGGCTGTTGCGCCCATTATCCTGGCGGCCGCCCTCAAGCTTAGGTCCGCGGCGCTGGCGGAAAAGCTTGGCTGGTTCCTGGCGGCGGCTGCTCTGTGTTTGTGCCTTTTTACCACCATGAACAATATGCTCATCATCTTGCTGGGCGCGGCGGCAGGCCTACTGATCCGGGGAGGTGGAAAAGATGCTGTTTCTTGATCTATACCTCTGCTTTGTAAAAATCGGCTTTTTAAGCTTCGGCGGTCTAAGCATGGTGCCGCTGATCCATGAAGAAATGCTCAGCCATGGATGGCTGACCAGCGCCCAGGTTTCCGATATCGTAGCCATCGCCGAGATGACGCCCGGTTCGCTGGGCGTGAATTGCGCCACCTTCGCGGGCATCCACGCCGGAGGGAATCTAGGCTCCCTAGTGGCGACCTTGGGTGTGCTTACCCCTTCTTTGACGCTGTGCCTGCTGGCGGCGCTGATGCTTCAGCGCTTTAAGGACAGCCCCGTGATGGGCCGCTTGATGCGGGGAATCCGCCCGGTCTGCTTCGGCATGATCCTGGCTTCCATGGTCACCTTGGCTCTGGAAAGTTATGCGCCTGCATGGGCTTTCAGCTGGCAAAGCGCCCTGATTGGCATCCTGTGCACCTTTGCGCTCATTCGTTTCAAATTTCCTATTCCCGCTGTCATCGGCCTTTCCGCAGTGCTTGGGATGATTCTTATTCCATAAAGGAGGTTGATTTCTATGGACGCTGTTTCCCACGGCTCCCGGCGCTATCAGCTATACTATGGCTCCACCCGGGGGCCTGAAGGCTATGCCCTTACGCAGCTTTACGCCGCGCTTCAGCAGCATCTGCCTTATGTGCTAACCGCCTATGGCCCGCAGCAGGCCCCGGATGTTGACTGCGACGCCGTGCTGATCGGTACATGCGAAAGCAATCCTCATCTGGCCCGCCTTGTTGAACAGGGTTTTCTCACCCCGCCTACCCGGACCGAGGGATACTGTCTATACGTCGGAAGGAGCCCCTATCGTCCTGATCGGGACGCCATTGTCATCTTAGGCTATGATGCGTCAGGCGTGCTGTACGGCGTTCGTGACCTGGAGCATGAATACTTGGCGGCACGCCGCTATGCCGGACAGTATTGGGTGAAGATCCGGCCCAATCCGCTGGAGCATCCGTTGGATCCTTGGGGCAAAGCTTCGTCGCCCGCCATCGAAAATCGTGGGATATGGTGCTGGGGGCACACGGTCTATGATTATCGTGGTTTTATTGACAACATGACTCGCGCCAAGCTCAACACGCTGATCCTTTGGAACGATTTTGTTCCCATTAACGCCCCGGAGGTTGTCGCATATGCCCATTCGCGCGGCGTTAAGCTCATTTGGGGCTTTACCTGGTGCTGGGGGGAAACCGTGCATCCCGGCGACCAAGAGGCGCTGGCCGAATGGACGCAGCGGGTCATCGAAACCTATGAGCACCAATATCTGCCCGCGGGTGGCGACGGCGTTTATTTCCAGATCTTTACGGAAACCAGCGATAAGGAAATCGATGGGCATTCCATTGCCGCCCTGGCCAGCCAGTGGGTGAACGCTATCGCGGGCAAGCTGCTGGAGCGCCATCCCAACCTCTGGATTCAATTTGGCCTGCATGCTACCAGTGTGAACGACCGGCTTGAGCAGATCGCTTCCGTTGATCCCCGGGTCAATATTACCTGGGAGGATTGCGGCGGCTTCCCCTACCATTACGACCCCCGCAAAAGCGACGACCCCAAGGCCACGCTGGCCTTCACACGGAAAATTGCTACGCTGCGGGGCGGCGAAGATTTTGGGGCCGTGCTAAAAGCCATGGTCTGCTTGGACTGGCCCCATTTTGAGCATCAGAAGGGGCCGTTCCTTCTGGGCGAAACCGACCCTGTCTGGCGTGCGGAACGCGCTCGCCACCAGGCCTACTTTTGGAAGCAGGCCAATCCCTGCTGGATGAAGCAGCTTCCGCTTCTGCAGGACTTTGTCCGGCTGCTTCGGGATTTGCCCAATCGCCGTACCACGTTGACCGCGCTGGCAGAGGACGGTATGCTGGAAGCGTCGCTGCCTGCCGCCGTCGCGCTTTTGGGTGAAGCGCTGTGGGATCCCGATCAGGCGGATATGGTGGGCAAAGTCATGCTTTGTCCCGACGTAACGGTCATCTAATTCTATCCAAATCAGGAGGCGCAGCATGGAAGCAAACCGTTTATTTGGCATTGGCGAGCCAGTTGCTGCCCGGGGATTATCCGGGGAAATCGATCCGCTGGCCGCTGTAGAGCTCATGCGCCGCGTCGGCTTTACCGCGGTTAGGGAATGGATGCATATTCCTCAGCTTCTGGCTGATCCCGCTACGCCCCGGCCTGACGCCGTCGCCGCCTACACCCGTGTGCTGGATCTGCATCGGGCTCAGGATCGGGAGATTACCGGCATGAATCACGATTGGTATTTAGCCGGCAACCCCTTGCGCGCTGGAAACGGCGAAATGTATCCCCGCGACCTTGCTCCCGACAGCCTATATATGCGCACGCTTGCGCTCTGGGAGCGTTCTTGGGTCACTTTATCCGCTCTTTTTCCCCAAGTAACCCAGTGGGAAGTGGGCAACGAATGGAATGCTGATATTTTCCTGCACCCCGTCGGCTGGCGATACGGCCAGCCGGGCTTTACCGCCGATGAAAAGATGGATATTGCGGTAGATCTCATGTATTTTGCCGCTCGGGGCATCCGCCAGGGAAATCCGCAGGCCAAAGTTGTCAGCTTCTCCCCTACGCTGTCCATACCCGATTTAGGCGGGGATCTGCCTGCCTGTGTACCGCGTGGCTATGGCATAGCGACCGCGCTGGAGCGCGTCTATCAGCGTATCCACAGCGGGCAATTCTGGTCCGATCGCACGGATGACTATTTTGATCTTTTGGCTTGGCATCCCTATATGGAAACCCAGATGAATCCCAAGCGGATCCAGGATGCTTACCCAGCGCAATGCGAATACATCCCCGAGGAGCAGGCTGATGGGCTGTGGGTTTCGGTTAACGATGCTGCCTATGGCGTTATGGCCCGCCATGGAGACGGCCACAAAAAGGTATTGATTACAGAATTTGGCTTTTCTGACTGCGGCCTGCCTGGTTGGGAGCAGAAGCAGGCCGCCCTGCTGGAACAAGTATTTGATCTAGCCGCGCGGCGTCTTCCGTATATTAAAACCATCCATACCTTTCGCCTGCTGATGCAGCGTTCCATGCTCCAGCATACGGATCCCGGGCAGATTGGTGGGCTGATGGAGGTATATTTTGGCCTTTTCGGCGAACGGCAAGACCACTATGCGCCTCGGAACAAGGCAAAAGTGATGCAGCGAATTTGCTCCGGCAGCGGCAGCTTGCAGCTGGATGAGCCGTAAAGATCCGCTCTTTAGGGAAAACAAAACAACCGGCGTTTTAGGTAAACGCCGGTTGTTTTGTTTTCTCATCGGATATCTGTCCGCCGTGCTGCCCAGTCCTTGACCGCTCTGGCCAAATCGGCAACCTGCCTAAGGGCCGCCGGATCCTCTCGTGCTGGGATGCTGTCCGTGCCCAGCGAGGCGGCGTATCCAATATATTCTGCGCCTGCCTGCTTCAGCAGACATCGTGCCGCCTGCAGCGCCGGAGTGCAGGCGCCGTCCCCACCGCCGGCCAGCAGCACAGCGCCCGCCTTAGGCTTGCCCGCAAGGCGCACGCCCCGAAAGCGGGCGGCCGCATAAAAAGCCTGCAGCCGGCTGCCCACGGATAACAGCGGCCCGGTTAACAAAGAAAAGTATACTGGCGATGCGATCACGACTGCGTCGCTGTCTGCAATCCGGCGGTATACTTCCGTCATGCCGTCCTTGATTGCGCATCCGTCCCCTTGCCAGCAAGCTCGGCAGTCCACGCATGGGCTGATATCCGCCCGGTAAGCGTCCACCCAGTCAAAATCGCCCCCCACCCGGGCGCAAAAGGCTGCCACCAAGGCTGCCGTATCTCCCTTACTTCCGTGGGGAGAGCCGTATAAAATCAATGTACGCATGCCATATCTCCCCATGCCCAGCGAAGGGCCCTTTCATACCGTGCGGCATAGTCGGCGAAGTGCCCGCCTTCATTCCACTGGAAGCATACCTGGCCGGGCGCCAGTTGGCCGCGGATCACCCGCACCGTCGTCTCCGTAGCTTCGCCTACGGTTCTGAGCAGGGGATGACGGGAGCGGGGCTCATCCTTGCCCAGCGATAGATAGACTTGGGCCGCGGCGGGGGCCGTGCTGCGCAGGGCATATTCCGTCCAGCCCGGATACCAAAGCGAACCCGACAGGCTGGCAAAGCGGCCAAAGGGCATCCCCTGATAAAGTCCGTATAAACAGGTTAACCCTGCCAAAGAATAGCCCGCCAGCATAAGCTGCGGCCCTGATGCTGGAATGGGCTCCAGCGACCGTGCCCATGGCAACAACCGCTCTACCAGAAACGACAGCGTCTCACTGGCGCCGCCGCCGAAAGCCCGATCTTTTTTCCGCAAGCCCGGCGCGGGCCAAGGCGTGCAGCTGTCGTTCCAGTCCGGCGGGTATACGCCGATGAGCCGGCAACTTGGAAAGCGCACCGAGAGCGTTTCCAGCAGCGCTGTATCTCCATGGCCCAAGATGAATACCGTCGTAGGGGCCCCCTCCCTGCCACCGGTCATGCAGCAGCGCCAGCCCCTCCATTCATAGCTTTGCATTGGCCTTCTCCTTATTTTCTTGTTCTATCATACGCTTTTTTATCAGCTTTTCCTCCTTAGGCAAGAAAAAAACCGCTCTTTTAAGCGGTTTATGGCGATAGGGCGCAGAGCGCCGTAGCCGTTTGAGAAATGGAGCGCTCTTTTAGCGGTCGACGATCTTTAAGTGGTCCACACCGTACTGCACCAGGAAATTCACAATATCATTTCGGGATCGATTGGTCTGCTGGCTTAGAGCATCCAGCTGCTGCACCAGCTCCTCACGCATACGCAGGGACACCACACGCGTTTTATCTTCGCCGCGCTTTTCGTCCTTCCTGGCCAGCTCTATGATTTTTTCTTCCTGACTCACGCTTGTCTACTCCTCTCTATAGAAGGTCAACGCTTATGATTTGTCAAACGTTAACATCATCCTTGATTATATGGCTATATCTTATCACAGAATCTTAAGCACAACAAGATTTATATTGATATTTATTGACAAAATGCATTAAAGCTCTCAACAAAATTTATTCTTCATATAATTTTGCTTATTTTCTGTGAGCAACACCATTTTTGCGCTATAATGAAGAAAAAGTTACAGGGTATACTCAGGAGGGCCGTTCCATGATTAAAGAGCGCTCCCGCTATCATTTTGTCTACCAAGCCATCCTTGCGCAGATTGAACAGGGCCAATTGGCGCCTGGGGATTCACTGCCCACTGCACAACAGCTTTGCCGGCAATACGGCGTGGGCATTACGACCATCCGCCGCGTGCTGCGCATGCTGGAAACCAGCCAGGTCATCTCTTGCGTAAAGGGCAGGCCGGCGCTTGTGATCGGTCTTCCCGGCGGGGACGAGCCGCAGGATTCGATCGAACTTCTTGCTGAGCGAGGGGAGGCGCTGCTCGATCTTTGCGACTGCATCTGCTACCTGTATCCAGGTCTCGTCATGGAAGGCGCGGCCCGATGGCGCGCTGGCGGCGGCTCCGTTCTGGAGCTGACCCGAAAAGCCGAGCATGACGCTGCGTTATCCTCCACGGCATATTGGACGCGTTCCGTCATCGACAAGTTGCTTGGCACGCTAAAAAACCCGATCTTGGATAGTTTGCGCTTAAAGCTTCGTCTTTGGGTAGGGCTTTTGTCCATGGTCTTTCACGATCACCCCTGCCCGGAAATGGAAATCGGCGACCTTCGCGCCGCTTTTTATCAGATCGCCGCGAGCCTGGATGCTCCGGACGCAGAAGATGCGCCGCTGCGCATCATGCGCTTTTACCGCATGAGCTATCGCACACTGAAGCGCCACTTGGAGGGCATGACCTGCGGCCGCATTCCAATGCACAGCATCGAGTTCACCTGGTCCGGCAACGGTGGGCGCTTGCATCTGTATATGGATCTTGCGCTAAAGCTGATCGAGCAGATGGCAAACGGGCAGCTGCGCGACGGCGAGCTGCTGCCTTCCCTAGCCCAGATGGCTCAGCAATATCAAGTATCGGAAATTACCGCGCGCAAGGCGCTAGCCTATCTCAACGAATTGGGCGTAGCGCGCACCATCAATGGCAAAGGCACGCAAGTCACTTTTGCCGCCTGCCGCCAACTCGCACCGCCCTACGATCATCCCGCGCTGCGGGAGGGTGTGATAAACCACCTTTATACCCTGCAAATTTTGGCGCTTACCTGCCCGGATATCTTTGCGCAGGCGGTTGCCGCCGCTCCGGCCAGCGCCCGCGCAGAGGCCGGCCGTCTTGCGCAGGATAACGCTTTTATGGAAAACGACGCGAATCCGGTAACCTGGTGGCATACATTTATCCTGCGCTATACCGCTTCTCCTGGCCTTCGCACGATCTACAAGCAGCTGCTGCATATGCTGCAGTGGGGGCAGTTTCTGCTCTTTTACCGCTATATTCCCGAACAAGCCCTTCGTACCCGGCAGCTATATCAGCGCGTCATGTCCTGCATCGCTTCTGGCGATGTGCAGGGCGTTGGGCCCGCAGCGGCCGCTTATTACTGCTATGTCATGGAGTCTGTCCGCGAATCATTGCCCCATGATCTGGCAGCCGACTGCCCCTACCTAATATGCCCAGACAAAATTTAGCGCGTCCACCGCGTTGATTTTTCCCTTTCGTCCCGCTATAATGGGGCGGGAGGACATGACCATGCTGACGGATTATCATCTTCATACCACCTTTTCCCTGGACGCTACCCAAACGCCGGACGAGCTGTGCAAGGCTGCTCTTTCCGGAGGCGTGACCCATATCGCCATTACCGATCATGTGGATATCTGCCCGAACGCCTCTGGCGATGTATTCGATATTCAGGATCCGGAGGCGTATATTCAGGCCATCGACGAGATGCGTGAGCGGTATCCCCAGCTGAGCATCCAGCGCGGTATGGAGCTTGGATATGTGCCGGAATACTGGCCGGAAGCGATGCGGCGCTATCATCAGGTCAAGCCCGATTTTGTGTTGGGCTCCCTGCATCTCGTCAACAAGCTGGATCCTTATGAGCCCCAGTACTTTGAGCGGCGCACCCAGCGCGAGGCTTATATCGCTTACCTGGATTTCCTGCTGGAGGCAATTCCCAAGCTGGCTCAAGTGGCGCAGGTATTGGCGCATCTGGACTATGTCAGCAAATTCGCGCCATATGCGGATCCCGAGCTGCGGTACGAGGATTACCCCAAAGAGATTGACGCTGTGTTGGAGGCGGTGATTCGTTCGGGCATGGCGCTGGAAATCAACACCTCCGGTTACCGCAGCCGTCCTGCTACGCTCCCCGGGCCTTCCATTTTGAAGCGGTACTATCTCATGGGGGGCCGCCGCATCACCTTTGGTTCCGACGGCCATCACACCCAGTTCGTCGGGTATGAGATGCTGCGCGCCCAGAAAATGGCCCGCGACATCGGTTTTCCCCGCCATAGCATTTGGATTCGGGGCCAGGAACGTCAGTTTCACCTGTAGCTTTTCCCATGCTTTGTTGGGCTCGTGCATAGCGCGGGCCCTTTTATGCATCTACGTCGCGGGTATGTATCCGCCGGAAAGGAGACGTTTATGCTATACGATTGGATGGATCGCCCCATCCCGCCCGCCCCGCCGGAAGGTCCTAAAGTCATCCCGCAGGAATGCGGCGAGCCGGCCGTTGACGCAACCCATCTACATCCCAGGATTCACTTTTTGGCCAGCTATCGCGCCCAGGGGATCGCTGTAGCGCCACGCCGCCTATGGCTGCGCCGGTCTGTGGCTCAACGGCTCTGCCGTGTTGCCGAGGAGCTGGATTCAGGGATGATCTTGGCCGTATTCGACGGGCTGCGCCCCCAAGGGGTACAGCAGGCGCTTTTTGACGGCTACCGCTCCCGTCTGGCCGGCCTTCATCCCGATTGGCCCCCTGAACGCCTTTGGGAAGAAACCTGCCGCTTTGTCGCTTCCCCGCTGGTAGACCCGCTGTATCCTTCCAGCCATCTGACTGGCGGGGCGGTGGACCTGACGCTTTATCAGGATGGGCGTCCACTTCCCATGGGTACGGATTTTGATGATTTTCGCCCACACGCTGCCACCCGTTACTATGAGCGGCCCGGCTTGTCAGGCGAATCGCTGACCTGGCGCAATCACCGCCGCCTACTCTATCATCTTATGGCCGCCCAGGGCTTCACCAACTATGAGGAGGAATGGTGGCACTTTGATTACGGTAATCCAAGCTGGGCGCGTTTGACCGGCTGCCCGGCTTGCTATGGCTACTGTCCCATCCCGGATGCAGGGCAGGAATCATGACCTGGACAGCGGAACAGCTTGTGCAGGTTACGGCTGTACATACGCTTTTTTACCAGCAAAAAGGCGTAGATTTCTTTTTTCCCGGCGAGCGGCATGATTTTTGGGAATTGCTCTGCCTGGAGCAGGGGCAGCTGTGTCTACTGGCTGATGAGCGCGGGTATCTGCTGCATCCCGGCGAGCTTTTCCTGCTTTCGCCCAATCAGCACCATGTGCTCTGGAGCACCGGCAACCGGCAGGCCCCTGCCTTTTTTACCCTATCCTTCTCCCTTAAAGTTGCGCCGTCCTTGCTTCCCCAGGGGCAACGCTTCCCGCTGTCGCCGCCCCTCCCGGCCCTGTTTCAGCGGCTGATTCAGGCACGGTTGGATGGTTTTGAAGGTACGGTTTATACCAATCCGGGCCTGCCGCGTCCTGGCGCGGGTATCGCCCGCCAGCGCATGACGCAATATCTGGAGGCGATCCTGCTGCACTTGGCCGAGCGGCAGGCTGCGCCTGATATGCCGGATGCCGCCCTAAACCGCCGGGCTGAAGACGGCCTGCTGCTGCAGCTGGATCGCTTTGTCCAAAGCCATTTATCGCAGCCGCTGTCCCCTTGCCTGCTGTCCCAGGCGCTGGGCGTCAGCGCTTCCTATCTCAACCGGTTATGCCGCCGGGGCTACGGCCTCTCCCTTATGGGGCATGTCGAACGGCTCCGGCTGTCCTGGGCCGCCGAACAGCTGCGCGCGAGCGACGCCCTGCTTACCTGCCTAGCCGAGCAGGCCGGCTTCACCTCGCTGCATCATTTTTCCCGACGGTTTAAGGCTGTCTATGGGCTCGCGCCCAGCCGCTACCGCGACGCGCTCCTTCCGCCCGGTTCACTCTCGTGCAAATCTTCGGACGCCTAGGGACAAAGACATCCGCGGTATCCGGAGATATAATGGGATCAGGAGGTGCGCCATGACCCATCGTGAAAACCTATTCCGGGCGTTGCGAAGGCAGCGTCCCCATCATGTTCCCTTTTTCTTCACGCTATGTGAAGATCAAATCAAAACCTGCCGGGAAAAAACGGGCACGGAAGATTTCTTTGAGGCCTTTGACCTGCCGATCCGTTATGTCTCCATCGCGCCATCGCGCCATACGCCTGATTACAGCGCCTATTATTCCCAACTGCCCGAAGGAACCTATTTAGACGAATGGGGCGTCGGCTATGCGCCAGGCCGATTCCATCACTTCACCCGGATGCTTCATCCCATGCAGGATTTTACCGATCCCGCTCAGGTGGAGGCTTTCCCGTTGCCCGATCTACTGGCGGATTACCGCTGGGAAGGCGTGGCCGAACGCATCCGTGAAATCCAGGATTCCGGACGGATGGCCGTCTATTTTGCCTTGCAGATTTTCGAGCCCGCTTGGTACCTACGCGGCATGGATCAGTTTCTGGTCGATATGCTGGAGGACGAGGATATGACGCGGGCCATGCTGGAGCGCATCACCCGGGTGCAATGCGAGTTCGCCCGCCGTCTGGCCCAGTGCGGCATTGACATGATCGTATATGGCGATGATGTCGGCAGCCAGCGGGGCATGATGATGAGCCCCCGCCAGTGGCGCCGTTGGCTCAAGCCGACCATGCAACGCGCCATTGCCGCCGCCAAATCCGTGAAGCCCGATATGCTGGCTTTCTATCATAGCGACGGCGATATCCGCGATATCATTCCCGAGCTTATTGAAATCGGCGTGGACGTGCTCAATCCTGTGCAGCCCGAATGTATGGATCCTCGAGCAATCAAGTCAAAATATGGTGATCGGCTTTCCTTCTGGGGTACGATTGGGACACAGACCACGCTCCCCTTCGGTACGCCCGACGATGTGCGCCGCCAAGTGCGGGAGATGATCGACACGGTAGGCGACGGCGGCGGGCTTGTGCTGGCTCCAACCCACCTTGTGGAGCCTGAGGTTCCTTGGGAAAACCTAATGGCTTTTGTAGATGAAGCAAAGCGCTATGGAATTTACCGGTAACCTTACTGGAGGCATAGGCATTTCACACGGCATTTGCTGCCTTATCGTGCCAAAGTATGCTGATCGATACCGATTAAGATAACATGATCAATGGCCAAGCAAGCGTTGAACGCGCCTGCTTGGCCATTTTTGCGCTGCGATGTGCCTCTATGCCCCTGCCGGGGCAGCGCTGGAATGCTTAGTATAGAGCGCACATCCTATCCGTGATTCTGATTTTCCTCGTAAAATGGGCATCTCTCGCGGATGCAGTGATGATTCTGCCAGGAACGTGTGCAGCGGATATCCGTCCATTCCATGGGAATTTTCAGCTTTTCTTCAGTAAACCGGACGGCTTCGCTGATGGCAAGATAGGCATCGCGCTTGCAGCATCGGGGCCCGCCTACCGCTCCAATCCTCGCCAAAGCGCTGGAGGTCATTTGGTTGGAGAGCCCCCACGCCTGATCCGCCAAAGGAGTGGCGCCCGTAACGATGGACAGATAAATTCCGGCGCTAATGCCGGCGCCGCAGGCGCCCCAGAATCCGCAGCTGCCGCCGGGGATCTCTTTCCCCCGGCTAACCATTTCAGAAAGGGCGCGTTTTAAGTCGATTTTCCCGCCTGCATTACGATATGCGGTAAGAAGCGCCGCCCCCACCATGACGTGATGCTCCGGACCATGCATATGGCAAAAGGGCATGGACATCATCTTTTCTAAAATATCGGCGGGGCACTTCGATGTTTCCGCGAGGCATAGGCTTATGATGGTATCCAGCCCCGCAGTATGACAAGCATCGCAGATGTAGTGCCCCTGAACACATCGGGCCTTGCTTTTTTCTTTTTATGGCAAATCATGCATTCCATCGGCTCCGCTTCTTTCAGGTATACTAGCGGGGCCCCGCATATGAGACATCCTGTTTCCATCTATTTTTCCTCATCCAATGCTGCTAATCATGGGAATCCTCATCTTGAAAAGCTAGACAGCCGGATCCTGTCGTATCCAGACTTGCCCTGCGTCCGATGGGCAGGATCGCGTGGTTATCACCATGGCCAAAGTCGTCGCAATAGGCAACCGGTACCTGATGGCGCTGGCCGAACCGGCGCAGCCGCTCCAAAAGCCAAGGATTGACCGGGGATGAATAATGCCCAAAAAGCAGCCCTGCCACGCGGTCGCACAGCCCGCCTTGCTCCAGGTGGGCGATAAGGGCGCTGACCCGCGCTATTGGGGAAAAGCGCTCGTGATCCTCCAGGAACAGGATATACCGGCAGTCCTGCAGCGGTAAATACGCGCTGCCTGCCATCAAAGCAAGGTTTCCAAGATAGCCGCCCAGCAGCGTTCCATGGCCGACCCCCTCCGTCAGCGTGATCCAGGGGCTGTTGGGCGTCAGGCGCGTAACCCCGCCCTCCAGGAAATGGGCGCGAAACTGCGCCTCGTCATAGGGCTGTATGGCAGAAAAAATGCCCGGCGTCTGGCCATAATAGGTTTCTAGGCCCGTCCGCGTATAAATCGCGTTCAAAATGGAGGTTCCATCGCTATAGCTCAGGAAAATCTTAGGATGCTGCGCAATGGCCGCATAGTCCAAAAGGGGCAGCACCTCGTTTCCCCCTTCACCCCCGCCGAATAGGATCATCCGCACCTTATCGTCCTGCACCATGGCGTTGATGTCGTCGGCCCGCTCCTGCTCCGAAGCCAGGTATCCATAGGTATCCCGGTAAAGATTTTTTCCTTCTTTTACATGGAAACCCAGCTTGCGCAGCCCCTCCAGCATGGGCCAGTAGCGCTCGCGCTCCGCCACGTGGCTGGGCGATACCACGCCGATGGTGTCGCCATAGGTAAGCCGCTTTGGAATCATGAAAACCGCCTCCTCCCCTGTATCCCAAGCGTCATCGTTTGCCTTTCCCAGCTTATCATACACGCATGGTTTGTCAATCCGCGCGCAGCCTGCGATCAGCATGCCCTTCATAGGCAGCGCGGGGCGAAGGATAAGCGGCCCTCCGCCCCGCGCTGCCCCATTTTCCTGCTGCTTTGCAGCGTCTTTTACCGCTTCCAGCGTTTCAGATGGGGGAAGGTCTGCTCCATCATGGTGCGAGCCGCCTTCTCCTCCATGCCTTCTCGCACCATGATAGGCACGCAGAAGTCAATCATCTCCTCCATGGTAACGTCGCTGGTGAAGACGCCATGGTCATAGCAATACTTGCAGTAATCGGCATTCAGCGACCCATCAGCTTCCCGCCCCCAAAGCGCTCCGTCTTCGTCCAGCGGCATCGCGCAAGACTGGCAGAATCGTTCTTTTTCCATCGGTATCCGCTCCTTTCCTTGGGATACCTCCATGTTATCCTATTGAATATGACATCAGTATGTCAGTTTCTCCTCCGACGCCTCCGCTTTTTCTTCTGGTTGGTACTCCAAAAGGTCGCCGGGTTGGCAGTGCAGCACGCGGCAAAGGGCATCCAGCGTAGAAAACCGAACGGCGCGCACCTTGCCCGTTTTAAGGTTGGAGAGGTTTACCTGAGAAAGATGGATTTGCCGCGATAAGGCCGCCAGGGAAATCTTCCGGTCAGCCATCACCCGGTCAAGCCGCAAAATGATCGCCATGGCCGCCTCCTACAGCGTTTGGTCGCTTTCCTGCTGCAACAGGGCTCCGTAATCGATAATCCGGGCAAGAATCACCAATAAGCCGCCTACCAGAATGCCCGCCGCCATACTGCCAGCCGAATAAGACCAATGGCCTTGGCAAAACAGGCCCACCAACGTCACCCGCAAAAGGTGCGGTAGGACAAATGCCCCCATGACGGTATACCCCATGCGCCGGATATCGGCGCCATATTCCGCTGTAAATGGCGAGCATCCGCCGCTGATTTCCGAAAGCATTTTCCGCAGCAGAAAAAGCACATACGCCACGGCTGTGTGAACCAAAAGATCCGCCCCCAGCAGGATCAGGTGCAGCGCCTTGGGGTTTGCCGGATTCTCATCGGAGGAGATCAGGCTGTGATCTGCCACATTGGAAAAGGCCAGTGGGCTTCCTTCTATGGCGATATGCCAGCTGCCGTCCGCCATGGGCTCCGCATGATAGCGCTGCGCGGGGACGATGGCCGCATAGCCCGTATAAATCAGCCGGAGCACCAGCGACAGCGCGACCAACCAAAACACAATTCCAATCCACAGGGCCGCCTTTGCGCAGCTGGCCTGCATTCGTTGCTTCTGTTCCATTCATACCTCCCTGGCGCTTTTTCTATGGGGATCCCAGCAAATGATCTTAAGCGCGCTTTTCAACCCGGTCCTTTGCCCCTTTCCCCTGCCGGCCTTTCATTACGGCTCATTGTATCATGTATAATAATGAATAGCAATATTTTTTTAATGATAATCATTAAATTTACAAAAAAATCCCCTGTCTTTCGACAGGGGGGATAAATCGGATTAACTTAGGCGCAGAGAACCATGCGCCAGCAGCAGCGGCAGGAACAGGCCGCCCTGCACCGTGCGGTTCTGGAACTGCTCCTGCTTGGCGGTCTGGGTATCAAACCAATCGTTCAGCGGCACGCGGGAGGGCGATTCATGATAGGCCAGCCACAGGGCGTCTACCATGGAGATGAAGTCGTCGCGGCTATCCATCATCGCCGCGCACCACACCAACCAATCGCTTTTGGTGTAGCTGGCGCGGCTGTCCAGCGGCAGCCCATAGCGGTTTAAGCGGGCAATATATCCCTTCAATTCCCGGTCCATCATGCCTTCAGGGAAAATACGCGAACCCCAAACCCAGTCCCACACCATGTTATACTTCATGGAGGTAGAGTCTTCCTGGTCAAAAGCCAGCCGGAAGGTACCGTCGCCATTTGCAGCCGCTTGGGCCCAGTGCCGCGCCATGCGCCTGGCCTCGCAGGTATACTGGTTTGCTTCGTCCGTTCGCCCGGCCATCAAGTTGAGGATGGCGAAACCCTCGATGCCCATGATCGCCTTAATCGATAAGTTTACATTGTGGGCCAGATGGCCGGCAAAGTCATCGGTGCACAGCTGATTCTCCGGGTCGGTGCCATAGCGCAGCAGATAGCGCACCCATTGGGTCAACGTATTCCAGTGGCGCAGGGCAAAGGAGGCATCCCCCTCCGCTAGCGCGTGGCAAGCCGCCATGATCAGCATATTCCCGCATTCTTCCACCGGCATCTGGTAGGTTGGATCAATGCTATCACTATATACCTGCCCATTAAGCCTCGGATAGCGCCCGCAATCATGGGGCGCAAAATCGAAGGGCCAGATTGGCCCCTCGGCATAGCGGAAGATGGGCCGCATCATCGCCGCTACCAGCTTAGGCTGATAGAGCAGGAACAGCGGCATCGAGGGATAACTGATATCCACGGTCGCTGCGCACCCGTTGCTGAAGCATTCCTTGGAGATAAATAGCAGCTGGCCCTGCCCATCCAGGCATAACTTGTGGGCTGCAATGGACTGGCGATACGCCAGGGCCAAGATTTCGGCATATTTTTCTCCGCCGATCGCCTCCGCTTGCCGCTTCAGTGCGGCAGCAAAGCTGTCGCACCGGCCCTTCAGCAGGTCATACTCTGCCAGCGCTGGGCCGAGCATCGCTTCCAGCGGCTTGCCCGCCCGCTTCCAGTAGGCCTTTAGGGGTTCGCCGAAGTATTCGATGCACGCCACATCATCATAGCCCAAAGCAACGACCGCGGGGGCTTTCAGGGGGAAACGCAGGCCGATTGCACCGGCCTTTTCAGCTAGCGCCTCGGCCCCCGCCACGTCCGTCGCCGCATACAGGTATCCCCAATCTATTCTAAGGTCATCTCCGTCGGCGTTTAGGGGATTCTGAACCCGGTTGCCTGCTCGGGCGGCGGTCAAGCCGGGCAGCGCCAGCTTTTCCGCCACCACCGGCGCCTGTCCCTTCTCATCCAAGCATAGCTCCTCGTCGCAGCACAGGGTAATCCGGGCATCCGTCAGGCCTATAGGTGTAAAGGCGATGTAGCTGATTGGCCGGGATACAAGCATGAGGTCGTCCAGCAGCAGCGGCGTGGTAAAGGTCACCACAAGCGCGCCTTCCGGACAGGTAAATCGATAGCTACTGCTGAGGGCGTCTACCTCCAGACACGCCTGCTCCATGCAGGGCATATTGCCTTTTCCCATGAACAGGTACGACTTTCCTCCGGTGGTGAGCACGCCGGTAAGCCGGTGCGGTTTGCCGGTCCAATGGCGGGTATCCTCGCCTGGCAGCTTGTCCGCCATGGACCAGATGCTAAAGTAGGGATCCACCGTAATCAACGGTACGGCGGGTGGGCGCATTTTCATGAGGTTTCCTCCTGTTGACAAGATGATATCCCTATTATATGATCATCTATCAGAGCAAAAAAGCAATTATATGACCGATAACCAGTAGAATATGACCACCAGCAGGAGGATCAAATGCCCTTGACCCATGAAGATATCCGCTTTATGAACACGCAATACCGCGACGATGCAGTTACCTTTCTGCTGGCCGGCGTTACCTATCCCAGCCCCGGCTATACCATTGCCCGCGCCTGCTCGGAATGCTGCGTGATGGAATATATCCGGTCCGGGCGGGGGTATATTGTGGAAGGAGATCATCGCTATGCCGTCGGCCCCGGCGATTTCTATATGCTTCCCCAAGGATACCCCCATACCTACGGCGCCGACCCCCGAGAGCCCTACGAAAAGATATGGGTCAACGCATGCGGCCCATTGCTGGCCTATCTGCAAAAGGCCTATGGGCTTGACCGGCCGGTGGAGATCCTCCATGCGCCGGTAGAGCGCCGCATGGAGCACCTGCATCGGGTATTGCAGTCAGACCAGCCCGCCGGCCGCCGCCACGAATGGGCCGTGTTGGCGCTGCACGCCCTCTTTCTGGAGCTGAGCCGCTCCCGACGCGCCTACCGGACGACATCTGCAGCCGAGGCCATACGCCAGGCCCTCGACGAACGGCTTTACCAACGCGTCCGCTTAGACGATCTGGCCGCTTCACTCTATCTCTCACGCACCCATATGATTCGGCTGTTCCGTCAGGCTTATCAGATAACGCCCTATCAATATCTGCTAAAGGGCAAGCTTCACCTCGCCCGTTCGCTTCTGGTGGATACGCGCCTAAGCATCCGTGAAATCAGCAGCCAGCTGGCCTTTACCGACGAATCCTACTTTTCCAAAGTATTCAAGTCTGAGACGGGGTACGCGCCCGCCGAATACCGCCGCCTTGGCGGCCCCGTTTAGCCTGTCGCTCCGCCTGCTGGGCCATCATGCCCAATGCCCGGCTGTCATCCCGTAGCCGGCGCTGCATCTGCCGCAGCCGCTGGGCGGTTTCCTGAAGCTGCTTGTCGGCGGGGCTCTCGCTGCGCTTTTCCGAATCCGAATCGCCGCCCGGCCAGCAGAATTCGACGCCCTGCTCGGCCAACCGTTCCCCCGCCTCTTTTACCCATTCCGGGTGATGGCGCAGCAGGGCCCGATACTTGTTCTGTAGCCGCATCATCTGGGTAGGGTCGCCTTGAGACAGCCGCTGGGCGGTGGCGCGCACCGATCCTCCGCAGGCGCGGGCAACCATAACCGCTTCCAGCAACGCCAAACTTTCCTCCTTGGTAAAAACCCGGCTGTCCCGTTCCACTCTGGCGCCCCGCAGGCATCCGTCCGCACCGCGCTGTGCATAGTAGAAATTGTGAACGCTCCCAGCGCTGCGCCCCGTCTGGCGGGCCACGCGCTCAAACACATGGGTAAGGGTTTCCCCCGTTTGCCCTGCCTGAAGCAGGCACTGGGCGAAGTACTCTGTCTCCTGGCGGCTCCAGCCCGCCTTGCGCTTTCCCTGCATGGCTCTTCCCTCTTTTTCTTTGATGGCCTGTCATCCCATCCTATGCGGGATTCTCTCCCGTCATGCTATAAGATTCGTTGATTTTTCGGCGCATTTTCATTTCTTTTTTTCGTCTAATTGAAGGTTCTGTTCGTAAGCTATCATTTTGGGGGCCAATTTATTCCAGCGGCACCGCCGCAGGAAAGAGAAAGAAGGAGAATGCATGAAGAAACCCCGCTTATTGTCGCTGGCGCTGGTCGCCCTGCTGTCCCTGACGCTCGCAGGCTGCGGCTCGCCCGCATCCCTGCCGGATGCCTCCGCGCCGCCTGATCTGGCCGCCTCGCCTGCGCCGGATCAGACGGCCAGCCAGACGCAGCCTGAAACAACCGTCGCCCCTACGCCCATTCCGGTGGAACCAGATGTCTTTTATTACGCCAATGCATTGGAATTCGACCGGCTTTATCGCCAGAAAAAGGATGGTACCGGACTGACCCGCGTGCTGGATGAGTCGGTTTCCAATGTCATCCAGCAAGACGGCCGCGTTTACTTCATGGATGGCCGTCAGGCCTTATGCTATTATGACATTCCAACGGCCCAGCGGTTCGAGCTTCTGCCGGAAGTGCAGAGCTATGCCGTGGACGGCGACGATTTGGTCTACGCCATAGCCAGCACCACCGAAGACGGCCATCGCAATCCCTTTGTCCCGGAGCTTCACCACCTTACCCTCTCGACCGGCAAGGACACGATGGTCGCCACCGTGGAGTCCCACCTGTTCAAACTTAAGGACGGTTACCTTTACTATACGCAAAACGATTGGACCCAGGAGCAAAGTTCCTCCCTGGTCAGCTATTGCTTAGACTCCGGCGCCGCAACAACCTTAGAAAAAACCAGCGGCTCCATCATGAGCCTTTATCCCGTATCCGGCGGAGTTTATTACACGGTGACAGTCAACCAGAAGGGAAGCTGGAAATTCGCGCAGGCCAACGGCGCCGAAACGACAGATCTGCCCGCCTCGATTCCCACCGACGCAACGTTGATCCACGCTTCCGCCCAACGATTCTACTATATCGCCTCCTCTGATTATGAGCGCAATACCCCGCCTGCTTTACATCAAGTGACCGCTGACGGTCAGGATACGGTGCTCGTTTCCGGACAGAGCGGTGGATATATGACCGCCGAGCCTGCGGGCAGCGGATGGATTGTTTCCGCGTCGCAATCTGTGGGCTGGGGAGAAAAGAATACTTACGGCTCCTATGAGCACTATGCCCAACCGTGCACCTATCACTATCTGGACGGTGAAACCGGCGCAATTACGCCCCTAAGCGCCGCCGACACCGAGGGGCAGCTTTTCGCGCAAGGCGATTTTCCCATTTTGGATAGCTCCACGGCCCGTAAGCCCGTCACCACCGCGCTGTATAACCTCTTTGTGAAAAATTACGGTTACACAGGAAGCGAGCCGCTGTGCTCCACCACGCATAACGCTTGGCTGAACATCGCCGACCGCAAGGCCGACCTAGCGCTATTGGCTGCTCCCACCCAGGAGGAGCAGGATTACTTAACCCAGAAGGGCGTCGAGGTAGAGATGAAGCTCTACGGCGGCGACGGCCTTGTCTTTATCGGCAACAAGGCTAACCCCGTCACCGACCTGACCCATGAGCAACTGATCGCCATTTATCGAGGTGAGATTACCAACTGGAGCCAGTTGGGTGGACCCGATCACGCCATATCCGTCTACTATCGCGACGATCAATCCGGCAGCCAGCGGCTTTTTGAAAAGCTGGTATTTAAGGGGTTGGATATCCCGGCTTTCCAGGATATGGGCTTTTATCTGATGGATGAAATGAGCACCATTGTCAATATTTGCCTGGAGGATCCCTATGCCATCGGCTACAGCATCATGACCTATCTGGATGATGTATATGCCGAGGAAGATTTAAAGGTATTTTCGGTCAACGGTGTCACGCCTTCCGCCGAAACCGTTAAAGATAAGAGCTACCCCTATCATACGCAGGGCTATCTTGTGATCCGTAAGGACGAGCCGCAGGACAGTCCGGCCCGCCGGCTATACGACTGGTTCGGCTGCCCCATCAGTGCCGATCTATTGACCCAGGCCGGCGTAAGTCCGTTGTCGGAATAGCAAGGCTGCCCGCCGGTAAAGTGGAGTGAGAAAAAAGGTAGACACATGGAAGATCGCCATGCTGTCTACCTTTTCTTTGTATGTTCCTATGCGCCCTGTGCTCCGCTTTCACTGGCCGGCACAACCCGTTTTCGCATCATGAGACCTTCTCTTTTTTTATGCCTCATCCAGCCGCTCGATTTTAAAAATTACAGGCCGGGTTCCGTCGGAGCAGCAGGTGATCATCGTGTTTTCTTCCTTCATCCATCCCCGCATAATGGAGCCCCCTTGCAGCCCGGTATAGATGTAGCGCGATATTGCGTCCCACGCTTCCGAGCAGTGCGGCATCTGGGGGCCGCCGGCAATCGTATTCGGATCTCCTTTCGTTTTTACCAGCGTATTCAGGCCCATATGCCAGAAATCATCCCGGCTATCGTCCCGCGCGAAGATAAATTCGTCTCCCACGTTGTAGCAGGGGCAGGGTCCCGCATTGGGATCAGCGCAGTATTGCCGCTGCAGCTCCGGGTACAATTTTTTATCGATCACCGTCACTTTTATTCGATATGCCATGCGTTTTCCTCCGTGCTTTTGTATTTTCCTTGTACGATCATCCTATCATCCGTTTCCGGCCATTGTCTATGCTCTTGGAAAATTCCGCCAACATAAAACGGAAGGCGGGCTTTCCACACCTTCCGTCCATATGTGCCTTTGCGCTGGCGGCTCATATCCCGCTCGGCTTACCGTTTCTTCCCTTTTTCTGCCTCTGCCTCGTCCGCTTTAGCCAGCGCCCGAAGGACGACGATCGCCGCTGACCTGCGATCCGGCGAAAGGTGGTTAATCAAATTGACCAACGAGGCCGCCGGTATGTTGTTCTGCCTGCCGCCCTCTAGGAAGGGTTCGCCCTCGCCCGTTTTCATCCAAATAGGATTCACGTTATATCGGCTTTGAAGATATTCAAAAAATTCAGGCCTTGGCGTTTTGATTTTCTCTTTCAGGATCTGGCTGATATAGCTGCGTTCCTTGCCTAAGTCGCGGCTTAGTTTTCCCGGCGTCGTATCGACGGCCTCCATCAGGAACGTAAGCCGCTGTGGGAGTGTCCGCATCTTGTTGAGTACCGCCGCCTTTCTTTTCTCATTTCTGTTGATATGTAGCATATCAAACAGCGTCCGCATTTTTCAATCAGTCTGGCGACCGTTTTGGATTTCGTGTGGTATTATAGCAGTTTTACTGCTATAATATACCTATCAATCAAGCAAAGGGGATGGTAGGCCATGCGTAACTATGGTAGCCGGTCGGCTCGTTCCGGCCAGCTGCATCGCTTGGCCAGCCGACTTTCGGCGGCCAGCAGGGAGCAATTCAGGGAATATCTGCAGCTTCAGCTGCAGATCCAGGCTTTGGAGGCTCGCTGTGCGGCGCTGCGTCGCGCGCTGCTGGCAACCGGTTGCGTCTCCTGCCGGCGCAGGCGCCGGGCCGGCCGATTGGCAAAAGGAGGGCGTCATGAGTGCCGCTGAGTTCCCGCCGGATATGGAAGCCGGTGTTGGCCGGGTCAAGCGCACGGCCGTCTTTCGGGAACTGGCCGCCTTGGAGCGGTTCCGAGGGTATGATCTGGCGGCGGCAGCCGTCTATCTCATGGTGCAGGACGGACGGCCGCCCGGGGAAATCCGCTTTTCATCGGATATCTATTGGCCGCTGGCCCAGCGCGGCCACATTACGCGCCGGCTGGTGTATGGCAATCTGCGCACCTTTTTATCCGCTGCTTCCCGCTGCCTTCCCCATGCCGTTTCCTGCATTATGGAGGCGTCCTGCTCTGGCATGCCGCCGCTTCAGTCTTTTTTGCTCGCCCTTCATCAGCTGGCTTCGGCCGAGCTGCGCAAGCCCGCTCCGTAAAATTCTATAGCATAAACGCCGGTATCCACACTGCATGGATACCGGCGTTTTCTCTTTCAGGCGGCCCGCTATCGCTCCTTTGCTGCCCGCACCTTTTTATTTTTCCGCGTAAGGGTGGAATAAATTGCGCTTTCCGGGCACGCTTTGCGGCATGCGCCGCAACGAATGCACTCCGGGCTGTTGGGTTGCCGGTACACCGGGATGTCGAGCTTGCAAGCCTTCTGGCATCGTCCGCAAGTCGTACAGCGCGCAGGATCGACCTGATATCGGTATATGGCTACAGGATTAAAAAGGCCGTACACCGCGCCCAGCGGGCATAGATAGCGGCAAAAGGGCCGGTATACCACCACCGAGAGCAGTACAAGAACCACTAAGATCGCCGTCTTCCAGGTAAAAAGCCAGCCTAAAGCCGCCTGCAACGGTGGATTGGCCGCGATAAGCGGGATGCCGGCAAAAAGTGTGCCTGACGGGCAGATATATTGACAGAACCACGGCCTTCCCTGACCCACGATATCCAGCACCGTCAGCGGCAGGATGATCACAAAACCCACCAAGATGCCATATTTAAGGTATCGAAGCCATCGGTCGCCCGGCAGCTTTTTTATCTTCCGCACAAAGGGGATCTTATAGAGCAGATCCTGCACCAGCCCAAAGGGGCACAGCCACCCGCAGACCAGCCGCCCCATCAGGGCGCCGAAAATAATCAAAAAACCCGTCACATAGAAGGCAAAGTGATAGTTTCGGTCGGCCAACACGGCCTGGAAGGACCCGATTGGGCAGGCGCCTAGCGCGCCGGGGCAGGAATAGCAGTTCAACCCCGGCATGCAGACCATCTTCCCCTTGCCCCGATAGATTTTGCCCTGGGCAAAGCCCGCCGCATACCCATTGCTCAAGGCGGTAAAGCACAACTGCACGGCGATGCGGGCGTTGTCCTTGATCCAATGCAGCACCCTACCCAAGTCCAATACACTCCATGCAGATATTGACCGCCTTGCGGAACACCGTCTCCGCCTCGCCCCGAAGCGCGCCAATCGCCAGAAAAGCCGCACCTATCAGCAGCAGGGCGGCTCCCGCGCCATACCGCTTCAGCCCTCTCATTCCTTTACCTCCAGAAGCGTTCTTTCAATGGCGTCAATCCAGCCATCCTTATCCTGGGCACCGGCATAGGCGCTGCCCACCTGGCGCCCCTGGCTATCCACAAAGAAAGTGGTAGGCACGGCGCTTACGCTCGCCAGAATGCCGTACAGCTCCTGCGAGGGGATAATATGGGGATAATCCGCCTTCGTCTGGGCAACAATCTGCCGCGTGGCTTCCATCTGGCTTTCGCTGATGCTGCCATCGGAATTGAACACATCCGTGACCAAGCCCAGAATACGCACGCCTTTGGGCTCGTATTCGGCGGCCAGCTCGCCCAGATCCGGCATCTCCTTGAGGCAGTAGCCGCAATAGGTCGTCCATACGTTTACCATCGTCAGATCATACTGAGCCAACAGGGATTCATCCACAGGATTCCCCTCCAGATCGGTGGTGGAAAAGCTGCTCATAATGCCCGCGCTCTCCTGGGTGCCGGTCGTCTGGTTCGGGGTTGTGGGCGCTGGGGCCTGCGTCGCCGGCGCTTGAGACGCGCAGGATACGAGCAGCAGCGCCGTCAGGCATACCGCGGCGCGCCATAGCCGTCCTCGTAGGGTCATGGTGTCCTCCTTCGTCCAGGTATTGGTGGGGATATTTACGCTATCTTATCAGCCGCCGGGCCTCTCTGTCAACGGCGATCCCGCCTTACCGGCTGCGCCAAAGCGTCCAATCCATCATATCCCGGGTAAAGCCGGCTTCCAGCAGCGCGGATTCGGCCTCCTTCGGGTATTGGCGGATCAAAATACGGCTGAGCCACGGAAAGATATGTCTCTGGGCAAAGTCCCGAGCGAACGCCGCCAGCGCAGGCCCGGCCGCCTCGGGCTGCAGCAGCCGCAGCACCTCGCCCTGACGGCTGAGGATCGCAACTGGGCGGCCGCCAATCAAGCAAATCGCTGTGCCCGGCAGGGTTTGGAAGGACATCCCATCTCCCCGGGGCAGCGCCTTACCCCAGCACTGTAGCGGATCCGCCGCATTCAGCCACAGCGCCTCTTCCCCGGGATCCTGCAATGCAGCCGTTATTCGGGCATAATCGCCGTTCAGGATGAACTGGGCGCCGGATAGCCCGGCAACGAAATAGCCTCTTCGCGCCTGCCCAGTATACTCCCAGACCCGCAATAGCTCCATGGCTCGGTTCCACGGGACCCGGCCGGCCGTTTCCCGGCAGAGCACCCCCTGCCGGGCAAAATCCTGAAGCAGTAGGCCCTCCTCATCCGGCACCTTCAGCGGCCTGGCCAGTTCCCAGCGTCCGGCCTGCTGCGCCATGACCCGCACCTTGGCCACGCGCTTAGCCTGCCGGTTGCGTCCGGCCTCCATGGCGGGCCACTGGCGAAGCGGCACCAGGCTGTCGGCTCTGGCCATCCCTTTCATGGCCAGGCTTATGAGCACATCGATTACCGGGCGCGCGCCCAGAAGCGGCGCCAGCGTATGGGCAAAGCTGGCACCCCGCTTCTCCAGCGCCGTCAATATGGTTTGCTCATCCCCGGTCAATGGCTGCTCCGGCATCTTTGCATCCCAGTCAATATCCTCATAGCGATGGAAGGACAGCATCGGTTTTTCGCCCGGATGAATCTGCCAGAACAGCTCTCCTTGGGCCAAAAGCGCGTCCAGCATCGCTGGCCGGTATCCGTCGCACCGCGCCGGAAGCAAAACATCCTCCCACAGCGCTATAGGATATGGGATATCCAGCAGGCCTTCCAGCCCCTCTTTCAGCTGATCCTCCGGCCTGCCGGGACGCCTGACCCTGCGGGCCATCATCGCCGCATATCGCTCTGGAGGCAGCGTCCGCGCCTGCTGCCGCCTGGCCATCACCGTCTGCCGCTGTGCCTGCGCATAGAGCTCATGGTGATAATACCGCTCTTCGCTTTGAACTGCGGCGCCCTCCTGCCGAAGGGTCTCCAGAATCTCGATGCAGACCTGCACAGGCCAGCAATACCGTTCGCTGAGGCTATCGCCGTCCTGGGGGCCCCGATAGCGCAGGCAGCGCCGGGCCAGGCGCAGCCTCGACGGCCGCTCTCCCGCCTTCATCGCTTTTTCATAGAGCTCCGCCTCTTCAGCCGCAATCCACAGGCCAGGCTCAATATACAGCGCCCGTCCGGCGGCGGCCAACTCCTCCAGCCATTCGATTGGGACCTCCGTCTCGCCAGCCGTCAAATCGCCTTCGGTCATCAAAAGCGTGTGCAGCTGCTGCACATTCGCCGGCTGCCGGTTGCGCATACCTTGGGCCTCCAGCAATCCCGGCTCGGGCTTTACCCCCTCCTGCAGTTCCAGGGCCTGCTGTGCAGCCTGCTTGGCCGAGGCTGGGATTGGGCTGTAGTCATACATGAGCGCGCTTTCCATCTGCCGTCTCAAAGGCAGCGCCATGGGAGAAGGGGCGTCCAGGTGCATTTCCCGCACCTGGATTGCGCCCGAACGTACGCCGCCCAGCACCTGCCTCAACCCATCCAGGTCCAGATAATCCTCCAAGCATTCCCGCAGCGTTTCCTCCATCAAAGGATGCTCCCAGCGGCCGGCCACTGCGCTCAGCGTCTCCGCACCCCGCATGCGCTGCACCCACAGGGGCTGGCGCCGCCCGGAACGCACGCCCATCATCAGCGCCCGGGCGGCGTTATAGCGAAAAGCCATGGAAAACAGCGCGGTGGCCGGCAGCATTGCCCGCAGGATCCTCTCCGCCTCTTCTGGATCCGGCAGATACAGCAGCCCTCCGGGCAGCCGCTTGCCCCCGATGCCATAGAGCAGGATCCCATCATCGTCGTCAAAGACGCGCACATCCACGCCCATGGCCCGCGTCGCCTCCCGCTGTATCAGCAGCGAAAGGGCATAGTTTACCCGCCGCCCAAAGACAGAATGAATCATCAGTTGATGCTCCCCCGCCTGGTCGGAAAAGTGTTCCGCCAGAATTGTGCGGTCATCGGGCAGGCAGCCTGTGGCGTCTACCTGTTCCCGGATTGTGCGCGCGGCGTTGCGGGCGGCCGCATCGTCCATATGCAGCCCCACAAGCGCCGCCTCCAGGCGGCCTGCCCGGTACGCTTCGCCCAGCATCCGCAGCCTTGCGCCAAAGCGTAAGGCTGTGTCATAGGCCCGGCCTAATGTTTCACCCCTCCAGAAAGGCGCCTGAGCGCCCTCCGGATTTGTGGGCGATACGATAACCCGGTCCCGCCGGATATCGGTAATGCGCCAGGCAAAAGCGCCCAACAGGAATTTATCCCCCACCCGCGCCTCAAACACGAACTCCTCATCCAGCTCCCCCAGCCGGGTGCCATCGGCAAGATAGGCCGGAAACATACCCTTATCCGGAATCGTGCCGCCGGCCGACAGCGCCAGCATGCGGCTATAGGAATCGCCCTGCACCACGCCGTGGATCCGGTCGTAGAGGAGCCGCGGCCGCACCGGCCGGTCCACCTCATGTTCATAATCGCCAGCCAGCATCGCTAAAATGGCGCAAAGCTTTTCATGGGTAACCGCTTTGAAATTGTAGGTTCGGCGCACAAGGGCCAGTGCATCCTCCACGCGGTATCCGCCATCAACCGCCATCGATACGAGGTGCTGCGCCAATACGTCGTAGCATCCTTGCGGCGGCTTTGCCGGCTCAATCTCCCCTGCCAATGCTGCGTCGGCCGTCAGCGCGCAGGGGACGCCCTCCGCCGCTGTCCGGGGAAAGATGTGCATCACGCTAATCCGCCCGGGGCTGTGGCCCGCCCGGCCCATGCGCTGCAGCGCGCCCGAAACGGTCAGCGGGCAGCCGATTTGAAGCACCAGATCCACCTCGCCCACGTCGATGCCCAGCTCCATAGACGATGTAGCGCACAGCAACCGCAGCTTACCGCTGCGCAGCTGCTCCTCGGCCTCCTGCCGCTGCTCACGGGATACGCTTCCATGATGGGTGCGGGCAAAGCCCTCTCCTGCCAGCTCATTGACGCCACGGGCCAGTTTCTCCGCCGCCGCCCGCCCTTCCAGGAAAGCGATCACCGTCCTCATCCCCCGGCACTGGTCATAAACCGCCCGGCACAAGTCGGGCCAGATGCTGCCTTCGGTCATGATCCGCATATCGGGCAGCACGCTGTTTACCTGCATATCCGCCCGCTTTTTCATGGGCGGTGCTATCACGCGCACCGGCTCCCCAGGGGCCAGGTATTCGGCAGCCAGCGATAGGGGCCGAATGGTGGCCGACAGGCCGATGCGCTGCAGCGGCGAACCGCAGAGCGCATCAAGCCGCGCTAGTGACAGCATGAGATGGGCGCCCCGCTTGTTGTCCAGCATGACGTGCAGCTCATCAAGAATCACTGCCCGCGTCGTCGATAGCATTTCCCGCCCCCGTGTGGAGGTCAGCAGCAAATACAGCGATTCCGGCGTCGTAATCAGGATATGTGGGGGACGGCGCAACATCTTCTGCCGATCCGATGCGCTGGTATCCCCGGTGCGTACCGCCGTACGAATCTCCGGCCCGCCGATTCCCTCCAGAGGCCGCTTTAAATTTTCCCTTATGTCATTGCCCAGAGCCTTTAGGGGGGAAATATAGAGAACCTGCAGCTTGTCCTCCAGCGTTCCCTGCCGCGCCTGCCGCTTCAGCTGATCAATCCACACCAGGAAAGCCGCCAGGGTTTTGCCTGTGCCTGTCGGCGCGCTAACCAGCACATGCCCCCCTTCGGCAATCGCCGGCCAGGCCGCCCGCTGCACTTCGGTCGGCTCGCCTATCGCGCCAGCAAACCATCGGGCCGTATCCTCATGAAACATCCCCAATATATCCATCCGCACATGCTCCCCGCTTCCTGGGTTCATACGTGCTCATTGTAGGCGATCCCTCTGACCCTGTCAAAGGGATTCGGGCAGTTCACGGCCAACACGTCAGCCCAGCCAGCTTCCGTCTTACGGCACAAAAAAGTTCTTATAAAAAAGTCCGTCTCCAAGCTGCCCGCCTGGAAACGGAAGATGCTCGCCTGCAGCGGCCAGACCTCACGCTGCGCCGCGAAAATGCACTAGTCATCTATCCCGTTTTGCGCGATAAAGCGCTTGATCTTCTCCTGCAGGGTATTCACAAACATACAGATATGGTAACCGTCGCACACGGCGTGATGCACCTGTATGGCTAGAGGCAGATGGATGCATCCATTCTGCTCAAATTTCCGCCCGATGGTAAAGATCGGGAGCAGATATTTTCCATCGCCTGCGATGTTCAAATGAAAGCCGGTAAACGTAGCCCAAGGCAGCGCGGATACATCGAAGGAATTGGCTGGCCGGCCAGGCTTGGCAATGTAATGCGCGTTCGTTCCGTACCGCGCAAGATCGTCCTCATATCTTTTCAGGAAGGTAGAATAGTCCTCGGAAAACTCCGTCCAAAGGCAGGAAAAGGTGTGGGTTTCTTGGTGAAAGATCGTATAGGCAGGCGTCATGGCATCATATACCCCCAGCCCCCCCTCCGTTACCGCTGTCCGGAATTCGGAAAATTCATGCACCGTATCCGTTAGCAGCCATAGCATCGCAGGGTATAGCCGCCCTTTAAGCCCCGTAATATCTAAGTTCACAGTCATCGAATAGCTGCAAACCGTCTCCTGCATAAAATGCGCGAAATGCTCCCTCCGCGCCCAACGCTCCATATCGATCAGTTGAAAAGCCATGTGATTCTCTCCTGCAAACAAAGCTTCTTACTTTGATTTCATGCTCGCTGTTAAGCATATCCATCCTTCGGATCTGAGGCCGAATTCCCTTCCTTGTCCGGGCTTTTACAATAGCCGTCCACCGGAAGCCGGATGCCCTTGGGCATACCTAATCGCTTATCTTGTATGGGGGCTGTGTGACGCAGCCACGGTTGGACGCAGCCCATAGATCCGATAATTTCAGCGAGATGTTCACTGTTCGTCGAGGTATTTTTCGCCCCATTTGGCGATTTCCGTGAACACCGGCAGCAGCGCCCTGCCTTTTTCCGTTAAGGAATACTCTACGTGAGGTGGGATCTCATTGAATTGTTCCCGATGTACGATGCCCAGTTTTTCCAAATCACGCAGCGTTTGGGTCAGCATGGTGTTGGTAATCCGCGGCACCGCCTTCTTTAATTCCCCAAAGCGGCATGCAGGATGCTTGCATAGCTCATAAATCAGGTGCGTGCGCCACTTGCCGCTCAGCATCTCCAGCGTGCGCCTCATTGGGCAATCGTCGCGCACCTCAGCGGTGAGGACCCGCTGCAAATAGGCTTCCGCCGTTATTTCCTTTTTCATACGTCCTCCGGTATAGTGGATGATACCAAGTACATTGATTATGCGTACTTGCATGCTATTGTAGATATAGTATATTATTTATACTATGATAGTCAAGGAGGCACTTCTCATGAAAACGGCAATCATTTATCATTCCAGTCACCACGGGAATACAAAAAAACTCTTGGATGCTATTGCAAAAGCCCACGATGTTACGCTGATCAACGCAACGGAAGATCTCACGGCCGATCTTTCCGGTTACGGGATGGTCGGTTTTGCCTCCGGCATCTACTACGGGAAATTTCATAAATCCGTATTGAAGGCCGCGGAAAAGCTCCCCAAAGAGAAAAAAGTCTTCTTCCTCTACACCTATGGCGCCAAGAAAGAAGGCTATACAAATGCAATCAGCCAAGCAGTGAAAAAAAGTGGGGCAAGGATAATGGGCGAATACGGCTGCTTCGGCTTCGATTCCTTCGGCCCCTTTAAGCTGGTCGGTGGAATTGCAAAAGGGCATCCCACGCCGGACGAGATCAACGATGCGGTCTGCTTTTTTGATAGCCTTTTAGAAGGCGCGGTTTAGGCTGCATCCTTCGCGCCTCTTAGGAGGCGTCGCTGCATGCCCCCGCTTTCATCCTTTTTAGGCCTCTTGAGGCAGGATCCGTCCTATTAACAATATCCCTTATTCGGGCGGCGCATGCCTAAAACCCTCGGCTTGGGGAACGAAACAGGAAAAAAAGCCTTTATGGCGAGAAGGACGATCCGACAAAACTCTGTATTATGACTTAGATCACGTCATGGGCGCCGCTCCCGTTGAACTTTTTCGTTCGATGATCCCAGCATATACGCTGCCATAGAGCGGCCCCTGCGCTTTGATTGGGATACGAAAGTCTCTGCGCATAAATACCCCGTCATCTCGGATGCCACAATTGCGCAGCCCGAATCAAAGGGTTATCCGCCCCAAATGAAAAAATCGCCATAAGCCGCGAATACCATCTTGCCTTATGACGAATCGTATAGAGCGCCTGCTTCATCTCTGCCTGGCGCTGTATTCCGGCGCCCGATAAGCGCCGATACAATCAGACGGCCAGCAGAAAGCAGCTGAAAGAAAGTTTATTTTTTCCTTGCCGCAGCGTCCTTTCTTCCGCCGCTCAGCTTTTGTATGCCCTTGGCGCCATAATGAGCAAGGAAAACGAACAGGCCCATAACCGCAACATACTCTAAAAAAAAGAGAACAACGGGCTGCTCAAAGTCGAAAAACACAAAGGTAGAAGATTGGAAGAGGTAGGAGAAGAACTGATTTTTTATAAAGGCATATACGCCATATCCGGCAATCATAACGGCGGCAGCCCGCAAAGCGAGGCGCAGCGGCTTAGCGGGGACCGTTCCAGCAGCCTTGCGCGCCATCCCGAGGATCCGATTCCAGTGCAGGCCAAGGTGCATAGCCATCCATACATATCCCCAAAAGGCGGCGAGCACATGCAGCCGGCGGGCAAAGGCGATTCCCCCAGAAATCGGAAGAAAGGCAAAGACTTCTCTGGATAAAAGGATGCCGCTCACCATCAGCCCAAGCATACTTATCAGCACGGCTAAGTTGACTGCCGCTTGCAAGATCCGCATAGGCGTATACCGTCCTTTGAAAAGGCGGGCGTACCAGCTCCAATTCAGCGCATGGTGAGCGATCCATAGAATCAGCATTCCTGCGCCCAGCCATTCATGGGCCACGTCTCCCGTGAGCTGCCGTGCCATCAGAAAGAGGAGCAGTACCGTCATCAGCAAATCTACGGTAATCTTTCCAATGCACTTTTTCTTCATAAGCATAACCCTCCCATAAGCCGAAAGGGCTTGCCGGTTCCATCACAGGCAGGCCCTTTTATCTGTTACGACGCGTTCGCCGTCAAATCAAGCCCATTGACCCAATCGATTACCTCATTCTCTGCACCCGCCACATCATTTCGGGAAATTGAGAGGCCGTCCGAAATCACCGTAGCGCCGGGCTGCAACGTTGAAATGGTCTGAATGGTTCTGGAAAATCCGCTGCCGCCGTAGATTGTGAAGGGAATAATGGTTTTGCCGCTGAAATCATATTCCTCCAGGAAAGTGTAAAGGGGCATGGGCAGGTCGGCATTCCAGTTGGGAAAGCCCAGGAAGATCACATCATAGTCGTCCAGATTTTCGATTTGCGCTGCCAGCTCCGGCCTAGCGTCCTGCGCCTTTTCTTCATAGGCAAAGTCCAGCAGCAAATCATGGGTCGTGGGGTATTCTTGCACGGTTTCAATGCGGAATAGGTCGCCGCCTGTTTCCCGCTGGATAATCTGCGCGACGTATTCGTTGTTTTCCAATACCTCTCCGTTCACCGCGACGCGGCTGGCGCCGGCCACCGTATCCACGCCGTCTGTTTCCATAACCGAGAAGTATGCGATCAGGATATTGCCGCCGCTTGTCTCAGATGAGGTTCCCGTCGCCTGGCTGTTTTCTTCGTTCTGATCTGCGCTTTGCGCGCGGCTTGTCTGCGGCGCCGTTGCCGAAGCCGATGGCTGGGATTGGGCCGATACGCCGTTTTGCTCTCCGCCGCTACAGGCGGCCAGCAAAAGGGCCAGCATCGCGGAAAGAAGTATAACTATTCGCTTTTTCATTGAGTATCGCTCCTTTTCCTTCTTTTTCATAGGTTTTTGCCTAGCTGATATGCCTCCTGCATAGCAGGATTGTTCTGAATATCGCCGAGTTGCCATGCCCCAGCGCCATAAATAACGGCTTTCTCCTTTGCGCCCGGCAGGCAATCCAGATAGCCGCGCAGCCCCTCCACGGTGCGCTCCATCGCCTTCTTGCCAGCAGCAGCCGTTACAATCAGGTAGAAGTCCTTATTTTCCAGGCCGGCCTTCTGCGCTGCGCCCAATGTGCGGTCGATCATGGTTTTGAGCTGCGCGAACATGGTATAGAAATAAACCGGGGTCGCCAAAACGATCACTTCAGCCTCCCGCATCTTCGCAGCGACTTGCTGCATATCATCCTGCTTCACACAATATCCCAGGGTTTTGCAGGCATAGCATGCCGAGCAGTAACCGATATTCAGTTCGGCAAGCCGGATCTTCTCCACCTGGTTGCCCGCCTCTTCCGCGCCCTTTTGGAACTGGTCGCAAAGGGTATCCGAATTGCCCCCTTTACGGGGACTCGCTGATAGTATCAACACGTTCTTACTCATTTGTATTTTGCTCTCCTTCTTCAACCACCCGTTCTAATCGTACCGTTCCCGTTTCATTGGCTAATTTCTGGGCGCCCGACTGCGCATGACCCAACGGGATGACGTCGACAATGGTTTGCTCGTAAATATCATCGTAAAAAATAGCAAGGTCAGGCCCGGCATTCCAGTAGCCGAAATCGCCGATTTCATACGCCCTTGTCGTCGATTCTGTG
Source organism: Candidatus Parachristensenella avicola (assembly GCA_904420205.1). Taxonomy (GTDB): domain Bacteria; phylum Bacillota; class Clostridia; order Christensenellales; family UMGS416; genus Parachristensenella; species Parachristensenella avicola. Next base: position 5,797 of record CAJFUN010000027.1, on the reverse strand, counting down.
GAGGATAGGGGCGCTGGCAGCGTCATGCCTTTCGCAAACCGGTTCCGCTCTATCAGCGTTAATTCCAGCGGCAGCATCGCCGCCAGATCCGCCGCCGCCCTTGAATCGTTTAATGTGATGATCACCTCGGCGTTTTCGGTTATCATTTTGATCTGCGTGCCACCGACGCGCGCATAGCTTCCGTTTTCGGAGCCGTCCGAACGCTTTGGGTTTGGCGCTCCGCGCATGCCGCAGGCCGCAAGAACGCCCACGATCATGAGCCCTATTCCTGCGCTTAGGATTCTTTTGCGCATTGGGACCCTCCCCCTTTATTGCATGATGCCAAGCCGCTGGATCCAGGGCTCAATATCATTCAGATCGTTTGCGGTAAGGCCTTCCGCAATTTCCGCATCCGGGCAAAGCTCGCTAAAAATGTGGAGGCTATTGCCGATGTCGTCGCTGGCGCTGGTGCAAAACGGAATAATCGTTTTACCGGAGAAGTCATTATTCGCAAGGAAGGTTACAATCATGGCGGGAGCTTCGTCCCACCAGATGGGATACCCGACAAATATCATGTCATAATCCGAAATACGATCCACGGATACCGTGATGTCTGGGTGCGCGCCGTTCAGGATTTCCGCTTCTGCTTCTTCCTGCAGGTTTTCGTATTCCTCAGCGCGCTGAATCTCAGCCAGGTCAGCGCCTGTGTAGTCTGCAATCTTCCGCGCCGCCTCTTCGGTATTTCCCGTATGGGAAAAATATGCGACTAGGATCTTGCTTTTCCCCTCGCCTATGTCTTCCGGCGCCGACTCCGTCGGCAGGGCTGTGCTCGTTTGGCTGGGCTCTGCCATTTGCGCCGTTGCAGCGGCGCTGGTCGTGGAAAGGGTTTCTGCCGGAGCGCTGCTGCAGCCTGCCAGCACAAGGCTGAGCGCCGCCGACAGAATAACCGCCCATAGGCTTCTTTTTGTTTTCATTGTAGTGTCCCCCCTTTTCAAGCTCGTTGTATCTGCGCGTCTAAATAGGTCAGTATCCAGCGGATGGCCTGTTCGGCATCCTCGCCCGAAAATCCATGTCCGGCCCCTGGCAAAACCTCCAGCCGCGCAGAATCATAGACTTCCAACGCGCGCTCTGAATCGCGCAGAGGCACGATGGTATCGGCATCTCCATGAATGATCAATACATCTTTCTTATAGGCGGAAATGGCTTCATAAATGTCGTAGTCCAGCAAATCCTCCGCAAAGACGCGCCCGACCGTCATCCACATATGATAATACGTTTCCGGGATATCCGCCGCGCTCTTGAACTGCTCCTTTGCATCCTCCACCAATACAAACGCCGGATATAGAAGAATTGCGCCTTTAATTTCATTTTCATGGGCTGCCGCAGTGATGGCCGATACCGCGCCGCCCATGCTGGTCCCCATCAGGAAAATATTGTCGTCGTCCACATAGGGTTGTTGCCGGATCATGTTAAGTACCGCTTCCAGATCCGTCTGTTCGGTGAAAATAGACATTTCTAGGGTTGAGCCGTCGCTTTTGCTGCCGGGGCTTCCTCCGCAGAAATCAAAGCAGTAGACCGCATATCCTTTTTGGGCAAGCGCCTCGGCATATGGCGCTCCAACCTGATAGTTGCCTCCAAATCCATGAGAGAATATCACCGTCGGCATTTTCTCCCCGGCACCCTGCGGAAGATAGATCACGCCGTATATCCGTTTATCGTCCCGCCTTGCATATAGCTGCTGTATAACGTATGGATAAGCAGCGTTTTCCGTTTGCGGGTCGACCGCACGCTGCTGGGCAGGCAAGCTTTCGTCTCCTCCTTTACCCGCCAGTGAAACATCCTGCGTCGGTACATAGGCGCCGCCCATGCCCGTGCACCCTGTTAGCAAAAGCGCCAGAAGAAAAATCGCGCAACGAGCGGGAGAAACTCTTTTTTCATATGCCACCTCTTTTTCTTTTCCGCTCATACCAGCATGCGAAAGGTTCCGTCTTGATTTATAGGCACTCCAGCAAAATGTCGTAAATTTCATCCCGGCTAAGTTCCCGGGGACCCGTCTTGATGATGTTGCAGGTGTCGGCCACCTGCCGCAGCAGCTGGGGCGTAATTTCCACGGTAGACCGAAGCTGACTCATTTTCGTAGGCAGCCCGCATGCGATAATAAAGTCTTTAAGCGCGTCCACGCCGGCTTCCGCCGAATCCGCGTCAAATACGACTTTCGCAAACCGTGCAAATTGATCTGGCGCGTCTTTGATGATATGGCGGTAATAGGCGGGATGGATGACCGCCAGCCCCTGGCCGTGATTGCAGTCGGTATAAGCGCCCAGTTGGTGCTCAATCTGGTGCGCCTGGAAATCTGTCAGGCGTCCGCATTTCAATATCCCATTTTCGGCCATGGCGGAATCCCACATGAGATTGCTCCGGGCTTGCATATCCTGGACGTTTACAAGCAACCGTCGCATGTTGGTCACCGTATTTCTCATCACAGCCAGCGCCACATCGTCGGATACGTTGTCCTGATCGGAGCGGCCGAAATATGTTTCCATCGCATGGCTTAAGGTATCAAAGGCCCCGGAGAAAACCTGCATGGGCGGCACGGACATCGTATATGCCGGATCGAGAACGGCGAAGTCGGGCGCAACCCCGAAGATTCCTCCTTTCCATTTCTTCTCCTCATGCGTAATGACGCCGCTCGCATTCATTTCAGCCCCTGTACCCGAGGCGGTGACCACCGCGCCCAGCGGAATTCCAGCAGCGGGGAATCGCCCCTTGACATACTCCAGGTCCCAAATATCTTCATCCAAAACGGCCTGCGCTGAAATTACCTTGCAGCAGTCGATTACGCTTCCACCCCCTACGGCCAGAATAAAATCCACATGGCGCTCCCGGACAAGGGCCGTGCCTTCTTGCACCTTCTTATAGGTGGGATTCGGCATAATGCCGGAAAATTCAACGATTGTTTTTCCGCCTTGTTCCAGCAGCGTTTTTATTTCGTCATAGACGCCATTTTGCTTGACGGAGCCGCCGCCATAGGCGAGCATCACCGTTTCGCCCATCTTGCCAAGCTCCGCTTCAAAGGCTTGCGCCGCGCTTTTCTCTCCAAAGTAAACCTTTGTCGGATAGGAGAATACAAAACGATTCATGATAACACCCTCCTTTTCATTGTTCCTGCTGCTTTTTCGCCACTTCATCAATGATGTTCATAGCATTCAGGCTGCGTGGATAGCCAATATACGGCATGCATTGTTCTACGACGCCATATAGTCTTTCTTTGCCGTTACCCACGCCGAAGTTTCCTGCCGTATGTCCGCGAAGCTGATTTTCGCAACCGCCCTGGGCAAGGATAAAGCAGAAGGTGATCATTTCCCGTTCCTGATCGTTCAGTCCCGTGCGGGTGTAATAGTCCCCGAAACAGTTATCCGCCAGCCAGCGATTGATATTCCTGCGAAGTTTTGGGCCGTCCGTCTGGCGTTTGGCCATATCAGCGCCGAATAGCTCCACTTGTTTGGCAAGGCCCCGCTCAAATCGGTTCTCTTCGTTTGTTGTCGCTTGCGGCGCAAGCGGCAGCTTAACGCCGTGCTGTTCCATGATCTGATTTGTCACTACGAGAAAATCATAGGTGCGTCCGATTCCAAGGTAGGCCGTAGCCTGATAGATAACTTCTTTAATGGCTACGGGATCCAGGCCAGTATTTAGCGCGGCGTGGAGCATATGCTGAAATTCGCCGATTCCCTGGCATCCAAGCAGAGCGGACAGGATGCAAAGCATCTTCTCTTTCTCTGTGAGGATATTTGCATTTGCCGTCTCATCTTGAGAAAAATTCATGATAATTTCCACAAATTCGGGATCTGTCTGCCCCAGGGTTGACGAGATGCCGGAAAATAATTTGAGGGATTTATCGGCTGCGTTTTTGTTCATGGCTGCCTCCTTTACCGTATAAAGTTTGTTAGCACCTTAGCATTGTCCGGATGTGTTACGCCCTGCGCTTTTCCTACAGCGATGCATCTTAGCAGCCACGCCATGTTTTTCCCTAGGTTATACATGGTCATGAGTCCTTCTTTATCCTCGGCTACCTCCTCCGGCTGAGCGCCGTAGACGTGGTTCCAATAGGTGGAGGATACAATCGGCATGGAGCAGATGGTAAAATATTTATTGATGACATCAAAGGACGCCGTTGTGCCAGCGCGTCTTGCAGACAAAATCGCCGCGGCAGGCTTAAACTGAAACGCCGCTGCGCCGGAATAAAAAGCCCTATCCATAAAGGTCAACAGCCTCCCGCTGGGGTGGGCAAAATAAACCGGAGAACCGAATATAAACCCGTCTGCAGCTTTCGCCTTCTCCACGAATTCATTTACAGCATCGTGAAATACGCACCGCCCGATATCTCTACATTTTCGGCAGGCAATGCAGTCTGGCAGCGCTTCATTCCCAATAAAAAACGGTTCGGTTTCAATTCCTTCTTCTTGCAAAGCGCGTTCGGCCTCCCGCAGCGCCACATTCGTGCATCCGTCCTTTCGGGAGCTTCCGTTAACAAGTATGACCTTCATTTGCCAAGTCCTTTCCTATGTTTGTATTTGCGTTCCTTCTGTGCTACAATGCGTTTGTTTGAACCGCTTGTTTTAACCGATTATAGTTTGCGGTAGTAGCTATCGGTCAAGTGTTATTTATGAACTTTTTGCAAACACAACAAAGGGAGGCAAAAATCCGTGTATACGATGATGCAGGTCTGCCGCGATCTGGATATGACCTATCAAACCCTGAAATTTTACTGCAATGAGGGGCTAATCCCCAACGTAAAACGGGACCATAATAACCGTCGGGTTTTCGACGAGCGGGATGTTAAGTGGATCAAAGATCTCACTTGCCTAAAAAAATGCGGTATGAGCATTCAGGAGATGAGAGAATATTTAGCGCTATGCTTGCAGGGGCCCTCTACCATTATCCAGCGCAAGCAAATGCTGGAAAAGAAGCAGCAGCAGCTTCGGGCCTCTATCCAAGAGCTGGAGGAAAGCGTCGCCTATATTGATTGGAAGCAGAACTTTTATGACGAGGTGCTTGCCGGTAAGCGGCCCTATGTGAGCAATCTAATCCGTCCTGCGGAATAAAACGCAAAGCCCCAAGGCGTCATCCTATTGGAAGGAGACGATGCCTTGGGGCTTATCTTCTTTATGAAAAGGCATGGGTTCGAGTCTAATTCAAGGCCTTTATTTTTGCCATGATATGAAGGTCATCATGCCGCCATAAAAAATCCGAATCCAACGTCCATTGCCGCCGGATCCGGATCGATTCATCATATAAGGAGCAATGAAACCCCTATGCTCCGAACTTTTCATGAAAAGGCATTTTCTGAGTAATTTATTATCATATCGCTTTTTCCAGCTGGCACCGCATCCGAATGACATCCATTTTGAAGCGGCCGTCATCACTGCCGGCGGTATCAGACACATCCAAGTCTGCGCAAAATGGATTCACATGCAAAACAGAGTTGCTGCATCATGCTGCTTGTTCGGCATATTTGCATTTTTAAGCTTCAAAGTCCTGCTACACCGGCCAATGAATATGATCTGCACGAAAGCTTTGCATTTCCTTGGATCCGCCGCCGTCTGCCTAAAAATCGCCGTGAAAGGCAGCGGCATTTTCAGCAGCATTAGGGCGACTTGGGCGCAAAGCCTTAGGAAAACATGTCGGAAGCCACGCATTCCGGCACATGCTAAGCACAGCGCTAATCAATGCAGGCGTTAGTGATCCGGCCATTGCCGAGGCTTTGGGGCACCGAAGCGCAGATTTCACACGCCATCAATACGCTGATGTCTACGATTCG
>CAJFUN010000026.1 GCA_904420205.1 Candidatus Parachristensenella avicola | reverse complement strand
ACTGGTGCAGAAATAAAGAAAAACCCCCGAGAAATCGGAGGCTTTTCTCACGCCGCACCGCTATCAGTGTGACGTCATAATATGGTGGTCTGTACTGGACTCGAACCAGTGACCCCATCGATGTGAACGATGTGCTCTACCAACTGAGCCAACAGACCAGACGTCGTAACGACGTATATGATAATACTACGGTCTACGCAATTTGTCAAGAACGATTCTGGCAAAATATTAAAATCTTTCTCCCGAGACATGCCCTGTCCGCGCTGCCGAAGGCCGGCGGTGCAATGTAGCCTCCCGGTCTGAATTGTCCGCATGCGTTACTAGACCCAGGCCTGAAAGCATCATGCCCACGCCAACCGACGAAAGAGCAACCGCTTCCCCGCTTATCGTCGCATCCGGGCCGCCCCCGCTGGCAACCGCAGCCAGCAAGCCCATGCCCAGCAGCGCCATGCCCCCTATAGCCTGAAAGCGTTTTAGCCGAAGGCCGCGATGATGCTGGCGGCTTATGCCGCGCCGGCAGGCCGATCCGCCCCTTGTGCGCTCTGCTCGCTTCCATTCATACCGTTTTGCCTTCTGATTGACTTGTGCCAAAGCCATGTTCTCACCTCAAATATCACATTTTGTGATTATCATATATCACATATCTTGATATGTCAAGGATTTTTATCATAGTTCATGATCCTATAATCCTTTTTCTCTTGCTATATATCATATTTTGTGATATCCTAAGGATGAGGATGGTGATTGTATGAATCTTCGCCAGGCACGGCTTGCCAAGGGGCTGACGCAGCGGCAGGTGGCAGCCCATATCGGCATCAATCAAAACACATACTCCTACTGGGAAACGGGGCGCAGCCGTGTCGATACCGCGGCGCTTCCCCGTTTAGCCGCGTTGTTCGGCGTATCGGTCGATTACCTGCTGGGGAATGCAGGTGAAGAGACGCCGAAGGGCGTAAAAATTCCTGTTTTGGGCCGCGTGGCTGCCGGCATTCCCATCGAAGCGGTGGAGGATATTCTCGATTATGAAGAAATTTCTCCGCATATGGCCGCGCAGGGCGAATTCTTTGCCCTGCAGGTAAAAGGCCGCAGCATGGAACCCCGCATGCAGGAAGGCGATATTATTATCTGCAAAAAGCAGTCCGACGCAGAAACAGGGGACGTAGCCGTCGTATTGGTAAATGGAGACGACGCTACTGTCAAAAAAATCAAAAAGACGTCGGCAGGATTGTATCTGCTTCCGACCAATCCCGCCTTTGATCCGCTTTTCTATACCTATGACGAGGTTATGGACCGGCCGGTAACCATCATTGGCAAAGTAGTAGAATTGCGGGCAAAATATTAGGGAAACACCTTGCCTGCGCCTGGGGAGCATGCTATAATACGCCCATGCCAAAGGAGTTGGATTAGATGAAACGGTTTGATTCCCTGCCCCCTAGATAGCGCATTTGTGTCCGTTTGGGCGCAAGTGCTGTTTGTCTTGCGCAGGGGTGAATGCGGACGCTGTGCAAGAAGCACAGCGTTTTTTCTTTTGTCATAAAGGAGGTTTACGATGAAGGTCGCACAACTTGTATCCAAACGCTTTAAGGAAACGCCGGCCGACTGCCAAATTATCAGCCAGGCGCTGATGATGCGCGGCGGATATATGAAACCGGTGGGTACTGGCATTTATTCGCTCTTCCCCGCGGCGCAGCGCATTATGCGCAAAATCGAAGCTATTATTCGCGAGGAGATGGACGCGATCGACGGTCAGGAGGTCCTCTTTCCCGTGACCATGCCCGCCGCCCTGTGGCGTGAGTCAGGCCGATATGATGCCATCGGCAGCGAGCTTCTGCGTTTCACCGACCGCTCCGGCAACGACATGGTGCTGGGTATGACCCATGAAGAGGCCTCGGTGCAGCTGGTTCGCGACTGGGCGGAATCTTACGCCCAGTATCCTTTCATGATTTATCAGATTCAGACCAAGTTCCGCGACGAACCCCGCACCCGCGGCGGCCTGATTCGCGTGCGCGAATTCACAATGAAGGACGCCTACTCCTTCCATACCAGCCAGGAGGATCTGGAGCATACCTATCAGCGCTGTTTCCGGGCATATGAGCGTATCTTCGCCCGCGTAGGCCTGCCGCAGGTCATCGCCGTGGCCTCTGATTCAGGTATGATGGGCGGCAGCGCCTCCCATGAATTTATGCTTCCGACCGAGGCCGGTGAGGATACGCTGGTTTTGTGCCCCGACTGTGGCTACCGGGCTAACATGGAGGCCGCCCCCTGTATCACTTCCTCCGCCTCCAAGGGCGATCCTTCCCCGCTACAGTCCGTTCATACGCCAGGCATTAAAACCATTGAGGCCCTTTGTGAGTTTTTGAATATCCAACCGATCCAGACCTGCAAGGCAGTCGTGTATCAGGTCAATGAGACGGATGAATATATCGTGGTCTTTCTGCGCGGCGACCTGGAAGTCAACGAGACGAAGCTGCGAAATCATCTGGGCTGCGAAATCCATCCCGCCCTTGATCTGGATGAATCCAGCGGCCTGACGGCCGGTTTTATTGGCCCCTTGGGCCTGCCCCGGCAGCTTCGCATGGTCTTTGACCAATCGCTTCAGGGTGAATATAACCTCGTATGCGGAGGCAACCAACCGGATACCCATACCACGGGCTTTAACCCCTCGCGCGATCTGCCGGCCGCTCAGTATGCAGACGTGGCCAAGGCCTGTGAGGGCGGCCTCTGCCCCTGCTGCGGCCACCCCAGCCTGACCCTGACCCGCGGCATTGAGGTGGGCAATATCTTTCAGTTGGGGGATAAATATACCAAATCCATGGACATGCGCTATACGGATCCGGAAGGCCGGCAACGTTTTCCGCTTATGGGGTGCTATGGGATTGGCATTGGCCGCCTAGCTGCCTCCATCTGCGAAGCCAGCCACGATGAATACGGGCCGATCTGGCCTATCTCGGTGGCGCCTTGGCCGGTAGAGCTCTGCGCGCTGCGATCCGACCATCCGGAGGTCCGCGAAGCGGCCGACGGCTTGTATCGGGATCTGACCAGCCGGGGCATCGACGTATTATATGACGACCGTCAGGTGAGCGCCGGCGTTATGTTCTCCGACGCCGACCTGCTCGCGGCGCCGCTGCGGGTGATTATCAGTCCCAAGGGCTTGAAAAACGGCTCTGCTGAGCTTACCTCTAGGGATAAGCAGCTGAAGGCTTACCTCCCCCTGCAGGACGCTGCCGACCGGATCCAGGACCTACTTCGTCAGGCCATGGACTCGCTGGAGGCTCAGGCGCCTGCTCGGATCTAACCTTTCGCTGCATTCAGAAATTGCACACGATCGCGAATCAATCATCCGGCGCCTGCCGTCATATGCCGGGCGCATAGGAAATCTTTTCAGGGCATCTGCAAAAGGATGCCCTGTTTTTTTATTCTATTTTGGCCTATCTTCCGCGAGATTTGTAGAATCTGGTCGACAATACGCCTCTATCCCCCATATTTCGATAGAATATCGAAAATCTATGCGTGTAGAGGTGGCAAATGGATAAATCGGCAATCGTGCGCTATCTGATGGATCAAGGCTTTTCCCCTAGCTATTTAGGTTTCTACTATTTCAGGGACTGTATTTATTATAAGCTCGTCACCGGTTCCCGCACAAAGCAGCTGTATCTTATCGTAGCGGCCGATCACAAAACCACCTGGAAAGCCGTCGAGCACTGTATCCGTACGCTCATTCGCAATTGGTACATCGATATGGGCAAGCCGCCGTGGAAAACGCCCAGCAACAAGCTGCTGATCGCTCAGGCAAGCAGCCGGCTGCGCCTGGGGAACACGGAGCGTTTATGCGACATGTGATTGCAACTTTTATCGAATAATATCGAAATTTATCGTTTCCTCTCGTATCCTACCACTTTTTTCCTGCTATTTGAGATGATAGGCAAAAGATGGTAAAAGAGGTGAATACGATGGACGAAAGGCAGCAAGCGCCTCGGGATGGGCGCGCTGATCGTCCGGCGCGCAAGCTGGATAAAAACACGATAACCCTATTTTTGATCGAACAAAACCTATCGCCTCAGTATAAGGGTTTTATCTTTTTGCGGGATGTACTACTACATACCACGCAGGATCCCAGCGGCTTGTCCTCTATGACTGCGGTGTATAATGCCGTAGCCCGTGAGAACAGCACCACCTATGAATGCGTGGAGCACAACATCCGATATTTGATGGAAATGTGGTGCGCGCAAAAGGATCATCCTCACTGGAAGCGTCCGCAGAACAAGCGCGTGATCGCCTTGCTGACCCTGCATCTGCTGATGGGCAATGAGGGCCCTATCAAGCTATAAAACCGTATGACTAGAAGAGAGCCGACTGACGCCGGCTCTTTTTATGCGCTTTGGACTTCCATTAACGCATGCAGCGCGCCTCCGGAAAGCTTTCCGGAGGCGCGCTGTACAAAGGAAGATAAGAGAATGAAGAAGTAGTAGACTGCTAAAGCGGATTTCCGCCTATATATTCACGGCGGACCTCGCCGGGGACCAACAGCGGGTTCACTTCCATTGTGACCCAATCGCCTGCGGCTAAGTCGCAATCCGATGCATCCAACAAGGTAAAATTCATCCCGCCGCGCCCGATAATCGGCAAGCGCCGGTCTTGCCAGATCGCGCAGTGCGGGCGGTTCACCTGCGTCAAAAGCCCTTTGATCTGGGAGAAAAGCTGTCGATACCGATAGATTTCATGGCGGCGTTCCAGGCCCAAACCCTCCTGCCAGCCAGCATTTACCACGGCGACAGGCGTTGTTTTCTTCAAGCGTTGCGCTCCTCCGTATCCCGGCCGGCTTCCGGCCGGCATATCGTGCACGGAAAGCACCCGGGCCCTAAGCGCGCCGATCCGCTCCAGCGGGATCGGCGTAGGGCATGGTAATCGCCCCAGCAGGGCCGAGCCCACACGAATGGCATCCAGCTGCATCGAAGGATACAGCATCGCCATGGATGAATTGCAAAAATGCCGGTATTTAGGACGATATCCCGCCTCCTCCAGCAATTTGCACGCCTTAAGAAACATGCCGAACTGCTTTCGCGCCTGTCGCGGCTCTAGGATTCCGCAGTGGCTGAATATGCCTTCTATCGCTAAATGGGAGAATCGCCCTAAGCTGTCGGCAAGCAATCGCGCTTGCTCAGCGGCGAAACCAAAGCGCCCGAATCCCGTATCAAACTTAAGATGTATGGAGCAGCGCGTCCTAGCACAAAAGGCCTGCTGATCCAGCCACACCAGCTGCTCTCGTGCATCGACAGCGGCCGACAGCCGCCACCGAACGATCTGCCGCGCCTGCTCGATATCCTGGGGCGGCGTCATCAACACGATATCCGGATCAAAACCAGCCCTCCGCAGGGTGATGGCCTCCTCAATCCGCGATACTGCAAAACATTGCACGCCATGTCCGGCTAAAAGCCGCGCATAGGGGACGAGGCCTAAGCCGTACCCATTATGCTTCACCACGGCGATCAGCTGCGCCTGGGTCCATCGCCGCAGCGCATCCAAATTCCGCAGGACGCCATCCTGATCCACCGTCATCACGCACCGGAAGGGGTTCCCATCTCCCGAAATATCCGGCGCCTCGGTTTGCGGCTCGCCCTCCTTCGGCGCTTCATAACAAGCACTCAAGGTCTTTTTCCTCCCGCTTCATAGCTTACACGTTCACTATAGCCCCATTTAAGTCATGGAATCCTCGTGTAAATGTATTGAAACAGTAAAAATCCTCCATGTTTTTTCCCATCGAAAGGATTTTGCGGCAACTTTCTCTTGCCCGATCCCGTCCTAAATCTGGATCAGAGCCGTCCGGCAGAAAAAAGCTCTGTTCAGGGCTAGCCAAATCCGCTATAATATATGATTGTACATTAAGGCTTTCCTGCTTTTGCAGGCTGCAATAAGGAGTTTAACCATGCCATATGATGAAAACGACCCGCGTAAACCGGCTTCTCACGTTCCTTTCTGGGAGGAGCCAGAGAACGACCAGCCTCACGGAAACCCGTCCCGGAACGCTACGCCGCGGAGAAATGCCTACCCGACCAGGGATCCTTATCCGTCCCGGGATGAACGGCCCGTCAGGGATGAGCATGCCTACCGGTCCCAGGGATACAATAACCGTCCTCCGGCGCGGGGCACCCGCCCGCCAGCGTCTTCCGCACCGCGGCGCCGGAATTCGGAGCCGCCCCGGCCTGTAAATACCCCAATATGGAAGCTGGTGGTCATGGATGCCGTCATTCTGGCCGTCAGCCTGGTGGTTTTCGCTTTGTTCCATCACGTGCTGCCCTCCGGCAGCAAAACCTCCGGCCGGGTGCTGCCCACGGTTACGATGACGGCTCCATCCGCCCAGTCTTCCACGACGCCCGCCGGCGGCAGTGCGCCTGATACCGGTTCAACGGATACCACGACGCCGGCAGCAGCCGGGCTGGGCGGCCTCTTCGGCGATAAATTTGCCGATAAGTTCAACGCCGACGGCACAGTGGACAAGACCGATACCACCTATAAAAGCGGCAATATCAATCTGACGCTGAATAAGGTTGAGGATAAGGAAAAGGACCTGACCTATTACACCATTGACGTCTATATCCGGGATTTGAAATATTTCAAAACCGCCTTTGCCAACGATACCTTTGGCCGCGGGAACACCGATGAGACGGTCAACATCGCCAACGCACACAATGCCGTCGCCGCGATCTCCGGCGACTACTGCGCCAACCATGCCAGCGGCCTTGTTATCCGAAACGGGGAGCTTTTCCGGGAGGAGCTCTCGGATCAGGATGTGCTCGTGATGTTCCAGGACGGCTCCATGGAAACTTATTCACGCCGGGATCTGGATGTGGAGGCTGTCATCGCCCGTGGCGCCTACCAGAGCTGGGCCTTCGGCCCCATGCTGCTGGACGCCAATGGTCAGCCCATGACTGAGTTTAACAGCAACGTCAACCGCGCCAATCCCCGCAGCGCAATCGGCTATTATGAACCCGGCCATTATGTCTTCCTGCTGGTCGACGGCCGCCAGCCGGGCTATAGTTCCGGCCTGACCATGCAGGAGATGTCCCAGCTCTTCTACGATATGGGCTGTAAGGTCGCCTATAATCTGGACGGCGGCCAGTCGGCAGTCATGACTTATGACGGCAAGGTGGCCAACAAACCCTATAATGGCGGCCGCAGCATCAGCGACATCATTTACATCACCGACGAAGACTAGGAGGGCCCATGAAATTCAATTTCCGCGACATACTCCCCCATGGGGCTATCATACTTTCGTTGATGATGATCGTATTCTATATTTTGGATCAATTCAACGACGCCATGGCATTTATCAACAATCGCATTACCAAATCCTTGCTTCTGATTCTCAGCATTGTATCCATCATCAATGCAATTAACATTATCGCCTATCATCGCAGGCACCACTAGGAGAAAACATGCGCTTTATTTTAGAAGCTCTGAAGGGAGCTATGATCGGTATTGCCAACGTCATCCCAGGCGTCAGCGGCGGCACCATGGCAGTGGTGATGGGAATTTACGATTAGATTCTGATTGCGGCTACCAGCATTGTCAAGGACTTCAAATCGTCGGTCAAAACTTTGCTGCCTTACGTAATCGGTCTGCTGGTGGGCGTGCTTGGATTTGCCAGAGTCCTGGAATACCTTTTCGCTCATTTCCCCGTCCCCACGGCTTTTGCCTTTGTCGGTTTGATTTTGGGCGCCGTGCCCATGTTGTCCCGTCATGTCAAAAACAGCCGTGTGCGATTCGGCGATATGATCGCCTTTGTGGCGATGGCCGCTATCGTCATCGTGTTACCGCTTCTCCAGGGCGGAGGCGGAACCGTGCGGACGCTCTCCATGAACCTGTGGGATATGCTGCTGCTTGTCCTGTTGGGCATGATTGCCTCCGCTACAATGGTTGTGCCCGGCGTCAGCGGTTCTATGGTGCTGATGATGCTGGGATATTATCAAAGCGTTCTGGGTCTCGTCAATCAGCTAACGCGGGCAGCGGCGGCCATGGACTGGGGGACGATGGGGCAGAGCGTGGTTATGCTGCTTCCCTTCCTGCTTGGCGCCTTGATCGGCATTGTGTTGACCGCCAAGGGGATTCGCTTCTTGCTGGAGCACCATGCCCGTACGACCTATTGGGGCATCCTCGGGCTGGTTCTGGCTTCTCCCTTCGCCGTGCTTTACGGCCACAGCTTCGCCGCCTTGCCGGCAGGGGTATGGTTGGCTTCCGCTTTAACCCTAGCCGGGGGTCTGGCGGTATCCCTATTGCTGGGGAAAAATGAATAATCCGCTACAGGCAAAAACATCCCTTTCCCAATGAAAGGGATGTTTTTTATATTGCAGGGTGGATCATATTCCTGACGCTTCGCCTAATTAAAGAAGCCGTCCGGCGATATAAAGTCCAACCCCCGCAATCAGGATGACGATCCCTGCGTTTCGTGCCAGGCGGCTTTCCCTGGGATGTTCGCTCATCAGGGTAGGGGCAATCCAAAGGATTTCCATTATCCCAGCGGCCAGGAACAGCAAAAACCCTGGAAAGCTTAAGTAGATTCTCACTGCACATGACCTCCCCTTTTCAGCGTCACATCCACTGTCAGCGGAAACTCGGCAGCCCGGAAGGCGGTGCGCCATGGCCGCCCCTGGTTCTGATACCACTGGTAATGGGTTTGCCGCGCCAACCGGCTGAAACCAATCACATCGGCGCCCAACCTTTGGGTCTGCTGAATAAGCGCCTGCAGCTGGCCGGTCAGGTAAACCTCCAGCGATTGCTCCGCCCCGGTATAGAATTCTTCGGTGCTCAGCTCCCGTCCTGTGCCGTCCCACGCCTCAATCAACAGGCACTGTACTTGCACTTGGATGGGAAATACAAAGTGATCTTCCTCTACCTGACACTGAATTGCCACCTCGGATTCATCCACCCGGAAGGAAAAGCGCGCATGGATCCCCGCCGCCTCGCTTAAGGTCAGAACCATGCCCTTTTGCTGATCCTGCAATAGGTGCAAGAGATCCAGCTGGGCCGTATTCAGCGTGCCTACAAAGCGCCTTTCATCAAAGAGGAGTGCGCCCGCCATTTTTAGGCTTTCAGCGTCGGCGCTTTTCCCCTCCCCTTGGCTTTCCCCACCTGACGAGGCCGCTCCATCGCTCCCCTGCTGTGCCGGCTGGCTCTCTTGGCCGTCCTGCTGCGTGTTCTCAAGGTTTTGATAATCCAGCATCGGCAGATAAAAGGCCTCGTCATTGGCGTCTTTCACGAAGATCCGCGACATCGCTGACGGCTGTTTGGAAAAGTGGCCCCGATTATTGTGGGTCTTAATCATGTTTTCGATATATTCTCCTACGCCCCCGTCCATAACAGAGCTGGCGATCAGGTCTTGGGCCAGTCCGTTAACCGCTACGATTTCGCAGTTGCGCCGCACTTGGGGTACGCGATAAAAATAATCCAGCACATGGACGGCCGCCCGTTTCGCCGTCTCTTCGCCCAAAACAATGGCCGAGAGATGCTCAAAATGCGGCTTTTGCTCCACATCGGTGGCCAAAAGATCCACCGCTTCACTGACGGTCGCCGCCTCGATGGTCAGGTTTTGATACATCGGCGTACCCTGAATATCGCTGGTTTCATAGGGCAGCAGCATCTGGAAGGTCACGCTGATCATCCCTTCCTGCTCGCCCACATCGATCCCCACGCCCCGGATGCACAGCCGGTCGTTAATCTCAACCATATCCCAGCAGCCGGACAGGCACAGGCACAGTGCCGCTATCTGGCAAAACGCCAGCAGCCGCTTAAGCCGCTTCATAGCATCCGCCCCCTTTGTTGCATAATCCGCACCCACAACGCCAGAAGCGGCACAACCCCTGCAAATAGGGCCCACTGCAGGTATACGGAAATGCGCCGCACCCAGATTAGCACCTGAATCTGCTGCGTAAGGCTGGCAATAAGAAAGGTCAGCGCCAGTATGGCCGGCAGCAACCCCCGGATATCTCCTAGGCCAAGGGCTCCCGCTACGGCACGGCACGCTGCATATAGCCCCATGGCGAGATTCAACGTGACCAGCATGGTGCGGGTTGCCAGGAAGAACAGATCCAGCCGCTCAAATAGGCTATAAGGCGAAGCGTTGATCACCCGCACGAGTTCACCCATGGGATGATAGATCCGCGCTATACCAGCCAAGGAGAACGTCCCCACAAGGATCAGAAGGAAGGCTATCAGAAAGCTCAATGACGCGGCTACGCCGCCCCATATGGCTCCGCGGCTTTTTTTCTCAGGCTTGCTGGCGCCATAAAAGAAGAAGATATAATTCAGGCTGAATACCAGCGGAATAGTCTGCATGAGTTCATGGAACAGCCCGGCCGGATCCACCGTCAGAAGCGTACGAAGCTCTCCCTTATCCATCTGGCCCGCTGCTGTCAGGAATACGGCGACAAGCGGGATCAGGATTATCCAAAACAGCAGCTCGCTGACCCTTGCAAGCTGCCTTATGCCCCGCTGCAGCAGGAAAGTAGCCGTCAAAAGCAGCGCAATGCCGATCACGTCGGAAGGCGTTGTCTCCAGCATAAAGGCGGCGATCCCCTCGGATTGATAGCGTACGGCCATAGCGGTATAGCAGATGTGAACCACCGCATACAGTAGTAAAATCGCGGCAGCCATCCATCGTGGTGTCACCGCGGGCAGCAGCTCCGGGAGCGACTGGTGGCCGCAGATATCCATAATGTAGAGCATCAGCCCCACTTCTGCCAGGGCAATTGGGACCGTAATACCCAGCGCCGCAAGGCGGTTGTGCGTAGCTACTGGCAGATCTATTGGGCTCTGGTATACAGTGCCAAAAAGCATGGCCACCATCACCAGCACAAATACCTGCCACGTTCTGAGCCGATGGAGTTTGGCAGGGGCTACATGGGCTTTCATATCTTGGCCCAGCTGCGCGTTCATGGCTTATCCTCCTTTTGCTGGATTGGGTCCATCGGCCGGTAGGCCGCCGGACGCCTTTGGTTCCATGCCAGCGGCATCTGCCAAATCACCTTTCGGCTTTCCGCGCCCATTCCCGGGCTCATCGGCTGCATATAATCCACATCAAAGGAGCTTAGCATGCACATATGGGCCAGCACAGTCATCAGGGACAGCGAAAAACCCAGTAATCCCAACACGCAGGTGGACAGCAGAATGAAAATTTTCACAACGCGGATGGCGCTGGCCAGCGAATAGCTTGGCAGCGCAAAGGAGCATATGGCCGTAACCCCTACCACGACCACCAACAGCGGATTGACCAACCCCGCCTTGATAGCGGCGTCGCCGATGATGATGCCGCCCACAATGCCCAGCGTTTGCGAGATGCTTTTGGGCATTCGGATGCTGGCCTCCCGCAGCAGCTCGATGGCAAATTCCAACAGGAACACCTCCATGGCCGCTGTAAAAGGAATATTGATCCGGTTGGCGGCAGAAACAAGTTCCAGCCGCGCTGGCATAACGCCCGGATGGAAGGAGACGATCGCCACGTACAGCGAGGGCGCCATACAGGCGATGGCGAGTGCCACCCAGCGCACGATCCGTTCCAGCGTGGAAACGCCCCATGATTTATAGCGATCGTCGGGCGTAATCATCATTTGGGCAAAGGTTACAGGCGCCAGCAAAGCGTTCGGGCTCCCATCGCAGAGGATGGCTACTCGCCCATTGCACAGGGCGCGCGCCGTCGCATCGGGCCGCTCGGTATATTCCATCTGCGGGAAAGGCGTCAGGATATCGCTCTGCATGTATTGTTCCAGCTGCCCCGTATCGTTCAGCAGGTCAATATCCACCGCCTTGATCCGCTCAATAATGCTTTCCACGATGGTCGGATCAGCCAGGCCGCGGATATAGCATAGTACGGTACCGGTATGGGATCTGCGGCCAATGGGGATCATCTCCATCACTAGGTTCGGATCCCGCACCCTTCGGCGCAGCAGCGCCGTGTTGATCCGTATGGACTCTACAAAGGTTTCCCGAGGGCCGAACACCGATCCATCGCGCTGCGTTTCACCCACGCTGCGGGTCGGCGGCATACGCATACCCAGCACCCACAGCCAGGGCGGCCGATCGCAAACCGCCAGCACCTCTCCGTTGAGCAGTTGCTCCAGTCCCTGCTTCAGATCGTCGCAGCTTTTGATTTCCGCGGCCGTCAATACGCTGTCCAATTTCAGTGTCTCGCCGGAAAACTCGATCAGCGGGGCGACTACGTCCTGCTCCAAGAGCTGCTTGTTGTTAAGGCCGTCCACATAGATCAGGGTTACTTCGTCTTTTCCAGCCCGGATGCGCCGGAAAATCATGTCGTGACTGGAGCCGCAAGCATTCTGGAAGAAATCCAGGTTCCGCTGATATGCGCCCAATCCCTGATAGATCGGCCGGTTTTGGTGTTCATCGTCAAACACGGCTTTCCAGCGGGCCTGCGGCCGCCGGTTGTCCCTCCGTTTTTTTGTTTTCCATAGCTTTCCGAGCCATTTGAGCATGGAAACGCCCCCTCCAATTTCATCTTTCTTTACTCTGTCTGAAAGGCCGGCAAATTATACCGGCCTTTCAGTTGCTTAGCCGGTAGCATACGGCTATTTTTCCCGATGTTTCAGCGCCATCCTTCCATTTTTCCAGCCAAGCATGGCTTTTTTGCGCGTTTGGCATTATAATAAGAAAGATTCGTTTACCACAAAGGAGGCAACCGCTTGGATAAATACAAAAAGCTTGTATCCAATACCGTAATTTTTGCAATCGGTACCTTCAGCTCCAAGCTGCTGGTTTTTTTATTGATGCCCCTCTATACCCGAGTGCTCACCGAGTCCGACTACGGCGTGGTCGATTTGCTGATGCAGACGGGCAACTTGCTGCTGCCGCTGGTCTCCCTGGGTATAAACAACGCCATTATTCGCTTTGGCTTAGATAAATCTTCAGACAGCCGGGAAGTGTTTACCGGTGGCCTTGCCACCCTTGCCTCGGGGTATGCGGTGTTCCTGGTGGCGTATCCGCTGCTGCGCTGGGCGCTGTCGCTGGCCGGCTCCGCAGCGATTACCGATAATATCGGCCTTATCTATCTTTTCGTCCTGCTCTCCACCACCCGCTCGCTGTTTGCAAGCTTTGTCCGTTCCCAGGAGCGGGTCCGGCTTTTTGCCATTGACGGCGTACTCAGCACAGCGTATACCATTTTCTTTAAC
The DNA here is from genome assembly GCA_904420205.1 of Candidatus Parachristensenella avicola. Taxonomy (GTDB): domain Bacteria; phylum Bacillota; class Clostridia; order Christensenellales; family UMGS416; genus Parachristensenella; species Parachristensenella avicola. The sequence continues at coordinate 37,720 of CAJFUN010000026.1, read as the reverse complement.
GTACTGTTCCTTGTGGTATTCAAGTGGGGCATCACCGGATATATGCTGGCCGTGGTCTGCGCTGACGCGCTGTCCAGCCTGTTTTTGTTCCTCACCGCCCGGCTTTACCGTTTTATCCGGTTGGACAAGCTTCGCTGGAGCCAGCTTTCTCCCATGCTGCGCTACTGTATTCCTATGATTCCCACCACCGTGTTCTGGTGGATTATCAACGTATCCGACCGCTTTATCGTCACCGCGATGCTGGGCGAGTCGGCGAACGGTTTACTGGCCACCAGCTATAAGATCCCTACCATGATTACGCTGGTATCCGGTATCTTTATCGATGCCTGGCAGATGTCGGCCATCTCTGAAGGACGCTCCCGTTCACGGGCCCGTTTTTTTAGCAAGGTCTTTTCCAGCTATCAATCGCTGATCTTTGTAGCGGCTTCCGGGCTCATTTTGTTTACCAAGTTCATCACCTATATCATGGTCTCCTCCAAGTTTTATCCTTCATGGGAATATGTACCTTTCCTTATCATGGCCACCTCATTTTCCTGCCTGGTCAGTTTCAGCGGCAGCATTTACATGGTAGAAAAAAAGAGCGTGCACCTGCTGCTGACCACCATGTGCGGCGCGCTCGTCAACATCGTGCTCAATTTCACGCTCATCCCCATCTATGGCGTCAATGGCGCCACCTTCGCCACCTTTATCAGCTATGCGCTCGTGTTCCTGCTGCGCGCCGTTAACGCGCATAAGTATATCCCCATCCAATGGGATACTCCGCGCTTACTGCTCAATACGGTAATTCTCCTGGCGCAAAGCCTCATCCTGATTTATTCTCCCAATTTCTGGATCGTATATGAAAGCCTGCTGTGTCTAGGCATGATTGCGCTGAACTTTAAAGGGCTGTGGGATACGGCCATGCGGCTGCTGAATCGCGCCAACCGCCGCCAGCCCAAGCATCTGGCGCAAAGCCGGCGTATCCGCTAAATTGACCTAAGCGACTGTCGCGGGCTTGCCGATAATCCAACTCATCGAATCAAAAAACCAGCCGCCGCGCATAAATGCGCGGCGGCTGGTTTTTTGATCCTTATTCACGATTCATATAATTCATAAGGCGCTTTACGCTGGATATAGCGCGCTCTAGCCTGGGCATGAGCCGCGATCAGCCCCTCTCCATCCAGCTCGCCCGCCGTATACCGAACGTCGCCCAGCAGCTTATCCGTATACCGTTCAAAGGGTATGCTCGCTTCCGCCTTCACGTCGTGACCAGCGCTGCAGTCCGCCCATACGATCTTATCCTCATGCAGCGTACGAATCTCATCCAGTAAGCTGACCGCCACGCGGAAAGGCTCAATGGAATCCCGATCCAGCACATGAATCTGCACGCCGTTCACCACCTCGCCCCGGTGCTTGGAGGCGCTGGGGATGTAATAGACGCGGCTAAAAGAGACACCCTCCAGATCACGCTTACGCATCCGGCGCACCACCTCGTCTGCGTTCATCCACGGAGCACCCACCAACTCAAAGGGTTTTGAAGTGCCCCGTCCCTCGTTCACCGTCGCGACGCCTTCAAAGATGCACATCCCCGTATAGAGCAAATTGGCTTCCACGTGTGGCAAACTGGGCGAAGGCAGCACCCAGGGCAGGTCCGTCTCATCCATATACTGGCTACGCCGCCATCCTTTCACCGGCACCACCGTCAGATCCACCGGCACTGCGAATTCGCCTTGAACATACCGTGCAAACTCCCCAATGGTCATGGCCGTACGGGTAGCCAACTCATAATCGCCCACCATGGTGTGCATGCCTGCAGGGCAGACTGTCCCCTCCACCTTAACGCCGCCGATGGGATCTATCCGGTCTAGCACCACCAGGGGCTTTCCGCAGGCGGCGCAGGCCTTCATCAGGTTCGCCAGGCAGTATAGGTATTCATAGTACCGAACACCGGCCTCCTTGATGTCGAACACCATGACATCCACCGGAGCCATCATCTCAGCGGTGGGGGCGGTACGTTCCCGGTTGAAGATGCTGAATACGGGCAGGCCTGTCGGCCCATCCACATAGCGCTCCACCCGCTCGCCGTAAACAAACTCGCCTCGAATCCCATAGATGGTGTTAAACAGCGCGGTGACCTGATAACGCGAACTCAGCACATCGACCGCCAGCTCATGCTGCCGGTTAATCGCCGATCCACCGGTCACAAGCCCCACCCGCCGTCCCTTCAGCAGGCGATCCAGCACATCCAGGCGATCCAGCCCGTTCCAAACCTTCGCTTTCATTCGTTTCTCCTCTCTTATTCGATTCCCTGCGGAATTCAAGATGCTCCCTTCACGCTTCCTCGCTATACATGCTGCTCATGCGCTTTAGCAGCGCCGCCATGCGCCGCTTATGCTCCTGCGGCTCCAGGATCTTAACATGCTCGCCAAAGGAAAGCAGATAACCCTGGGTCCATTCATCGTCGGGAAGGATCGCCCGCACCACACAGCTGCCGTCCGGCTGCGTCTCCACCTGTTCGGCCGGAAATTCATCGTAGACGCGGTATGCCCGGGAGGGGGCAACCTGCAGGGTCATCCGAAGCATGGGAATCGGTTTTCCCGGCTCCACCGCCTGCCGCGCCGGTGCAGGCCGCTCAAAACGCTCTCCCGTGGCCTGTGCAAGGCGTATACGCCCCAGCTTAAAAAGGCGGTAATCCTTCTTCTGCCGGCAGAAGGCCCAGAGATACCACCCTCGTCCTTTGAAGATCAACTTTACCGGCTCTACCTGACGGCGTCCTGTCTGTCCGCAGGTATTATAGTAATCGAAAGCGACCACTTGCCGGGTGATGATCGCCTCTCGCAGCATGGCAAAGAGCTTTTTTTCCTGAGGCCCGCTGCCCCAAGGGGAAAAATCCACCTCCAACCAGGGCTCCCTGGCATTGCCGAAGAGCGCGGCCAGTTTGTCCAAGATAGGGCCGGTCTGCGCGGCGTCAGTCGCTCGCAGGCTCTCCAGCCCGGCGATCATCTGATCTTGCTCCTGACGCGAAAAAAGCGAACGGGAAAGCATAAACTCCGGCAGCAGCCGGATCCCCCCGCCCTTTCCCTTCGCCGCGTAGACAGGGATACCCGCCCGGGATAGCACGTCCACATCCCGGTAAATCGTACGGGGCGATACCTCAAAGCGCTCGGCTAGCTCCGCCGCTGTTACCGATCCCCTGGCAATTAGCAGATAGGTCATCTCAAACAGCCGGTCAATCTGCATGCTCCCCCTCCTATGCGCTTTGTATGATTTGAACCTAGCATATCACAGAATCGCATGCAAGAAAAGGATCGAACAGATATTGGATAAAGATAATTATAATGAAGGATGCTGCAGAGATTGCAGCATCCTTCCCTTTTAATAAGCAGAAGAGACTAACATCATTTAACTTTTCAAATTGTCATTAAAAGAGAGTTAGTTAAAGTAATTAATGGTGGCATCACATTTTGTACAAGTAGCTCTGGGAGTGCCCCAATGCCGTTGCAGATATGCCGTTCCACAGCTGCTGCATCGTGTGCTATGGCACCATCCATTCGCAGTTCCAGAAACTTGCCTATAATAATCTCCTGTGGTACCTCCACAGCGCGGACAGGTCAATGGGTAGTCATTAAGGCCTCTGGCTGCTGCCACTACGGGAATAGATAGTAAGATTGAAACCAACAGAACAGCACCGATGTTCTTCAAAACCTTTAATTTCATATCAAACCCTCCCCTTTCTCTTCTGCTCATTCCACTCTCGATGTATATTGTGATTTTATATCTTCTTTTCGGATATTTACATATATAATTTTTACTTATTTGGATCGTTTTTATACATATTTTATCTATTTTTATCGATTTTTGTCTTGTTTTATTTTATCTTTCTAATCAATATCATTCATCAGCTACAATCTAATCAATATCATTCATCAGCTACAAATGATATAATAAGTATTATTGCAAAAGGAGGGTAAGACAATGATTCGAACCTGGTTATCGCTGCTGTTATGCCTCTGCGTCGTGTTGACCGGTACATCCTGCCAGCAGCAGCCTTCCGGAAGAAGCACTGATGCGTCCCAGGGCTCCGCCGCGCCGGAGCAGGCGGCGCCCACCTGGAAGCAGCATACCGACCCGGTGACGCTGACTTTTTCGGGAAGCGATACGTCCACATCTGGCAATTATCTGCCTAAATGGGCGGAGGATCCCATTTCCCGCATGGTTTCTGACTTGACAGGTGTCACGCTGGTGCTCGAAAAGGGTCTCGAGCATCTGTCCGCATCGCCGAACGGGAGTCTCTTCTCGCTCATGGCCGCCTCCAACGACTTTTCTGACTTGGTCTTCTTTAGCGATGAATTCAGCCTCGTATCCATGTCCGACGCATCCTACGCCTGCGCTCTAGACGAGCTGGCTGCGGCCCATTGCCCCGATTTCTGGGACGGGATCGATCCGCTGGAGAAGCTCAACAATGAATCCAGCGACGGCCATGTGTATACCCTTCGTGTGGGCTACTATGACGAGGCGGTATATGCCGATCCCCGCATTCCCATCGACGTTCCCCGGCTCATGATTCTTCGTCAGGATCTGCTGGAGCAGCTAGGGCGTCCCGTTCCCACTTCGGTGGAGGAATTGGAGTCGCTGCTCTATCTGATAAAGCAACGCGGTCAGGAACTGGACGTGACCTACCCGCTGCGCCAGATCAATGCCGTTGCCTCTCCGATCGCGGATTGGATGGGTGTCCGGCAGTTTCTCCATTGGGATCAGCAGACGCGCTCTGTACGCACGCCCCTGCGCGATCCCCAGTGGCTCCCCTACCTGCAGCTGATGAACAAATGGTATCGGGACGGCGTGCTGGCCCTGCCGGAGGAGGAGATTATGCGCCGCCCCGACAACCACGACCCCTATGACACCGGCGACTACTTGGTGGATACCCAGCCCCTTTCCTTTGCCACCGCTTCCACCAGCATGTCGGTCAACATTGCATGGTATGCTTTGAGGGAGAACGCCAACGACCAGTCGGAGCCCTTCCCATATCTGATCCTAGAGGAACCCCTAACCTATGAGGGCGAGATCCAGTTTCAAGCTGCCGACCACGCGATTAACCCCAAGATGCAGTCGAATCAAGCCCGCGGTGGTCTCTTCATTGCCAAAAGCTGTCTCCATCAGGATCGTGCCATCCATTTTATGCAATTTTTGCGCAGCGCTGAAGGGGCAAAGCTGACCCACTGGGGCATCGAGGGCGTCCACTACGACTATGACGAGGAGACGGGCTTAAGCGTCCGTCCGGAATACCGATATCCGCAGGAAACTTGTTCCATGAACGACCTGAGCAAGGTATGGGATTCTTGGCGGCAAGATGGCCTTCAGTATTGGACCTTCATGGATCAGCCCTGGGTGAACGGCATGCTGGCCGCCTCTCCTCAGGGCTGCTACACCAACCAGGATACGCTGGCAGCCCGGCAGATGCTGATACGGGCGGGCGTGAACTATAAGGCTTATGCAGCCAAAAATAAAGTCCCCGTCTTCAGCTTTGCCGAGCCTGAGGTCGGCAGCGCCGACTATGAAGCCTATACCGCGCTCCAGGATTATTGGTATCAGGCAATGTGGGAAATTGTGCGGTCGCCCTCATCCCAGGAGGTATCCTCCCGTTGGGAGGCGATGCTAGAGCAACTCTCCTCCATGGGCATTGACGCCATTGAACAGGGCATGACCGTACGCTTTACCGAAGCGCTTGCCCGCTATCACGAGGCCGGATATTTTACAGAAATCCAACCGTAACCTTGCAGCAAGACAAAGCCCCCGATGCTATGCATCGGGGGCTTATTCATTCGCTTCTAGTTCAGGGCTTTGACCAGTATCTGATAGGCACGTTGGGCGGCCATAACCCCATCCGTCTCTTTTCTCGGGCCGCAAAGGCATCGGCAGTAACCCATCAGCGCCGAAAGGAAGACCTGCACCGTATAGCCCGACTCCTGCCGGACAATCACGCCTTCGGCCACGCCGGTTTCAGCCAGCATAAGAACAATCCGCTCCACTTCTTGCATAGTAGCGCGCATCCGCTCCATCCCCTGGCGCAGAAAGGGCGCAACTTGGCCTCCATCTATGCCCATCAGCATCAGATGGAGCTGTGAATCCCGCTGATTGGCCTGCACGCGGATAAAATCCAGCGCTGCGCGGCATTTATCCTCAAAGTGCTTCTGGCATTCCATACACGCTTGGATCTGGGCCAAGTGCTGATCGATAAGGTAAAACACTGTCCGGGCGATGATCTCATCTTTGGTGGAAAAGTAGTTGTATAGCGTTCCCTTGCCGATACCCGCCGCTTGGGCAATCTCGCTGGCCGTCACCTGGGATAGATTCACATTCTGCCGGATCAGCTTGCGGACGCCCTCGTAGATGGCGATCTCCTTTTCCGAGTCGTTTCGATTCATTCGGTTCACTTCTCTTCCTCAAGTTCCACGTTCCGCATGGGCCTGCGCTGGAAAATATCATATAGCGACGGCACCACGAAGAGCGTCATCAGGGTGGCATAGGTCAATCCGCCGATCATGACTACAGCCATGGGCTGCAGCATCTCAGCGCCAGAGCCCATGCCCAGCGCCAGCGTAACCAGCGCCAGCACGGTGGTCAGCGTCGTCATCAGGATGGGACGCAGCCGCGTTTTGCCCGCTTCCAGCAGCGCTTCGCGCTTCTCCATGCCGCCTTGCCGCAGCTGGTTAACGTAATCCACGAACACGATGCCGTTGTTAACGATAACGCCCGATAGCATGAGGAATCCCAGCATGGCGATCATGGAAATCTCCATTTGCGCCGCCCACAGGGCCAGCAGGCCGCCTGTAAAGGCTAACGGGATGGTGAAGATCACGATGAAGGGCGACAGCCAACTCTGGAACTGGGCCACCATAATCAGGTAAATCAGCGCTACAGCCAAAATGATCATGGTAACCAGATCGCGAAGGGTGTTGTTAATGGTCTCATTCTCGCCGCTCAGCCGGATATTGTAGCCCGCGGGCGTTTCATAGGCAGCCAGCCTCTGTTCTAGATCCCGGCTAACCAAGCCGATATTGTGCGCGTCGTCAATCTGGCAGGAAACCGTCAGCGTCCGAACCTGGTTATCATGGCGGATAGCGGAAAATCCTTCCGCCTCATACACCTGTGCTACGTCGCTCAGCCGCAGCGTTTTCTCCTCGCCGGCGCTGTCGGTGACCGTCCACGTATAGGCTGCCAAATTTTCCCGAGTCAGGCCGCTGTTCTCCACGACAATCACCGGCATGCTCTCATTGTTCAGCGTCACGCTGGTAGCGGTATTTTCCTCCTGCAGCGCCGAGGAAACCTGTTGATATACCTGGGCCACCGTTAAGTTCCGCTCCATAGCTTTATTCTTATCGACTACAACGCGGATCTCCTGCGATCCATCTTCCAGACCGTCGTCGATTTGGGTCGTTCCCTCCGTTTGGCGCAGCAACTCAGCCATATCCCCAGCCAGCGTCCGCAACGTATCCAGGTCATCGCCTTCGATTACCACGTCAATGCCGGAGCCGCCCAGCGCCGACAAATCCATGTTGCTGGCTGAAAGCGTAAGGGTTGCGTCCAGATCGCCGGTCTTCTCCTCAATGGCCTTCACCACTTCATCGGAGGACATTTGGCGGTCATCCTTTAAGAGAATGTAATAAGATATGCTATCCGACGAATCCGATAGCATCATGCCCGATCCTTCCATGGCGCCCACGGTCTCCACATCAGGTACCGACAGGATTCGGTCAATGATTTCAGCGCTCATATCGCGGCGCTGCTGAGCCGTCGATCCCTCCGGCATTTCCAGCGTTGCAGAGAGCTGATTCGAATCGGCTTCCGGCATAAAAGCAGTGCCCATGGATACGGCTGCTGCAGCCGACATGCCCAACAGCGCCAGGGCCAGCACCAGTACTACGGCCTTATGCCGCAGCGTCCAGGCCAATCCCCGTCCATAGCCCCGGGTAACGCTATCAAAGATTCTATGCCGCTTCTCCTTCGCGTTCTTAAGCATGGTGGAAGCCAGCGCCGGCACCAGCGTCAGGGCGATAATCAGGCTTGCGATCAGAGAGTAAGCGATGGTTAGGCCCATGTCGGTAAACAGCTGCCGGGTAATACCCTCGGTAAACACGATGGGAAGGAATACGCAAATGGTGGTCAGCGTCGAGGAAATAATGGCGCCGGCAACCTGTCCCGCCCCCTTGACCGCGGCCTGAGCGGCCGGCATGCCTTCAGAGCGTAAACGATAGATGTTTTCAATCACCACGATGGAGTTATCCACCAGCATGCCCACGCCCAAGGCCAAGCCCGCCAGGGAGATGATGTTCAGCGTAACGCCGGAGAAATACATCATTACCACAGCGAACAGCAGGCTCATGGGAATGGACAGAGCAATGATCAGCGTCGGCCGTCCGCTCCTCAGGAAAATGAGCAGCACGAGGACCGCCAGTATGCCGCCCATCACCAGGTTTTCCAGCACCGAGTCGATGATCATATCGATATAGATGCCCTGATCCTGCAGCGTGACCATCCGCAGGCCCTCAATCTCGCCTTCCAAGCGGCTCATGGCATCGTTAATTGCATGGGTTACATCCGTCGTAGCCGCCGTGCTCTGCTTCTGGAAGGAGAGCAGCACGCCGTCGTTGCCGTTGATCTTGGCGTACAGCTCATCAGCGTTGTCCGTGACCATCACATCGGCCACGTCCTCCAGATAGACCGTCCCAATATCCCCCGCTTCCACGGTGAACAGCATCTGGCGCTTCATTTCCTCCACGTCGCCATACTGGTCGCCCACCTTAACGGCGTACTGCTCCTCCCCCTCGGAGAGGTAGCCGGCAGGCATCGAGAAGTTCTGCGCCGTCAGGATATTGCCGATCATGTCGGCGGTTACAATGCCTGAAATATTCGCCTTTTCCAGGGCCTCATCCCGAGACTGTTCGAATTGCTCCCGCTGGGCGTCCAGCTCCTTCTGCCCGGAGGCCAGCTTGTTCCTTGCGCTTTTCAGCTGGCTGGATACCTCGCTTTCGGCCGCCGCCAGCTGCGACTGCGCCGACTGTGCTTCCGTCAGCTTCCCTTCCAGCTCGGATACCGTGCCTTCCAGGGTGGCGATCTGGCCGTCCATGGCCTCCAGCGCGCTCTCCGCCTCGGCCAGCTGCTGGCGCAAAGGCGGCAGGGCCGCCTGAATCTGGGCCAACTGTTCGGCCTCCTCTTCGGTCAGCTCTTGCTCTTTGCCGGTCAGCGCAGCCTCCTGCTGCTCCAGCGGCTCAATCTGGGCCCGCAGGGCTTCCGCGCCCTGAACCAGCGTCTCCCGTTGGGGCGCAAGCGCCTCCAAGCCGCTCCGCGCCTGCGTCAGCGCGTCGTCAAGCTGCTGCACGCCCTGGGTGAGCTGCTCCTTTTGGCTTTCAAACTGTTTCTGCTGCTGATTAATCTGGCCATAGCCCGACTGGATGGACGCCTCCGCCTCATCCAGCTTCTCCTCCGCCTCGGCCAGCTCGCTATCCACAGCAGCCAAAATTCTCCGGTTCAGCGCGTCAATTTTGTCTTGGCTGATGGATACCTGCACAGACTGCTCCAGTAGCCCGGATCCCGTCACCGACGCTACGCCGTTTACCCGCTCCAAGGCGGGAATCACCGTATCGGCAATCAGCGTGCAAGCCTCCTGGAAGTCCATCCCTTCAATATCCGCGCTGGCCACCATCACCGGCAGCATATCCGGGTTCATCTTCATCATGGTCGGCGTGCTAACGCCGTCATCCAGCTGGGCCTTCACCAGGTCAATGCTGCCAGAAAGTTCAATCATGGCCGAATCCATGTTGGTCCCCTGGTTAAATTCCAGGATAACGAGGCTCATATTCTCCTGCGAGATGCTGGTAATGTTCGATAGCCCGCTGGCGGTAGATAGGCTTTGCTCCAGCGGCTTCGTTACCGTTGTCTCAACTTTTTCGGGCGTCGCGCCTGGATACGTCGTCATGACCACTACATAGGGCAGATCCATTTCCGGCAGCAGGTCGGTGCTCATGCTGGTAAACGCAATCACACCGAGCAATACTACCGCGATCGTCGCCACGATAATGGTCAGCGGCTTTTTCACGGAATATCTTGGCATCCTATCCTCCATCGCATGATATAGTTGTACCGTCGTCACGTTTGTGACTGACCGGTCGGTCATTCTGGATTATAGCAAGCTCCCGCCTTCTGTCAAGAGTGAACGTCTATTTTATATAAAAAAGAAAGTGACCTGTCCTACCTATAGAATAAATTGGAAAAGGTATGATTGATATGATCGCGGTGTTATCGAACGGCTTGCTCTTATGCCAAGGACGTATCCCACCAGCTGACGCGCGATATTGCCCATGAAAGGGCGCAGAAGATCATGGCCAGTTTCATCGAGCTGGCAGGAAATCTTCGCATCCGCGTAGTCGCAGAGGGGATAGGAACCCAAGAACAGCTGTGTTTTTTTGTGCAGCGTAGGCTGCGACATGGTGCTGGGTTTGATTTATTCCCCCTATCGCTACAGGATTTCTCGGCCTGGCGGTGCCGTCAGGAGGGAACGCTTTATGGGCAAAATAAAAAGGCCGTGGTTCTCACGGCCTTTTATCCGCCCGATTACAGCGTCCATGCCTCCATCCCCGCCTCTTTCACGGGAACCCAATCCAGCTGCCGATAAAAGGAGGCCAGCTCCGGCGTATCGTCAGCCAGCAGCAGCTTTCGCCGGACAGCGGGATACATGGCGCACAGCTCCCTTACCAAAGCGCTTCCAATCCCATGTCCCTGATACTCCGGGTGCACCAGCACATCCTGGATAAAAAGTATGCTTTCCCCATCGCCCACGGCCCGAGCCAATCCAACCAGCCGCTCCTCGCCTTCCCAGGCGGTGACAACGGCCAGCGACTGCGCCACGGCCCGGGTCAGCGACGCCTCATCCTGGGTATAGGCGCTCCAGCCTACCGCCTCATAGAGCGCGGCAAGCTTGCTTGTTTTGGGGTATACATCCCGCTCGATTTGAACCGCCATTTCCGATACCCTCCTCTATGCCGCCGCGTCTTCTCGGGTCAGCACCCGGATCCAGCGGTAGCGGTTTACCTTCACCACGGCCACAAAGCACTTAAGGATTTGATCGCTCTTGAGGCAGACAAAAGTCACCCACAGCGGCGCGTGAAAGACGAACGCCGACAAAAAGGCCGACGGCAGCACGATCAGCCACTGATGAATGAGATCATTGATAAGGACAAACCGTGTATCCCCGCCCCCTGTCACGATGCCGGTGAGGCACGCTACCTGATAGGAAGTACCCACCACGGTGATCGATAGCACCCCGATAAACTGCACCGCCAGCCCATAGGTTTCCGGCGTAATCGAATAAAATCCCAGTATAAAATCCTTGCAAAGCCAAAGCACGCATCCCGTAAAGAGGCCGATCGCAAGATAGATGATTTGCAGCGTTTTGGAATAGGCCTTGACACGGGCGATATCCCCTTCGCCCACCGTCTTGCCGATGATGACGCCCGAGGCGCTAGCCGCGCCATAGGAAAGCACCGAAACCACCTGGAAGATCGTAGTAGCAATGGAATTGGCGGCAATGGTATCCGATCCCAGCCTGCCTAGAATCGCCGTCTGCACAGCCATGGCAATTCCCCAAATGCTATTGGATAAGATCAGAGGCAGCCCCACCCGAATATAGTCTTTAAAGAGGCTTCTGTCCAGATGCAGCATGCTGCCGGCCCGCCAGCGAATTTTTTTGTCCACGCAGAAGGTAAAGACCACCACAATCACAAATTCCACAATACGGGAGACCAGGGTGGCCAGCGCGGCGCCCTCCACACCCATTTCGGGCAGGCCCATCCGGCCGTAAATCAGGCCGTAATTAAGTACAATATTGACCACCAGGGCAGTCAACGTCACCACAAAGCCGATTTTAACCGTCTCCACTGAACGAAGCGCCGAAAGTAAAATATTGGTGACGGCAAAAAGCACATAGGAAAAGCAAATGATGACAAGATACTTGGCCCCTTCCGCGATGACGGCCGGCTCATTGGTCAGGATGCTTAGCGTTTGCTTGGGAAAAATCAAAACCACCAGCATCATGATCAATCCGGCGGCAATGGCAAGCACCATACCGATGGAGGTTACGCGGCGGATGGGCTCTACCTGCTTTTTCCCCCAGTATTGGGCTCCCAGCACCACAATGCCGTTGCCGATCCCCATGACGATCATCTGCAGGAGGAATTGAATCTGGTTGACCATCGCCACGCCGGACAGCGCGTCCTGGCTGTAGCCGCCGATCATCACGTTATCCGCCAGATTCACGGCAAAGCTGATCAGATTCTGCAAAGCGATTACCGCCGTCATAGAGAAAAAGCTGCGGTAAAAAAGCTTATCCTTTACGAACACTTTCATCTAAACGCTCCTCTCACTGGCTATTTTCAAGCGGTTGCCTTCCTCCAGCAACGCGCGAAGCCCCGCTTCGTCACCGGATGCCAGGGCCTCCCGGTAATCCGTCAGCGATCGGATGAGGTGGTCGAGCTCCTCGCCCAAAGCCGGCGCGTTGGCCAGAAAAAGCTCGGTCCACATTCCGGCGTTCATCCGTGCCACGCGCGTCATATCCTGAAAAGACCCGGCTGAAAATCCGCTCTTATCCTGCAGCATGGGGCTTTTAACAAAGGCGCTGGATACCACATGGGCCAGCTGAGAGGAGAAGGCGATCACCCGGTCGTGATGCTGCGGCGTAGTACGCACAACCTGCCCAAAGCCCACGGCGCGCGCTAGGTGCTCCAGCGTCCGTTCAGCTTCGGGATCCGTGCCCTCCACCGGTGTCATAATAAAGCTCGCCCCCTGAAAAAGATCGGCCTGGGCGTAAGCAAATCCTGAGAATTCCCGCCCTGCCATAGGATGGCATCCTACATACCGCACGCCGGCCGCCTGAAGCACAGGGTGCGCGGCCTCCACAACGGCCGACTTGACGCCGCAGACGTCTGCCGCTATAGATCCGGGCTTAAAGTCGCCCGCGTGATCCGTCAGAAAGCGGATCGTATCTCTCGGGTGCAGGCATACTAGGGTAAGATCTGCCGCTCCCAGGTCGCCGGCGCCGGCAATCCGCGCTAGCGTCCCTTCCTCCAGCGCGGCCTGGGCTGCCACCTCATCCCGGTCCAGTCCCCATATCTCATGGCCCGTGCATCGCGCCAAGGCCTTGGCCAGCGAACCTCCAATCAGCCCAAGCCCTACCACCAAAATGGTCATCCTCTTCCTCCTTATCCATCCCAATATCCATCCGTGCCTTTGGCAGGCATAAAACAAGCCGCTTTACTGCTGCTAAAGCGGAAATGTTCCTGTTGATCTCCAGCTGTCCTATCCAGCCGTAAAAATCGTCATTTTAAATATTATACACCCCGCATTTACCTGTGGCAATGACAAAAAACACGCGCGTATCCCGCCCGGATATGATAGAATAAGGCTATGCGCTGCCGCAGTGAACCAGCGCCGGGGCGTTTGGCTTCCCCCCGCGGCAGGACCGCCATTCTCCGCAGAAGGAGGCCATTCTATGAAAAAGCACGTTGAGCTCTACCCCGTCTTTGACCGATGTGCGCTGTATTACGACCATTATCTTCACGAATGTGGATCGTTGGGCGATGAATTAGGCCGGGACTGCGTCGTACACGCCCAAATCGGCGGATGGATGCGCCCCTATGCCGGAGACGGCAGCCGCAACGAAGACTGGTATGGTTGGCACGCCCGGGTGCTGGCCCCCTTCTCCGGCGTGGTGACCCGCATTATCTATAATCCCGTCACCAATCAGCCTGGCCATGCCGGACAGGGGCCGGCTTCCTGTCTATTCTTCACCCGCGCTGATGGCTTAAACGTCGTCTATGCCCATGTGGACAACCCCTGCGTGCAGGAGGGCTGCGCTGTGGAGCCGGGCCAGCCGGTGGCCCTGGTGGGCAACAACGGCGAATCGCAAATGCCGCACATCCATATTGGCGCTTGGATGGACAACCAGCCGCTGGCCGTATCTTTTGATTCGGCAGCCATGGAAGCGCTGGTGAATCGCGTGGGCTCCGCCTGGTGGCTCCGGGGCGAGGGCGAGCCCAAATGGTAGCGCAGATGGATATGCGGCAGGCAGCCGATGCGATCAACTGTTTGGGCAGCTTCTGCGGCCGCCGGGATCTTTTCGCTTTGACGCCTGCGGCGCTAGAAAGGAAAATCGGTCAGCCTCAAGCCGACGTCATGGTGCTCTTTGGCGGCAGCATTCTATCCGGCGGTGACCTGTTTGCCGCGGGCATGCGCCAGGGGGTAGCCAAGCGGTGCGTAATCGTCGGCGGAGAAGGCCACACAACCCAGGCGCTGCGGAATGAAATCGGCCGCGCCTGCCCTGGCATGAAGACGGCTGGCCTCTCTGAGGCCGACCTTTTTGCCGGCTATCTTTGGCGGCGCTATGGCCTTGCGGCGGATGCCCTGGAGCGCGAATCCACCAACTGCGGCAACAATATTACCCTCCTCTTGCGGCTGCTCGTCCAGCGCCGCATTCCCTTTGGCAGCGTCATCATGATTCAGGATGCGACCATGCAAGCGCGGATGGATGCCGGCCTGCGTAAACATGCCCCGCAGGGCTGTACGCCCATCAATTATGCAGCCTATGCGGCCCGCGTTACCGTTCAGGATGGGTGTTTGGCTTATGAAACACCCATACCGGGCATGTGGACCATGGATCGTTATGTATCCCTGCTGCTGGGGGAAATTCCCCGGCTTGCCGATGACGCCCAGGGTTACGGTCCACGCGGAAAGAATTATATCGCCCATGTGGATATTCCCTCCGACGTATTCGCGGCCCATGCTCGGCTGTGCCGCATCTTTCCTGGTCTTATCCGCCAAGCCGATGCCCGATATGCTACAAAGGAATAAGGATCGATCCGATCCGTGTTAGGAGCTTTATATGAGTATCATTACTGTCGTTGGCGCCGGGCAAATGGGCTCGGCCATCGCCATTCCCGCTGCGGAGAATGGCCATACGCTTCGCCTGGTTGGCACGCCGCTTGATCGCGAAATCATTGAACATGCCCGGAAAACGGGCTATCACCTGAACCTGAAGCGGCAGCTACATCCCAGCTTCACCTATTACCAGATCGAGCAGCTGGATGAGGCGCTGCAGGGCGCCGACCTTCTGATTGGCGGCGTCAGCAGCTTCGGCGTGGATTGGTTTGTGGAAAATATCCTGACCCGTATCCCTGAATCGCTGCCGGTTCTCTCCATCACCAAGGGACTATGGAATGACCCCGACGGTACGCTGATCGATTACCCTGCCTACTATGCCCGAAAGCTGGAGGTGCTGGCGCCGGGACGTACCCTCAGCCTGAACGCCGTAGGCGGGCCCTGCACCAGCTATGAGCTGGCCGATCACGATCCTACAGAGGTATGCTTCTGCGGTCGGGATCCGCAGCTGCTGCGCTGGATGCGTGGACTTTTTGAGCGGGATTACTACCATATTAGCCTCTCTACCGACGTAGCCGGCGTAGAGTGCGCCGTCGCGCTGAAGAACGCTTACGCCCTGGGTGTCACCCTAGCCGTTGGTCTGTCTGAGCGCCGAGAAGGCAAGGAAGGCGTACAGCACTACAACTCCCAGGCTGCGCTGTTCGGCCAGAGCATCCGAGAGATGCGCCGTCTGATCGCGCTGGTAGGCGGGCAGGATGACAATATCGTATACGGCGCTGGCGACCTTTATGTCACCATCTACGGCGGCCGCACCCGCCGCATTGGTACGCTGCTGGGGCGCGGCCTGTCCTTCGACGAGGCCATGGCTCAACTCAAGGGGGTAACGCTGGAATCCATCGTGATCGCCGCGCGCGCCGCTACCGCCGTGCAGACGCTCATCGCCCGGGGCATCCTGCAGGCCGATGATTTCCCGCTGCTGAACCATATCAACGAAATCATCACGCAAGGGAAACCTGTGGATATCCCATGGGCCGCCTTCACCACAGAGTCCTTCCTAGAGGAGCGCCAATGAATCGTGCGGATCGCAACCGCCGGATGCAAGAATTCTTTGCCCAAAAAGCGTCGGGCTATGACGCCGTCCATCTCCCGATGATGGACAACAAACGCGCCATCACCCAGGCGCTGCTGGGATCCCCCCGATGCATTTTGGATTTGGGTGTCGGTACGGGGCTAGAGTTAATCCCGCTTTTTGAGCGTTTCCCCGAAGCCCATGTCATAGGGATTGATCTGGCCCAGCCCATGCTGGATGAGCTGAAAAAGCGCGATTTTGCCAGCCGCGTTACCGTGCAATGGGGCGATTTTTTTGAGGTTCCCTTTGGCGAGGGCTATGATGCCGCTATCTCATCCGCCGCGCTGCACCACTTTACCGAGGCAGATAAGGCGCTGCTTTATGCAAAGGTTTTCTGCGCCCTAAAGCCCGGCGGCCAGTGGATCAATGCCGACCGATTTGCCGCCACCCAGCAGGAGCAGGACGAGGGCTTTCGCGCCTATGCCCTCAACCCCAACGCCCAACCCCATATGGATACGCCGCTGACACTGGATAATGAATACCGGTTACTATCCGATGCTGGTTTCCATTCGATTGAAATCCACTCGCTGAAGGATCCCCGCTATCGATTGATGACGGCTGTTAAGCCGTGCTGACCCTTTGCGCAACAAAAAGAAAATGGAAAGGAACCAAATGCCATGTCACTGGAAAAAGCGCGGGCCCATCTGGCCCGCTTTGGAATGGATAACAGGATTCTGGAATTTGATACCTCATCGGCCACCGTCGAGTTGGCAGCCCAGGCTGTCGGCTGCGAACCCGCGCGGATCGCAAAGACCCTCTCCTTCCTCGTGGAGGACCACTGCGTGCTGATTGTCGCCGCCGGCGACGCCCGCATCGATAACGGCAAATTCAAAGCATTCTTCCATACGAAAGCCCGCATGCCCACCGCCGATCAGGTGGAGGCGTTGGTCGGGCATGCCGTCGGCGGCGTCTGCCCCTTTGGCGTGGAGCCTTCCGTCACGGTCTATCTGGATCAATCGCTGCGCCGCTTCGATACGGTGTATCCCGCCTGCGGCAGCGCCAACAGCGCCATCGAGCTGACGCTGGACGAGCTGGAGCGCTGCTCCGCCTCCCTGGCCTGGATCGACGTCTGCAAGGGGTGGGACGCCTAATCGCCGGCTTATGCCCCCTTGCAAATCTTCTGCCCCCAGCGAGATAGAAGCACTCGCTGGGGGTATTCATATACCTTCAAGACAATACGCCTCCTTTTAAGATCTTTT
Source organism: Candidatus Parachristensenella avicola (assembly GCA_904420205.1). GTDB lineage: Bacteria > Bacillota > Clostridia > Christensenellales > UMGS416 > Parachristensenella > Parachristensenella avicola. Next base: position 20,485 of record CAJFUN010000026.1, on the reverse strand, counting down.
CATCAAGGCCTACAGCGCCCCTTCCGTGTATTTTTCATACTTTGGCATATACTATTCCCCGCAAAAGCCAAAGGAGGAAATTGCCATGGGGAACCGCCAAAGCACCTTGGATTTTATGACTGCGGGAATCCGGACCGCATGCCGCCGCTTCCGCGGGCGCTGCGCCGGCAGCGTGGCGGAACGCCGCTGCCAGCAGCATTTTAAGCGTCTGCTGACGCCGTGGTGCGACGCTGTGATCCTAGAATCCTTTACTCTGCATCCTAAGGCCTTCCTTGGGTGGATGGTTCTGGCCGGCGCTTTGAATCTGTGCGCGCTGGCGCTTTACTGGGCCGGCCTTTTTCGCCCCGTGCCCCTGTTCCCTGCGCTGGGCCTAGCCTTTTCCTTGAGCGCGCTGCTCATGGGGGTATGCGAATTTTTGCTCTATCGGCGCTTGATCGATCCTCTTTTCCCTCAGGCAACCTCCTGCAACCTCTACGCTCGCCGGCGGGCGATCCATGACGTTCATCGCCGTATCATCTTCGGCGGCCATGCCGACGCAGCCTATGAAATGCGCTACTTTCTGCCTCGGCAAAGGCGGCTGCTCTGGCCGGTGACCCTCGGATCCGTCCTGGGTATGCTGGGGCTAATCGTGCTACAAGCGGCCCTGCTGGCCCTGCGCCTCAGCAATGGGGCGCAAGCGCTCCCCACCCTGCGGCTTGGCCTGGCCGCCTCCATCGGCGCCCCTTTCTTTATCGGCATCTTATTCTTTGTCAACTGGCGTGTGGTGGTCGATGGGGCCAACGACAATCTTTCCGGATGCTTTACGGCTATGGCTGTCCTTAAAGAGCTATCCGATCAAAGCGTCCGCTATGCCCATACCGAAGTGTGCTGCCTCATTACCGGGGCCGAAGAGGCGGGCTTGCGTGGCGCGCAGGCTTTTGCCCAAGCGCATCGCGATGAGCTTGCCGGAGTGGAAACGGTCTTTATCGCCCTAGACACTTTGAAGGATCCGGCGCAGCTGATGGTCTATCCCCGCGGCATTAACGGCCTCCAACCCAATAGCCCTGAGGCCGTTAAGCTGCTGCAGCGGGCCGCGGCCGCCCACGGGCGCTCCCTGCCCAAAGCCCGACCTTATCCCGGCGCTACCGATGCAGAGGCCTTTTCCCGGGCAGGTCTGGCTGCCTGCAGCCTATGTGGCGTCGATCAGCATCCCCAGCGGGATTATCATACCCGCTATGATACCAGCGGCAATGTAAACCCCGCCTGCCTGCGTCAAACCTTGAGCATCTGCCTGGAGGCGGTGCGCATCTTTGACCGGGAAGGCCTGGGGCAAAGAGAAACGGCTCTCCCTCAGAGGGAAAGCCGTTGAAATTCCAACCTGGGCTAGACCAGCTCCATAGGCCTCACATAGTCCAAGCCCTGCCTGTCCGCCACGCTGCGAAGATAGGCCAGGCCTCGGTCATAGTCGGCCTCGGCGGCCATATGCTCCAACATCAGCGGTGCGTCGGGGCAATATTGCGCCACTGCCCGCAGCAAACGGGCATGATCCAATCCTCCATCGCCCGGGCAGCGCTCCTCTAAATGCATGGTCATATTGCCCATCAGTTGAACGTCCTTGACATGGAGGCTTAGCATCTTATCGTGCAGGGCCGCCACAAATCGCTCCATCATTGCCCCGTTTTCAAAAAACTTCTCCACCGTATTGACCGTGTTGCAGGGGTCATAGTGTACCCGAAATCGAGGATGATCCACCGCTTCCAGCAGCCGCTGCTCATCCTCAAGGCAGGTTGGATACATCCAGGGCATCATCTCCAGGGCGTAGCATGCCCTTTCCGGTGCGGCCAGCCGCAGGATCTCCCGGATCGATTCCACCACCATTCCAAAGGTTTCTTCCGTCAGATTCCGGGCGTCGGGGCCGTCCCACACGGCGCCCCGGCTGGTGGATACATTGACACAGCACAGCGCGCCCAATCGGTCCGCAAAGGCCAACCGCCGGGCCGTCTCTTCAATGCCCGCGCGGGCGGTAGCCGGATCCGGTGAAAGCGGATGCAGGCACCAAGCGCCCACCTCAGCGATGACGATATCATTTTCCTCGGCTGCCTGGCGATACTCTACCACAAGCCCCTCAGGAGCGCCCGGCTCCAGGGGAGCATAAGCTGCCCCGTATCCTTTGCGCTTCAGGGCGCGGATCCACGCTTCCGGCGTACTGGCATGCTCAAAAAGCGGTGCGCCAAAACGAAGCTTGCCCATCTATTCCATAATCCTTCCCGCGGTCGGATCATCCTCCAGCAGCTCCAGCACCATATAAAGCTTATCAGAGGCGTCATGGTAGGCATAGCGCCCACCCTTCCACTCGCCTTTCATCGTCAGCGGCATACCGTGGGCCTCCAGCACCACGCTCTTCTCGGCCATACCTTCCACAAAAAAGGCGATATGATGAAACCCGGGACCGTCTCGATCCAGGCACTCCCGCCAATAGGAGGGCTCGTGATCAGGCTCGATGAGCTCCAAGTTCACCTGAGCGCCCAGCGGGAAAAAGCTCTGGCGGCAGCGGGCCTTTGAAGGCGCACCGCGATATTGCGTCTTGGTGACGGGATATTCGTCCGTCATGCTGATGGCAGGTTCCTCCATCCCCAGAAATGCCGCCCAGGCACGGGTAGCCTTTTCAATATCATCCACCACCATACCAATCTGTACCACTACATTGTTGCCTAACAAACCTTCCATGCGCTCCTCCTTTTAAAAGGTATGGCTTTATTATATCACCCCGCGCCGCGGCAGGCTAGGGCTAAAATGGAACCTCCCGAAACAAAGGAGGGACGCCGCCGCATAGTCATACGATTTTTTCAAAAAATACTGATTTTTCCATTTGGGGGCTTGTAATTTTCTCCATGCCTCATTATAATGAGAGCAACCTTAAAGAAAGGTGCATTTTCAGGCCGGATACTCAAAGACACCGGGTTTGCTATTGCCAAGCAGATGCCTCCTCTCACAGCGGCTTGCCGTTGTGGGTTTTTGATACCCATTATATCGGGAGCATCCAAACCCGTGTGTCTTTTTCTATATCCTGCGCTGAAAAATGAAAAAGGAGGGAAACCATGAGCCGTATCTACAACTTCTCCGCCGGTCCTTCTATGCTCCCTGTCAGCGTGCTGGAGCAGGCCGCCAAGGATCTTGTCGACTATCAAGGCACTGGTATGAGCGTGATGGAAATGAGCCACCGCACGCCTGTGTACGAGGATATCCTGTCTCGAACTGAGTGTTCCCTCCGCAGTTGTATGGGCATTCCCGACGATTACGCCGTGCTTTTCATGCAAGGCGGCGCTACCATGCAGTTCTCCGCCGTACCGCTGAATCTGATGCCCGAGGGCGGCTGCGCGGACTACACGCAGACTGGGCAGTTCTCCTCCAAGGCAGCGGCAGAAGCGAAAAAATACGGTACGGTAAACATCGTCGCCTCCTCCAAAGCCGATAACTATACCCATATTCCTCACATCACGCCCGATATGCTGACGCCCGGCGCCAGCTATCTACATATCACCACCAACAATACGATCTTTGGCACCGTGTATCCCCGCCTCCCGGAGACCGGCGGCATCCCGTTGGTAGCCGACATGTCCTCTAACATTTTGGGGCAGGTATACGACGTAAAGGATTTCGGCCTGATCTATGCGGGAGCGCAGAAGAACATGGGGCCCGCCGGCATGGCTGTAGTTATTGTGCGCCGTGATCTCATGGGACACTTCCGGGCCGGCGCGCCGGTGCTTCTGGATTATCAGCTGATGGCCGATAACGACAGCATGTATAACACGCCCCCTTGTTGGACCATTTATATGGCCGGCCTGGTATATGATTGGGTGCTGAAGATGGGCGGCGTTGCCGAGATGGAAAAGATCAACCGCTATAAAGCTGGCCTGCTCTATGAAATGATCGACAATTCCACGCTCTATACCGGCGCGGCGCAGCGGCCCTACCGCTCCATCATGAATGTGACCTTCACCCTGCCCAGCGAAGAGCTGACCCGTGAATTCCTGCAGGGCGCTCAACAGCAAGGCTTGGTTAACCTGAAGGGGCACCGCTCTGTCGGCGGGATCCGTGCCAGCATCTATAATGCCATGCCCGTGGAGGGCATCCAAGCCCTTGTCAGCTATATGAAGGCTTTCGAGCTCGCCCACAAATAGAAGGAGGCTATCATGAAAATTCAGCTGCTGAATTCCATTTCTCCCATCATTTACGAGGAGTTGCCGGAGCATTATGAGGTGGGTGAAGAAATCGCCGAGCCTGATGCCATCTTGGTGCGCTCCGCCGATATGCACGCCATGGAGCTTCCGGCTGAGCTGAAGGCCATTGGCCGTGCAGGCGCGGGTACCAACAATATTCCCGTAGAAAAATGCGCGGAAGCGGGCATCGTAGTCTTCAATACGCCGGGCGCCAATGCCAACGCAGTGCGCGAGCTGGTGATCGCCGGCCTGCTGCTTTCCGGCCGGGATATTATCGGCGGAATCCAGTGGGCCTACGGGCTCAAGGGCCAGGGAGCCGCCGTGGCAAAGATGGTGGAAAAAGGGAAAAATCAGTTTGTTGGCCCCGAGCTAAAGGGAAAGCGCCTGGGCATCGTTGGCATGGGCGCTATCGGTGTTCTAGTGGCCAACGCTGCTGTAGGGCTCGATATGAAAGTATATGGTTACGATCCCTTTATGTCGGTGGATGCTGCGCTGCATCTTACCCGCCAGGTCACCCGGGTGGACGATATGGATACGCTCTTCGCTGAATGCGACTACGTAACGCTCCACTTGCCGCTGAACGGTCAAACCCGCGGTATGGTCAACAGCACCCGGCTTGGCATGATGAAGGAGGGCTCCGTACTGCTGAACTTTTCCCGTGGCGAGCTAGTGGATACCGAAGCGCTGCTGGAAGCGCTTGCCGGGGATAAGCTTGTCCGTTATGTAACCGATTTCCCCAACGACGACGTACTCTGCCATCCTAAGGTTATCGCCATCCCCCACTTGGGCGCCTCCACGCCGGAATCCGAGGAAAACTGCGCGCAAATGGCCGCCCACGAGCTTTACGACTACCTGGAAAACGGCAATATTACCCATTCTGTCAATTTCCCCGACTGCGCGATGCCCCGCTCTGATGCGCACCGGCTCTGCGTGCTCCATCGCAACGTAGCCAATATCGTCGGACCTATCACCGCGGCGCTGGGCGAAGCCGGCATTAACATTGGCGGCATGATGAATAAATCCCGTGGCGATTGGGCTTATACCCTGGTTGATATTTCCCAGGAGCCTGACGAGGCGACGTTGAACGCCATCGCGTCGGTAAGCGCCGTTTCCCGCGTACGGGTGATCTGATTTGGCCGCAAGCCGTTGAACCGCCCGGGCCAGGTTGGCATAAAGCGTTGACCGCTGGCGTATTGCCCGTCAACGTGGCGCTGCATGAAGGCGCGCAGCCATAAAAACAGTGGTAATCCATGGCTTCTGCACCAAATGAACATTCGCTATGCGAAAGGGTTCCCGATCGCATAGCGTTTTTTATTTCCGGGAGATTGGTTAATTTTCCGGCCGGCATTGTGATTTCAGCCAGGCAAAACAGTAGGCGTCCCCCAAGTGATTCGGTCATCCGTTCCCCACGGTATGCGCAATGCTATGACGAGAGCTGATCCGGGCAGATATACCGTTCCTGCAGCGTTGGAAATACGGCGGAAGTGCCGGTGATCCCTTTCAGTAAAACGGTCGGTGATCCTATCGCCGGTAAGGTAACCATAGCGCTTCTTCCAGCACTTGCTCATACCTGTGCAGCGTATAACCGCATCATGGCCGCTCCCTATGCGCCGCACGGGACGCCATTCTATAGCCTAATGCCCGCCGAAAAGGCGGCATTTGAACCCAATGGCCCTGCAGGTTAAAATCCGGCGTTTTCGCCTTTCGTTCCCGGCATGCCTTTCTTTTGCGTTCAGGATGAATTTGCGCCCACCGCACGGGGTTTGATGCGGCTCAATATCCCCGTCCCGGCCGGTTGATTCTTTTGCCAGTGGGCATATTTCCATATTCCTTTTCCGGGTCCTATACGCAAATCATAAAGCGAGTTCTTTCTCCTCACATCCGCCCCGGGCACCGCTTTCCATAGGCCTCATAGAAAAACCGGTAACATGCCACCTTCCTGCACGGCTTTGTTCAGATCCATGCTGTGGACATGCGTTTTCCCCTTATCCATCCCATAAAGCCGGCGGGCCATGGTGCCCGCTGAATCTCCATCGCCGCCTTCTTACGCTCGGGATATTCACGCAGCCGCTCCATAATCTCCTTGTTCACCAAATGTCTACATTCTATCGCTCGCCGGATCTTGCGATTTCCATCCCCAATATGCGTTCCCATGCGCTTGATCCAACCGGCTTTCAAAGCGGCTGGACGCCACCAATGGGGTGGGGCCGCCTCATGATACGCGCCAGGTAGCAGGCTCCCGCTATCCATGTAAAAATTCCAGATCATACCCGGTCATGGTCCCCATCCGGTACCTGCCAGAGCAGTATGCCATGCCACACTGTCGGAACAGTGCCATAAGCTCATCTGCTTTTTCTTACATTGCCATATTCTTCCCCTTTTTATCCGTGATCTTGCGCGCTCCGTCATCGCCTTCGTACCCTAAACGGCAAAAAAGCGAGACTTCCGCCTCGCTTTTTTCACTAATTCAATTTACAGCATATACCGTTCGCTCTTGGCCTTGCGCGCTTCCAGTTCAGCCCGCTTTTCCTCATATCCGGGGCGGCCAAAGAGGGCATAGGTTGCGTTCTTTCCTTCCTCTACACCAGGCTGATCAAAAGCGTCGATGCCCAGCAGCTCGCCGGTAACGGCTGTCTGCACTTGGAAGAGATAAAGCAGCTGCCCCAGGGTATACGCGTTGACCTCCGGCAAAATGATGGTCTGATTCAGCTTTCCAGCCCGGGTTAAGGCGTATTCCGTGGCCATCTGCTCTTTGGTAATCAGTTCGTTCATGGTATGCCCCGCTAGGAATGCCACGTTGGGATACTCCATGCACTCCTCGGGGATCTGCACCTCGGCCCGGTAGTTCTCTACCTTGATGAAGGTGATCACCTTATCAAAGGGGCCTTCGGCGTAAAGCTGCACTTGGCTATGCTGATCGGTAACGCCCAGGGATTTAACCGGGGTCTGGCCGGTATGCACGACCTTGCCGCGCAGGGAATACTTCTTTCCCAAGGATTCGCCCCAAAGCTGGCAATACCAGTCGGCGATGTACTTGAGGCTATCGGCATAGGGCATCATAGCCTGGACGTTTTTGCCCTTCTGCGTCATGGCAATATACATGAGGATGCCGGCCATCCAACCAATGTTCGTATGAACGTCCGGGTTCTTGCAGCGCTCGTCCATAGCTTCAGCGCCAGCCAATAGCTCCTCAATGTCGATCCCGCAAACAGCGGCCGGCAGCAGGCCCACCGGACAGGTTTCAGAAAAGCGGCCGCCTACCCCGTCGGGCACCACAAAGGTTTTGATCCCTTCAGCCTTGGCAATTTTGATGAGATTGCCGTTCTTCTTGTCGGTGGTGGCAATAATATGGCGGCTCCACTTATCGCCCAGCTTCTCCTTGAGCAGGTGGGAAATAATCATATACTGGCTCATGGTTTCGCTGGTGGAGCCAGATTTGGTGATAACATTAAAGCAGGTGGTGGCTGGATCGATCACGTCCAGCAGAGAGGCCATCCGCTCGGGATCCACATTGTCCTCCACATAGAACTTGGGGCAGCCGCCGCGGGCTTCCCGGGAGAGTTCATTGTAGCGCAGATGGTTCAACGCCTGCTGCACGGCGATGGGGCCCAAGGCCGATCCTCCAATGCCCAACACCACGAAGGACTCAAAGTGGTCCTGTACGCGCTTGGCGGTCTTTAGGATGTCGGCAACCACGCCCTTTTGCCCCGCCGGAAGCTTGGTCCAAGCCATCATCTTGGAAGCCTTCCCCCACTTACGGGCTAGGGAGGACTGGGCACGCGCAATCTTCGGCATCAGCTTTTCAATGTCGTCCGCGGTAATGGCGCCCACCTTCTTGGCGGGGTGGTCGCCTTCTACGTATTCCTGCATCAGGTTGTTATAATCCCAGCGAATCTCCATGGACTTACGCCAGCTATCGTCTAGGTATCGGGTCATGTGTATCTCCTTTCCTGCCTATGTACATTAAACAAGCCTATTATAGAGCAAAACTGCCGAATTTGCAAAGAAAATCATAAAACGGCCCGCGCTTGCATCCAATAAAACAGAAAAAGGAGGGCAGGCCATGGCAAAACGCATGATACTCGCGCTGCTGGCGGCGCTGCTTTTGGGTGGCTGCGCGCCAGCTGAGCAGCGGGGCGCCCTGATCGTCACCGTGCAGGATGGGCCCAACGGCAGTCCGGTCGCCGGCGCCCAGGTGGTGCTAGCCCAAACCGGCCAATCCAGCCGAACCGATAGCCAAGGGCGCACGGAGGCGCTTTATCTTCCCTTTTCCGCCGCACAAAATGCATCCGATCCCAGCTGGGGCGAAGCCACGCTGCTGATCTACTGCGAGGGCTATGCGGATACGGTGCTGCTTAACGTGCAAACGCCTTCAGGGCAGATCCGCAACGGACCGGTGGTGCTGATCTTCCCGCCTTCTGCCTCTGGAGAACCCTTTGTGGTCTACGAATCGCCCCCCAGCGCCTGGACGCACCGCCTATTGGATGCCTTTCGTCCTTGAATTTCGCGCCTCTGGGCATTATAATGGCAGCAAATTCACCCCTAGGAGCTGCTATGAAAAAATGGTTTCAATCGCTCTGGGCCGTGGCCGGCGGGCATCCCGCCGGCCGAAGTTGGCGCAGATTGATCTTTCCGCTTAGCCTGGCCCTGGTCTGTGCGCCCATGGGCCGGGTTCTCTTTCTCTGGGCTGGGCGGCACCCGGAGATGGTGGAGTCCGTCTACAGCCGCCGCATCTATCCGGTCATTTCTCATGCGGTCGATACCTTGACCGGGTGGATGCCCTTTTCCCTGGCCGAATGGCTGCTTTATGGGCTCATTGCCGGCATTCTAGCTCTTTTTATTGTGCAGGGGATTCGTTTTTTTACTCGCCCGCACCCGATTTATCGCTTTTGCCGGGTTATGAGCGGGCTGTTGGCCGCTTCCAGCGTGGCCTACTTTCTTTTCTATGGGCTTTGGGGACTCCAGTACCAGCGGCTACCACTATCCGACATTCTGGGCTATGATACCGCTACAGCCGCTGATTCGGAAACCTTGGAGGCGCTCTGCCGCGTACTGATTGAGCGGACAAACGAAGCCGCCCAGCGCACCGACCGCCAAGAAGACGGTACCCTGCAACCCGCTGGGGATCCGCGCCAAATTCTCCAGGGAGCGGTCACAGCCTGGTCCGCTTTGGGCGAACGCGAACCTGCCCTTGCTTCGCAGCCCTATGGGCCGCCCAAGGCGGTGATGGCCTCTGTTGGCTTATGCTATGCCAATATCACCGGCATCTTCATTCCCTACACCATGGAAGCGAACGTCAATATCATGACGCCTGCCTGCCTTTTGCCCTCCACCGCCGCACATGAAGCTGCCCACCAGCGTGGGTTTGCCCGGGAGGATGAGGCAAATTATCTAAGCTTCCTGGCCTGCCGGGCAAGCGGTTTTCCGGATTATGTTTATTCCGGATATCTGCTCGCCTCCATCTATGCCATGAACGCCTTGTATACCGTAGACCGGGAAGCCTATGCCCGGTTACTGCCCCTCTTTTCAACACCCGTAGCCGCTGACCTAAGGGAAAACAGCGCCTTTTGGGATCAATATGAAGGGCCCATCGCCGACGCGTCCACCGCCAGCAACGACGCCTTTCTGCGCGGCAATCTGCAGGAAGCCGGCGTAAATAGTTATGGCCGCATGGTGGATCTGTTGGTGGCGGAATACAAAATCAATCCGCTGATGACACTGCCCGAATAGGCCGTACAGCGTCTTTTCAAATCGCACGGATTGGCCATATCGCGCATCTATGGGGTATTCCTTAAATTGCCCCCGCTGATGGACTTCTCTTAAGGCAAAAGACATTCGCAAAGAAAGCACCCCCGAAGCAGGTTGAACCTACAACGGGGGCAATTTTATTTAACAGAAAAAACCTTGCTTCTTTGCATCATGCTTCGCCATCCTTCGTGTAGCGGTTTTCCTGGCTGCTCCTTATCGGGCAATTCACGAACGGACGATGGGGTAGGCGCAATAATATCATGCCTATGGCGGCGCGCTACCGGAAGCGTTAAACGATTCGGCGATTTTGCCCCCGTTTGGGAGACTTCTCGGTTTTCTTGTCTAAATAGGCCGACCTACGCCTTCAGCGCAATGGGCCGTTCGTTTTGTCTTTTTGATCGCGCATATATGGCAGCGCGTTTGCCCGGTCCACCCGCCGGTTTATCAGCCGGCGCCCGATCTTAGGTAAAAGCGCACGCCTGTGCATTGAACCTATGCTTTTTCATATCGGTCATCACCCGTCGTATATCTGCGTTCAGGCATATGGATTGCTTTACGATATTCTCCGGGCATGCCGGTTGTCATATCCCCAAAAAGCACTTCGGCGAGCTCCGCGGAGAAATTGACGAGGTAAAAGCAAAGATTGCCTCCGGCGAACAGCCCGTATTCGACAGTGTGGACGCATTATTTGTGAAATTGGAAGCGAATTGACGGCCTGCCAATTTATCTTTATCAAACAGTTTCAAAAGCACTTTAAGGATCTGAGCGCACAGGCGAAGAAGCAGCTTCAAAATAAATTGCAGCTTTTGACTGAGAATCCTATGCACCCCTCCTTACGCACCAAGCGCATCCAGGGCGTCGGAGATTTGTCTGAATGCAATGTCAACATGGACGTTCGCATTATTTGATACTATGAGAGCGACAAAAGGGCTATCCTCGTCGATGTGGGGCGCCATGATATTTTAGACCAGTTTTAAAGACAGAGGCGGCGTTTACTTACGGTAGACGCCGCCTATATTTTCTTCAAAATCCGACCGATGTCTCCATTTATACAGATTGCGCGTCCTTACAGGATCGACATGAACCACTCCACGGTTTTAGGATCGTAGTGGGAAAAGAACAGGCTCTCCCCACCGTCCAGCGCCTCGATGGCGGCCATGTCCTCCGCGGTCAGTGTGAAGTCAAAGATATCAAAGTTCTGCTCCATCCGCTCCTTATGGACGGACTTTGGAATGATAACCACATCACTCTGGAGCAGGAAGCGGAGGGCGGTCTGGGCCGCGGTCTTACCGTACTTTGCGCCGATCTGGGTCAGCACTGGATTGGTAAACATATCCTTCCGCCCTTCGGCAAAGGGACCCCAGGACTCGACCTGGCAGCCATATTTCTTCAAGTACTCTCTGGCGGTTTTCTGCTGCTGGAACACATGGGTTTCGATCTGGTTGACAGCGGGCTTCACCTGGGCGAAATGCTGGAGATCCAGATAGCGGTCCGGGCCGAAGTTGGATACGCCGATGGCTCGCAGCTTCCCGGTATGATAGAGCTCCTCCATGGCGCGGTAGGTGCCGTAATAGTCGCCGAAGGGCTGGTGGATCAGCAGCAGATCCAGATAATCTGTGTGCAGCTTCTTTAGGGAATCTTCAATGGACGCCTTGGCCTTTTCATATCCGGCGTTGGTGATCCACACCTTGGTGGTCAGGAAAAACTCCTCTCGGGGCAGTCCGCTCTCAGCTAGGGCGGCGCCAACGCCTTCCTCATTGTTGTAAGCCTGGGCGGTGTCGATACTGCGGTAGCCCACCTCAACGGCCTCCAGCACACACTGCTTGGTGCGCTCGGGCGGGGTCTGATAGACGCCGTAGCCCAGCTTCGGCATTTTGATGCCGTTATTCAAAGTGACATACTCCATATGATTTACCTCCAATTCTGTGAAATGCAGATCTGATTTACAGCTCCTACTTTACAGCATTTCTGTTTGGAAGTACACTATCAGTATCGCAATCTGCTTTTCAAAAAAAGAAATATATTATCGGAGATTAGAAGATGCTGGACTTGTATGAATTAGAACAGCTGATATCCTTTGCTGACCTGGGGACGCTGTCTCGGGTAGCGGAGGCATTTCACATCTCTACCCCGTCGGTGACCCGCGCCATGCAGAGTCTGGAGGAGGGCTTTGGAGTTCCTCTGTTTATCCGCGGCAAAAACAGGATTGAGCTGAACGAGAACGGGCAGGCCGCCGTGGAGCTGGGCAGAAAGCTCCTGCAGGAAGCGGAGGACACGGTAAATCGTGTCAGGATGCTTGACGCAAGGCGAAACACCATCGTGGTCAAATCCTGTGCGCCAGCGCCGCTGTGGGAGCTGCTGAAAAAGCTGAGCGGAAGCTGCCCCGGTGCCACGGTGTCCTCCAGTATCTGCCAGAATGAAGAAGTATTGGCTGCCTGGGAAAACGATGACTGTGATATGGCGATCCTGCCCTTCCCCATCCCCAGCGGAGAGGGAAAGACAGAGAAATTTATGGAAGAGCACCTGTATATCTGCGTCCCGCCGGAGCATGCGCTGGCAGGACGCGACGAAGTGCGCTTTGCGGAGATCAATGGCTTCAATTTTCTGCTGCGCACGGAATTGGGATTTTGGGATTTGCTCTGCCGGCAGAAAATGCCCGCGTCCAAATTTCTGATGCAGGCGGAGGAATTCGCCTTTCAAGAGCTGGTCAGATCCTCTTCATTGCCCTGCTTTATCACAGATTACTATGATGTGGATCGCTGGGCGGCGGATTATGGGCGGGTAGCGATTTCCATCACAGATGCCGAGGCAAATGTCACATTTTATATTGCTTGCAAACCAGGCGGCTGGCCCCGCCGTTAGCAAAGCGTGCAGATTACCTCTCCGATATCCCCATTGATACAGATCGCGCGCTTTTGGAGCTCCTTTGGCGCATATGCCTCCCCATAATTGATACAGCCATAGACTGCCTTTGGATTCTCCGCCGTCATCTGCCAAAAGGGATACTTGATGATGACTGGGGTGTTGCCTCCCACGCCCAGCTCGAAAAACAGGATGTGCAGTCCTTGGTGGCGCCGGATAAAATCAGCGTAACGATTGGAAGCCGCATACCAGCCTTCGTCCTGAACAAAAGCCATGTCGCATCGCAGGTTCATCGTCATCGGCGCGCCGCAGACCGGACAGCGGGGAATGAGCTCCGTGGGAATCTTCATATCCTTTTGCTCAGCTACCATTTGCCGAACAATTTCCTCATTGTCATAGGTTTTCTGATGGCAGGGCTTGGAGCATTGCCATAGGCCATAGTCTCCTTGCGTGTAGAACAGCCGCTTTTTGTCAAATCCGGCCAATTGAAACTGGTGGTCCACATTGGTGGTAAGGACAAAATAATCCTTGCCCTTCACAAGTTTCAGCAGGTCATGATAAGGCTGGCCTACGCCCGCTTCATACCGGTTGACCATAATCTGCCGGCTCCACCAAGCCCAGTATTCCTCCAAGGTATCATAGGGATAGAATCCGCCGGAATACATATCCTGTATCCCATATTTCCTTTTAAAATCCGCAAAGTTCTGTTCAAATCGCTCTCCATCGTAAGCAAACCCCGCAGAGGTTGACATCCCCGCTCCTGCGCCGATTACGATCGCATCGGCGGTCTCCATTTCCTTTTGCAATTTTTCAATCTGCGCTGAATAGTTTTCGGTATATGTTGAGATCGATCTCTTTGAAAACATTGAATATCACCTCCATTTTGCTGCGCACGCTTGCCTGGTGCTCTTTTACGGTTTTTATCGCGATTTCCGCGGCTTCCTCATGGGGAAAGCGAAACTCTCCAGTGGAAATGCAGCAGAACGCGATGCTTTTTATCCGATTCTGCTCAGCCAGCTCCAGGCAGGAGCGATAGCAGGAGGCCAGCCTCTCCCGATCCTTTTTTGTGGGCCGTATATCTACGATCGGCCCAACGGTATGCAAAACATAGCAGCACGGCAGGTTAAAGGCAGGGGTAATTTTTGCCTGTCCAGTCTCCTCTTCATGGCCTTGGCGCCGCATGAACGCTGCACAGGCCAGTCGAAGTTGTACCCCGGCATAGGTGTGGATAGCATTGTCGATGCACTCGTGACAGGGCATGAAGCAACCCAGCATTTGGCTGTTCGCCGCGTTGACGATGGCATCGCAACGCAAAGTCGTGATGTCTCCTTGCCAAAGATAAATTCCTTCCTGCACCGGGTGCAGATCATCTAGCTCGGTGATTCCTTTGCGTTTCGTCTCTTCCTGCAAATAAGCATCCTGTACCGACAGAAATTCCTGTTTGGCAGGCTGGGGCGCCCGAATATTGAAGAGGCAACGAAGCAGGTATTTTTGGTTCGCCTCATCCTCTGGAATTTTCATTTTCAAAAAGTTCGGTTGCTCTTCCAGCATTTTTTCGATTAGATAGAGCCTTCTGTCCGCCTGGGTCATTTTTCCACCTCCCGAACAATCGCTTTCTTCGGGCAAATCTCCATACCGGCCGCAATGCAGGCAATGTTCCTGCCGAATTACGGCCGGTATGGAAGCAAAATCAACGCAACTTTGTGGGCATGCCTTTTCGCAGATTCGACAGCCAATGCAGGCGTCCGTAATCAAGTATACTTCCCGATTGGCCTTATCCTCCCCAAATGAAAAGGGAAACCGTTCTATCGGCTTCTGGGACAAGTCAAACCACTCGCCGCTTCCCGCATAAAGTTGAAATACGGTCAATGCCTTTTGGGACTCTGCGTCCGGGTAAATTTTCCACATATAAGGGTTCTTTTTCAGCAGTCGCGGCAGCGGCCCTTCTCCTAGCTCCCGGACGCTTCCGCGCACCGATACCGCTATACAGGACATTGTATCCTTACCCCGCGTGCCGGTCAGCGCGATATATCTTGTCTTTTTCAGCCGGCGATAGAAATTCTTCCCTTTAGCCGTAAGAAAATACAATCCGTTTTCATCGGCATCCATCATATCGATGGCGCAGGTCACAGGAAGGCCATCTTCGTCCAACGTAGCGACAACCGTTGTATGAATATCTTCCTGCAAAAAGCGCAGCGCTTCTGTTGCCGTCAATTTAAATGCACCTCCTATATGCTTATTTTAGCTGCATCATATTGAGATGCAAAGCACGCACAATAATGTGCCGTAGTCACCAAAAGAAACTATAATCAAAAGAATGATCGGTATAGTAGCCGGACGGATTCGCTTATATGCGATTTCATCGCTCGCAGCTTGGGAAGCAGTGCCAAATCGCCTGGGACGCCTTGGGTCGTCTTGTTCCCAGCCCCTGTTTAGCTGTGTTTTCCCGCCTTTCCGGCATCAAAAAAGAGGTCTGCCGCCTGCAACGCGCAGGATGGCAAACCCCTTTTTTTCTGTTTGAGTTTTCGCGATTCTATTCGCGGCGCAGCGCTTCAATAGGATTCAAATTCGCCGCCTTGGCTGCCGGCAGCAAACCGAAAATAATCCCAATCAGCATGGAAAACACCACGGCAATCAAGATAGCCGGGATGCTGATGGCTACCGGGATGTCCATCATGTTGGATATCAGTTCGGCTAAGCCGACGCCGCTTATGACGCCCGCTACGCCGCCCAAGCTGGTTAATACGGCGGCCTCTGTCAGGAATTGTAGGCGAATCCGCCTCTTTTTTGCGCCAATCGCTTTTTTCAGTCCAATTTCGCTGGTGCGTTCCGTGACCGATACGAGCATGATATTCATTACACCGATGCCGCCTACCAGAAGGGAGATGCTTGCGATCCATACCAATTGGGTATTGGTAGACTGGCTCATGCGCTGCAACTGCTCCGCCTGTTCCAACATATCCTGGCTGCGGTAATCATAAGCGCTTTCTGTGCCTACGATCTGCCTCTGGGTTAAAAGCTCGGCGGCCGCCTTCCCTGCCGAGGCCATGACATCGGTGCTGGTCACCTTGATGGCTACACTCTGGGGCTCGTCAAAGAGAAAGGCCGTGGGCCATACGGCCGAAGGCAGGAATAGAGAACCGGCCGAACGATCCGCATAGAGGGTGTAATCCTGCATGCTGTTAATGGTGGGCGTAAAGTCCTTGGATAGCGCAATGACACCCACGACGATATAGACGTCCCCCTGCAACTCGATGCACTTCCCCAGGGGGTCGACACCGCCAAATAGCGCGCCAGCCGTTTTGTCATCGATCAGCGCTACCTTGCGGTATTCGGTATAGTCTTTTTCGGTAAACCCGCGACCGGATTGAATCTGATATCCATAGACGTTTAGATAGTTGCGATCAATGCCATAGACTGAGCCGGTAAAGGCGGTATTCTGATAATAAGCCTGGTCAGTGCTCGTTCGCTTGGTAAAGAGGGAAGCCTGCTGCGCTCCGGCAATCTGTTCGATGTCCGTCCGAGTTTGCTCGGTGATAAGCCGCACGCCCTCAGGCAGAGGCTGGTAGCCCATCTCATATGGCGTACCGTCTCGATTAAGCTGGATGGTCACGACATTGTTACCAGCTCCGATCAGGTTCTTTTTGATTTGCTCATTGGTGCCCTTAATGGTGGATACGATCGTAATAATCGCCGCAATGCCAATAATGATGCCCAGCATGGTCAACAGGGAGCGCAGCTTATGTCCCCATATGCCTTGAAAGGCCAGACGGATATTTTCTTTCATCGCTGCCTCCTTAATATGCGCTGTATAGATCGGCTATGTTGCCCTCTACCGTAGGTGCACCTTCAATGACATTTTTACCATAGGGAAAGGCCAGGCGGTCCGTCGGCGACAGGCCGGACAGGATCTCGGTGCTCTCCCCCCACAGCCGTTTACCCGTCGTAACATATCGTTTCTCTAGTTTTTTGTCTTCGCCCTCCACAAAGACGTAGCTGCGTCCCTGTTCGGTGCGCAGGAAAGCGTTCTGAAGATAGATACCGCTTTGCCCAGCCTCCGCCGCGTAGCTAATTCCCACATAGCGGCCTTCCATCAGGTTTTCGCTACCGTCGATAAATACCATGAACGGATAGTAGGAAGCGTTCGGATTGCCCATCCCCATATATCCGCCGTTGCCGCTCACCGGGTAATCACCCACCGAATCCACGGTAGCCGTCAGCGTCGCGCCCGTATTCCAGTCATTGACCGTCACGGTTTGCCCCGGCCGCACGCTATCGCGATCCAGCTCGCTGACCGCACCCTGAATATAAAACCCGCCGCCGCCCGATATTTTAACCAGCGGCTGCGTCTGAGCCTTCGCCTCCGTCTCAGGCAGCAGGGATACGACAGTGCCGTCAAACCGAGCCACGACCTTGCCGTCTTCCACTTCGGTCTGCATAATCTTATAATCGGCCTCCGCCATCTTGAGCGCGAACTCCAGCTCACGGATCTCCTTTTCCTTCTCCACCCGCATCTGCTGAATCTGCTTGGCCGTGTATCCGCTGTTCATCGAACCACCCCAATCTATATCCGGCACAGACGGCTCCTCCATAGACGGGTCGGCAACGGTTGACGCATCGAAAAGGCGAAAGGCATAATCGCCATCCTGTGCTGTAATCCATAGCCCTTGCCAGGTCTGGGTTGCGCCCTTGGAAGTATCCTGGCTGGTTACCTTGAAGATTACATAAAATTCCCGGACATCCACCGGTGCGGGCGTCGGTGTTGGGCCTTCCGGCGTCGTTTCCGGCGGTACAGGCGTAGGCGTAGCCTCCGGCTGCGTGGGCTCCGTATCGGGCGTAGCGGTAGGCTCCGCAACCGTTGTTTCCGGTTGAGACAGCGCAGGTGTAGGCGTAGCCGTCGGCTCCGGCGATTCGCTGATGGCCGTAAATGATGTCTGATCGGGATTCCCTCCGGAAGCCGGAGCGGCCGGTTTCATCGCCTGCAGGCGCTGGGCGGTCTCATGCAGGCTTTGAAAAAGCGCGTTATCCACCAAGGTATTCGATCCGATCCAGCAGATAATCGGCTGAGACGGGCTGCTGCCGTCATAGCTATCCGGGCTGACAATCTGGAATTTTCCCGTTAGGGGCACGCCAGCATCGCTGCTAGGCACATCAACATTCGGCTGAGGCGCAGGGATCGCCATTGGAACCATCCGGTTGATCTCCTTCAATCGCTCTTGCGCCTCCTCTATCTTCAGCTTCTGCTTCTCCACGTCCAAGCGCTTACGCTCTAATTCCAGTTCGGAAAGCGTGGTATCAAAGGTTACCAGTACATCGCCTTTTTTCACCTTGTCGCCCTGCTGCACCATGACCTGCTTTACACGCTGCGTGTCCGATAAGTAGACGGTTTGAACCCGGTCAGCGGTCACAATCCCTTCGCTTTCCCTGTTATCGCCCCAGTATTCGGTCATCCCAATATCGGCGAAAGAATACACCTTGACCGGTTCGGCCCTCCCACGGCTGGCATAATACCCGATGCCGGCGCACAGTGCCAGCGCTGCCAGCACCGCGCCGGATAGATAAAAGGCGCTCCTACCTTTACGCTTCATGGGATTTGCCTCCTTCCGTAATCAGCTCGCCGTCAAGAATATGGTAGACCTTACCGGCACATGCGGCGATGGCCGGCTCATGCGTAATCATGATAATGGTCATCCCCAATCCGCTAAGCTGCTGGAAAATCTCCATAATCTGCTGGCCCGAACGGGTATCCAGCGCGCCGGTCGGCTCGTCGGCCAGCAGCAGCGCCGGATGGGCCACAATCGCCCGGGCAATCGCCACACGCTGGCTTTGGCCGCCCGAAAGCTGGTTCGGCATAAAGTCCATCCTGTCCTCTAACTGTACGGACCTCAGCGCCTCAGCCGCTCGATCCCGCCGCTCTTTGAGCGGCACGCCGGCATACAGCAGCGGCAGTGCTACGTTATCCAGCGCACTCATCTTGGGCAGTAGATAAAAATTCTGAAATACAAAGCCAATATATTGGTTACGAATGTCTGCCAAGGCGTCGTCGGAGATATCCCTCAAAT
The DNA here is from genome assembly GCA_904420205.1 of Candidatus Parachristensenella avicola. Taxonomy (GTDB): domain Bacteria; phylum Bacillota; class Clostridia; order Christensenellales; family UMGS416; genus Parachristensenella; species Parachristensenella avicola. Next base: position 1,614 of record CAJFUN010000026.1, on the reverse strand, counting down.
CACGCTGATCCAACAAATATTGGCCGGAGGTAGGTAGATCCAGGCACCCTATGATGTTCATCAGCGTGGTTTTGCCTGAACCGGACGGCCCCATAATGGCCAGGTATTCCCCCTTTTCCACCGTTAAGTCTATATTTTTCAGCACGTGGACTGCATCTTTACCTTGATAGTAGTCCTTGCATACGCGTTTAAGCTCCAGGATCGCCATTATTCCACCACGCTTTCTGGGGCTGGAGCCTTTGTGGGGTTCGCCGGTTCCTCCCGGGTAGTGGCGGCACCCGTGCGGCACAGCGCTTCATCCGGGAAGGCAATATAGTCTTGCGCCGTCAGCCCGTCGACAACGGGATAGGTATCGGTGACCGGATCATACTCGCCCACGACGATCGCCCTCTTTTCCAGGCGGCCATTGCGGTCAGCCCATACATAGGTTTCTCCTGACTCTTCCATGCATAGAAACGCTGCACCAAGCCGCAGCGCCGCAGGGTCCGCTTCGCCGGTGTCCAGCGTGAGATATACATGCTGGCCCAAGATCAAGCCGTCGGTGCTATCCAGCTCCACATAGAAAGGATATTTGCTGGCGGTCGTCGTGGTATCCTCGGTGATAAAGCCGCGCATTGCCATGGTGTTGTCATTGCCGGTGGGGCTTTCATAGTCGATCCGGGTCACCGTACCCTGCCACATTTGTTCATCCGCGGTTCGCGCGTATATCCGCATACGGCTTCCTTCCTGAAGCCCGCCCCGCTGTAGCTCGCCTAAGGTGCCTTTCACCTGATAGGTACCCGTCTGCTGGATCGTAATATACGGCGCTGGGTTACCATAGCTGTCCGTCCCGCTCTCATTGACAGCCTGAACGCGGCCGGCGGCCGGCGAAACTACGGCTGCATGGGCAAGGATATCCTCTGAGGCTTTAATTTCCTCGGCCTTGGCGCTCTTGTTCAGCTCCGCCTCTTTGAGATCCACCTGCAGCGACTGGATCTCCACCGTATATTGCAGCTTTTCCCCCTCCGGGGCTTTTTTCCGTTCTTTCTCCAGCTCTGCAATCTGGGCCTGATTGTTTTCAATCTTGGCTTCCAGCTGCTCTAATTCCAGCTTTTCCTTATCAAGCTTAAGCTTTAACTGATCCGTATCATACCGGAATAGTTCCTGTCCTTCCTCAACTGCATCTCCCGCCTTAACCAGCAGCTCCGCTACCGTTTTATCTTCATCTTTCTTGATTTCGATCACACTCTCGGCCTCCACCACGCCGGGGAACCGGTCGTTAGCCGATAGGGTATTCATCTCGGTCAACTTCTCCACCGACTGGACATACACAGCTGTCCCTTTATCGGTGCAACCCGCCATAACCGCAGCCATTACAAATGCCATAGCTGCAATTTTCCACCTTCTCCCGTTCATTCCATACCTCCGCTTTGAATCAGCAACCGGCTATCCCACAGCAGCCGTTGCATGTACTCATATGACGTAAAAAGGGAGGAAAGAATTTGACGGATTTGATATTTTTACAAAAAAACTTTTTCAGGAAAATAGATAAATAAATATCCCCCGGCGAAGCCGGGGGTTTTTCATCGACGGGCAAAGCCCTATGATACTAGCCACGCGTCACGTCACGTTGGT
>CAJFUN010000025.1 GCA_904420205.1 Candidatus Parachristensenella avicola | reverse complement strand
GGCGAGGCGGATGGGTATACGGCGGTGACGCCCGACTCGTTTGATGCGGACGGGAATTTCCGAGATGACGAGACACACGTCGAGACTGTATGTCTTTTTCAAACACATGAATAGGAATTTCTACAGTAATTGCGCATGATAGCGGTTTGTTCTTCTTTCGTGCGAGGCAAAAATTTGCCGGCTGCCTGCTCTACATAATTAGGGGCGTATAAAGCATTTTTGGTGGGTTGCTCCCGATCTCGCGTATGTCTGCAGAAATTGGACTATTCGCGGTTTTCCGGCGTCTCCATATACGGAATATGCATTTTGCGTAGCAGGCTGCGGACAGCCTCTTGTTCCATCGTGGGCTCGCGCGCCAACAGTCCTGGATAGTCACATGTAAGCCGCTACAATCTGGAAAGGGGAAATTCTGATCTTGGTCGATAAGCGCCCAGATGGATAGAACGTTTACACCGGCATGCTGTTCGTCGATAATGTTGGTACAATTGTAGCAAATGGGAAGTATGGTGTCCACGGACTTGAATGAAGCCGATACAGGCGTTTCCATGCTTCCCTCGTTTGGGTGTTGGGAATACAAATTTCGCTTAGATTCACTCTGTAATAGGGTAGGCGGTAGCGAATTGGTTTTATGTTAGGTTTCCTTTCAATATATTGGAGTATTTTTGCGCTGCATCCCAGGAAACAAGCTGTAAACATGCAGCTGGCGATAGAGTAGAATTTGGAGACAGAGGCATTTGTTGCTTTTTCCATGACGGTCACTATTCAGCCGACGAAGAATTTGGCGCCTTTCTCGCGAATACTGCGGATGGAGCGATGGGATACGGGAATGCTGGTATAACAGCCTAGCCTCGCCTATGAACCGGATTATTGCCCGCATGAAGTACAACTAGTCCGATTGCCACTCATTATATTACAATTCTGCCCATTGGGAGCGGTTTTGCCTATGAGACGGTAGTGGCGTTTAGAAGACAAACTAGCACAGGCGGGATGATGAGGAGGAAAAGCTCTTTCATTTTTAATAAAAGAGGATAAGCTACGCATGAACATCGAAAACAACATCTTGAAGTACTATCTGCGCAACTGCTATTTTATCAATGGGACGGCCTATGCAGGCAAGTCCACCATGTGCGCCATGTTGGCGCAACGCTATGACATGATCCATTGCCAGGAGAACTACAACCTGGACGCTATTTTATCGATTGCCGATCCTGAGCGGCAGCCCAATATTTGCTATATGAATACGATGCCATCATGGCAGCATTTCGTATCCCGGACGCCGGAGGAATATGAGGCCTGGGTGGATGGGAACAGCCGGGAGCTGGCGGGCTTTGAGGTCGCGGAGCTCATTCGGATATCCTCGGAGCGCAAGGTTATCGTGGATACCAATATTCCCTGTGATCTGCTGTGGCAGGTGTCTGATTATGATCATGTAGCCATCATGCTTTCCCCACAGGCCATGTCCGCGGAGCGCTTTTTTGACCGGGCTGACCCGGAAAAGCAGTTTTTGCTTTCCGTGATCCAAAGCTGCCCGGATCCGGAGGCGACTTTAAGAAATTTCCAGGCTTGCATTGCGCAGGTCAACAGCCCGGAACGATACAGCGCTTTTGCCCAAAGCGGCTTTTTTACCTTAACCCGTGACGACAACGGGACAGATACCAGGGAAGAGACGCTTTCAGCGCTGGCAGAACACTTCAAATTGCGCTAAGAATATTCGGTTTTGCAGGTTCAATACACTTTTTTACTCCCCCTGACAGGGTCTGGGGTGACAGAAGGGCAGGTTTGCTGATATAATAAAATAATTGCCGCCGGAACCACGAGCAGCTTCCGGCGGGAATTGATCATTTGAATGGGAGGACGGGGATTTGGAACAAATCAATTCGCGCAATCGGTTCCTGCGCTGGGCGATGCGGCACCGGTTTGCGCTTTTGGCCTTCTTTGTGCCGATGATTACGCTGCAGGTAGGATTTATTGCCTTGCAGATTTTTCCTTTCGGGAAAAATACGATTCTGACCATCGATATGTATCACCAATATGCGCCCTTCTTTTCGCTGCTGCGAGAGAAGCTTGTTACGGGCGGCAGCCTTTTTTATAGCTGGGATTCTGGGGCGGGCACGAACTTTTGGGGCTTGATCGGTTACTATCTGGCCAGCCCGCTTAATGTGATCGTGGCACTCTTTCCCCGCACCATGCTGACCGAGGCGATGGCGCTCATCACCCTGATTAAAACGGGCTTTATGGGGTTAACTTTCTATTGGTTTCTGAAAGGGGTATTCCATAAGGACGGCCTATCCAATATTATCTTTGGCACCATGTATGCGCTGTGCAATTACATGGTGGCGTATTCTTGGAATATTATGTGGATGGACTGCCTGGCCTTGCTGCCCTTGGTCATGCTGGGGCTGGAGCGTATGCTCCGGGGCGAACGGCCCTGGCTGTACTGCTTATCGCTGGGGCTGGCCATCGTGTCTAACTTCTATATTTCCTTTATGGTGGCCGTCTATGCGGTGCTATATTTCTTTGCGCATCTTTTTATTCACAAGGATAGCCCGGACCGCGCACTGTTCTGGAAAAAGGTGGGGCGTTTTACGCTGTATTCGTTGCTGGCGGGCGGGCTAAGCGCCTTTATGTCCGTTCCCACTTATCTTGCGCTGCAGGGGATTGCGTCGCTGGGGTATGGACCACCCCAGTGGGACGCCTCGCTCTTTAAGATGGGGGAACTGATCGCCAATCACCTTTCCTTTATCGAGCCATCGGTTATGAGCGGGCTGCCCAACGTAGCATGCGGCACGCTGGCGCTGATGATGGTGCCGGTCTACTGGACCGGAAAATCGCCGGTTAGGGAGAAGATTGCCGCTACGGCGATTCTCGGCGTGATCTTCGTCTGTTTCCAGGCCAGCTACCCCAACTACGCGATGCATGGCATGCGATACCCGAACTCGCTGAACCATCGTTTCGCCTTTTTATATTGCTTTACCTTGGTGGTCATGGCCTGGCGCGGGTTTACGCAGATTGAAAAGCGGCAGGGCAAGATTCTGGGTTGGCTGTTTGCCGGCATGATGGCGATCATCATTGCCGCCCAGTCCAAGGATGATTCCCAGGTTACGATGGTCATCGCATATGCGAATATCCTGGTTGTGGTAGGCTACCTAGGCATTTTAGCGTTGTACAGAGCTGGTAAGTTACCGCAGGCAGTCGCCTATACATTGGTGCTGTTTTTGACCTGCACAGAGCTTGTGGTCCAGTGGCCTATGTATCGCGCGGTGGCCAGCCGTGAAACCGATTACGTTCAACATGACGCCATCAGCAACGTCATGAACCAGGTGGAATCCCTGGATGGCGACACTTACCGGGTGGAAAAGCTGGAGCCCTATTGGACCAGCAATGACTGCGCCTGGTTTGGGTATAAAGGAATCTGTCAGTTTAACTCCATGGCATACGGCGGTATGGCCAAAGCAATGCGTCAGCTGGGCTTATCCAATAACGGGCTGAATTCTTTCTTCCAGGATAGCTCGCTACCCACGCTGAACGCTATTTTAGGCGTGCGTTATCTTGTGAGCAATACGGAGCTGGAATCGGGTACATTGTATCAATATGTCACGGAGATAGACGGGTATAAAGTTTACCGCAACCCCTATGCACTGTCGTTGGGCTACCTTGTCAGCGGCGATATCAAAAGCTGGAGTGTGGACAATAACAACGCTTTTGCCGTGCAGAATCAGTTCATTGAAAAGGCCACCGGGCTGGAAGGGCCGCTCACCGAGCTGCGTACCCATAACTATTCCGCCCAGATGGTCGATATCCGTAACAGCGGCCTGACCAACGAATGGTTGGGCGGGTATTATTTCGACCGCACCGACGATTCCAACGGCATCGTCACCTTTGACATTGAAAACGACCAGCAGCAGCCAGTCTTCCTCTATATCCGCACCAAGAACTCTCAGGAGGTCAGCAAGCTTACGGTAACTATGCCTGACGGTGAAAGCCGGGAAATCACCTATGGGGAAAACCATGTGGTCGCGCTGGGTGAATGCCCGGCAGGCGAGATTTCTGTGGAGATGACGCTGGATAAAAGCGATACCGGATATTTTATGGCTTCTGCCTGCACGGTGGATCCGGCGGCGATGGACGCGGCATTCGGGCAGCTAAGCCAAGGCCAATGGCAGATTGATACCTTCACGGATACTTATGTATCCGGCTCCATAAATGCGGCAAACACCGGCGTGATGTTCCTATCCGTGCCCTATGACACGGGCTGGACCGTTAAAGTGGATGGGCAGAAAGTTGAAACCATGCCGCTGGGCGAGGGTTTCATGGGTATTGAGCTGGAGGCAGGAACCCATCAGGTTGAAATGAGCTATTGCCCCACAGGTTTTGTCATGGGCTTGATTCTGTCGTTCATTAGCCTGGCGCTGCTGGTGGTGATAGAGTTGCTTCGCGCAAGGCGGCGCCGGCTCCCTGCTGGAATGGGCTTTGTGGAGCACGTGGAACAATTCCGTGCAGAAGAGACGGCGGATTTGATCGACAATCCGCAGCGAGCGGAGGCGGTAAAGGAGAGCGAGGAGGAGCCAGCCGATGACAGCCAAGCAAAAGAGGATGATCAGCATCCTGATTCCAGCCTATAACGAGGAGGAGGCGCTACCCCTTCTGTATGAACGGCTGACCGGGGTGATCGATACGCTGGAGGATTACGAATTCGAGATCTTGGTCGTGAATGACGGTAGTAGCGACGGCACCCTTGAAGTGTTGAGAAGGCTTCGCGAACAGGATCCAAGGGTATGCTATGTGAATCTGTCCCGCAACTATGGCAAGGAAACGGCTATGACCTGCGGCATGGATTATGCCCGGGGGGACGCGCTTATTATAATGGACGCCGATCTTCAGCATCCTCCGGAAAAGATACCGGAGATGGTGCATTACTGGGAATGCGGCTATGACGATGTATATGCCCGCCGGATGAATCGCAAGAACGAGTCCAAGCTGAAAGCATGGTGCGCGGAAACCTTCTACCGGATGCTACAACGATCCACCAAAGTGAATATCTATCCCAATGTGGGGGATTTTCGCCTGCTGGATCGTAGGTGCGTCAATGCAATCCGCCAGCTTCGGGAAAATCAGCGCTATACCAAAGGCATGTACAGCTGGATTGGATACCATAAAAAGGAAATCCTTTTTGAGGTAGGCGACCGGGTGGCTGGGACCAGCAAATGGAGCTTCCGTGGGCTTTGGGGGCTGGCCTTGGAGGGGCTGACCTCTTTTTCCACCGCGCCGCTGCGGTTGGCGGCATGGCTGGGCGGAGTGGTATCAGCTTTTGCCTTTCTGTATTTGATCATTATCCTGATTAAGGCGCTGGCCGTGGGCGACCCGGTGGCCGGATATCCTTCGATGATGTGCGTAATCCTCTTTATCGGCGGGATCCAGCTGATTTGCCTGGGCATTATCGGCGAATATTTGGGGCGCGTCTTCAATGAGTCCAAGCGCCGGCCGCTATACTTTGTGGATGAGTATAATGGCATCAAGGAGCGGAATGAGCCTGGGGAAGCCTATTCAAAGGAGCCGAGAAACCAGTGAAAACGTGGATGGAAAAGCTGATCCGCAAACTGCTGACCCGGGAAGTCATCACCTACGTGATCTTTGGTGTGTTGACTACAGCAGTGAATTTTCTGGCCTTTTACCTGCTCAACGATTTGATGCGCATGCACTATTTTTGGGCGAATGCGTTGGCCTGGGTGGTGGCGGTGGTCTTTGCCTTTGTAACCAATAAACAATTCGTTTTTGAGAGCAAGTCCTGGAAGCTAAAAAGTACCCTTAAAGAGGCAATCGGTTTTACGGGCGGACGCGTAGTTACCCTGCTTCTGGAGCAGGGCGGGATGTTGCTCTTTGTGGAAGCCATCCATATGAACGAAAATCTAGCTAAGGCGATTCTGGCGGTGATCGTGGTCATTCTGAACTATGTGTTCAGTAAGTTATGGGTATTCGTCCGGAAGGATGTCCAGCAATAAGGAGGTATGCGTCATGAAAATGCGGCCCAAGCGGAAGGATTCGTTTTTCGGTATGCATTTTGATTTCCATGCAGGCCGGGAGCAAACCGGTATCGGTGCACAGCTGGATCGGGACACGCTGGAGGAACTTATGTCCCGGGTAAAGCCTGATTATGTGCAGTGCGATACAAAGGGTCATGCCGGCAACAGCAGCTATCCAACCAAAGTGGGATATCCAGCGCCGGGGATGCAAGGCGATATCCTTCGTATGTGGCGGGAAGTGACGGCACGCCATGGCGTGGCGCTCTATGCCCACCACAGCGGCGTGTGGGATGACCGGGCGTTAGAACATCATCCTGAATGGGCAGCCGTGCATGCGGACGGCACGCCGGACCGGCAGAAAACTTCGGTTTTTGGACCATACGCCCAACAGCTGCTGATTCCTCAGCTTAAAGAGCTGGCTTTGACCTATGGGCTGGACGGCGCGTGGATAGATGGCGAATGCTGGGCGGTCATCGTGGACTATAGCCGTTACGCCTTGGATGCTTGGAAGCGGCGGACCGGAAAGGAACGGGTGGATCCGGAAGACGAGAGGGCCTATTTGGAATTTAACCGGCAAGGTTTCCGCGACTATGTGGCAGGCTATATCAACGAGGTGCACGAGGCAGCGCCGGATTTTGAGATTGCCAGCAACTGGATGTATACTAGCTATACGCCGGAAAAGCGAACAGTGCCGGTGGATTTTATTTCGGGTGATTACGCGCCCTCCGATTCCATGTCGGTATCGCGGATAGAGGCTCGCTGCGCCATGGGGCAGGATCGGCCATGGGATCTGATGGCCTGGGGCTTCACCATTGAGGGCGATATTCATGTGACCAAGGAGCTGCAGCAACTGTATCAGGAGGCGGCTTCCGTGATCTCGTTGGGCGGCGGTTTTCAGATCTATAATCCGCAGCTAGTCGATTCGGTGCAGCGCTGGGCGATCCCCATGTGGGAGCAGCTGGCGGCTTTCTGCCGAGCCAGACAGGATCTTTGCCACGGAGCGAGGCCGGTGCCGCAAGCTGCTGTAGTGTTTTCTGAGGCCAATTATTATGCGGACACTCAGCGCATTTTTCCCTTTTCAGGGGCGGACTATCAAGAAGTCGCTAGCCATACTTGCTATCTGCTGGATTGTCAGATCTCCACAGAGATCAAAAAAACTCATCAGTTGGAAGAAAATTTGGGCCAATATGGTTTGCTGGTGTTACCGGACTGCGCCCAGCCGGAGCCAGAGCTCATTCAGCGTTTGCTGCAATATGTGAAGGAGGGCGGCAGCCTCGTCGTCAGCGGACCGCATGCCGTGCGGAACTTTGCCGGCCTGGTGGAGCTCACCATGGGCGATATGCAAGAGAACAGCCCGATATACCTGCCGATCCAGGGGCGTATGACCGGTTTGCGCACCGATTGGGCGCCGCTTTATAGCGAGTGCGGGCAAGCCGTTATGACGGGCTATGAGAAAAATGATGACAGGGAGGCCGCAATCAATCTGGCTTATGCCTTCAGCCTGGGAGCAGGGCGGCTGGTGCTCAGCGCTGTAGCCCTAAAGGATAGCTATCATACGCAGAAATCGGCAGGCATGAGGGATTATGTGGGTATTTTGGCCCGGGCGGCGGGCTTTACGCCGGCTTTTACCATCGTGGGTTCACATCTTGTGGAAGCCGCGCTGATGGAAAAGGATGGGGATATCCGGTTAAATCTAACCAATATGTCTGGTACCCACGAGGATCACCGATATCGGGGTATCGATGAGATCCCGGCGCTGGGCCCGCTGACTGTGTCGATTTCCTGCCCGGAGCCTCCCCGATCGGTTATGCTGATGCCAGAAGGTCAGGCGCTTGAATACACTTATGAAAATGGTATAATAACCTGTAGTCTGGATCGACTTTTGATCCATAGCGTGATCCAGATCAGCAGATAAGGATAAAAAGGAGGCTCGCTTGTGGCAAACTGGTTCAACGTCCCCAACGCGCTGACGCTGCTGCGGATCGTCATGGTCGGCTTTATGCCGGGGCTGTTTGGGGGGGAGCATTATGTAGCCGCTCTGATCCTTTTCTTGGCAGCGGGCGCGACAGATCTTTTGGACGGATATATTGCCCGCAAATACCATTTGATTACCACCTTTGGCAAGCTGATGGATCCGCTGGCTGATAAGCTTATGCTGGTAGTTACGCTGCTGTTGTTCGCACAAAAGGGCTGGACAAGCTGGGTAATCCTGGGCTTAGTGGTGGCAAAGGAGCTGACCATGGTAGTCGCGAGCGCGCTTTTATATAAAAAGCATACCGTTGTCTATTCGAATATTTGGGGGAAATCAGCTACCTTCCTATTTACCATTGCGGTGGTGTTGACCTTTTTGCACGATCGAGTATATCCGGCGGACAACATTGTCATGTGGACCGCCTTTGGCTTGTCCCTGATCGCCATGATCAGTTATGGATTGAAGTTTATCGTCCAGCGCCGTCAATAGGCATTGACAGCACGCCGTTTTATTTAGTACAATAGCTCTAATAAGCTATCAATGCATAAAAGGCTGAGAAAAAGAGGAGTACCGGTAAGCAGGCTCCAAGAGAGGCGGGATCATCGGCTGAAAGTCCTGCTGTGCCTAAAGCCGGGAAGGTCGCTTTGGAGCCGCCAGGGTGAAGAAATAGCTCTGGCCGCGTGGCTCGCGTTACGAGCTTTGAGCGTGGGCTATGGCCCAAATAAAGGTGGTACCGCGGAGTTGAGCTTCCGTCCTTTGGGACGGAAGCTTTTTTCGTATAAAAAGAAGGAGTAAGAAAAATGCCGAACTATATGGATACGCTTAAGAGTCCCGGCCTATGGATGGCAGTGGCTGCCGTAATTTTGAACATGGCATCAAAATCCATTGCCCGGGCGCTAAAGCCCAATGATGAAGACGCCCAAACGCGCGTAACGCTATGGCTGAAAACGCTGTCGCTGGTTCTGGCGATCGGCGGATTCATCATCGTAGTAAAGACCTTTTTGTTTTAAGCGAGAAGTAAAGGAGTGGTACAATGTCGGCTTTTGAGAACATGGAGAAGGTGTATGACCCTTCCCAGAGCGAACAGCAAACTTATGAAGCGTGGGAGGCGGCCGGTTGCTTTCATGCTGAGCCGGACCCGGAAAAGCAGCCCTTTGCCATTGTGATGCCGCCGCCTAATATTACCGGCCAGTTGCACCTTGGCCATGCGCTGGATAACGCGATTCAGGACGCGTTGACGCGTTATAAGCGCATGAAAGGCTATTGCACGCTGTGGCTGCCGGGTACGGATCATGCCTCTATCGCCACGGAGGTGAAGATCATCGAGGCGTTGGCCAAAGAAGGAATCTCCAAGGCTGACCTGGGCAGGGACGGATTCCTGGAGCGGGCTTGGGAATGGAAGCGGCAGTACGGAGGAAGGATTGTGCAGCAGCTGCGTAAGCTGGGCTCCTCCTGCGACTGGCAGCGGGAACGTTTTACCATGGATGAAGGGTGCTCCAAGGCGGTGCGGGAGGTCTTTGTCCGCCTGTATGAGCGCGGCCTGATCTACCAGGGGAATCGCATCATTACCTGGTGCCCGGAATGCTGCACCGCCATCTCTGACGCTGAGGTGGAGTATGAGGAGCAGGCATCTCACCTATGGCATCTGCGTTACCCGTTGACCGATGGCAGCGGCTGGATCACTGTAGCTACTACCCGTCCGGAAACCATGTTGGGCGATACGGCGGTGGCGGTGCATCCCGACGATGAACGCTATCGGAAGATGGTAGGCAAAACGCTGATGCTGCCGCTGATGAACCGTGAGATCCCCATTGTGGCGGACAGCTACGTGGAGAAAGACTTTGGTTCTGGCGCAGTCAAGATTACTCCGGCTCACGACCCGAACGACTATGAGCTGGCTCTGCGGCATGATCTGCCGATGATTAACCTTTTGACGGAAAAAGGCATCCTGAACGAAAACGCCGGCGCGTTTTGCGGGCTTACCGCCGCCGAGGGGCGTAAGGCGGTGGTCGAGGCGTTGGATAAGGGCGGCTACCTTGTGCGGATCGAGGATTACAGCCATAACGTGGGTACCTGCTATCGCTGCCACCATACGGTAGAGCCCATGATCTCCAAGCAGTGGTTTGTGAAAATGCAGCCGCTGGCTGACCCTGCCATTGAGGCGGTGCGTTCGGGCGAGATCAAGTTTGTGCCGGAGCGGTATGCTAAAACCTACTTTAACTGGATGGAGAATATCCGCGATTGGTGCATCTCCCGGCAGCTATGGTGGGGCCATCGTATCCCCGCTTGGTATTGCGATCAATGCGGCGAAACCATCGTGTCTCGGGAGGACCCGGATCGCTGCCCCCATTGCGGCGGCAGCCTCCGGCAGGATGAGGATGTGCTGGATACCTGGTTCTCCTCGGCGCTATGGCCTTTCTCCACGTTAGGCTGGCCGGATAAAACGCCGGATCTTGCGTATTTTTACCCCACCAGTGTGCTGGCCACAGGGTATGATATCATTTTCTTCTGGGTGGCCAGGATGATTTTCTCGGGATTGGAGCATATGGGGGAGAAGCCCTTCAAAGACGTGCTGATGCATGGCATTGTGCGGGATGCCCGAGGCCGGAAGATGAGTAAATCGCTGGGCAACGGTATCGATCCGTTGGAGGTGATCGATGAATACGGCGCCGATGCCTTGCGCTTTGCGCTGACCTATGGCACCTCTCCGGGTAACGACATGCGCTATTCCAGCGAAAAGGTGGAATCGGCACGTAATTTTGCCAACAAGATCTGGAATGCCTCCCGCTTTGTGATGATGGGCGTGGGCGATGCCAGCGTGAGCGATTCGCTGGATTCGCTGAAGCTGGAAGCGGTGGATCGCTGGATCCTAACCCGCCTGGCCAAGGTGACGGAAGAGGTTACCGATAATATGGATCATTATGATCTAGGTATGGCGCTGGGCAAGGTTTATGATTTCATCTGGAGCGAATTTTGCGATTGGTATATCGAATGGGCCAAGAGCCGCCTATATGAGGGTACGGAGCAGCAAAAGGATACCGTGCGCAGCGTGCTGGTCTATGTGCTCAAGGCGTCGCTAAAGCTTCTGCATCCCTTTATGCCCTTTGTTACCGAAAAAATATATGGCTATCTGCCGGGCGGCCAGGGATTTTTGATGATGCAACCTTGGCCCGACGAGGCTGTGGCCAACAAGTTCGAGGAGGACGAGCGGCAGATTGCTCAAGCAATGGATATTATCCGCGCGGTGCGAAATATCCGGGCTGAGATGAAGGTGCCGGTGGGCCGTAAGAGCAGGCTGCTGCTGGTGGCGAAGCCGGAGGCGCGTAAGTCCCTGGCCGAGTCGGAGAGCGCGATCTGCCGGCTGGCATCGGTCACGCAGGTGGACTTTATTGAGGATAAATCCTTTGCGCCCCAAGGAGCCGTTACTGCGGTGTGCGACGCGGCGCAGCTTTTCTTGCCGCTGGAGGATCTGGTGGACATGGAAAAGGAGCGCCAGCGCCTGGCTAAGGAAAAGCAGCGCTTAGAGCAGGAAATTGCCCGCAGCCAGGGAAAGCTGAACAATCCGGGCTTTGTGGGCAAGGCGCCTGCTGCGGTGGTGCAGAAGGAGCAGGAAAACCTGGCGCGGAACCAGGAAAAGCTCGCGCAGCTGAACGCGCAGATGAAAGCGATGGGTAATGAATCGAGATGAATTATCTTGAAAGCGTTCAATATGTCGAGAACGCCAACCTTTTTGGAGCGGAAAAAAAAGGCCTCGCGAACATTCGGGAGCTTCTTGCGCGGCTAGGTGACCCACAGCAGCGCTTCCAGGCGATCCATGTGGCAGGCACCAATGGGAAGGGCTCGGTTTGCGCATATCTGGATGCGATTCTCCGAGAACAGGGCATCCGTACCGGCCTTTTTACCTCGCCCTATCTGGAACGCTTCACCGAGCGCATTCGGATTGATGGCAAGGAGATGGAAGAGCAGGCTTTTGCGCAGGTATGCTCCAGGGTTCGCGCAGCCGCGGAGGCAATGGTTGCAGACGGCATGACCCATCCGACCTTTTTTGAACTGGTTACGGCTTGCGGATTTCTTGCTTTTGCTGAGTCCGGCGTGCAGGTCGCGGTGGTAGAAACCGGATTGGGCGGCCGGCTGGACGCCACCAACGTGCTGCTGCCATCGTTAACGGTGATTACCGCCATTGGTCTGGACCATACGAAGGTATTGGGCGAAACCGTGGAAGAGATTGCCCGGGAAAAGGCGGGCATCATTAAGCCGGGCGTCCCGGTTGTGATCTATCCGCAGCCCTTTGACGAAGCCTATGTGGAGCTGCTCTGCGCGGCGCGCGACCGGGAAGCCCCGGTTTATGCGGTGCGCGACGCTGCTATCCTAGTCGAGTCTTCGGGGCTGGAGGGCCAGCGCTTTTCCATGAACTTTCAGGGGATGGAACTGGGACGCTTTGAAATAGCGCTGTTGGGCCGATATCAGGTTCTAAACTGTGCTACGGCAATCCTCGCTTCGCTGGTATTCAGCCAGCAGGGAACATTCACGCTGTCGTTGGAGGCAATTCGGAAAGGCGTTTGCCAAACGCGCTGGCCGGGCCGCCTGGAGGTTGTCAGCCGCGCACCGCTGGTAATGCTGGACGGTGCCCACAACCCACAAGGGGCAGGGCAGCTGGCGGAGACGCTGGATGCCATTACGCCTAACCATGACGCTGTGTTGGTGGTTGGTGCGGTGCGTACCAAGGATGTGGATCAGGTGGCGCGGATCTTAGCGCCGAAGGTACGTCATGTCGTGGCGACAGAGCCGCCTATAGGGAAGGCGCTTACTGCTCGGGAGACAGCGGACGCTTTCCGGGCGCACGGCACGCAGCCTATGGTGCAGCCAGATGTGCATGCGGCCGTCTCCGCAGGCTTGGCCATTGCCAGGGGGCAGAAATGTCCGTTGGTCGTAGCCGGCTCGCTCTATCTGGTAGGTGCGGTTCGTAGATATCTATGCGGAGCGGATGGCGATACGGAATAAAGAATAAAAAGGTGCCTTGCAGTGGATACGGCTGCAAGGCGCCTTTTATCTTTTGGGCGGCAAACAGGTAGGATGAAAAACGTTAAACCGGAGAAAGCAGAGGGAAAAACCTCTAGCACCATGATAAAGCGATCTGGCAACCACGGCAAAAGTAGCACGGGAGGCTGCGGACCATGGATGGCGAAAATCCTTTATTATAGAGCGCGCGTAGCCCATATGGAAACAGCACCTGCAGCAGAGGGGATTATGATGAGGTAGTCGGGCATAAAGGCGATATCAGCGGACCTGTGTATCCAACTATGAAAAGGTATAGGCGGACGGATGCGTTAACTATAGCCCCCCTTGGTGGAAGCAACCGTGAAAAAGGAATAAAAAAAGCCCCCGAATAGGGGGCGGTCAAAGGATAGCCGGTTTTTCAGCCTTATGCGCTACCACAGGCGATAGGCCCTTCAAGAGGCGATCCTTCTGTTCAGCCGGGGAGTTTTGTATATCGGTATGCTAAGCCAGGCCCCGCTGCCGGGCGGCCTCATAAAAAAGGACGGTCGCAGCGCAGCCAACGTTAAAGGAGGAGGCATAAGAGGATGGGTTCATGGGGATCGTGGCCAATACGTCGCAGCACTCTTTGAAGGCACGGCACAAGCCGTCGGTCTCATTACCGATCATCAAAAGGGTGGGGCGGGTCAGATCCACGTCCCGGAGCGGCTTCTGCTGGTGGGCGGTGGTACCCACTGCCTGGAAATCCGGATACCGCTGGCGCATTTGAGCCATGAAGCGCATGACCGCATCGTTCTCCGGCACGCGGATCACCGGCACCTTGAAAAAGGAGCCCATGGTGGAAACGACCACCTCAGGGTCATAGGGATCCACACCGTGTCCAGTCAAAATCAAGCCGTCAACCCCGAGCGCATCGCAGGAGCGCAGAATCGTTCCAAGATTTCCCCTGTTGGAAGGCCGGTCGAAAAGCGCCAACAGAGGCGGTTCTTTGCAGGCGAGCTGGTCGAAGTTGTCCGGCCGCATCCGCACCACCGCCATCAGCTCCGACCCGTCGTCCTTACCGCTTAGCTCATCCATCAACTCCGGGCTAAGTTCATAATTGACATCGGTTGGCTGGCTGTCCAGCAATTCTCGCGCCCAGCCGGAGAGCGGGCGATGCGAAGGATATAACAGGGAGCTGATGTGCCAGCCAAATCGCACGGCTGCATTCAGGTTGCGGACGCCTTCCACAAAGAATTCACCATAGCGGTAACGCTTGTTCCGATTGGTTTTGAGCACCTGAAAGCGCTGGTATTCGGCATTCCTTGAGCGAATGATTCGCGTTTGCACTGTATGCCTCCCGCTCTAAAAGATGAGCTTCTCCTCGATAAAGGCGCGTACCTGGTCAATGGGTACGCGGGTTTGCTGCATGGAATCCCGCTCGCGGATCGTCACGCAGTGATCCTCCAGCGACTCGAAATCGTAGGTGATGCAGTAGGGCGTGCCAACCTCATCCTGGCGCCGGTACCGCTTGCCAATGGAACCGGTAACGTCAAAGTCGGCGTTGAAATATTTGGACAACTCCTGATGGAGCGCCATGGCCGGCTCGGAAAGCTTTTTCTGCAGGGGCAGCACGGCGGCCTTAATGGGGGCAAGCGCAGGATGCAGGTGCAGTACCACGCGGCTGTCCGTTTCGCTGAGCGCTTCCTCGTCGTAGGCATCGCACAGGAAAGCGAGCACCAAGCGGTCGACGCCGACGGAAGGTTCCACGCAATAGGGTGTATATTTTTCGCTGGTCACAGGATCCATGTATTCCATACTCTTTCCGGAATGCTCGGCATGCTGGCTCAGATCATAGTCGGTGCGGTCGGCCACGCCCCAAAGTTCGCCCCAACCGAAGGGGAATAGATATTCAAAGTCCGTCGTCGCCTTGGAATAAAAGGCGAGCTTATCCTTTTCATGGTCGCGCAGGCGCAGGTTTTCCGCCTTCATACCCAGCGATAGCAGCCAGTCGCGGCAGAAGGAGCGCCAGTATTCGAACCACTCTAGATCCTCGCCCGGCTTACAGAAAAATTCCAGCTCCATCTGCTCGAATTCGCGAACGCGGAAAATGAAGTTTCCGGGGGTGATCTCATTGCGGAAGGACTTACCGATCTGCGCAATGCCGAAGGGAATGCGCTTACGGGTAGTCCGCGCTACATGGTTGAAATTCACAAAGATGCCCTGGGCGGTTTCCGGGCGCAGGTAGATCTCGGCGGCGGAATCCTCATTCACGCCCTGATGGGTTTTGAACATGAGGTTGAATTGACGGATCCCGGTGAAATCCTTTTTGCCGCATACCGGGCAGACGATATCGTGCTCAGCAATATAGGCTTCCAGTTGCTCATTGCTCCATCCGTCCCCGGTTTCCTCGCCGCCGGTGAAGTCTTCGATCAGTTTGTCGGCGCGGAAGCGCGCTTTGCAGGCCTTGCAATCCATCAGGGGATCGTTAAAGCCGCCCACATGGCCGGAAGCCACCCAAACCTCGCTATTCATCAGAATGGCGCAGTCCAGGCCCGTATTATAGGGGCTTTGCTGAACGAATTTTTGCCACCAAGCCTTTTTGATGTTGTTCTTAAATTCAACGCCCAGCGGGCCATAGTCCCAGGTGTTGGCCAGGCCGCCGTAGATTTCAGAGCCGGGGAAGATAAAGCCCCGGTTTTTGCACAGAGCGACCAGTTTATCCATCGTCAACTTTTCCGCCATAGATATTTCCTCCTTCACGATCTTTGCATTTTTATTGAAGCCGCAGCCGGCTTGCCAGCGGATATAAAAAACGACCATTCATCCCATAAAGGGACGAAAGGTCGTTTCGCGGTTCCACCCTTTTTGGCCGCCTCTACGCAGCCCGTCTTCATTTATGCGCTCAGAAAGTGCCTTCAGTCAACGGGCCGCGGCCGGCTTCCACCTTTTCCGGCTCTCTTGGCGCGGCTTTTCGATGCTTACTGTTCTTCGTCATAGCGCCTATATTGGTTTAGCATTTAGTGTACCATACTTTCGCTGTATGTCAAGAACGGCGGGCGGAAATTTTCGGAAATCGGCCGGAAGCTTGCTATTATTTCGGAAAACCCGTATAATAGCAATATTATGGGGTTCGAGTTTAAACCCAAATGAAGATGAAAGCGCGGCGTTTTGGGCGCTTTTTGCGGAAAGCATGCGAAAGCGCGCCAGAGGTGCCGACCGTTCAGCCCGGCCGCAGCGCCGGGCTCTTACTGTGTCAGTATTACCTTGGAGGATAATTTATACATGAAGAAAAAAGCGTTAAAGGTTCTTCCCTTGGGCGGTGTGGACGAGATAGGGAAAAACATGACGGTACTGGAATATGACAACGATATTCTGGTCGTCGACTGCGGATCGGCTTTCCCCGATGAGGAGATGCTGGGAATCGATCTTGTCATTCCGGATATTTCCTATCTCGAGCGCAATCGTTCCCGGGTGAAGGGCATCCTGCTGACCCATGGTCACGAGGATCATATCGGCGCGCTTCCCTATGTGCTCAAGCAGCTGGACGTGCCGGTTTATGCCACCCGACTGACACTGGGCCTTGTGGAGGTGAAGTTGGCGGAGGCTGGGGTGACCGGCGCGAAGTTGATCCCCATCAAGCCCCGCGACCGAGTTAAGCTTGGCTGCTTTGAGGTGGAGTTCCTGAAGATCAGCCACAGCATCCAGGGCTCGGTGGCTTTGGCTATCCATACGCCCATGGGCGTGGTGTTCATGACCGGCGACTTTAAAGTTGACTATACGCCGGTGGACGGAGAAGTGATGGATTTTGCCCGGATCGCAGCGCTAGGCGAAAAGGGCGTCTTGCTTTTGATGGCGGACAGTACCAATGTGGAGCGCCCGGGATATACGCTGAGCGAGCGCACCGTGGGCGCTAACCTAGATGAGTTTTTTCGCAACGCTAAGGGGCGCATTATCATCACGACCTTCTCCAGCAATGTTCACCGTATCCAGCAGATTATCGACAACGCGATTCGATATAACCGTAAAGTCTGCTTTTCTGGCCGCAGCATGGTGCGGGTGGCCGGCGTAGCCATGGAGCTGGGTGAGCTGAATGTCGATCCCAAGCATATTGTTGACGCTACGGAGATCAAGAATTTCCCCGACAAAAAGCTGGTAGTCATTACCACGGGCAGCCAGGGCGAGCCTATGAGCGGCCTAATGCGCATGGCCCATCAGACCCATGCGCAGATCAATATTAAGGACGGAGATACCGTTATCCTTTCCGCGACGCCTGTGCCGGGCAATGAGAAAATGGTGCAGCGGCTGATTAACCAACTTTTTCGCTGCGGCGCCAATGTCATCTATAATTCCTTGGCAGAGGTGCACGTTTCGGGCCATGCCTGTCAGGAGGAGCTGAAGCTGCTCCATTCGCTGGTGAAGCCCCGCTATTTTGTGCCGGTGCATGGCGAGTACCGTCATCTGAAGCAGCATACGCTGCTGGCCCAAACCCTGGGGATGAAGCCTAAGTTTATGAAAATTCCTCAGCTGGGGCATACCATCGAGATTACGAACAACGGGATGAACGACGGCGAAGTGGTGCAGGCCGGAGGCGTGCTGGTGGACGGCCTAGGGATCGGCGATGTGGGCACGGTGGTGCTACGCGACCGCCGCCACCTATCTCAGGACGGCCTGGTGGTCGTGGTGGTGACGATGGCTTCCGGCGAAGGAGAGCTGCTTGGAATGCCGGAAATCATTTCTCGGGGCTTTATCTATGTAAAAGATAACGACGAGCTTATTACGGACGCCAAGAAAGTGGTCATCGACGTTATTGAGCGCCAGCACAATCTATCGGGCGGAGATTGGACCAACCTGAAAAATCAGATGCGCACAAGCCTCAACAAGTATTTCTATGAAAAGACCAAGCGCAGCCCCATGATCCTGCCAATCGTAGTGGAGATCTAATGTGGGAACTAATGACGGCTCCCGAGCGGTCTAAAGAATGAAGGCTGGCGCTTTGGCTGCGCTGCCTTTTTGCCAGGACAGGCCTGGCGGATCCCTTGAAGCGGAGGAATAAACATGAAGCAGCCCAGGCTTACCCCGCCGGATGAACGGGGCAAGAACGGCAGAATTGTCCACGGTTCGCTGTATGCGCTATGGCGAGTGCTGCGGACAGTGCTGATTTATTTGATAAGCGCGACCATTCTCGTCGTAGGATTTTGGTGCGGTTACCGCTATTTGATGGACAATTATCTTAGCCCGGTGAGCGAAACCGATGATACGCCGGTGGTTGTAGAAATCCCCAAAGGCTCTGGTAAGTCAAAAATTGCCGAGCTGCTGGAGGAACAGGGCGTAATACGGAGCAAGACCGTATTCAAACTTTACGTAGACGTGCTGGGTTATGCCAGCAAGATGAAAGCCGGCAGCTATGTGCTGAATCCCACCATGAGCTACCGAGATATTTTGGACAAGATTTCCACCGGCGACGGTAAGGGCGAGGTCACGGATTTTATTGTTATCGAAGGATATAACATCGATGAGATGGCCCAGCGGC
The DNA here is from genome assembly GCA_904420205.1 of Candidatus Parachristensenella avicola. GTDB lineage: Bacteria > Bacillota > Clostridia > Christensenellales > UMGS416 > Parachristensenella > Parachristensenella avicola. The sequence goes on along the minus strand of CAJFUN010000025.1, from coordinate 26,665 downwards.
TTTATAACGATAAGCACATTCAAGATGTCGAGGCCTTTAAAAAGCTGTGCCAAAGCACCGACGACGTATCCAATGTTAGCATCATCATTGATATGATGGAGAATATCTCCGAAGAGAAGCTTGCACAGCGCAAGTATATTTTGGAAGGCTACCTTTTCCCCGCCAAATATGAAATCTATACCGATGCTACGGCCAACAATATCATTGAGAAGATGGCGGTAAAAATGAACTCCATCTTTACCCAGGAGCGGATCGACCGGGCGCAAGAGCTGGACATGACCATTGACGAGGTGATCACCTTGGCATCGATCATTGAGAAAGAAAGCCGCCCGGATGACTTTGCCAAGGTATCTGCGGTTTTCCATAACCGGCTGAACCAGGGCATGAAGCTGCAGTCCTGCCCGACGCTGCAATATGCGCTAGGGATTAAACGCATTGTGCTGACGGCAGAGGATATTGCCAGCGATTCTCCCTATAACACCTACAAGTATGAAGGTTTGCCCGCCGGGCCGATCTGTTCGCCCTCGGAGAAGGCGATTGATGCTGCCCTTTATCCAGATGAAACTTTTATGGAAGAAGGGTATCTCTACTTTGTCACCAAGGACCCGAGCTCCGGCGAGCTGGAGTTCAATATTGATGCAGAGGCTCATGAAGCGGCAGCGGAAAAATACCGGCCGCTGTGGGAGGAATGGGATCGGCAGAACGCCCAGCAGGACGCCGCCCAGTAATCCCCCTTGCCTTGAATCCGATAATCCCGTGCCGTATAATGGTGTGGCACGGGATTTTTTGTATGAAGGGGAAGTAGCCATGCCGAAGGTACGCTTTGGAATCATTGCTGATTTGCATCGGGAAATTATGCACGACGCGCCCCAGCGGTTGACGGCATTTATCCAGGCCGCGCGCGAGCAAAACGCCGATTTTATCGTAAGCCTTGGCGATTTTTGCCATTCTTTGGAGGCTCACGAGGATGTGCGGACCATTTGGAATAGCTTTCCTGGCGGCCGCTACCTTGTTCTGGGCAATCATGATACCGACCAATCTGATAAGCTGACCTGGATGCGCTTCTTCGGACTGCGCCGGATCTATGATTCCTTTGACTGGGGCGGCTTCCATTTTTGCCTGCTGGATACCAACACCGTATCTCTGGAGGGCATCGACTATGATTATGGCAACAGAAACTACTTTGCTTTCGAGGACTACCGGGAGAATTTATCGGCCAGCCAACTGGCGTGGCTGAAAAGCGACTTGGCGGCGGCCCATGGTCCGACTGTCTTATTCAGCCATGCCAGTTTAGCCGATCCAAACATCGGTATCCGTAACCGCCAGCAGCTGCGGGAAATTGTACTGGATTCGCGCAGGCAGGGGCCGGGCGTAATCGCCGCCTTTAACGGCCATAATCATGTGGACGGTTGCCTCGTGCAGGACGGCGTCCCCTATATTGACGTGAACAGCGCCTCCAACTGCTGGCTGGGCGAGGCCTACGCCTGCGACACTTATGGCCCGCAGGTAGAGTGCGACCATCCCTGGATCCGCTGTACCGCGCCTTATCGGGATGCTCTTTTTACCTTTGTAGAGCTGGACGATCAAACCCGTACCTTATCGATATCCGGCATGCAGAGCGAATTTGTCGGCCCTACGCCGCAGCAGCGCGGCCACTCGGGCCGTTCCGATCATAGCGGTGTGCCCGGAGGCTTTGCCATCCGGCCCGTTATAGAGGAGAGAATTTTGCATTATTAGGCCTTGTCCGCCGACGGGCCCGAAAAAATGAGGCTTGTCTGCATCATTCGCCATCGTAGGACAATCTGCGCCCGGCATAGATTAACCATGTCGGGAGGTGAAAGTATGCAGATGCTCATGGAAGGGCTGCGCCTTTTTTTTGAACAGATCCCTTTCCTAATCGGATATGTTACCCGGGGCGCCTCATTTCCTAAGCCCCTGCGGGAGGAGCAGGAGCGTGATTGCTTAAAGCGCTTGGCCGGCGGCGACGAATCGGCCAGGGACTGCCTCATTGAACACAATCTGCGGCTGGTGGCGCATGTGGCTCGCAAATATATCCGAAGCGGCCAGGATATGGACGATCTTATATCGATTGGCACCATCGGGTTGATCAAAGCGGTCAATACTTATGACGACCAAAAAGGCAAGCCGCTGGTTTCCTACGCCGCACGGTGCATCGAAAATGAAATTCTTATGGTCTTGCGCTCCGGGAAAAAGCGGCAAAATGATATTTCCCTTTTAGAACCTATCGGGACGGATAATGAGGGAAATGCGCTGACGCTCATGGATGTGCTGGGTACCCAAGCAGATGAAGTGATGGACACCGTGGAAGCGCGCATCCAGCTGGATCATGTACGCCGAGTAATGGCAGAGAACCTGGAGGAGCGTGAGGCACAGGTGCTGATCGCCCGATACGGACTGGGAGGGCAGCCGCCTATGGCGCAACACGAAGTGGCAAAGCGCCTGCACATCTCCCGCAGCTATGTGAGCCGCATTGAAAAAAAGGCGCTGTGTAAACTTCGGGAAGCAATGCGAATCACTTCACCGTGAAGGCCAAAGGGCGCTGTATGGTTGACGGGCTGCATTTATAATAACAGAGGGCGACAGCACTTTTTGCTGCCGCCCTTTGATTGCCTACCAGCAAAAGCGGGCGGCAGCGCGTACGCGCCGCCGTTGACTGGCTCGGCTGGTTTTGTTATTTCACTAGATTCGCCATTTCCCTCATATAGAGAGGAATGTCCAATGCCTGGGGACAGTGCGCTGTACAGTTTCCGCAACGAATACAGGCCGTGGGCATTTTTCCTTCTGGTAATGCTTTCAAACGGAACAATCGCCATGTTGCCATATCGCTGTTTCCTAATGCGGCGGATTCATCGCGATAGTCATTGTAAGCAGACAGGAGCGATGGTATATCCAATCCTTGCGGGCAATTGTCGCAGCAATACCGGCAGCCGGTACAGGGAACTGCTATCTTTTTACGGAGTATACTGCTGATTTTTTCTAATTTTGACAATTCTTTGTCGGTCAACTGATATTCTAAAGCCGCAGTATTTACGTTTTCTTCAGTTTGCCGCATATCGGACATGCCACTTAAAACTACGGATACACCCGGCAGATTCATCACAAACCGCAGTGCCCATGTGGCCGGGGAAACACCCGTTTTCGGAAGAAACTGCAAACATTCTTCTGGTAAATTCGCCAGCATACCGCCGTGGACAGGCTCCATAACCATAACAGGAATACCATGTTCTTGCAAAATTTCATATTGCTGCTTTGCGGTTCCCTGATACCAGTCATAGTAATTTAACTGTATTTGTACAAAATCCCAGCAGTTATCTTTGAGCAGTCCCCGCAGACAGTGCGGTGTACCGTGAAATGAAAAACCTAAATATCTAATTTTCCCCATGCGCTTCTGTTCTTGGAAATAGGGAATGCAACCGCAGGCTTCGTAATCCCTGGCTGTTAAGTCGGTTATTCCATGCAACAAATAGAAGTCAATATATTCCGGTTTGAAGCCGGGTTAGCTGTTCTGAGAATTGCGCTTCATAATTGGGATTTGCCTGTACATTAAATTTATCCGCTATATAGAAGCTATCCCGTGGATATTTGGAAAGTGCCCGTCCCAAAACAATTTCGGATTTGCCGCCGTGATAGATGTAAGCCGTGTCATAATAATTTACTCCATGTGCCATGCAATAATCGATTACTTCTTGCGCTTTTCGTTTGTCAATGGGGCCAGCAAATCCCGGTTCTGTCTGCGGTAACCGCATAGCCCCTAATCCCAGTTTGGAAAGTTTTACCTTATCTTTGAATACCTCGTATCTCATTTATGTGCCCTCCTGTCTAATATAATTGAATGTTCATTTATTTAATTATCTAAAAAGAACGCACCAGCGTGGTACCGTCCTTTTAACGCTTGATTGCATCCCAGCACATCTGAAAGACAACTTCAAAATCCACTTCTGGAAGCATGGATTTTTCCTTTCGCCATTCCTTAAAAATCTGCTGAATCGGGTAATAGCAAAAACTAATCAAAAGAGCCGGAGAAGTCTGTTTCAAAAGTCCCTCTTGTACTCCACGCTGAAAAGTTCTGATTGTGTCTTGATTATACTGCGCAAGTTCTTCAATCATTTCATCCGTTGCCATAGGAGAATTACACGCCTGCTCAATAAATAAGAATTCGTCCGTATTATCCTGCATATAACGAAGCAGATTTTCACAAAGTTTTCTGACCGCTTCTTGGACATTCTCCTGTGGACAAATATCTTTGCTGCATTCCTCTATCATTTGCTTTTTCACGTCCATATAGACTTTGCGGAACATATCCTCCTTGTTTTCATAATAGACATAGAGGGTCGCAGCGGATAGTCCGGTTGCCTTCGCTATCTTTGACATAGATATGTTGGCAAAACCAATCTCGTTGATTAGCCCTATGATAGCTTTGGTAATTGCCGCTTTTTTGTTTTCATCTTTTATTCTCATATCGCCATTATAACTGAACGTTCATTTTATTTCAAACGAAAGCATTTGAGCTTTTTATCGCAGATTTTGTTACGAAGTAGTAGGCTGCTGTCTTTCAAATTTTTGTATGTTACTTTATGGCGCCATGAGCATGTTTCCGGGTTTTTTTATGTGCTTTTGGGCAGCTGGAAGCTTGCCATATCTTACCGGTATATTTCCTAAGCGTAGCGTCGTATACTTGTAATGCGAACATATGATCGCAATGCAAAGGAGGCGGCATGATGGGCGAGCGGACGGTGTTACATGTGGATATGAATAATTTCTATGCTTCAGTCGAATGCCTGCACGATCCGTCCTTACGGGGAAAACCGGTAGCGGTGGGAGGCAGAGCCGAAGAGCGTCACGGCATTATCCTCGCCAAGAATAACGAAGCGAAGGCCTATGGGATCCAGACCGGGGAGGCGCTATGGCAGGCGCGGAAAAAATGCGCGCAGCTTGTGGTCGTTCCACCCCATTATGACCAATATATTCGATTCAGCCGTATCGCGAGGGCGATCTATAGCGAATATACCGACCGGATTGAACCCTTTGGCCTAGATGAAGCGTGGCTGGATATCAGTGGCAGCCGGACAGCGCAGGCGGGAGGGCGCACAGTGGCTGACGAGATACGCCGGAGGATTCGGGATGAAATGGGCCTTACTGCGTCCGTAGGCGTGTCATTTAATAAGGTATTTGCAAAGCTGGGAAGTGATATGAAGAAGCCGGATGCGACCACCGTGCTCTCCAGGGACACCTACAGGCAGCGCGCCTGGCCGCTTCCGGCGGAGGCGCTGCTTTGCGTGGGGACGGCTACCTGCCGCAAGCTTCACAGCCGGGGCATCTATACCATCGGCCAACTGGCCGCGACGGATCCCAGGCTTTTGCAATCGTGGTTCGGTAAATGGGGCCTGTCCCTGTACTGCTTTGCCAATGGCCTTGACACCTCGCCGGTGCGCCCGGTAGGCCAGGAGGCCGCGGTAAAAAGCGTAGGGAATTCCAGCACCACACCCCGGGACCTGAGGAATGAAAGGGATGCGGGCGTCACCTTCGCCGCCTTGGCCGAAAGCGTGGCCGCTCGGCTGCGGGAATACGGATTGAAGGGGACTACCGTTCAGATTAGCCTGCGGGACGATACGTTGGCTGGCTTTGAGCGGCAGATGAAACTACAGGTTCCTACCTATCTTTCCGGGGAACTTTTCGAGGCGGCAATGCGGCTGCTGCGGCGCCATTATGACTGGAGCCGTCCGCTACGCAGCGTAGGCTTGCGAGCCTGCGGATTGGTACCTTGGGATACGCCGGTGCAGCTAAGCTTCTTGGGCGGGGAAGAACGCCGCCAGCGGGAAGAACGGCTGGAACAGGCTGTGGACGGTTTGCGCCGCCGTTTCGGGCAAAGGGTGATTCGGAAGGGAACGCTTTATGAGGATAAGCTGCTGGGACAGCTGAACCCCAAGGAAGATCATATCATTCACCCGGTCAGCTTTTTTTCATGAGAGGTAAAGCATGCAAAGCAAGGTATACGTAGCTGTGGTCGTTCGATATTCGCCGGAAGGCGAACTAAAGCCCCTTTCGGTGCAGTGGGAAGATGGACGAAGCTTTTCCATTGACCGGATCTTGGATGTGCGACGCGCCGCCAGCATAAAAGCCGGCGGCGCGGGAATACGGTATACGGTTCGCATCGGGCGTCATGAAACCTATCTTTTCCTGGAAGAGGACCGCTGGTTCGTCCAGCGACGATAGGCGGGGGCTGGATCCGCTGTAGGAATAGGCCGGAGGTCCTGTTCGTCCAGCCTCGGCAGGTAATACCGGGTTTCCCGGGCAATCAATGGGGAAAGACCAATGAGCGCGATTAAGTTAGGCAAGGCCATGAGGGCGTTAAGCACGTCGGATATATCCCAAACAAGACCGAGGCTGAGCGCCGGAGCCACGGCCAGCACAGACAGATAGAGAAGACGGTAAGGCGTAAGCGCCCGCGGCCCCAGCAGGTATTCCACGCAGCGCTCCCCATAATAAGACCAGCCAAGGATGGTGGAGTAGGCAAAGGTGATGAGCCCCACGTTCAACACAAGCGGGCCCACATAGGGGATCTGTCCGAAGGCTAGGGCGGAGAGCTCTCCGCCATCGGTTATGCCGGATATATCAACGGCAGGGTTTTTCATTATACTGGCCACCAACGTTACCCCCGTTACCAGGCAGAGCACCACGGTATCCCAGAAGGTACCCGTAGAAGCCACAAGGGCCTGGCGGACAGGATTGCGGCACTGGGCGGCAGCAGCCACAATGGGGGCAGAGCCCATGCCGGATTCATTGGAGAACAGCCCGCGGGCTATTCCATAGCGGGCTGCGGCAATGATACCGGAACCTACCAGCCCCCCGGCCGCTGCACCGGGACGGAAAGCCATGGTGACAATCGCCCGACAGGCGGCGGGCAGTACGTCGCGGCACTGCCAGAGGATGACCGTACAGCCCATGACAAAGAAGATCGCCATGAAAGGTACCAACCGTTCGCAGACGCGGCCGAGCCCTTTGACACCGCCGAAGATCGCCAATGCGGCCGTGACGCAGGCGGCCAAGCCGACACTCCAGGGCTCGACAGCGGGAAAGAGACGGGTAACGGCTTGAGAGAGTGCATTTACTTGTACGCCGCAGCCAATTCCCAAAGAAGCCAACGCGCCGAAAAGAGCAAACAGCAGCGCCAGCCCTCGGAGATTCAGGCCTCGTTCTAAAGCATACATCGCGCCGCCCATCATCCGGCCGTCGGCGCTTTTTACCCGAAACCGGACGGCAATCAGCGATTCGGCATATTTGGTGGCCATGCCGAAGATGCCGGCTATCCAGCACCAGAATACCGCGCCGGGGCCGCCCAAAGCGATAGCAGTGCCGACACCTACGATATTTCCGGTGCCGATGGTAGAGGCCAAGGCGGTGGTCAGGGAGGCGAAGGGGCTAATATCCCCTTGCCCATCGGGATCCGGCGTTAGGGAGAGGCGAATCGCAGTCAGCGCCTTGCGCTGAATAAATCCAGTCCGGCAGGTCATGTAAAGATGCGTACTGAAAAGCAGCAGCACCATGGGCACGCCCCAAAGCGCATGATTAAGGCGCGCAGTGACCGCCTCCAGCAGGGCAAGCAGATCCATAGCTTCTCCTTTCCCCGCCGCCTTCAGAGGCAGCGTTTCCATTTCAGCCTATGCGCATAGCGGCGGCGCCATGAGGCCAAAGCTAGGATTGTGACGCAAAAAAATGATGATATACTGAAAAAAACAGCGAAGGAGAATAGCGCGTGCAAACGATCCGGTCTCATAATATTACCCTTTATGGCGGCTATGGTTCCATGAAGCTCGTGCTGCAGCCGCTCAGGGATGCCGACCTACCTTACCTATACCGGTGGAACGCTGACCCGGAGGTGCTTTATTGGACGGAGGGCGGGGAGGAGGGGAAAACGCTTTCTTACAGCCCGGAAGAAGTGCGCGGGATTTATGGCAGCGTATCGCAGGATGCGCTTCTATTCCTGATAGAGGTGGATGGGCGCGCGGTGGGCGAGTGTTGGTTGCAGCCTATGAACCTGCAGGAAATATGCGCGCGCTATCCCAAAGGCACCGATGTACGGCGGATCGACATCATGATCGGCGAAAAAGACTGCTGGAATCGGGGTATCGGTACGCGGGTAATCGCGATGCTGACGGAGTACGCCTTTGCCGGGGAGATTACGGACGTGCTGCATTGCCTCTGCGACGACTATAACCTGCGCAGCCGCCGCATATGGGAGAAGAATGGATTCAGCCTGCTATGCGGCCAGCCGCTGCCTGAAGGCCAGAAGGGAAAAATGCAGCTGCATTACCGCCTGACAAGACGCGAATACATCGCCACCCGGCGCTATCACAGGCCGGAGGAAAAAATCGAGTGGCTTCCGGTCGGCAGCCTGTCCCCAAGCCAGCTATATATTAGCGAGGGAAAGCTGCGGCTTTGCCGCGAATGGTTTACCCCCAAATCCCTGGTGGATATGGATCCGATCCTGTACAAACGATTCCAAGGCCTCCGGCTTATCACCGACGGCCATACCCGCGCGGTGATGGCCTATCTGGATGGGATAGAGCGGTTGCCCTGCTGCATGGATGAAGATGAGCTGGATATGACGGCCTATGCCAAAGACAGGGCATGGTGTATTCAACAGGGCGTTCACACCGTGGGCGATCTGGCCGGCCGTATCGTCTCGGTAAAGGAATACGAGACGCTTTGGCGCAAACGGTGCATGGAGGGTTAGTAGGTGGAATCACGCTGCAAGGATTTGAGGCGCTGTGCCCTGCCCGCCGCAGGATCGGCATGAAATATCAGTATCCTGCATACTCCCCGGTTATGGGGTCTGATATAATAAGCTTTGTTCCCAAGGGAAAATAAGTATGAATGGCGAGGTACTTCATCATGGGCAAAACCATCACACTCATTGAGGGCGGCCGATACGACTATCAAATCTTGGTAGCCAATAACGCCTCCCAGACCACCCGCTGGGCCTGCTTTGAGCTGCAGCGTATCCTGAGAAAGATGACGGGCGTTACCCTGCCCATCAGCCAGGAGCTGGAGGGGGATGGACACCGGTCGCATATGTATATGACGCGCGGTATTATTGTCGGCAGGCATCCCCGCCTGGAGACTATTGGCGCAAAAATCGACTGGGACGCGCTGGGCGACGAGGGCTACCGGCTGACCACCTGCGGCGAGGATATCATTGTAGCCGGCAGCGACGTGCGCGGAGCCATGTACGGCGTGTTTTCCTTGCTGGAAAAGTATATGGGGGTACGGTGGTTTACGCCGGACGTGGAGCATGTGCCGACCCGCTACAAGGTTACCCTGCCTGCTGACCTGGAGGAAACTTTTGTACCCCAGCTGGAGTACCGCGAGCCGCAGTTCTGGGAAAATTACATCGATGGCGACTGGAACGCCCATACGAAAGGCAATGGCCACTATGACCGTGTGGCCGATTATCAGGGCGGTACCATGAAGTACTTCCCCTTTGTCCACTCCTTTAATGCCCTTGTGCCGGTGGAGAAGTATTTTGACGAGCATCCCGAGTATTTCTCGATGGTGGACGGCAAACGCATCAGCGATCACACGCAGCTATGCCTAACCAACGATGAGGTCTTTGAGATCGCGCTCAAGCAGGTGAAGGAGTGGATCCAGACCCATCCGGAGGCTTCTATTGTATCGGTTAGCCAGAACGACTGGTATAACCCCTGCCAGTGTGAAAAGTGCAAGGCGATCGACGACTATGAAGGCAGCCATGCGGGCACGTTGCTAACCTTTGTCAACAAAATCGCTGCGGCCATTGCCGAAGAGTATCCGCATATTGCCATCGATACCCTGGCTTATCAGTATACCCGCAAGCCGCCTAAGCATATCCGCCCCCTGCCCAATGTGATTATCCGCCTGTGCGATATTGAGTGTTGCTTCTCCCATCCGCTGGAGGAGTGCCAGGCTATTGCTTATCCTTCCGATACGCCGGAGCGCCGCCCGGCCCAGCACTTTTCGGAAGATATCCGCCAGTGGGCCCAGGTCAGCGATCGGCTGTATGTGTGGGATTATGTGACCAACTATGCCCATCCGCTGATGCCTTTCCCCAACTTTAAAGTGCTTAAGCCCAATATCCAGTTCCTCATCAAGAATCATGTCAAAGGGCTATTTGAAGAAGCCGCCTATTGGGGCGGCGGCGGCGCCAGCATGGCCGAGCTTCGCAGTTACGTCATGGCGCAGCTGATGTGGAATCCGGATTACGACGTAGATACGCTGGTGGACGAGTTCCTAGCCGGCGTATTCAAGGGAGCTGCGCCCGCTATGCGCCGCTATTACGACCTGATCCACAGCCACCTGGACGGCGTGCATATGGGCATTTATGAGCCCAAGAGCGATGCCTACAAGAATCCGGAGATCCAAAAGCAGCTGGAGGAGCTCAAGCGCACCTGCAAGACGGTGACTGAATTCAACGAACGCAGCAAGGAGCTTAACTCCTTCCGCCTGACGGTGGAGAAGCTGGAATTCCTTACCCAGCCCATGCTGGACGAGGCTCACCGGCTCTTCGATGAGATGGAGCTTGTGGCAGACGATGAGATTGTGTTGCGCCGTGTGCGTCGCGAGCGCCTGGGTCTGCGCTATATCGAGTTGTATCTAGAGGATCCCAAGAGCCCGGAGCATAAGGCCAATGTCGACGCATTCTTTGCCGATCTAAAGAGCCACGGCATCGACCGCCTGTCGGAGGGCCGCCTTCCGGAGCAGAGCTACGAGATGATGGTTCAGGGCATCATGCGTACCTGGGGCTGATGGTTTAACCGCTCAGAGGCTTCCCCTTGGGGGAAGCCTTTTTCTTAAGATGCGACAGGTGATCGCCCCTTGACGAGAGCCCCCGATGCGGGATAAAATGGACAAAGCCCTATAGCCGGCTGAGCCCTTTACTTGAAGAGGGATAAGGCGGCTGGTGCGGCTCCATACGCTTGGGAAACCGTGATGAGGAGGAAGAGGATGAGAAAACGTATCGCTGCCCTGCTGGGCTTGGCGCTGCTGGGGGCGTCCATAGCCGGATGCGCTTCCCGGCCCAGCTATCCTGACGGCGTCTATTTCGCTGCAGGCGATATGGATGCTGGATCGGGTTACCGCACTATCATAACGGTAAAGGTTTCCGAAAACCGGATTGAGTCGGTGGATTGGAATGAAATCCACTATAAGAATGCGGACAAAAAGGCGCTGGGCGACGATTATGGCATGAAAGGCGCTTCTTCTATCGGAAAGGAATGGTATGAGCAGGCGAAAGCCATCGAAGATGTGCTGGTCAAACGGGGTCCGGATAGCATTCAATATGACACAGAAGGCGAGAAGGCCGGAAAGGTTAAAAATGTATCCGGCGCGTCAATCTCGGTAACAAACGTGTTGAGCGTATTTGAAAAAGCCATGAGCGCGGATCCGGTTCCGCAGGGCGCCTATCAGGACGGGGTTTATCATCAGCTAGCTGAAACACCTGTGGACGGCTACCAGGATGTTGTAACTTTGGTAGTGGCCAATGGAACGATTGTGCTAGCCGAATGGGATAAGGTTGCGGCAGCGCCGGCGGAAGGGGAAGCGCCTACGCTGCGCATGCAGGATGCGTCCGGTCCCTTTGAAGCGCAGGCGGAAGCCTTTGCGGCGCAGGTGCTGGAAAATCAGGGGACAGTGGAGGCGGTGGACGGCCCAGAGGATATCGCCGGGGCTAAGAAGCTGTTGGATAGCCTGCTGGATCAGGCCAGGTAAGCAGGTTCTGCCGATTCGGAAAAGAAAAATGGCCGGTTTTCCATAGCGGAAAGCCGGCCATTTTTAGGATCATTTGGGATCAGGCGACTGTAAAAGCGAGGCGAACCCATCGGTAGTGTGGCAGCTGCCGTCTTGCATTATAAAAAGCCCTTCCACATCCTCATATCGCGCCAGCAACGATAATCCGTCATCCACACCCAGCACAAAACATGCCGTGGACAGCCCGTCAGCCAGCGTTGAGGAAGCGGCTACGATGGTCACGGAAGCCAGCCCATTGTCAGCCGGCCAACCGGTGTCTGGATCGATCAGGTGATGATAGCGGCGGCCCTGCAAAGTAAAGCCCCGCTCATAGATGCCAGAGGTTACTACAGCCTTGGAACCAATCAGCTCCAGGTTTAAAAGTGATTGGGATGCGGAACCCTCTGGATCCCGTATTCCAATGACCCAAGGCGAATGATCGGGCTTTTCACCGAGGGTCAGCACATTGCCGCCCAGGTTCAAAAGCGCGCTTTTGCATCCGGCTTGCTGCAAGGTTGTAGTCAGCTCATCAGCGATATATCCTTTAGCAATAGCCCCCAGATCCAGCGCCATGCCCTGGGGCAGCGTAACTGTATCGCCCGAAAGGACGACCCGATCATAACCGACGCGCCCAACGGCTTCTTCCAGCACGCCGGCATCGGGAAGCTGGGGATCGGAAGATTTAAAGTTCCATAGCTCTGTCACCGGACCGATGGTAATGTCCAGCGCGCCCTGGCTTTCTTTGCAAATCTCCAGCGCTGTGGATAATAGTTCGGCTGTCTCCGGCCGTACGGTTACCGGTTTGCCTTGAGCATGATTAATCCGGTATATATCGCTTTGGACTCGGGTGCGGGACAAAGTGTCCTCCAGCTCATCGATCCGATCCCAGCATTGTTGCAATATGGCGGCATCCTGTGTATCATACAAGGTGATGCTGATGATGGTATCCAGGGAAAAATGGTCGCCGCTGACAGATGCCGGCGTGCAGCCGCCCGGCAGCAGCGCCAGCAGAGTCAGCAAAATTAGCAGAGGCAGAAGCGTTCGTCTCACAGGCTTGGTCCTCCCTTCCAGGTGACCATTATGCCCTATTAGGGAGAAAATTGCAATGAGGAGCGGCAGATGAAGGACAGACGGTGGATCCACGATATGCTGCTGGGCGCCGGCGTGCTGCTGGCGGCAGGTATCCTCTACCTGTGTATGCGGCAAAGCGCACCGGCCGGCGCATGGGCGGTCGTTGAGCAGGATGGGACGGAGCTTACGCGGCTGCCATTGGATGAACAGGCCAGTTATCTCGTTCAATCCGACGCAGGCAGCAATTTGGTATGTACGGATGGGGGAGGCGTATGGATCGAAGAGGCAGACTGCCCGGATCAGCGCTGTGTCCACCAAGGCGTAATTTCGACGGCGCAGGAGCGGCTCGTCTGCCTGCCGCACCGGCTTGTGGTGCGCGTAGAAGGGGCGGCCGCCGCTGCAGACGATATGGTTAGGTGAGAAATGGAAAGAAGAACCCATTTGGCGGCGTCCTATGGGCTGCTGACTGCACTGGCGCTGCTCCTCTCCTTTTTGGAGACGCTACTTCCGCTACCCGTGCCGATTCCCGGTATAAAACTGGGGCTCGCCAACCTTATTGTGCTCTTTTTACTTCTGCAGGCAGGGCCTTGGCAGGCACTGGCCCTTTCCCTGAGCCGCGTGCTGCTTTCGGCCATTCTGTTTTCCGGATTTTCCGGGCTGATCTTTTCGGCGGCGGGTGCGCTGCTTTCTTGGGCAGTCATGGCAGTTTTGATCAGAAGCCGTTTTTTTTCTCCGGTAGGGGTATCCTTGGCCGGCGGTCTAGCCCATAATCTGGGGCAGCTGATCATGGCTGCTGCCTATACCCATAGCCCGGGGATTATTCCCGCCTATCTTCCGGTCATGATCATCGCCGGCGCAGCTATGGGCATGATAAACGGCGTGATCGTGTCAGGTGCAAACCGCGCACTTATGGCAAATCCTATAACAAGGCGCGCAGTTCAACGGCTTCGGGGGAAAAAATCCGATCAAAAATGAGCCAGAGAGGCAATTGCGCGGGCTGGAAAAGGCAAACGTCTTTCTCCGCGAGGGAAGATACATATTTATCGCAGGGCCGGCATAGCTTGAACCATAAGAAAAGAGGAGAGCATCATGGCAAAGAAAAAGATGAAAAAGCTAAAGCCGCGCAAGCGCCAGGCGGCCCCGGTGAATTTGGCGGATATGGGCCGTTGGGCGGCGGTCGGCCTGGGGGCCAGCGTGTTGAGCGCGCTGCTGCTGCTGGGGGCCGTTACGCTGATGATGAGGGCGACAGGGGCCGAAATGGCGTCGGCTGCGCTGTGGGCGCAGGTGTGCAAGGTGGTGTGCGCCATGGTCGGCGCAGTAGCGGCAACTTGGAACCGCGGGGGGTATATTTGGCTTCGGGGCTTGGGCGTCGGCGCGGTTGGGCTGGCGCTTGTGGGGCTAGTGCTGGGCTGGCTGGGCGCGCCGGCCGCTTCGCTGCAGCTGTGGCTGGCCGATGTAGGCCTGGGCGCTGTAGCGGGATTAGGTGCCAGCGTCATCGTATCGCTCTTTAGAAAGTAAAAAGCCCTTGCGATGATGCGGATTATGCGATATACTAAAAAGGAATCTTTTAAGTAAGGGAGAATTTCCATGAAGCATATTCAGGTCATCCAAAAAGGCTGCCTGCAGCAGAGCGCGGCGCACGGCGGCTGCGGCGAGTGCCAGGCTTCCTGCCAGTCTGCCTGCAAGACTTCTTGCACGGTGGCGAATCAGAAGTGTGCCCGTAAAGAGGCCTAAACCCAGACAGGAAATAAAGAGGCCCAGGCCTGCCTTTGAAACACAGGGCAGACCTGGGCCCCTTTCTGGCTATTTGCATATTAAAGGACCTAGCGCCTTTTAAACGGACGACGCAGATTTTACGCAGAAAAGGATACGGATATGGTACATGTTTTTTCAGTGGACGAGCTGTATTTGGCAGTGGACGAATGCAGCGGTTCGGTTTACGCGCTGGACGAGCTTTCAGCCCGGGTGATTGAGCGATATGAAAGGATGGAAGCAGCCGCCATTGTTCGCGAGCTGTCCGACCGCTTTGATCCCAAGGAGATCCGCGAGGTGATCGAGGAGGTAGATAAACTTCGCGATCAGCAGGCCCTTTTCACCCAATGGAAGTTAGACGAAATCGAGCTGAACAGCCAGAAGGTTGTAAAATCCATGTGCTTGAATGTGGCGCATGATTGCAACCTGCGTTGCGCCTACTGCTTTGCTGGAACCGGCGCCTTCCATGGGGGCCGCTGCTTGATGAGTTTTGAAGTCGGCGCCAGGGCGCTGGACTTTCTGGTGGCGCGCTCCGGAAAGCGCGTGAACCTGGAAGTGGACTTTTTTGGCGGTGAGCCGCTGATGAATTGGCAAGTCGTCAAGGATCTCGTGGCCTATGGGCGTAAGTTGGAAAAGGAGCACGGCAAAAAAATCCATTTTACGATCACCACCAATGGCCTGGCTATGGACGACGAAGTCATCGACTTTATGAATCGCGAGATGGAGAACGTGGTGATCTCTCTGGACGGCCGACGCGAAGTGCATGATCGCCTGCGGCCGCAGCCCGGAGGAAAGGGCAGCTTTGACGCCATCCTACCTCGAGCTAAGGCGTTGGTAGAAAAGCGCCGTCCGCTGGGCAAAGATTACTACATCCGGGGCACCTATACGCGCTATAACCTGGATTTTGCCGAGGATGTAATGGCGCTGAATCGGGAAGGTTTTGATCAGATCTCAGTGGAACCGGTAGTGACGGATCTTAAGATGCCCTATGCCCTGCAAAAAAGCGATCTGCCGGCGATCCGTGCGGAATATGAAAAGCTTATGCATCTGATGGCCCGGGAAAGGGCTAAGGGCAACTGGTTTAACTTTTTCCATTTTATGATTGACCTGGGTAACGGCCCCTGTGCCATTAAACGGCTGACCGGCTGCGGCGCGGGTAACGAGTATGTAGCTGTTTCGCCCCAGGGGGATATTTATCCTTGCCATCAATTTGTTGGGGAGGAACAGTTCAAAATGGGCAATGTGCTGGAAGGGGTCTTTGACGAAACCATGCAGGAACCCTTCCGGACCAACCATGTGCTGCACAAGGCTAAGTGCAAAGACTGCTGGGCGAAGTTCTATTGCTCAGGAGGTTGCGCGGCTAATGCTTGGCATCAAAACGGCGATATTTCTAAGCCCTATGACATGGAATGTGAAATCGAGCGCAAGCGCGTAGAGTGTGCGATCGCCCTGCACTATTTGGAGGAGGGAGCGAAAGGAGAAGATGAAGGCGCCGTATAGGGGGCAGTATCCGCGGACGGAAGATGCCGCCTTCCTTCATCCCTCCGCCGTCGTTTCCGGAGATGTCGTATTGGGCCAAGGCTGTACCGTCTGGCCTCAGGCCGTGTTGCGGGGAGACGATGGGCCTATCCGCGTCGGCATGTGCAGCAACCTGCAGGACGGAGTAATTCTGCACGGCGGCGTTCGGGTCGGCCAGTATGTGACGGTAGGTCATCGGGCCATTTTGCACGGCTGCCATGTGGAAGACCGGGTATTGGTTGGAATGGGCGCAGTCGTGCTGGACGGCGCAAAGATCGGGGAAGGCGCGATCATCGCGGCCGGCGCCGTCGTTGCGCCGGGAACGCAGGTGCCGGCGGGCAGCGTGGTTATGGGCGTACCTGGGCGCATCGTCCGAACGGCCACAGATACGGAGATGAGCCAGGCGGTTCCGCGCGCACAGGCATATGAGCGGCTGGGCAGGGAATACGCCAATTGCCCGCAGGTTATTGACGAATAGCCGCTGGAAAATTATAATAAACGGATAAGGCAATTAAGGAGGACAGACCATGAGGAGCAAGAAATGGACCATCATAATGGTATCAACCTTGCTGGTTGTATCCATTGTGCTGGGCCTGGTTGGAGTGTTCGGCGTAGCGATAGGCCGCTACGACGTGCTCTCCTGGGGGGAGGCCGTGCAGCTGGGACTGGATCTGCGTGGCGGCGTGTATGTGGTGTATGACGCACAAGACGCCGGTGACGGTAACTTTGAATCCCAGATGGCGAGCACCATGGAAGTGCTGCGCAGACGTCTGGATAACCAAGGCTATACTGAAGCTACCGTAAACCGCCAGGGTACCAACCGCATCCGGGTGGAAATTCCAAACGTAGCGGATCCGAAGGCTGTATTGGATATCATCGGCAAGCCGGCCCACCTTGAGTTCCGTGAGCCAGACGGCACCGTGATTGCGGAAGGCAAGGACATTGAGCAGTGCGGCTATGAATACCTGCAGGACTCGGGCTATGTTGTTGCCTTTAAGTTCAAGAACGATGCGGCTACCGCTTTTTCAGAGGCATCTTCTCGCTTGGTGGGGCAAAAAATCAGCATTTACTTGGATGACGAGCTCATCTCAGCGCCCGATGTCCAGAGCGCTATCACCAACGGCGAAGGCTATATTGAAGGCGGCTTTACACTGGATGGCGCCAGGGAATTGGCGATGCTGATTCAATCCGGTGCGTTGCCGCTGGATCTGGAGCAGACCGAGATCCGCACAATTTCCGCTACGCTGGGCGAGGATGCTCTGACCCGCTCCATCATTGCCGGCCTGATCGGCCTTGGATTGATCTACCTCTTCATGCTCATCGTATACCGGCTGCCGGGTCTCGTAGCCGATGTGGCGTTAACCATTTATGTCATCATTGTGATGTACTGCGTCTGCCTGATTCCAGGCGTGCAACTTACCCTGCCCGGTATTGCAGGTATTATATTGGGCATTGGTATGGCGGTGGACGCCAACGTTATTATCTTTGAGCGGCTTAAGGAAGAGCTGCGCATCGGTAAGAGCGTGCGCGCGGCAGTCAATACCGCCTTCAAGAAGGCCATGGTGGCCATCCTGGATTCTAATATCACAACGATGATTGCCGCGGTCGTGTTGATCGCCTATGGTACCGGATCCATCAAGGGTTATGCCTATACGCTGGCAATTTCCATCGTGGCCAGCATGATTACCGCTGTGCTGATCACCCGCATGCTGCTGCAGGCCCTGGTGGTCTTTGGGGTGGAGAAGCCGTCGCTCTTCGGCCTGTCCAAGCCCAAGGCGGAAAAGAAGGAACGCGCTTTCTCTGTAACAAAATATGGCCGGTGGTTTGCGTTGTTGCCGGTAGCGGTTATCCTGATCGGCGTGGCGACAGGATTTACAGGCGGCTTTAATTTCGGCATTGACTTTGCTGGCGGAACGCTCTATACAGTGGATCTCAAACAGAGCTTTGCGTCAGACGACGTGGTTGACATCGTACGGCAGACGGTGACCGATACGAAGATGGATGTCCGAGTATCGGTATCGGAGGATACGCAGGCGGTGATCCAAATCCAGAACAAGAACGAAAGCGGAGAGGATTACGATGCGCAGATTAAGCAGATTGAGGAGGATCTAAAAGCCCAATATCCGGATATGGAGGTCGTATCAGAGGATCGCGTCGGTGCAACCGCCGGCTCGGAGCTCATTAAAAATGCGTTGACGGCGATCGGAATCACCTGCGTGCTGATGCTGATCTATATCTCCTTCCGGTTTGAATTCTTAAGCGGTTTGGCTGCTGTGATCGCGCTGATTCATGATATGGGTATGATGATTTGTGTGGTTTGCATCCTCAATATCCAGGTGAATAGTTCGTTTATTGCGGCTGTGCTGACGATCATGGGTTATTCCATCAACAATACCATTGTCGTGTTCGACCGAATCCGCGATAACAACCGGCGCTTTGGTTCGTCGCTGACCCGCCGTGAAGTCGTGGATAAGTCCGTAAAAGAGACGCTGACGCGCTCCATCAATACGTCCTTGACCACGTTGTTGACCATCCTGTGCGTGTATATCCTGGGCGTAACTTCGATTCGTGAGTTCTCACTGCCCATTATCGTCGGACTGCTGTTCGGTACCTATTCCTCCGTTCTGCTGGCTGGCCCATTTTGGGCCTGGTGCCATGAATTGCTGGACCGGTACAAAGCGAAAAAGCGCCTCAAGGCGGCTAAGGTTTCCAAACCTGCAAAGGCCAAGAAAAAGTAAAATCATGGAAGGAGCTTTCTTTGAAAGCTCCTTCTTTTTAGGAGTTTTATATGATATGGTATGAACCTAGAAGCCAACGTGAAGTCCGGGAAGACGAAATACGGGCGCTGTCATTATCGCTTGGCCTTGATCCTTCTCTTGCCGAGATCTTGATTTGCCGCGGCTATCACACGCCGCAGGAGGCGGAACATTTTTTGCATCCGTCGCTGGAAGATCTGGATGATCCAATGAAGATTCTGGATATGGGGAAAGCGGTTGAGCGGATCCGTCAGGCGTTGGATCGTCATGAGGCAATCGTAGTATACGGTGACTACGATGCCGACGGCGTATGCGCCTCCAGCATCTTGGTGGAATATCTCAGAAGCCAGGGAGGGCAGGTTGGCTATTATATCCCCGAGCGCCATCGGGAAGGATATGGACTAAACGAAGAAGCCGTACGTAGTCTGGCCGCGCAGAACTACCGGCTTATGATTACGGTGGATTGTGGTATCGCCAGCCGCACGGAGGCGGCGTTGGCGGCAGCGTTAGGCATGGACGTAATCATTACGGATCATCATGAATGCCCGACGCAGCTGCCGGAAGCGGTAGCGGTGCTGGACTTGAAACGGCCCGGCGAGACATACCGATTCCATGAGCTATGCGGAGCCGGATTGGCCGGCAGGCTGGTGGAGGCATTAGGAGGCAGAAATGCGATGCTCCGCTGCCTGGATTTAATGGCGCTGGCCACGGTGGCAGACCTGGTGCCCCTAGTGGAGGAGAACCGTGCAATCGTGTCCGAGGGGCTGAAGACCATCTCCCAGGGCTCACGGCCTGGTTTGCGTGCGCTCATCGAGGCCGCCGGCCTAGCGCCCGATCGTATATCGGCCGGCCAGCTGGCTTTTCAGTTAGGGCCCAGGATTAATGCAGGGGGGCGGATGGACGTTTCCAGCAAAAGCGTGGAGCTCATGATAACCGGTGACGAGGCTTTGGCACAGGAGATCGCCCAGCAGCTGGATCAAGATAACGCACGCCGTAAAGCCGTAGGCGAGCAAATTGCCCAACAGGCAATGGCATGGGTTGAATCGCAGATCGACCTTTCACGGGATCGGGGGATCGTGTTATGGAGCGATCATTGGGACAGCGGCGTTCAGGGCATTGTAGCCAGCCGCATGGTGGAGCAGTATCATCGTCCCACGATCCTGCTAACCCGTGAGGAGGATCATTACGTGGGATCCGCTCGGAGCATCCCTGGTGTTCACCTCTATCAGATCCTGGAAGGATGCAAAGATCTTCTCATCCGTTTTGGCGGTCACGAGATGGCGGCAGGGATGTCGGTCGCATCCGAAAACCTGGAGCGCTTCTGCCGGCGGTTTAATGATCTGCTTCGTGAAAAAACCGATGGGAAGCGCTATCTGCCGCGGCAGAACTATGATCTGTCGCTGACCCTATCGAATATGAACGAAAGCTTTGTAGAACAGCTGTCCACGCTGGCGCCATATGGGATGGGCAACCCATCGGTTGTCGTCCGCGTGCAGGCGCAGATGGAAGATATTCGCCCGATGGGCGCCGACGGCGCTCATTTTCGGGCCAGTCTCGTGGACGACAGCGGCCTGTGTCAGGCTGTAGCTTTCCGCATGGACGCGCCGGATAACGCTGGGGATGGCCAATACGACTTGCTGGTTAGCCCCGGATTTAATGAATGGAAGGGACGCCGCAGCTTACAGTGTCAGATCCATTGCTATCAAAGGGCGGAAGTAAAGCTGCAAACACAGGCAGACGCGATCCCCCTTCAATGCTGGGGAGAGCGCGCCCTTTCCCAGCTAATGCTGGGGGATCCGGGAGGCGCTGGAATCGCCTGCACTGCAAAGGCGGAAGCATTGGCCTGGTTAACGGAGGATCCCTTTGGTACGCTTGTATTGGCGCATACGCCAAGTGGCGTCAGCGCTTTGACAGATGCATATCTGCTGCATGTATCGGCGGGAACTTGCCAGGGCGCTATGGCCTGCCAGAATACCCTGGTGTTAGCGCCGGATTATGAGCGATTAGCAGAGGCGGGACGGTGGCGCAGGCTGCTGCTGTTGGATCAGCCGATTTCGTGGCATGCGGTGGAAATCCTGGCCAAACGATTGCATTGTGAACAAATCGGTAGTATAATGAAGGATAATTCTTTTGAATACCCTAACCTTTGGCCGCAATTTGGCGATGATGAGCTGCGGCGCTGCTTCGTGGGCTTGCGCAAAATGATGGTTCAGGGCCGGCGGTTTTATAGCCGCAAAGGCGCGCTGGCATTGGCGGCAGACGCGATGGGTCTAAGCCAAAGCTGCGCGCGTATTGCGTTAGGCGTTTTTTCCGAGTTGGGACTGGTTTGTTTTTATGATGACGCACCTTATCTGGTCCTGGTTCCGGGAAAAAAAGTTCAGCTGTCTGACAGTGTCCTTTACGGACGCGCCGCGGCGTATTTCCGGCGATAGGGAGAAGGATATAGGCAACGTTTAAGCGGGAGGTGTCTTTTTGAGCGAGTTCTTGGATATGGTTCACCGGGACTATGAGAAACTGGATACGGCATTGATCGAGAAAGCTTACAATTTCGCGGAAAAGGCCCATCGCGGTCAGAACCGTGAATCTGGCGAGCCTTATATCGTGCACCCTGTGGAGGTAGCCAAGATCTTGCTTGGGATGGATATGGACGCTCCGACGGTGGCGGCGGGCCTGTTGCATGACGTGGCCGAAGATACGGAAAATTCAGTCGAGTCGCTACGCGAGAACTTTGGCGACGAGGTTGCCCAGTTGGTGGATGGCGTGACCAAGCTTTCCCGGATGGAGTTTTTCTCGAAGGAGGAGCAGCAGGCGGAAAGCCTGCGGAAAATGCTGCTGGCCATGGCGAAGGATATCCGCGTGGTGCTTATCCGCCTGGCTGATCGGCTGCATAACATGCGAACCCTGGGCTATTGCTCCAAAGAAAAGCAGATCCGTATCGCCCATGAGACGCTGGATATTTATGCGCCCTTGGCGCATCGGCTAGGCATTTTCAACGTGAAGTGGGAGTTGGAAGACCTATCGCTGTACTACCTGGATCCTGAGGGCTATCATATGCTTAAGGAACAGGTGGCCATGCACCGCAACGAGCGGGAAGCGGTTATCGAAGATATTATTGCTACGATCCGGACTAAGCTAGAGGAGGCGCAGATTAAAGCCAGCATTGAAGGCCGGCCAAAGCATTTTTATTCCATCTACAAAAAGATGAAACAGCAGAACAAGACCTTTGACCAGATCTACGACTTAACGGCGATCCGCATCATCGTTGATACCGTCAACGATTGCTATGCAGTGTTGGGGATCGTCCATACCATCTGGAAGCCGATTCCGGGCCGCTTTAAGGACTACATCGCCATGCCCAAGCCCAATCTTTATCAGTCGCTCCATACGACGCTGATTGGCGGGCAGGGCGTACCCTTTGAGGTCCAGATTCGTACCTGGGAGATGCACCGTACAGCGGAGTTTGGGATCGCCGCCCACTGGAAGTACAAAGAGCAGCGTTCCGATTCCAACGACATGGATGCGAAGCTCCAATGGCTTCGGCAGGTGCTGGAATGGCAAAATGAGACCAGCGATTCGCTGGAGTTCATGAATACCCTCAAAGTGGATCTTTTTTCCGACCAAGTTTTTGTTTTTACCCCTAAGGGCAAAGTGGTCGAACTACCGCAGGGAGCCAATCCCATCGATTTTGCCTACCGCATTCACAGCGCAATTGGCAATAAATGCGTGGGCGCTAAGGTGAATGGCCGCATTGTCCAGCTGGATACGCCACTGAAAACCGGCGATATAGTAGAGATTATCACGGCGAATAACGCGCGCGGCCCCAGCCGGGATTGGATTAATATCGCAAAAACTCCGCAGGCGAGAAGCAAGATTCGCGCGTGGCTGAAAAAAGAGCGGCGTGATGAAAATGTTGAAAAGGGCAAAGCTATGCTGGATGCAGCGGCGAAAAAGCTCGCTGTTCCCCTTAGTCAGCTCATGCGGTCGGAATGGGTGGAGCCGATCCTGAACCGACATGGCCTTGGAAGCATGGATGATCTATATGCAGCGGTGGGCTATGGCGGCGTCACAACGAATCAGGTGCTGTTCCGGCTTCTGGAGGAATATCGCAGCGAAAACCGAACCAAGGAGCAGGAGGAGGCTGCGGAAAAGGTACTGCATGAAAGCACGCATCCCCAGCAGAGCCAGGCGACAAAGAAGCCTAACACCAGCCAGGGTATCATCGTAAAAGGCGAAGGAAATATGCTGGTGCGTATGTCGCGGTGCTGTTCTCCGGTACCGCCGGATCCCATCGTGGGTTTTATTACCCGGGGACGAGGTGTTTCCATACATCGGGCCGATTGTGCAAATCTGCAGGATATTGGTATTGATCCGGCGCGGTTTATTGAGGTAGAATGGGCCCAGGATGCGGAAAGCGCTTACCAGGCGGAGCTGCATTTGGATATGCATGATAAGCCGGGTATGCTGGTCGAAGTATCCAGCGTAATTTCCAATATGAACATCCATATGCTGGCGATTAACGCGCGGGTGGATAAGAATAATGTAGCTTCCATCACACTGACAGTAGAAATCCATAATAAGGCGCAGCTGGACAGCCTTATGAAGCAGTTTAAAAAGATGCCGGATATGATACGGGTGTATCGCGTAAACGCATAAAAAATCCCCCGCCGTTAAAAGCGGGGGATTTCTGTATGCTATATTAGTGGATAAACTCCAAATGACCGATATAGGGCAGCTCCTTTCGGTTACCGGATAAGGCGTTGCGGATGCCATACAAAATGAAAAGCAACACGATCACAGCAACCGCCAGGGAAACGATCCAGGTGAGAATTGCGCCAAGCACCGGTATAAAACCAAGCACCAGCCCTAAAAGCGCCAGCACGATTGAACAGGCGATTTCCGCCAGAAACAGCACTAGCCCCTGGTTGGCGTGAAACCGCGTATCTGAATCGCCGGGTTTCGCCAGAAGTCCAATGATAAAAAGCGGTCCAATATAGCTCAGTACGTTGAAAGCCTTGCTATCGCCTGAATTTCCCATCATAATGATCCTCCTATCTTTATGAATGCAGCATTGCGTATATGGGATGCATAAAATATATATTATTTTGACGTAATTTATTTCGACATAGTTCAATATAAATCCTGCCTGCTCGACAGGACGGCTTGTAAAATAAATGTTAAGTTTTTGGGAAAAAGGCGGCTCCCTTGCTTTGAACCGCCGAATCCACTATAATAACCCGAAGGACAAGAAAGGATCGAGTACTGTCAATGGAAGCAGCTGACCTTGGAAAAATCATCAATCTCGAGGCGATGGGCCTGCATTTAGCCTCTTTTTTGTGCATGGTGAATCTCCCGCTAACTGTGCTGGACGCGCAGGGCGAGGAGGTCTCCCTTCCGGGTCTGCAATCGCCGCCATGTTTATATTGTAGCCTCATGCAGAGCTGCGCCCAAGGAATCGAGCGCTGCCGGCGTTTCCGCCGGCAGGCTGGGGAGCAAGCGGCTCAGCTGGGCGAGTGCTACATCGCCCGGTGTCCGGCCGGCTTTATTGAAATCGTCGCGCCGATCATGTATCGAGACGTATACCTGGGTTTAGTGAGCTGCGGTCCGGTTATGATGTGGGATTGGGATGAGGTAGCGCTTCGGGAGATTATGAGCCTGACAGAAGATATTCCGGTTAGCCGGGAGGCGCTGCTGGTTGCTAGCCAAAAGGTCGCAGTGTATGATTCCAAAAAGGTGAACGCCATTGCCGACCTACTTTTTATGACAGTATCCCATATTGCGGCGGAGGGACTAATAACGCTGAAATCCCGCAAAGAATTGACGACACAGCAATCGCAGATTGCCCAGCGAATTTTTGACCGCAAGCAAAATGAGGATCGTCTGAAGGCGCTGGAGCCAGAAGGCGATACGCTGTTTTACCCGCTGCAGAAAGAATATGAATTGGTGGGTAAGGTGCGTATGGGGGACCGTACGGGGGCAAAGGCAATCCTTAATGATCTACTGGGCGATATTTTTTTCAATAATGCCGGCGACATGGAACTGCTCAAAGCGCGCGTAGTGGAGCTTGTCGTGGTTGTGTCGAGGGCGGCGGTGGAAAGCGGCGCCAGCTTGGATAAAATGTTGACGTTGAACAACCAGGTGGTGACGCAGATCCATGGGTTGAAGGACTTTGAGGAGCTGTGCCGGGGCGTGGTCAACGTGCTGGATGCAATGATGGATACGCTTTATGATGTACACAACATACGGAATGCGCGCACCATGACTTTAGTAATGGCCTATATCCGCGATCATTATGGGGAAAACCTGACGCTCGATGCGGTAGCGGGGCATGTCTATCTAAGCCCTTATTATATCAGCCATCTGTTTAAGGAGGAGCTGGGCCTGACCTTTGTAGAATATCTGACCCGCGTGCGGATTGAACAGGCGCGGCATTTGCTACGCACGACAGGCCTTTCTATCCGAGCGATCGCGAGCCAGGTGGGCTATGACGAACCTGGCTATTTTGCCAAGGTATTCCGCAAGCATCTGCATATATCGCCGAAGGAGTACCGCGACGGGGGCAGAGCGAAGCAAGATTCTCCCATATAAAAGGATGAAAACCGCAAGATATTACCTTTCTTAACAGGTTACGGGCTATTTTCGGCGAGGTAGTCATGCTATAATATCGCTAGATTCATAAGGGAGGATAATCGACATGGCAACCTATCGCGAAATTGCCGACGGCATACTGGCCGGCCGTGCAAAGGTGGTTAAGCAGCTGGTGACCGACGCGCTGAACGAGGGGATGGACGCGGAGGACATTTTGAACCAGGGCCTGATCGTAGGCATGAATGAAGTGGGCGTTCTGTTTAAGAACAATGAGATTTATGTGCCGGAAGTGCTGGTAGCTGCCCGAGCTATGTATGGCGCGCTGGATATCTTAAAGCCTATTCTTGCGAAGAAGGATGTAAAGAGCGCCGGCGTGGTAGCAGTTGGCACGGTTCAAGGCGACCTGCATGACATCGGTAAGAACTTAGTCGCCATGATGCTGGAGGGCAACGGATTTACGGTCGTTGATCTGGGCGTTGACGTCAGTCCTGAGCAGTATGTGGACGCCGTGGTGAATAAGGGCGCGCAGATTGTCGCTATGTCTGCGCTGCTGACGACCACCATGCCGATGATGAAAGAGACAGTGGACGCCTTGGTGGCCAACGGGCTGCGAGATAAGGTCAAGATTATGGTGGGCGGTGCTCCCGTTACCCAAAGCTTCTGCGATGAGATTGGCGCCGATGGATATTCCTCCGACGCGGCTTCGGCTGCGGAGCTGGCCAAGCGCCTGATCGCTGAGCTGGAGGGCAAATAATTAGCGGGTTTCCAAACTAAGTCTTACTTAAGGACATGATAGTCCGAGTAAGACTTTTTGCTTTTGTACTTGTGTAGCCTTTGGCGGCGACTTACAAAAATATTGCCGCTCATATGTATTAATTTTACTTTTTTGATATTTACCTCTATTTGGCCGTGACATATGTGGATTTTCTTGTATAATAAAAACATACACTAAGTTGAAACGGTTTTACACGGTTGCTCATTATTTTACAATGAGCGGTTTTATATTTTACAAAGTTCAAGGAGCAGGCTTATATGAATAAAACGCAAATCTATTATCCCAGAACATTCCGAAGATTTAAAGCAGATTATAAGAACCAATGGCTTTTTGTGCTGCTTTGAACCGCTCCCAAATGTGCGGACAGCACAAAAAGGCGCCAATGTAGGGAAATATGAAGTTTTAAGCGGAGAGGCGTCGCGCAAGC
>CAJFUN010000024.1 GCA_904420205.1 Candidatus Parachristensenella avicola | reverse complement strand
GCTTGCGCGACGCCTCTCCGCTTAAAACTTCATATTTCCCTACATTGGCGCCTTTTTGTGCTGTCCGCACATTTGGGAGCGGTTCAATCCGTTCCTGCCTTTTGTTAGCTTTTCATCTTTGCTTGCCGCCGGAGCACCATCGATGTGACCGCCAAAGCGCCTAGGGAAGTTCCCATCCAAAATAACCACAACGTCGGTTTTCCGCTGCATCTGCCGTCTCCGGCTCCGTTCCGCTCGGGCGGGGCGTAATTTGCGCACGGCGTGCTCGGTCCGCTTATTGGGGCTGGTATCTTAAGCTTCTTCCGTTATAGATGAGTTCATGCGACGCTACCGCCCAATGAAGATAAAACTGCGCCTGCAACATTTGGGTTTCTGCATCCTATTTGCTTCTCTTCGCTCCTTCAATATGCCGGTCGTTTCCATAGCCACTCGGAAGCGCGCAGGTTTTATATCATATGCTTTGGAGCAGTCGCTTCTGACGCATAAAAAGGAAGCCGCTTGAGCGCCCAATGGCGTCCGCATCCGGTTATAGTATCCGGCGATAGAATAATAAAAAATAAAGGCTGCGCTGCGCGCAGCCTTTGCTGTCTTTTGGGTATTTTCCCGGCTTATCGGATGAAGTAAACCGAGATTCGATCGAACGAACTTATCGAACTTCCGCAGGCGTTGTGGTCGGCGTCGTTTCCGAGGTATTGCCCGATGCGCCCAGGGTGACGTTCAGATCTAAGGTTTCACCATTGCGCCACACGGTGACCGTCACCGTATCGCCAATTTCGTGGCTGGTAATCGCCTGGCTCATCTCAGCATAGCTGGCAAGCTCCTGTCCGTCGATGGCCGTGATCACATCCATGGACTGGATACCGGCCGCCTCGGCTCCACCGCCGGCGCTAACCTGCTGCACGACAAACCCAACCGGGCAGCGGTAATAGGCTGCGCCCTGCTCGGTAAGGAAGCCGCCGGTCACGCCCAATACCGGACGCTCCACATAGCCTTTCTCCTTAAGCTCTTCAATAATCGGCATCGCTTCATTGATCGGAATGGCGAAGCCCAAGCCCTCGGCAGAAATGCTGTTGCCGTTGGAATCCGTACCCGTGCTGATGGTCTTGACCGAACAAATGCCGATCAGTTCGCCCTTGGTGTTGACCAGCGCGCCGCCCGAGTTACCGGGGTTAATGGCCGTATCCGTCTGAAGCATGGTATAAACGTGGCTGTCCATGGTGATCTGGCGGTTGGTCGCGGAGATAATGCCCTTACTGACCGATCCATACAGCTCCTGGCCCATGGGGTTACCGATGGCCAACACGGTTTCGCCTACACGCACCTCGTCGGAATTACCTAGATTAATTGCGGTCAGGCCGTCCTTCTCAATCTTCAAAAGCGCAAGATCGGTTGTCTCATCCTTACCCACCAGCGTCGCTTCCACCTCTTCGCCGCCGGCTAAGATGACCACCAGCTTGGAGGCATCGTCAATCACATGGGCATTGGTGATGATATAGCCGTCAGTGGAGATAATTACGCCGGATCCATAACCTTGTTCCGTTTCCTCGGTGGTTTCCGAGTTGCCTGGAACCGGGATCCCGTTAATGCTGCCGATAATCCCGTTGGGGCTGGCGATTTCCGCACGGTTACTGATGCCTACCACCGCGGGGCCCACAGCCTCCAGCATATCGGGGAGGCTGGCATCTTCAGCCACGTCCGTGTTGCTGTTCACCAAGGATCCATCGGTTGCCGCCGTTGTTTCAGGTTGCGTGGTCGTCGCCTCGCTGGTCGGCGTGGGCGTGGGGCTCACATTGGTCTGCGGATCCGAACTCGGCTGCTGCAGGGCCGGCCACATATATCGGACGAACAGGCCGCCCACCACTGCGGCGACGAGTACCAGCACGACATAGAACCATACGTTATTCCCCTTGCGCGGGGGCTTCTCATCGAAGGGATATTGACTCATACATGTCACCTCTTCCTTACATTGTTCCCTTAACGGATGATCTTATGATACTCAATCTTTTTGTCCTTTTTATGAATGAGCTGTAAATGAACTATTGCGCTTATTCATTTTTAGAACTAATCTTCTTCGATTCATCCCGAGAGGGCTTTTCCGCCCTTTTTAACGTAAAAGCAAAGGTCGTACCCGCCCCCAGCTTGCTGCTTACCTGGATCGATTCTCCGTGCTGCTCCAGAATGCTTTTGACAATCGCAAGCCCCAGGCCTGTCCCTTTTTTATCCGTGTGTGCTTTATCCACCTTATAGAACCGATCGAAGATAAAGGGCAGGTCGGCTTCGGATATGCCCGCGCCGCTGTCGGAAATCGAAACCAGCACCTTATCCTGGCTGTTGTGGGTCCAAATACGGATCTGTCCGCCTTCCGGCGTAAACTTGATCGCGTTATCCAGTAGATTCACCAGCACCTGTTCAATGCGGTCAGAATCGCCCAGCACATAGCAGTAATCCTGCCTGAATTCAATTTCAGGCTCGATCCCTTGGGCTTCCATGCGGTCCAGATACCGAATCACGACCCGCCGGATCAGCTCGTTAAGGTCAAATGTCGTCATATTCAGTGAGAAATTGCCATTTTCAAACTGCGATAGATCCAGTAGTTCGCGTATCAGCTTATTCAGCCGGCGCGTCTCATCCAGGATGATCGAAAGATATTTTTCATGCTCCTCCGGCTTGATGGTTCCATCGACCATGCCTTGGGCAAAGCCCTGGATGCTGGTCATCGGGCTCTTAAGCTCGTGAGATACGTTAGCCACAAAGGATATGCGGGTCTGCTCCTGCTTTTTAAGCTCGTCGGCCATGATATTAAAGCTCTCCGCCAGCTGGCCCAGCTCGTCGGGCCCGGTTCTCTCCAGCTTTCGGTTAAAGCGTCCTTTGGCGATGTCCCGCGCCGCCAGATTCATTTCTGCCAGCGGTTGGGTAATGGATCTCGCCGTCATATAGATGAGAATCATAGCCAGCGTGGCGGCAAAGGTGCTCGCCAGCAGAATAATTTTCCACGCGTTATTATAGGCGCCGTCCAGCTCCTTAACCTGGCAATGGACAAATACGGCGCCGGCAATCACGCCGCGGCCATAATAGACCGGGCAGGCAACCGTAATGGTATCGTCCGTAAACCGTCCCCGAAAATTGCCCACCATGGAGAATTCCTTACCAGCCAGAACCGGAGCTAGGTAGTGCTCCTGTTCCTCATCGCTCAGCACGCCCAGCGAAGCTACCTCCTGCACACCTTGATTGCCGGGCAAAGCCTCCAGATTGATCTTCCCATCGGCATTGACAAACCACACCCTGGACTGGCTTTTGCGCGTCGTCACTGAAAGATAGGTGTACAGGTCGAGCTTCCCCTGCTGCGTGGTAAGGAAGCGGCCCATCAGCTCTGCAATGCCATGGGCCTCCTCCATCAGGTATTGTTGCGTGCGCAGGATGGTATCATTTTTATAGACATTATAAAGCATAATGCCCTGCACGCCCATCGCCACCATAACTACGGCCAGGAAAATGACCATCAGACGTGATAAGACCGTCCGAAACATCAGATTATTTCACCTCGAACTTATAGCCGACCCCCCACACAGTCTTGATGCGCCAATTAACGTCTGCGTCCACGGGAAATTTCTCTCTTAGGCGCTTAATATGCACATCCACCGTGCGGGAGTCGCCGAAATAGTCGAAGCCCCAAACCTGCTCCAGCAGCTGTTCCCGGGTAAAGACGGTATTCGCATGGCTGGCCAGGAAAAAGAGCAGCTCCATCTCTTTGGGCGGAAGCTCCAGCACCTTATCAAAGTAGGTAACGGTATAATCGGCCATATTAATTTTCAGCTGATCGAAAATGAGTTCCTTTCCGGAAGCTGCTTCGTCCGACTGGCTTCCGTTATCGCCCGCCCGGCGCAAAATTGCCTTGACCCGCGCTACCAGCTCCTTGGGCTCAAAGGGCTTCACCATATAGTCGTCGGCGCCCAACTCCAATCCCAGCACCTTATCAAAGGTTTCGCCTTTAGCCGTCAGCATCAAAATCGGCGTGTTAGAATGCTTACGGATTTCCTTACATACGTCCCAGCCGCTCATGCCCGGCAGCATGATATCCAGAATCAACAGGCGCGGATTGCGGGCGTTGAACACTTCCAACCCCTGCGTGCCCTGGTAAGCGCATTCTACTTTATAGCCTTCCTTTTCCAAATACAAACGCAACAGCTGACAAATATTCGCATCGTCGTCGATCACCAAAACATCCAGTTGCTCCATGGCTTGGACACCTCCTTATGTCTATTATTATAGTAATATTTTTCTCTTAAATGGGTGAACAAACTGTAAAACCCATTTATTCCAGCTCAGGCATGGCTGCAATCGCGTCAAAGCTGGGCTTTAGCGCGTGATAAAGCGCCTGGTAAATGCGATGCATCCGCTGATAGCGCGCACCCGCCTCCGGATCCGGGCACAGCGGCTGGTTCAGCGAAATGGCCGCGCTGCAAGCCTGTTGGACGGTATCATAGGCTCCGGCGCCCACCGCCGCTAAGAGGGCCACCCCAAGCGCCGGTCCCTCCGCCGCCTGTACGGTTTTCACCGGCACGCCGAACATATCAGCTTGCATCTGGCGCCAAAGGGCGCTGCGCCCTCCGCCGCCTCCGGCGCGCACTTCCGTCACCGGAACCCCCATCTCCTGGATAATCTCCATCGAATCGTGGAGCGCATGGCACACGCCCTCCATCACCGATCGAATCATATCTCTGCGGGTGTGCACGGCGGTAAGGCCCACAAAGGCACCCTTGGCAACCGGATCCAGGTGGGGCGAGCGCTCACCCATTAGGTAAGGGAGAAAGATAAGCCCCCGGGCGCCCAGGGGGGACTGCATCGCCTCCCGGGTCATAACCTCATAGGGGTCAAGTCCCTCCTGCTTCGCCAGCTCACGCTCCTGGGCGCACAGCTCATCCCGCATCCATCGCAGTGAAAGCCCTGCGCTCTGAATTACGCCCATCACATGCCAGGCGCCGGGTACGGCATGGCAAAAAGTATGGATGCGCCCCTGAGGATCAATCTGCGGCCGCTCCATATGGGCGAATACCACGCCCGAGGTACCGATGGTAGAAAAGGCTGCTCCCGGGGATACAACGCCGGTGCCCACGGCGCCCGCCGCATTATCCCCCGCGCCGCCGACTACCGGCATACCAGCCCATAGGCCGGTTTTTTCCGCTGCCTCGGGTGTTATCTGGCCGCTGACCTCCACCGACTCATAGACCTTGGGCATCCACTGCATCGAGAATCCCAGGGCAGAAATCACCTCGCCGGACCACTGCCGTTTGGGCACGTCCAGAAGCTGCATCCCTGAAGCGTCGGACACCTCGGTAGCAAATTCGCCGGTCAACACATAGCGGACATAGTCCTTGGGCAGCAGCACTTTATCGATTCTTTCAAAAATATCCGGCTGGTTTTCCTTCACCCACAGCAGCTTGGATGCAGTAAACCCCGTAAGAGCCGGATTTGCCGTAATCTCAATTAACCGTTCGCGCCCTAAAATGCTGGTCATTTCGTCGCACTGGCGCTGGGTGCGCTGATCGCACCAGATGATCGCCGGGCGCAATACCCGTCCCGCTTTATCCAGCAGCACCATGCCATGCATTTGACCGGACAAGCCCATCCCCAGGATGCTGCGCCGATCCACGCCCGCCGATGCGGTCACCTCAGCGATCGTGTTCAGCGTAGCCTGCGCCCAATCCTCAGGATCCTGCTCCGCCCAGCCCATCTGCGGCTGATAAAGCGGATATTCCCGGCTGGCGCTGGCGATGATTCGTCCCGTAAGATCAAAAAGCACTGTTTTGGTCGCTGAAGTCCCAATATCAACGCCTAAAATCATACCGTCCATCCAAACTATCCTCCCGTTTTACTCTATGCTGACCACTCGGATCCCATGGCGCTTCAATAGGGAGGCCGCAAGGCCGTCCCCGTCTACCAGCCGTCCGCTGTAGCTGCCGTCATATACGCTTCCACATCCGCAGGCTGGGCTCTTGGCCTTTAGCCATACCTCATCAACCCCTTGGCGTTGGCAAAGTTCCAGCAGCCTCTGCGCTCCGGCTAGATAAGCCTGTGTCACATCCTGCCCTTCACGGTTTATAATGGGCTTTTTTCCTTCTAATACATCTTGCGCCGACCCACCGGGCAGCTCGGCGGGCGGGCGCGGCGTTGGCAAGCCGCCCATGCATTCCGGGCAAACCAGCAGTGCGCCGTTCGCCAGGAGAGCCGCGCGGCAAGCTGCATTGGGTTTGCTTTTTCCATCATACCGGCAGGGAATCCCCGCCAGGCATGCGCTGATAGCGATCATGACTTGAACTTTACAATGGTCACGCCGGTCTCTCCCTCGCCATAGCTGCCCAAGCGAAAGGAATCTACCAGCGGATGCCGCCGCAGCCGGCGCTGCACCGCGTCGCGTAGGATGCCAGTCCCCTTGCCGTGGATAATGGATACCTCCTTCAATCCGCCCATATAGGCCGAATCCAGGTATTTGTCCATCTCCATCACGCCGCTTTCCGCGTCATAACCGCGAATGTCTAACTCCAGCCCCACCGTGGGCATGGCCAGGCGCGACTCCCGCTTTTCGATTACGGGCTTTTTCTTCTCCTCTTGAACCGCAGCACGCAGGTTCTTCAGCTTCACGTTCAGCTTCATGGAACCCACCTGCACCTGTACCTCGCCGCTACGGGTCGGAGCAGTCAGCACGGTGCCGTTTTTTTCTAGGTTTACGACCCACACAGTCTGCCCAACCGCGGCGTTTGTAAGCGGCTTGCCCTGATCGGCCGTTGCGCCGCTGTGGGGCGCGGCTGTCTCCAGCTCCCGTTCATTGCCTCGCATACGATCGCGCGCCTGCTGGATAGCCCGATCGCGGTCCGCCGCGCCTGCCTTATCCCGCTGCGCCTTCAACTCGCCAATGATAGCGTCCATCTCATTTTTGGATTTCCGGATCATTCGGGCAGCTTCCTCTCGGGCTTGGGTCAGGATCTTCTCCCGCTGCGCTTCTAAGCGCTTGCGCTCCTGCTGCACCTGCTGCTTAAGCCGTTCGCTCTCCCGTCGAGCAATCTCCGCCTGCTCCCGCTCCTTTTCCGCCAGCTGGCGGTGATATTCCGCGTTCTGGATCACATCCTCAAAGCGAATCTGCTCCTGGGAAAGGTATTCCTGCGCACGCTCAATGACCGCCGTTTCCAGCCCCAGTTTTCGGGAGATTTCAAAGGCATTGGATTTTCCGGGGATGCCGATGCTCAATCGATAGGTGGGCGCTAAAGAGGCTACGTCAAACTCCACCGAAGCGTTCTCCACACCCGCGGTCGAAAGGGCATACGCCTTAAGCTCGCTATAATGGGTAGTCGCCAGCGTTAGCACACCCCGCGCCGTAAGCCGCTCCAGGATCGAAATGGCTAGCGCTGCGCCCTCGGTAGGATCCGTTCCCGCGCCCAATTCGTCCAGCAGCACCAGGGAGCGGTCGCCCACCTCTCTCAGGATTGAAACAATATTCTTCATATGCGATGAGAAAGTGGACAGGCTTTGCTCGATGGACTGCTCGTCTCCAATATCCGCAAATACATCGCCAAAGATCGGCAAATAGCTGCCTTCCCCAGCCGGGATATGCAATCCTGCCTGTGTCATCACCGCAAAAAGCCCGCATGTTTTCAGGGTCACCGTCTTACCGCCTGTATTGGGTCCCGTAATGATGAGGGTGGTAAAGCCCTCGCCCATCCAGAAGTTGCTGGGCACCACCTTATCCTGATCGATCAGCGGATGGCGGCCCTGCACGATACGCAGGCGCATGCCTTCCTCAATTTTGGGGGAAATCGCCTTCATCTGGGCGCTGAGCTTCGCCTTGGCAAAGACAAAATCCAAATGCGCCATCGTGCCCAGGGAAAAGCCCATCTCCTCCTGGTAGCGGGCAATGCTCGCTGAAAGCGTCATGAGAATGCGTTCGATCTCCTCGCGCTCTTTTCCCATCAGCTCCTTAAGCTCATTGTTGATTTCCACCACGGCCATAGGTTCCACAAAAAGCGTGGCGCCGCTACCGGATTGATCATGAATGAGCCCGGGAACATTTGCCCGGTATTCCGCCCGCACGGGAATCACGTACCGGTCGTTGCGCATGGTGATAATGGGATTTTGAAGATATTTCGCATACTGGGGCGAATGGATCATCCGGTTCATTCGATCCCGGATGCGTGCGTGGCATCCCTTGATATCCCGCCGGATACGATATAGTTCCGGGGATGCAGCGTCGGCAATTTCATCCTCACCCAGGATACAGCGCTCGATCTCATCCTCCACCGGCTTTTCGCTGATTAACCCCACCGCATAGCCGCTCAGCAGGCTGGTTGGCTCGCAGCCCTCCAACAAAGCGCGCCGCAACCCGCGGCTGGCCGCCAGCATAAGCCTGCAAGCAAGCAGATCCTTGGGCTGCAGCATGCCGCCGATACGCGCTTTATTCAGGCTGGCGGTAATATCGTCGAAGGAGTGAACGGGACTTACGCCGC
Organism: Candidatus Parachristensenella avicola; assembly: GCA_904420205.1. GTDB lineage: Bacteria > Bacillota > Clostridia > Christensenellales > UMGS416 > Parachristensenella > Parachristensenella avicola. The sequence goes on along the minus strand of CAJFUN010000024.1, from coordinate 106,377 downwards.
TTTTCATCAGATAATCATAGGCCTCGCTGGTTTCCTGCTGCCATCTGACCACCTCAATGCGGTGAATGGACGGCGTAAGCGATGTTGCTTCCGCCATGCCCAGCGAGCTGACGCACTGCTCGCTAAGCATCTGTAATATTTTATCGAATTCCAGAATCCGATAGGTCCTCTCGTTCATGGATTTCACCTTTCTTTTTGCGAATCGGAAAAAGGGGGGCAGCCTTGCTGTCCCCCGCATGATTATTTTTTCACCCGCCTATAGACGCGCTTTCGCTTTACGAAGTCACCTGATTCTCCGTCCGGCCGGAGCTTCTGCTGAAGATTGACCAGCTCGTCGGCCAGGTTCAGCGCGGCAAAGGCAAGGGCAACCTGTGGATTCAAAACGGATTGCTGGGTACGGATCTCCCGCACCTTATCATCCACCAGCTTGGCGACCTGCTGAATATGCTCCACGCTCTCCACGCTGGCCACCGGATATTCCCGGCCGTCGATTACCACAGTCGTCCTGTTCTTCTCCATCGCCGACACCTCCTGTTACCGTCTATTGTACAATGGGCGCGGGCAATGTTCAAGAACCAAGCGCGTTTATTGACGAATTTCGGCCTGATAGGACCGCTCCAGCGCCCGGAGGATCCGCTGATGGACACGGTTAATCTCCTCCTCCACCAGCGTATGATCACCTGCCTGATAGGTTAACGAAAAGGCCACCGACTTTTTGCCCTCGCCTACTTGGCGTCCCTGGTATACGTCGAAGAGCTCCACGCTCTCCAGCAGGCTGCCGGCCGCCTGGCGAATTTGATCCATCATCGGCCCTACTGGCTGGCTGGCGTCTACCGTTACCGCCAGATCCCGCTTCACCGAGGGGAACTTGGGCAGAGGCCGATAGGCCGCGGCAGGGTCGGCTTCTTCAAAGAATGCCCGCAGGTTCACCTGCGCCACCAGCGTACGCCCAGGCAGCTCATAGGCCGCCTGCACATCGGGATGGATCTCGCCCAGTTCAGCCAGCACCTTACCCTTTACTGTGGCAAGGGCTTTCCGCCCGGGATGATAATAAGCCGGGCCGCCGGCGGAAAAGCTTACGCCCTTGAGTCCAAAGCGGCGAATCAGCGCTTCCAGCACACCTTTAAGATCAAAGAAATCCGCGGTATCGTCCAGCATACCGATGCATAGCGTGGGAATCTCATCGGGCTGCTGCGTAAACGTATCGTCAGCGGGCACGAATATTTTGGATACCTCGAAAAGGCGCACACGATCAGCCGCCTTCCGGGCCGTGTTGTTGGCAATGGATTGAAGCATAGCGGGAACCAGGAAGGTGCGCACCAGTGAATAGTCCTCGCCTAGCGGATTCAGCAACCGGATTGCATTACGCAGGGGGGAATCCGCTTCCAGCAGCATCCGGTCAAATACCGAAGGGCTCATGAAAGTATAGGTGACGGCCTCAAAGAAGCCCATCGCCACCATCTGATCCTTCAGATCGTTGTTAGCCCGCTGCAGGGGCGTACGCACACCCTGCATGGCGCCCTCCATCAGCCGGGAAGGAATATGCTCATAGCCGTAGATGCGGAGCACCTCCTCGGCCAGGTCGGCATAGGTCTCCAGGTCGCCGCGCCAGGCGGGAACCGTGCAGACAAGCTCGTCACCGTCGATTTCTGTGGGCACCTGCAGATCCTCCAGGATCGCCTTCATTTGCGAAGCCTCCACAGTAATGCCCATGCAGCTATTGATCCGCGCAACCTTGGCGCGGATTACCCGCGGCGTAAGGTCGGCCGAGCAAATATCCACCGCACCCTCGACGATTTCGCCGGCGTGGAGCTGCTCGATCAGTCCCATCGCCCGGTCCAGCGCCAGCTGGGCCAGCGTGGGATCCACGCCCTTTTCATATCGGGAGGAAGACTCCGTCCGCATGCCTAGCGCTCGGGAGGTCTGCCGGATGGTGAGTGGGCTGAAGGTAGCGCTTTCAAAGACCACTGCCTGCGTATCATCATGAATGCCCGAATTCTCGCCGCCCATAACGCCGGCCACACCCATAGGACCATTGCCATTGGCAATAACCAGCATGCGCTCGGTCAGCACGCGCTCTTTGCCGTCCAGCGTCATAAGCTTTTCGCCCGCCTGGGCGCGGCGCACGATGATCTCACGCCCCTCAACCTCGCGGTAGTCAAAGGCGTGCATGGGCTGCCCCATTTCCAGCATCACATAGTTTGTGATGTCAACGATGTTATTAATCGCCCGGACACCGGCAGCGTTCAGCTTTTGCTGCATCCATGCCGGAGAAGGTTCGATTTTCACGTTGCGCACCACGCGATTCATATACCGGGGGCAAAGCGAAGGCTCTTCAACCTTGACGGACAGATACCGGCTAATGGTATCATCGGTCACCTGGGTATAGGATACTGCGGGCATGCGCATAGGCGTGTGCAGCGCGGCGGCCACCTCGCGGGCCATACCGATCATGCTCAGGCAATCAGCCCGGTTAGCGGTAGTTTTAAAGTCGATGATTACATCGTCCATCCCCAGAACCTTAGCGATGGGCGTGCCAGGCGCATAGGCCTCACGAAGGATCATGATGCCGTCGACCGAGGCGCCAGGATAGACCGAATCGTCAATGCACAGTTCGCCGCCGGAGCAGAGCATACCGTTGGATACCTCGCCCCGCAGCTTGCCTTTTTTAATCGTCATCCCGCAGGGTAGGTTAGCGCCTATCAGCGCAGCCGGGACATAAGCCCCTTCAAAAACATTTTGCGCGCCCGTTACGATCTGCACCGGTTCTCCCTCACCCACATCGATCATGCAGATCTGTAGGTGATCGGAATTGGTGTGGGGAGACAGCTTATCAATGCGTCCTACCACTACGCGGTCCAGCTGCTCGCCCATGACCTTGACGTCCTCAACCTCCATACCGGACATAATCATCCGGGAAGTGAATTCCTCCAGAGGCAGATCCACGTCCACATAATCCCTCAGCCATTTCAATGATACTAGCATATTGTTTCCTCCTAGAACTGGCGCAGGAAGCGCAGGTCGTTTTCAAAAAGCAGCCGCAAATCGCTGATTCCATATTTTCCATTGGTGATCCGATCCCAACCCAGGCCGAAGGCAAATCCGGAATATTCCTGGGGATCAATACCGCACAGGGTCAGCACCTTCGGATTCACCACGCCGCAGCCCAGTACCTCAATCCATCCGGAGCCGTGGCACACCCGGCAACCCGGATCCTTTCCGTCGCATACATAGCAGGAAATATCCATCTCTGCCGAGGGCTCGGTAAAGGGAAAGAAGGAAGGGCGCAAACGTGTGCGCACACCCTGGCCGTAGAATTCCCGAACAAAGACGTCCAGCGTACCCTTCAGGTGGCTCATGTCAATGCCCTTATCGATCACCAGGCCTTCGATCTGATGGAATACCGGCGAATGCGTTGCGTCCACCTCGTCGACCCGATACACGCGTCCCGGGCAGATGATCCGGATGGGCGGCTTTTTCGTGGTCATGGTACGCGCCTGCACCGGTGAAGTGTGGGTGCGAAGCAGCAGGTTCTCGTTGATGAAAAAGGAATCCTGCATATCCCGAGCGGGGTGATCCTTCGGGAGGTTCAGCAGCTCGAAATTGTAGTGGTCAAGCTCCACTTCCGGACCTTCGGCAATCTCAAAGCCCATGCCCAAGAAGATCTCCTCTACCCGCCGGATCACCTTGGTGAGCGGATGCAGATTGCCCAGAGAAGGCTCGCGCCCAGGAATGGTCACGTCCAGCACCTCACTGGCCAGGCGTTCCTGTCGCTCCTTAGCCGCCAGGGCCTCCTCGCGCTTACTAAGCATCTCCTCCAGGGTAGCCCGCGCGTCGTTCACCAGCTTGCCCATGACGGGGCGCTCCTCCTTGGAAAGTGCGCCCATGCCCCGCATAAGCTCCGTCAGCTGGCCTTTTTTGCCCAGGACTTTTACCTTTAATGCCTCCAGTTCGCGGCTGTCGCTGATTTTTTCCAGCTGCTCCCGTATATCGGAAACAATTTGCTTAATTTTCTCCTGCATGGATTCATCCTCCTTTTCCCGTTTCAAAATGAGAAAAAAAGCGCTCCGTCCCCCAGGGACGAAGCGCCTTGTCTTCGTGGTACCACCCAAATTCGCCGGAACACCGGCCTTATGCCGCCGATAACGGTGCGGCCTTCCGTTCCGCCTACTTGCGCGTTCAGCGGACACTCCGGAGGGAATTTCGACAAGCCGCCTGGCCAGACGCGCTTTCAGCCGGTGACGCGTCCTCTCTTGTGCCTGCTCTGCCTGCTACTTATCTCCATCAACGCATTTTACCATTTTATTCAGTTTACCATAAGCCTATGATTCTGTAAAGGAGATTTTCTCAATCTGGACATTTCCATTTTGACAGGTCAGCCGGAAATCGCCGTCTTTGGAAACCGCATGCCGTTTTGCGCCAATCTCCCGCATCCAGGCACGGACGCACAGTGTCTTCCATATGCCGGTGTTATATCCGCTCCCGGGGTCATTATCCCAAAGCCAGGAAGGCGTTGGCCACAGGCATATGTCCGGCCGGATCGCCTCATATACCGGCCGATCCACGCCGTTTTGTCCGTGATGGGCCATCTGCACCATATCGCTGGCCAGGGTATCTCCATAAAGCGATAGGAGCCGTTCCCCGCCCTCCACGCCGAGATCGCCCAGAAAGAGGGCCTGCACGCCGCCACCCTCCAGTCGGTACACAACGCTGGCATTGTTGATCACATTGGCCAGCGGGACCTCATCCGGCGTCAGCAGCACGGTAAAGTGCAGCTCACCCACTGCAATCTCTTCGCCTACGCACACCTGGTGCAGCATATCCGGGGCCATTTTCCCCATACGCTCCGTCATCTCCCGGAGCGTATGGGCTTCCTCCGGCTCATATGCATCCAAGTAAGGCTGGGATGGAAAGCAATAATAGAGCTTTTCCACAGAAAAGTCTCCCGGATGGCGATCCATCAGGTATTGAAAGGCGTCCACATGGTCGGAATGAGCGTGAGTCATCAGCCAAGCAGCTATATGGGGGCTCCGGCATCCGGATACCGCCCTGAGCGCTTCCAGCAGATGCTCTCCATCGCCCCAGTTCCCGCCGTCCATCACGGCTAGCTCCCCGTTCTCGCCACGGAAGATATAGCTCATCATCTGAATTCTTTGAGGCGTCGCCTCGCGCAGCTGATAGATTTCCATCCCGCGTCTCCTGGTTCTGCGCTATTGAATATCGCCCTCATATAGAGGATAGCGCTTTGTCAGCTCCAGTACCTGCGCCCGTACGGCCGGAATATGCTCGCGGCCCTGCAACAGCCGCGCAATGCAATCGGCGATCTCGTCCATCTCCGGTTCCTTCATGCCGCGGGTCGTCACTGCAGGCGTTCCCAGCCGCACACCGCTGGTGATAAAGGGACTCTTAGGATCAAAGGGGATCGCGTTTTTGTTGGCGGTAATATTGGCCTCGTCCATCCGCCGCTCCAACGCTTTACCGGATACATCGGTATCCCGCAGGTCCAGCAGCATCAGGTGGTTATCCGTACCGCCGGATACCAACGACAGTCCACGGCTGGTTAGTCCCTTGGCCAGCGCTGCCGCATTTGCCACAATCTGCCGCTGATAAGCCGCAAAGTCTTCGCTCAGCGCCTCTTGGAAGGCCACCGCTTTGGCGGCAATGATATGCATGAGCGGGCCGCCCTGGATACCCGGGAACACCGCCTTATCTATCGCCGCTGCATATTCCTCTCGGCAAAGGATCAGCCCGCCACGGGGCCCCCGAAGGGTTTTGTGCGTGGTGGTCGTCACCACGTCGGCATAGGGAACAGGGTTTGGATGCAGCCCTGCCGCCACCAATCCTGCGATATGCGCCATATCCACCATAAGGTATGCGCCTACCCGGTCAGCAATGGCACGGAAGCGCTGAAAATCGATCACGCGGGGGTAAGCGCTGGCCCCGGCTACGATCATGCGGGGCTTATGGGCCAGCGCAAGGCGCTCCACCTCGTCATAGTCAATATACTGATTATCCTCCCGCACGCCATAGGGGACAATATGGAAATAGCTGCCAGACATATTGACCGGGGATCCGTGGGTTAGATGGCCGCCATGGGCCAGGTTCATGCCTAAGATCGTATCGCCCGGCTTAAGCAGCGCAAAATATACCGACATATTGGCCTGGGCCCCGGAATGGGGCTGTACGTTGGCATGCTCCGCGCCAAAGAGGCGGCAAGCCCGCTCCCTTGCCAGCTCCTCGGCCACGTCCACAAACTGACACCCACCGTAATACCGCTTGCCAGGATATCCCTCGGCATATTTATTGGTGAGGAAAGAACCAGCTGCCGCCATCACCGCCGGAGAAACAAAGTTCTCCGAAGCGATCAGCTCAATATGATCCCGCTGCCTGCCCAGCTCCTGCTCCATTGCCGCCGCCAGCTCCGGATCCGCACGCCGAATGACTGAAAGATCCACCATTTTCCATCTTGCCCCCTTTTCTTCTGCGGTTCTACCCGTGAAATATTGTCATTCTACTTGCTTACGGCGAAATTGTCAATGCGCAGGCACGCGCCCTGCAGGCGCTCATAAGCTTTTTATCCGCTTTGTATCGGCCCATGGGATAGGTTAGGCTTCCATGGTGCTGCCGATTTCAATCAGATTGCCCTCCGGATCCGCAACATAAAAATTGCGGATACCGAAGCTAAAGGTTTGCGGGCCGCCCATGGGAAACTGCACGCCCAGCTTTGACAATCGTCTGTATTCATCATCCACTTCACCGAAAGATGCCAGCCACAGGGCGAGTTCAAAGGTTTGATTGATCCCCTGGGGATGAAGGTAAGGCTCCCCAAGCGCCTGCACAAAGGCCTGCCTACGATACATGAATAGGGCCAGCTCGCCGCTACCGGTCTCAAATGCTGCAAAATCGCCGCCGTCCCATTTTGCCCGGAGGCCCAGAATGTCCCGGTAGAAGTGAACCATCTGAACCATATCGCCCGCCAATAGGCCTATACCCACCCTCGCTTGTTTTCCGTCCATCGTTTATCCTCCTCGTATCACGTCAAGCCCTTTCTTCTATCCGAAACTTCCAGGAAACCCCGTGTAATCTTTGCTGTCCCCCTCCAGCGAGATAACTTCGCCCCAACAGAAAAAAGGCGGCACAGGCCCGTGACCAGTACCGCCTTATCCGCACACCGTCTATCCGGCTAGATTGACAGCCGGCCCGGCGCTATTACGCATGCTCTATCCGTTCCAGCGCCAATTTGCCCCGCCGCCATCGGGCCAACCGCTTGTCCTGGGCGCGAACAGCCAGATATACCGCCACCGTAAGGCCAAGGCCCAGGCCTGCCGCACCCAGCTGCCCAGCCTCGCCCCAAAGAGCAAAGCCCAAAGCGACGCCGGCAACCAGCGCCACACAGGGAAGCCCATACAGCAGTGCCAGCGATAGCAGGTAATAGCGGCTATCCATCACCAGCCGAACCGAATCTCCCACCGCCACGCCCCGGGGCGCGGCGAGGGTGATGGCGACCTTTTTTTGGTTCTCCGCAAACATACCGCAGGCCTTGCAGCGGGCACAGGCACTCTTGCGGTCAAAGATCACCGTGGCGCGGCCGTCCTCCAGGGCGACGACCTGGCCAATCTCATCGTTAAGCCCCTGCTGCTGCATGCTACTTATCTGAGCCGGGGGCAATCATGATCCCCAAATCGTCCAGTTGAGCGGCATCCACCACGTTGGGCGCGTCGGTCATCAGGTCGCCGCTGTTCTGCACCTTGGGGAAGGGAATCACATCCCGCAGGGAATCGCAACCGGCCATCAGCGCCACCACCCGATCCAGGCCGGGGGCAATACCGCCGTGAGGCGGCGGTCCATATTTGAAAGCATCCAGCAGGAAACCAAAGCGCTCCTGGGCCTGCTCCTCGGTGAAGCCCAGCATTTTGAAAATCCGCTTCTGGATGGAAGATTCATGGATACGGATCGAGCCGCTGGCCAGCTCAGTGCCGTTTAGCACAATATCATAAGCCTTCGCACGCACCCGGCCGGGATCGGACTCCAGATAGGGCAGGTCTGCCTCGTTGGGCATGCAGAAAGGATGATGCTGCGCCACATAGCGGCCTTCCTTCTCATCATACTCGAACATAGGAAATTCCGTAACCCACAGGAAATTGAACTTTTTCGGATCCATCAGGCCAAACCGCCGCCCCAGCTCCAGCCGCAGCTGGCCCAGCGCGGTCAGCGCGGTCAGCCGGGTATCGGCCACAAAGAACACGGCATCGCCCACCTGCGCACCGCAGGCCTGCAGAATCGCCTCTTTCTCCTCATCGGAAAGGAACTTAGTGAAGGTGCTGCGCACGCCGCTCTCCTCCACCAGCATCCAGGCCAGCCCCTTGGCCCGGTATGTCTTCACCACGTCCGTCAGGGCGTCCAGCTCCTTTCGGGTGAAGGAGCCGGCCTTCCCCTGAGCAACGATAGCCGCTACACAGCCCTTGTCCTGGGCAGCCGCCTGGCTGAATACGCTAAATCCACAATGCTTGACCACCTCGGTGATCTCGCAAATCTCCATGCCAAAGCGGGTATCCGGCTTATCAGAGCCATATCGGGCCATCGCCTCATGCCAAGTCAGCCTCGGGAAGGGTGTTTTTAGCTCTACCTCCAGCACATCATGGAAAACCCGCTGGAACATGCGCTCGGTCACATCGTAAACATCCTCCTCATCCACAAAGGACATCTCGATATCGATTTGGGTAAATTCCGGCTGGCGGTCGGCCCGCAGATCCTCGTCACGGAAGCAGCGGGCGATCTGATAATACCGGTCGAAGCCTGAAACCATGAGCAGCTGTTTGAAAAGCTGAGGCGACTGAGGCAGCGCGAAGAACTTGCCGGGAAATACCCGGGAAGGAACAAGATAGTCACGGGCACCCTCCGGCGTGGAGCGGGTCAGCATAGGCGTCTCAAGGTCGATAAAACCCTCCGAATCCAGGAAAGCCCGCACTGAACGGGTTACCGCATGCTTCATCATCAGGATGCGCTGCATTTCAGGGCGGCGCAGGTCCAGGTAGCGATGCTTCAGGCGCAGCGCTTCCGATACCTTGCCTGCCTCTTCCAGATTAAAGGGCGGGGTTTCCGATTCCGACAGAATCTTAAGCTGGCGGGCGGCCACCTCAAAGGTGCCGGTTTTCAGGGCTGGGTTAACGTTCTCCGGTGTGCGCGCCTTCACCTCGCCGGTAACGGCCAGGCAGTACTCGGAACGGATTTGCTCAGCCTTGGCAAAAAGGGCCGCATCGTCGGAGGCGTCGAATACCACCTGCACGATGCCGGTGCGGTCCCGCAGCCATACAAAAATTAAGTTTCCCAGATCACGCCGCCGCTGGGCCCAGCCCATGACGGTAACTGTCTTGCCGATATCAGCCTCGCACAGCTCTGTGCAGCGGTGGGTCCGCTTCAGGCCGTTTAATAGTTCTCCCATTTGCTCCTCCTATCTTTCGCCGGCCAGGCAGGCAACCACCTCGGCCAACGGAACCATGCGTTCCTCATTGCGCATCATATCTCGAATTTTCGCCTTGCCGTCCTTGAGCTCATCCTCGCCCAGCACGACCACATAACGGCAACCCGTTTTATCGGCATACTTAAACTGCGCCTTTACTGAGCGTCCCATATGATCCAGGTCGGCGGCCAGCCCAGCGTCTCGAAGCGCCTGCGTGAGCCCAAAGGCGGTTTTCCGAGCGCCGGAGCCCAGCGGCGCCACATATACGTCCAGCAGCGCTGGCTCCTCCACCTTCTTGTCGCCATAGATCTCCAGGGCCATCAGTAACCGCTCCATGCCCATGCCGAAGCCGATGCCCGGCAGGCTGGGGCCGCCCAGCTCTTCCAACAGCCCGTCATAGCGTCCGCCTCCGCATACCGTGCTCTGTGCGCCGATCTGCGGTGCGATAATCTCAAAGACCGTCCGGGTATAATAATCCAGCCCCCGCACGATGAGCGGGTTCACATGATAGGTCACGCCCATGTCGTCCAGATACCCTTTGAGTGCTGCAAAATGGTTGCCGCATTCCTCGCAGAGGCAATCGGTAATGGCAGGCGCCTGAGCGACCACCGCCTTGCAGGCTGGGCATTTGCAATCCAGGATGCGCAGCGCGTTGCGATCATAGCGATCCCGGCAGGTCTCGCACATCTCGCCAAGATGGGGTTTCAGGTAATCGCGCAGCTTTTCAATATAGGCCGGGCGGCAGGTCTTGCAGCCGATGGAATTGATATTAACCTCCAAACCGTTCAATCCAAGTTCCGTAATCACCTTCATGGCCAGCAGAATCACTTCAGCATCCATGGAAGGTTCGGCCGCACCGTAAACTTCTACGCCGAATTGATGATGCTCCCGCAGCCGCCCTGCCTGCGGGCGCTCATAGCGGAATGTCGGTGAATAGCAATAATACATCTTCGCCGGCAGGGGATCGTTAAACAGCTTATTCTCAATAAAAGCGCGCCCGACGCCAGCCGTTCCTTCCGGACGCAGGGTGATGGAGCGGTCTCCCTTATCCTTAAAGGTATACATCTCCTTTTGAACGATGTCGGTGGTATCGCCGACACCGCGCAAAAATAGCTCCGTATGTTCAAAGATCGGCACGCGGATCTCCCGGAAGCCAAAGTTGCGGCACACGGACCGCATTACCGCCTCCATATGCTGCCAACGGTACACATCTTTAGGCAGCAGATCTTTGGTACCTTTGGGCGCCTGTGTAATGAGCATGATTCCTCCTTCTCCGGGCTGAGTACGCCCCGGCAACTTCAAATTTAACGCTGCGCTTCCCCCAGGAAAAAGGCACGCAGCTTTTCCCGATATTCAGGCAACTGGGCGATATAGTGCGGCACGCTTTTGGCGTGAGGGAGCCGCTCATGCCGGTTCTGCGAAAAATGCATGCGCTTGCTGATAGCCCCTGCGCCCAGCGCCAAGGTGTCGTGCGTCTCCTCCATAATATCCACGTTATAGATGCAGGCGGCTCCAGGCCGGGTATATCCCACGTTTTCCAGGTTTCCCCGCTGGTTTTTCTGGCGGTATAAGTAATAAGGCTCCATGCCCATGCGGCGGGCGCAGCGCGCGCCTGCCTCCACCATGGCTTCCACCTCGCCGGTTTCCGGCAGCGGATAGCGCTCCAGATGCTCATGCAGGGCTGATGATCGCTTAATCGTCAGCGTGTGGATCGTCAGGTTGTCCACCGCAAGGCCCTCGATTCCCGCCAGCGTGGCCTCCGCCTGCTTCAGTCCCTCACCGGGCAATCCCATGATGAGATCCATATTGATATGGGCAAACCCCAATCCAGCCGCCCGCTCCACTGCCTCCAAGGCCTGGGCGCTGGTATGCCCACGGCCAATGGCGGCCAGGGTTTCATCGCACAAGGTCTGGGGATTGATGGAAATGCGACCCGCCCCCATATCTTTCAGCATGGGCAGCATGTCGCCGCCCAAGGTATCAGGCCGGCCGGCTTCAACGGTAAACTCCCGTGCGCCAGGGAAGGCTTCCATCGCAGCGGACAGCACGCGGCGCAGCGGTTCCACGCCGATGGCCGATGGCGTGCCGCCGCCCACGTAAACCGCACGGACGGCGCGGCCCATTTCCCGCACAAGCTGACCACCCCATTCAATCTCCCGGCATAGGGCCTCTACATATTCCGTTATATCACAGCGCGTACGGGACATATCTACGCTGATAAAGGAACAATATAGGCAGCGCGTACGGCAAAAAGGGATGCCGATATAGATATCGATCGATTTCTCGTCCCCCCAAGCATAGATGTCCGCTTGCTGTCGAAGGATGTCCCGCACCAGATTTACCCGCTGCGGCGTCACCGCAAAGGTGTCCATAAGCGCCCGGGCCGCATTCTCCTCGCTGCCGGTTTCCTGGATCAGCTGGCGGAATAGCTTGGTGGGCCGGATACCGGTCAAAGCGCCCCAGGGCAGCCGCCGGTTCTCCAGCGCCTGCATCGCCTGAAAGGCAGCCAGCTTCGCCCCCCTCCGGATAAGGCGCAGTTCCACGATCGGATCCCTTCCCGCAGGAAAGGGAATCGTAAGGCTGGCTTCGCGCTGCATACCGCCGCGCGCCCATCTCGCCAGATGTATCCATCCTGTCGGCGCTTCCGCCATATCATGGGATAGGCAGGGGTCCTCGGCGCTCTCGCTCACCGCCTCCATGGGATAGAAAAGCCGCGCCACATCAGCCAATTCCTGAGCGGCCGCCGGCACATTGGTTTTGAGCCCGATCATTGGCCTGCCTCCAGATAGGGATTCCCCATCCGCTCAGCCCCGATGGTGGTAGCGGGACCATGGCCCGGGAAGACCTGAGTGCCATCAGGAAGAACCATCAGCTTCTTCTGAATCCCGCTTATCAGCGCTTGCCCGTCTCCTCCGGGGAAATCCCACCGCCCGACGCCCATACAAAAGAGCGTGTCGCCGCTGAAAAGGTATCCAGGCGCATAGAAGCATACGCTGCCCGGCGTATGGCCCGGCGTGTGAATCACGCGCAAAGATGCCCCGCCCAGGTGCAGCTCTTCCCCCTCTTCCAGCAGCCGATCGGCCGCCGGCGCCGTGATAACCTGACCCTGCCAGGCGGATAGATTGGCCTGGCTATCCGTCAGCTTTTCCGCATCCAGACGGTGGATGGCCAGCCATGCCTGAGGATATTTACACTTCAGCGCCCTGACAGAGGCAATGTGGTCAAAATGCCCATGGGTGAGCAAAATGCCGCAAAGCGCCAGCTTCTGGCGCTCCAGCGTTGCCTCCAGCAGGCCTCCTGTCACGTCCGGGTCAATGGCGTAAGCCTGCCCGCTTTCCTCGTCCCAAACCAGGTAGCCGTTCGCCCAGGGCGAACCCGGCACGACAATGGGGAAACAGATCATATTCCACCTCATGCACCACGAAAAGGGGCCTTGCCGCCCCCTGCCGCATAATTAAATTATTTTACCATACATAAGACAAAAAAGGCAATCCTGGCGCTACAATGCCTCCGTATCCAAGCAAATGGTCACCGGCCCGTCATTGACCAAAGCAAAGGCCATATCCGCCCCGAAAACGCCTGTCTCTACCTTGCGGCCGCAAAGCGCCTGCATTTTATCGATAAAATATTCATACAGCGTCCTGGCCTGCTCCGGCCGCGCCGCTTGCGTAAAAGACGGCCTACGGCCATGGGAGCAGTCAGCCGCCAGGGTGAACTGCGACACCACCAGCGCTTGACCGTTTATATCTAAAAGCGACCGGTTCATCTTATCCTGCTCATCGGTAAAGATCCGGAGCTCTACGATTTTCTTAGCCAGAATGTCGGCCTGTGCCTGCGTATCGCCCTGTACCACGCCCAAAAGCACGGCCAATCCCGACCCAATCTGCCCTGTGACGCGCCCATCCACGGTTACGCTAGCCTCACGTACCCGTTGAATCACTGCTTTCATCTGCATATTCCTCCCACTTGGGCTTATTATACTCAATTGCGTATGGGAATTCAATTTTTTGATCCGGACAATATAGGAAAAAGCCGAAAGCTTTTCCGGCTTTCGGCTTTTTCAGTTTTCCCTTTTGGGCTACAGGTTAGCGCATGTTGGTGGTGGAACCGGACATCTTGCGCTCGTACTCCTGGATCATACGACGAACCATCTCGCCGCCCACGGAGCCGTTCTGACGGGAAGTCAGGTTACCCTTGTCACCCTTGAAGTCCACGCCCAGCTGATTGGCAATTTCGTACTTCATGTTCTCCATGGCGGTACGAGCCTCAGGCACAACCAGGTTGTTGCTGCTGTTGTTGCTAGCCATTTTCATTTCACCTCCAGCTTTTACGGGGCAAGCATGCAGTATCGCATTCTTGCTTCTCCCGGCGAACACTGCATGCTGCCCTTGTGGACCGCCCTGCTGTCTTCGCTAATGGTAGAATAACCTTTTCAGCTGAAAATACCCTTGGTAATCTCTAGCAATGCAGCTGCTTTTTAGGCGTCATTGAAACATATCCGTGGATAGATAGCGCTCGCCCGTATCCGGCAAAAGCACGACGATCCGCTTATTCATCCATTCGGGCCTCCGCGCTAGCTGAACCGCCGCCCATAGCGCCGCGCCTGAGGATATCCCCACCAGCACGCCTTCCTCATGGGCCATGGCCCGGCCCATAGCAAAAGCGTCTTCGTTTTCCACGGGGATAACTTCATCATAAATACTCGTATCCAGAATATCTGGAACAAATCCCGCGCCAATGCCTTGAATCTTATGGGGGCCCGCCATACCCTTAGACAGCACCGGGGAAGAAGCGGGCTCCACCGCCGCGATATGGATTTTCGCGTTCCGCTCCTTAAGGTATTGGCCGACGCCTGAAATCGTACCGCCGGTACCCACGCCGGCCACAAAGGCGTCCACCCGTCCCTCTGTATCGGCCCATATTTCCGGCCCTGTGGTCTCCAGATGAGCCTGGGGATTCGCTGGGTTTTCAAACTGTCCGGGTATAAAGGCGCCCTCTGTCTGCGCCGCCAGCTCCTTGGCCTTTTCAATGGCGCCATTCATGCCTTGAGCGCCCTCGGTCAGCACCACCTGGGCTCCATAGGCCTTCAGCAGGTTACGCCGCTCTACGCTCATGGTTTCCGGCATGGTCAGAATCACCTTATATCCTTTAGACGCGCCGATGGCCGCCAGCCCAATGCCGGTATTGCCGCTGGTTGGCTCAATAATCACCGATCCTGGCCGCAGCGCGCCTGTGGCCTCGGCCTTTTCAATCATCTTTTTTGCTACGCGGTCCTTGACGCTGCCCGCCGGGTTAAAATATTCCAGCTTGGCCAAAAGCTCCGCCGTCACGCCAAAGTGCGCTTCAATCCGATGCAGCCTGAGCAGCGGCGTGTGACCCACAAGCTCGCCAATGCTGCCCGCAATCGCTCTTTTTTCCATGTTCTATTTCCATCCTTCCTCTTTATTCTTAGACAATACCGGTCGCCTGCCCGCAACATCGCTCCCGGCCCTTGGAAATCCAGCCTCCGAACACATCCATCTTATTGTTCCGATTATCATACTAATCATATATGTTTTATATGTTATATGATAGTCGCCTTATCTTTCTTTGTCAAGCAGTTTTTGGAAGCGCTCCGCGATTTCATTGGCCACCTCCGGCGTCTGCACGAGATCGGCCAGCGTCACAGAATCCATATAGGCCGCAACCAGCGACCACAGGCCCTGCCAGAAGGGCAGCGATTTACACTGGGAGCGCCTAGGGCAATTGTTATCGGGTAAATCCAGGCAGGCTACCGGTGCGAGATTTCCCTCTATCGCCTGCAAAATCTCACGGATGGGATAGCTGGCAGCGGGCCGGGCCAGGCGATAGCCGCCTTGCGGACCTTTAGCGCTGGCGACGAGGCCGGCTCGGCTTAAAGGCGTGACAATCTGCTCCAGATATTTCAAAGATATTTCCTGCCTGGCCGCTACGTCTTTTAGGGCCACATAACCTTCAGGCGCATGCTCCGCCAGGTCAATCATCATGCGGAGCGCATACCTGCCCTTTGTCGAAATCTTCATGACGCACCTCCCTTCTTATTATCCTAGAATTTTAATAGGGAATCAACCGTCTCATCGATCCTTTTGCTATTTTCTCGGTTTTGCCGGCGGCTTATCCGGCATATGCATGGAAAAAATGCCGGATCCTATTCCCACGTCGGATCCGGCATTGGTCGGTTATTTCTTTATCATTCGGATTGCATCGGTCGGGCAGGCAACCGCGCACTGCTCGCAGCCTGTACATTTGGCCGGATCCACATGATGCGGTTGCAGCTTTTCACCGGAAATCGCGTCAAACTTGCAGGCGCTTTCGCAGGTTTCACATCCCGTGCAGTGGATTTCATCCACAAAGGCTACGCGGCGGTTTTCCATATCGCCCCATATGCACTTGCGTGGACATTTTTCCACGCACTGCATGCAGCCGGTGCATTTTTCGTAATCGATCACCGGCAGGTCGTCCACCAAGGTGATCGCGCCGAAAGCGCAGGTTTTCTGGCAAATCCCGCAGCCAATACAGCCCACCTGGCAAGCCTCCCGCACTTCCTTGCCCTTAGCCGTCGCACGGCATTGGACACGGGCTCGTGAGCTGGCCGGCACCATCGCAATGATTTTTCGCGGGCATGCCGATACGCATTTACCACAGCTGATGCACAGTTCCTGGTCGATGCGAGCAAGCCCATCCACTACCTGAATAGCGCCAGTCGGGCATACCCGCGTGCAATTCCCCAGCCCCAAGCAGGCGAACCGGCAGGCTTTGTACCCGTCGGCCAAGGCAGCGGCCGCGGCGCAATCGGTAATGCCCTCGTATACATATTTAACATGCGTATGATCCAGCGAGCCCTGGCAGCGCACAAAGGTGGTCAGCGGCTCCACGTCGTCCTGCTCCACGCCCATAATGGATGCAACAGCCGCCTTCTGTTCCGCGTTGGATACCGGGCAACCGTTGGGCGGCGCCTTTCCCTCGGCCACCGCTTTGGCAAAGGCATCGCACCCTGGGAAGCCGCAGCCACCGCAATTGGCCCCAGGCAGGTTTTCGCGAATCTTAAGCTGCTTTGGGTCGGCCTGCACGGAAAAGAACCGGTTGGCCACCGCCAGCAATACGCCAAAGAGCAACCCTAAGCCGCCCAAGGCCAGCGTCGGCGCCAGGATTCCCGACCAAGTGAAGCCCGCGGTCAATACAATTGCTGTATTCATTGGCTGCCCCCTTTACTGAATCATGCCGGCAAAGCCCATAAAGGCCACCGACATCAGTCCGGCTGTGATGAGCGCAATGGGGAATCCCTTGAAGCATTTGGCGATATCCGAGCTCTCCAGGCGTTCGCGGATCCCTGCAAACAGGACGATCACCAGGAGAAAGCCTAATCCGCCGCCCACGCCGTAGGTCAGCGACTCCAGCAGATTATAGTTCTTGGTAATATTCTGCAGCGCCACGCCAAGTACGGCGCAGTTGGTCGTAATCAGGGGCAGATACACGCCCAGCGCCGAATACAGCGAGGGCGAACTTTTTTGAATCACCATCTCTACGAACTGCACCAGCGCCGCGATGGTCAGGATAAAGGCGATGGTCTGCATATAGGTGATGTTCAAAGGCACCAGGATATAGGTATATACCAACCAGCTGATGACACTAGCCAGCCCCATTACGAAGGTGACCGCAACGCCCATACCCAGGGCTGTTTCCACCTTCTTGGACACCCCCAAGAAGGGGCAGATGCCCAGGTACTGGTTCATGACAAAATTATTGACCAGCACCGCACCCAGCAGAATCAATAGATAATTCATTTTGCGCCCCTCCCTATTTCTTATCCTTGTCGGTCAGCTTGTTGATCAGCGCCATCAAAAGTCCCAATGTCAGGAATCCGCCAGGCACCGCGGTCATAATGGCCGCCGGCGTATATCCCGCGCCCAGCACAGGCACGCCTAGCAGTGTGCCGCTGCCTAGAAGCTCCCGGATCACCGACAGCACCAAGAGGGCCAGCGTGAACCCTAGCCCCATGCCCAATCCATCCATGGCCGAGGCCAACACCCCGTTTTTCGAGGCGAAACTCTCCGCCCGAGCCAGGATAATGCAGTTTACCACAATGAGCGGAATAAACAACCCCAGCGATGCGTTCAGCTCTGGCAAGAAGGCTTCCATCAGCAGCTGGACGATGGTGGTAAAGGTTGCGATGACAACAATATAGCAGGGGATACGCACTTTGTCCGGGATGAAATTGCGCAGCAGCGAGATAACCACATTGCTGCCCACCAACACGAAGGTAGCCGCCATGCCCATGCCAAAGCCGTTGGACACCGAGGTCGTGATGGCCAGCGTAGAGCACATCCCTAGAACCAGGCGGAATATGGGGTTTTCATCCAAAATTCCGTTGCGGATAATCTTGCCATAGTTGGTCTTCATCTATGCGCCTCCCATCTGCCGCGTCACCTCGGCGGCAATATTCACGGCCTCCAGCACAGCAGTTGAAGACAGCGTAGCTCCGGAAATGGCCTCTACCCCGTTGCCATATTGCACCGGCGTCTGCTGGCCTCGAAACTGGCTGATAAATTCTTCCTTGGTCACGCGGTCGCCCAGGTTGGCGGTCTCCGTATGGGAGAGCACCTGATATCCGGCAACCTTCCCGTCAGGCGTAATGCCGACCATTACACTCATCTCATGGTAACCCTGTACAAGGACGGTGACCAGCGCGCCTCCGTCGTCAGTTCGGTATGCGTTCTGCAAAGTACTGTAACCGGTCGATTCTTTCAGATCGGAAAGCTCCTGTTCATCCAGCAGCGTAAAGGCCTGCGCATCCGGATAAATGGCTCGCAGCGCCTCCTGCGCCTTGGCTTCCTCGTTGGCCGCCTTTACCGGGGCGGTAAAATTATAGGTGGCCGCCAAGGCCAGCCCCGCCGCCAAGCAAATAATTAGAAGGCGGCCGCCAAGGTTTAAAATATTACGCAGCATGCCTTTTCCTCCTTCCAAAAAGCGGGGGATTTACAAACCGGTCAATCAGCGGCGTCACTAGATTCATCAGCAGGATGGAGTAACTGACGCCCTCGGGCATAGAGCCGAACTGGCGGATACATACCGTCAGGACCGCGCAACCCACGGCAAAAATCGCCTGACCGCGAATCGTATTGGGATTGGTCGTATAATCGGTCGCCATAAAGATCGCGCCCAAGAAAAGGCCGCCCCCTAGCGTATAGCATACCGCGATTTCAAGATTAAAGCCGTTCAGTATAAGGCCGGCCAAGAACACCAGCCCGATATAGATCACGGGAATGTGCCAGGTAATGACTCTGCGGATCAGTAGATAGATCAAGCCCACCACCAGCGCCAAGGTACATACTTCTCCGATCACACCGCCCCGAAGGCCTAGGAACATTTCCCAGTTAAAGGGAAGCGATGCCGTATACCCATCTTTCAGAAGCGAAAGCGGCGTCGCTCCAGATACGGCGTCTCCCCAAAAGTTGGGGCTTTGGTAAGACGTTCCGCTCATCATAGCGGGATAAGCCGTCATCAATACGGCCCGGGCAGCCAAGGCGGGATTCATAAAATTCTGCCCCAGGCCGCCAAAGGCCTGCTTAACGATGGCAATGGCAAAGGCTGCGCCCAGCACAGCCGCCCACCAACGGCAACCTGCCGGCAGGTTCAGTGCCAGGAGAAGCCCGGTCACTGCCGCGGAACAATCGCTGATCGTGACCTTTTTGTGGGTCAGCTTTTGAATGACAAATTCCGTCAGCACCGCCGAGGCCACCGAGGCCACCACCAGGATGAGCGCGTTAAGCCCAAAGTATACGATTGCCACCACCGTGGCCGGCGCCAGGGCAATCAATACGTCCCGCATGATGCTTTGGGTGGTCTGGGGTGCATGGACATGGGGGGACGACGACACATGCAGCTTCAAAGCGAGTTACCTCCTCCGGTTCTTTCCATTTCTTTAAGGCCCGCCTCGGAGCTAAGCCTTCTTTTTCCGCGCCCGCTCCAGGGCCGCGGCCCTGGCCAGCTTAATGTTCTGCATCAGCGGCCGCATAGCCGGGCAGATATAGGAGCAGCTGCCGCAGCCAATACAATCTACGGCATTGAGCGCGATAGCCCGGCTTAAATCGTTATGGATGACCGCCAAGGCCACGTCCCGCGCGTTAATCCCCATGGGACATACCATGAGACATTTTCCGCAGCGGATGCAGTTAGATGCTTCGGGCAGAAGCTCTTTCTCCGTCAGCGCCACGATGCCGGAGGTATTCGCCATCACCGGCACCGCCGTGGTCGCCTGCGCAAAGCCGGTCATCGGCCCGCCGGACAGGATTTTGGCTACGTCCTCCGTCAGGCCGCCGCAGGCTTCGATGCAGGTTTCAAAGCTTGTGCCCAGCCGAACCTGAAGGTTTCCCGGTTCCCGTATAGCCGGACCCGTCACCGTTACCACCCGCTCGACACAGGGCATACCCGTAGCAAATACCTGGGCGATCGCCGCAGCCGTGCCCACGTTGCTGACCACACAGCCCACGGAGGCCGGCAGCGCGCCCGACTCCACCGTCCGCCCTGTAAGCGTTTGGATCAGCTGCTTCTCCGCTCCCTGGGGGTATTTCACCTTCAAAGGCGCCACTGTAATATCCGTTCGTCCATCCAACGCCTTTTCCAGCGCCTGCACCGCGTCCATTTTGTTATTTTCCACGCCGATGTAGGCTCGCTCTACCGACAGCGCGCGCATCAGGATCCGGCAGCCTTCCACTACCCGATCGGCTCGTTCCAGCATCACCCGGTGATCGCAGGTTAAATAAGGCTCACATTCGGCGCCATTAAGGATCAGGCAATCCACCTTTGTATCCGGCGGCGGGTTCAGCTTCACATGCGTCGGGAACGCCGCTCCGCCCATCCCCACAATACCGGCCTCCTGGATGGCCTTTACAATCTGATCGGGTTCCATGTTCCGGTAATCTTTGGGGCTGATGGATGGATCCGGCTCGTCTTTGCCGTCGTTTTCGATCACCACGGCCAAGCAGCTTGTCCCAATGGTGGAAAGCCGGTTCTCTACGGCCAGCACCTTGCCCGATACCGTCGCGAAATAAGGGACGCCCACATAGCCGCCGGCCTCCGCAATCTTCTGACCTAGGCGCACGGTGTCTCCCTTCTTTACCAGCGGCTTAGCGGGTGCGCCGGCATAATTGGCCAGCGGCAATACCACCTGCCCGGTGGAGACGCTGCGGATCGCCTCGCCCTGGCTTCGGGTTTTGCCATGATGCTCGCGCTCCAGCGGGTGAACCCCGCCGCGATGAAACGTTACACTTTTCACAGCCATCACCTGTCATCCTTTACTGTTACTTAAAAATACCATACTCGGGTATTATATCACATCTTCCATGCTGCGACTATGCTCGCGCAAAGAAAATGCGATTGTGTTTTTGATTCATCCGTCCGGCCTTCAGCATCAGCATCATGGGAAACCGCCTCGCACCGAAACCGGCTGCCTTGGGGCGCCGGTTCTTCCTTCGTCCCCGGCCAAAATGAGCAAGAAAAAAACGCCGGGCTATGCCCGGCAAATTGCAAATCGACGCATGATAGAGAAACACCGGCCGATCCAAGAGCCGCCGTTTCACCCTATGATAAACAATAGCGCGTAATATCCTCGGCCTTTAGGCTGCCTCCCACACAGAAAAGGGCTAAGCTGCTGCCTTGAGGCTCGCATATGCGAATGCTCAGCGCTCGGTCGCCCACATAGAGCACCAGCACATCTTCCTCGGCAATCAGCGATAGATGGAGCGGCTCCCCGGGCGCCATTGGCACACGGCGATATAGCTCCGCGCTTTGAAGCGCGCGGGTTACCGCGCCGAAACGGACGATCCCCTCTCCGGGGAGGAATTCCAGCTTGTACCCGTGCCTTGAGGCAAAATCCTGCCTAAAGGATAGGCCAAAGCTGTAGGTGCCCGGCGTATAGGCCAGATCCATATCTACACGCCAACGTTTCCCGCAGTCAGAAAATAGCAGTTGTTCCGCCTTGCCTTCCGCGCCGGCAAGCAGCGCTTTCTCCAACCGCGCGGCCGGTACCCATGCTTGCTCCAGCTGCTCAGGCATCCGGCAGCCCAGTGTGCCGTCTTCCCGCTGCACCAGCTCATGTACCGCCAGGTTGCCGCCCCACTCCCAGGCGCCATCGTCGCTGTTGCCCGCTCGCGTCGCGACCCACCCAAAGAGATACCGCTTTCCATCGCGCTGGGCTGTTTTAGCTGCGTAGTATGCTTTTCCGTCAAAGCAGTCGTCAGCCGGCATGCGCCAAGGCCCCTTCAGATGGTCAGCCATCACATACCGGGTGCGCCGGGTATCGGAGTATTCCGAAAAGACCAGATACCACTTATCCCCCATCCGGAATAGGTCGGGGCACTCGTGGGTATTGTAGAGATTGGGCGCCCAGAACGGTTCGCCTTCCGTCCAATTGGCCAAATCGCAGGAGGTATACTGGGCGGTAAAACCCGCATTGTAATTCTCCACCCGGCGGCGCGCCACCAGGAGCATCCGATACAGGCCCGCTTCCTCATCCCAGAAAACAAAGGGATCGCGGAAGTGATCCGGATCATAGCGCGCCGCATCGGCATAAAAAGCGTCTTCCGGCCGCT
Organism: Candidatus Parachristensenella avicola; assembly: GCA_904420205.1. Lineage (GTDB taxonomy): Bacteria > Bacillota > Clostridia > Christensenellales > UMGS416 > Parachristensenella > Parachristensenella avicola. The sequence continues at coordinate 84,309 of CAJFUN010000024.1, read as the reverse complement.
TCACCCATCGCTCCAAATCATCGCTCACCGCATGCATCACCGCTTGGGCCGGTTTCCCCTGGCTCGGAAAATCGGGGTTATGGCCCGTATAGAAAATATGGTATTGCCCCTGCGCCGCGATGACGCTGCCGGTAAAGACGAAAAGGTCCTGGTCCTGATCGCTCCCCCTGGCCAGCGCTTCCCCGTGCTCGGTATAGTGAAAAAAGTCGTCGGTACTGATTCGGTACCATGGGGTGCCGCGGCCGTAATCCGCCTCGTTCCGCCAGTCCCGAAGATAGAACAACTCAAAGTCTCCGCCTTCGCAAAAAGGAATAAAGTCGGCGCACACGGCGCCCTCCGGCCGGTAAAATAGCTTTTTCATACCGCTGTACCTCGCGTAGTTTTGTCCATTTTTCCTCTAAACGCTATGCGTCCGTCGGCAATGCTTTTCCTGCGCCCCAATGCATCAGGGCGACCTCTGCCCCATCCACCAGGGCCAGCCAGGATGCCTCAATGACGTCGGTCGACACGCCGACCGTGTTCCAGATTTCCCGGCCATCGGTAAATTCAATCAATACCCGAACCGAAGCAGCCGCTCCTGCTTCCGAATCAATCACGCGGACTTTATAGTCGGTCAGGCGGACGCTGTCGATGGCCGGGTAAAAAACCCGAAGCGCTTTTTGCAGCGCGCGGTTCAGGGCGTCCACAGGCCCATTTCCCTCCGCTGCGGTAATCTCGCTGCGCCCATTCACCTCAATTTTAATCATTGCAGTGGCATGCGTTGCCTGCTCGCCGCCCTTGCCCCGCTGGGTCAGGATCGAAAACTGCTTCAAGGTAAAGAAGGATTGGTAACGCCCCAGCACCCGGGCAGCCATCAGCTCGAAGCTGCCCTGGGCGTTTTCATATTGGTAGCCCTGGCCCTCTTTTTCTTTCACCTGGGCCAGCATATCGGCCACTTCCGGGCTGTCCTTGGTATAATCTTCTCCCAGCCGCCGGGCCATCAGGCTGCGGCCGGCCACCTCGCTGACCACAAAGTGCCGCCGGTTTCCCACGGCCTCGGGCGGAATATGCTCAAAGCTTTCGCGGTCTTTCAGCACGCCGTCGATATGTAGTCCCGCCTTATGGGAAAAGGCGGCCGATCCCACAAAGGGCTGGGTATCCGGCAGGCGCTTATTGGCCAGGTCCGCCACCTGGCGGCAAATAGACGTAAGCGATCCCAGCCCCTGTCCCTGTAGGGCCTGCAGATCCATTTTCAATATAAGATTGGCCAGCACCGAGGCAAGGTTTGCGTTCCCACAGCGCTCGCCATAGCCCAGCAGCGTCCCCTGCACATGATCAGCTCCGGCCCGAACCGCCTGAAGGGTATTCGCTACCGCCAGCCCGCCGTCGTCATGGGTGTGAATACCGAGGGTGCAGCCGGGGAAATCCCGCCGGACGGCCGAAACCGCCTGCGTGATCTCATCCGGCAGCGCACCGCCTCGGGTATCGCACAGGCAAAGGCAGCGTGCGCCGCCCGCCAGCGCCGCCCGCAGGGCTGCTTCGGCATATTTAGGATCGTCGGACCAGGCGTCGAAGAAGTGCTCGGCGTCGAAAATCACCGACCGCCCCCGATCCGCCAGATACCGGCAGCTTTGTTCAATCATGCGCAGGTTTTCCTGTAAGTCCGTCTGCAGCACGCGGCGCACCTGGTCGGCGGAGGCTTTCCCCACCAGCACGACCACGCCTGTATCCGCCGCTAAAAGCGCCGCCATCGCAGGATCTTCCTGAGGCGCTGTCCCAGCGCGGCACGTCATGCCAAAGGCCGCCAGACGCGCGCGCTTTAGCCGAAGGCTCTCCGCCCGGCGGTAAAGTTCCGCATCCTTTGGATTGGAGGCGGGATTGCCTGCTTCGATCAGATCCACCCCTAAGCGGTCAAGAAGCCCTATCACCTTCAGCTTATCCTGAAGGGAATAGCTAATTCCCGGGGCCTGCGCCCCGTCCCGCAAGGTAGAATCCAACACTTCGATGGTTGCCATATTCGACTCCTTAGCGATTTCTCAGCTCCACGCGGCGAATCTTTCCCGAAATGGTCTTAGGCATTTCATCGATAAACTCTACAACCCTGGGGTATTTATAGGGAGCCGTAGTGCGCTTGACATGATCCTGCAGCTCCTTGGCCAGCGCATCGGACGGCTCGTATCCCTTGTTGAGCACGATGGTCGCCTTGATGACCTGCCCACGGATGGGATCAGGCACGCCGGTGATCGCCGTCTCCAGCACAGCCGGATGCTCCATCAGGGCGCTTTCCACCTCAAAGGGTCCTACGCGGTACCCGGATGTCTTAATGATGTCGTCAGTGCGGCCTACATACCATAAGAGGCCGTCGGCGTCCCGCCAAGCCGTGTCGCCGGTATGATAAAGCCCGTCATGCCAGGCCTCCTGGGTCAGCTTCTCGTTGCGATAGTAGCCCAGGAAGAGGCCCGCCGGCAGACGCCGGTCGGTACGCACGACGATTTCGCCAACCTGGCCCGCCTCGCAGTGCACACCGTCCTCATCCACCACGTCCATGTCATAAGCCGGGCTGGTGCGTCCCATGGATCCCGGTACCGGCGTGTCATAGATAGAACTGAATACGGTGAGCGTCGTCTCTGTCTGGCCATATCCTTCGTGAATGGCCATGCCTGTAGCCCGCTTCCACTGGTGATGCACCTCAGGGTTCAGGGCCTCTCCAGCCGTACAGCAATAGGTCAGCTTAGAGAAATCGATCTTGCTCAAATCTTCGCGAATCATAAAACGATACATGGTGGGCGGCGCGCAGAAGGTCGTTACGCCGTATTTTTCCATGATATGAAGGATTTCGGCGGGTACAAATTTATCGAAATCGTATACCATAACCGCGGTACCCGCCAGCCACTGGCCATAAATCTTACCCCAAGCTGCCTTGCCCCATCCGGTATCGGAAATGGTAAAGTGCAGTCCACCGTCCAGATTATTATGCCAGTATTTGGCGGTCGTGATATGACCCAGCGCATATGCGGTAGCATGGCCCACCATCTTGGGCATACCTGTGGTGCCCGAAGTAAAGTACAGCAGCATCATATCGTCGCTTGTGGTATCATCCTCGGGCCTGCGCTCCAGGTTGGGGGAAGCCGCCTCCCAGCCTTCATGAAAGTTGAACCATCCCGGACGCTCACTGCCGCGCACGATCACCAGCTTTTCCACCGTAGGCGATTTGGGCATGGCCGCCTCTACGTGCTGAGCCACCTCGCCCTCCGAGGTGCAGATGATCATCTTAACCTCTGCCGCATTGGCCCGGTAGGAAATATCCTTCTCCGTCAGCAGGTGAGTGGCAGGAATCGCCACCGCGCCCAGCTTATGCAGCGCTACCAGGATGAACCAGTATTCATAGTGGCGCTTCAAGATCAGCATTACCTTGTCGCCCTTTTGAATCCCCAGCCCGCGCAGGTAGTTGGCCGCGCGGTCGGACCCCTCCTTCATCTGGGCAAAATTATAGATCCGCTCCTCTCCCTGGGGGTTGGTCCATACCAACGCCTTCTGTTCGGGCGCGAGCCGCGCCATTTCGTCCACCACGTCGAATCCATAATTGAACTTCTCCGGCACCAGGATCTGGTAATGCTTCTCAAAATCCTCTTGGTTTTCATATTCTACCCGGGTAACAAAGCGCGACAGCAGATTCATGCCATTTTCCTCCTTATCGGATATTCAGATAAAATAAAAACCCCGTCCCTACTGGGACGAGGTTTATTGCTCGCGGTACCACCCATCTTGCCGTAAAACGGCCGCTCATCAGGGCGCATACACGCCCCTGGCCTGTATCGGGACCACCCGGAAGCCCTTACTCATCCTTCTGGGCTTCAGCTCAGGAGCGATAGGATTGGGCCCTACGCCACCGGTTTACACCAAACACCGGCTCTCTTTGGACGCACATTGGCCTTCCCGTCTCCATCCATGCCTTTGCTTTGGGGAAGTTTTCCTTATTCTAGCAGAGCTGCTCCCAATTGTCAACGGTATTTTTTGTGTTTTCCTTCACTTGCGCTCTTCAAGGGAATCAAGTAAAATAAAGTTATCCAAATTATCAGGAGGAACGCGCCATGAAAGTATTGGTCACAGGCGGCGCCGGATACATCGGCTCCACCACCTCAACCGCGCTCATCGAGGCCGGCCATACCCCCGTTATCCTGGATTCCTTGGTGAACGGCCGCCGGGAATTTACCAAGGGCCGCATTTTTTATCAGGGCGATATCGCCGATACGAAGCTTATTAAGCAAATTTTCTCCGATCATCCCGATATTGAGGCCTGCATCCATTTCGCTGCGTTGATCGTAGTGCCTGAATCGGTGCGGGAACCCTACAAATATTATCATGAAAATGTGGTTAAGTCTCTCGAACTGTTCAAAACGCTGGATGAGTTGGGCTGCCATCGGCTGATCTTCTCCTCTTCCGCCTCGATCTATGGCAACAGCAATACCGACAACTATATGGTAACCGAGAGCGCCCCTAAGGATCCTTCCAGCCCGTATGCCCGCACCAAGGTAATGATGGAAATGGTGATGGAGGATATGTGCCGCGCCACAGATCTCAAGGGTATCGCCCTTCGATATTTCAACCCCATCGGTGCTGATCCGATGATGCGCACGGGCCCTTATGATCCGAATCCTTCCCATGTGCTGGGTAAAATGGTAAATGTTGCGCTGGGCAAGGATCCCGTATTCACCGTGACCGGCGTGAATTGGCCCACCCGCGACGGATCTGGCATCCGCGACTATATTCACGTCTGGGACCTGGCCTGCGCCCACGTTAAAGCGGTGGAGCGGTTCGACAGCGCCATGGATGTGGAAGGCGCCGACTTTTTGCCGATCAATCTGGGAACCGGCAATGGCGTCACCGTCAAGGAGCTGGTCGCCGCCTTTGAGAAGGTTTTCGGGCAGAAGCTTAATGTCGCCGAATCGGATCCCCGTCCGGGCGATGTGGCTGGCGCCTATGCCAATGCCGACCGTGCCCATAAGCTGCTGGGTTGGCGTGCAGAGAAGAGCATTGAAGAGGGCATTGCCGATGCACTGCGCTGGACCGATGTGGAGCGCAAAAAGGTGCTGGGTTACTAAATGCCAATACAGGCTGCTGCATCGGGGTACCCGCCATAGGGAAGGTTTCCCGACGCAGTATTTACCGCTAAAAAAGAACCGGCGTGGCCATGATGGTCACGCCGGTTTTATTTTGACAACGATGGTTCGGGAGTCAAAATCTGACGCCCCCTATCCCTGTGTACGGCAGGAAAAAAGTTTCCGCTCTTTCTATGCCACCGAATAGCAGCGCTGTACTGTGAGCAACATGATTGGACCGAAATGATCAAATGATCTTGCGGGAACCTTTTCTTTGATGATCGCCGCTCCCTCCTTTCATCTCCGACGATGGAGTGAAGCGACGGATCGAGTCTTATCCTGTTTTACGGCTTATCCTGTTTTACGGCGATATCATGGGAAATCCATTCGTATTGGATCATTTTCTTCCCCGCCATGTTTACCTTCATGTCCTATCAGAAGAAGCAAGCCGCACACCGATCTGTTTTATTGGATCGCCCAAGGCGCCCCGCAGCTGATCGCACATCCGGCAACATCCCTCCATTTTCGGCTTAACACAGTAGGGCGCGGCGTACTGCAAAAGCCGGGCGGCATTGTGTAAAGGGTGGTTCCACTAAGCCATTACATAGGCCATCGGCTCATTTGTGGAAAAATGTCAAAGCGGCAAAAGAAAAGAGAGGGACGAGAAATAGGGCGCGACGCAAAAATCGGGCGTACCCTCTCCTGCTAAATTGCCCGATAAATGAGAAGTTGTCACTCATTTAATTGTTCTAAAATTTTAATGGTATCAAATCTTTCGCCGCAAGCGGTACAAACCCAATCACAATTACTTTTCTTTGCTTTTTTGTGAAGATAATCTATTTTTCCACCGCACAGCGGACAAGGCTGCGGAACTTCTTTCCACAGACTTTTCAAAAACTTTACCACATCATCTCTGTGATCCAGGTTAAATTTAACTAAGACATTTTTTCCCATTATTATCGTTCCACAAATTCCGATTCAACGCCCCATGATTCTATTGAATTAGCGCACACAAAAGAAATATCGTCGAGTTTTTTAGGTTATCAACGTAGAGGCGCTTCCTTGGAACGCTCAGATTTTAGCATTGCATAATAGCAAGCGTCACATATGCCTTGGTTGTTCCGATCAGAACTCCGTAAAGTCCCCTCATACTTCATGCCGCATTTTTTCATGACTTTGCCTGAATTCGGGTTCCGCGGATCATGCCGACTCTCTATACGATGCGCATCGACCCTATCAAAAAGGAAATCCATCACTGCTTTTAATGCCTCTGATGTGATACCGGTATGCCACCAAGTTTTTCCGATACAATAGCCAATCTGTGCCATGGAAACATCTTCGTTCATATGCACTACCGCTATGCTTCCGATGGGTTCTCCTTTTTCTTTTAACACGATGGCCCATTGATAATATCTTTCGCTATCATACGCTTTTACCCAATCGTCTATCACCTTTTGACTTACTTCCGGATTGGAGTGCGGCGGCCACGTTAAGTATTTTGTGACCTCCTCATCTGCTGCCCAATTTTTATACATCGCTGCCGCGTCTTCATGCACAAATCTTCTTAAAACTAATCGCTCAGTTTCTAACCGTTGTGTACCACGATGTTTCATAAGGGAGCCTCCTATTTGTTCCTGGCAATTTTTCACTTTCTTACGAAGTATCCCTCTTTGGCCGTCTTTTTCTTTGCCTGCCCCGCCCAGCTCATTTGCCAGGATATTACACCATCTTTTGCGGTTTGACGCGCTTGAGGGCTTCATGATACAAGCCGGTATCGATCCAGCCTGTTCCGGGCGTCGCGACGGCTGCCGTGGCCAGCGCAACACCCCGGATCAGGGCCTGCTCCATACCCGCCCCCTCGGTCAACGCACCCGTTATAGCGGCAAGCATGGAATCCCCCGCTCCTACCGTGGATTTCACCGGGCATGGCAAGGCCGGCGCATACCATACTTCCTTGCTGCTCATCCCGAGGACGCCCTCGCGCCCCAGGGATACGACTACATGCTGCACGCCGCGCTTCAGCAGCTTTGCCCCCTCTTCCGCCGCTTGCTCCGGCGAATCCAACTGCCTGCCGCAAAGTGTCTCCAGCTCATATCGATTGGGTTTGATGAGATAGGGCTTCTTGTCCAGCGCGCAGGCCAAAGCTTCTCCTTCCGCATCCACGACCATGGCGCAGCCCGGCGCGCGCCGCGCCGCATGATCCATAATCTGCGCATAATAATTCTTCGGGCATCGTGGCGGCAGCGAACCCGACAGCACCAATGCCCGGCTTTTCTCAGCCCACTTGCCGCAAAGCTCCAGCACTTCAGCCAGGCAGCCGCTGCCCACCGGCTCGCCTGCCTCGTTAATCTCCGTAACCTGGTGGGTGGATGCGTCCACGATCTTTGTATTGCACCGGATCGCGCCGGGACGCATCACAAATTCATGGGCAATACCCGCGCTATGTAGCCGGTCTGTTACAAGGTATCCGTTTTCCTCGCCCAAGATCCCGATGCATCCCATGGCAAGGCCGATCTGGCTGCCGGCCAACGCTACATTAACGCCTTTTCCCGCTCCATCCTGATTGACCGATTCGGCGCGGTTCATTCCGCCACAGGCAAAAGATGCCAGATTCAGCGTCCGATCAATGCAAGGATTCATACACAACGATGTAATCATCATCTTCTTCCTTTCCCACACAACAAAAGTCCCTTCCCTTATTTGACGTAAGGGAACGGGACTTTTGCGCCATTTCGAGAAAAAGCGGAAAACAGCTGACCTGGTCTTTGACCCCACACCCGCCAGCTGGAGGTTTTGCTTGGGGTGCATTCCCCTCACGCGTCCCTCTCTCAGTTGTTCCTGGCTGGACTTACTTCTAAACCGCGCCATGCTCACCGGACTTTGTCCGGCTTACGTGGATCGTTTTGCCCGCGACTGGCTTCGACTTTCAACCACAGACCTATTTTCCGCTCCTTACATTATAGCTCCCTTGGCGTGAATTCGCAAGGACGCGCTAGAAAGGGCCTTCCACCGGATCGGCGCCTGACACGGCGGCAAAGCAGACTGCGCTCACCCGAGATACGCCTGTCTGAAGCAAAACCCGCGCGCACTCGTTCAGCGTGCTTCCGGTGGTGCATACGTCGTCCACCAGCAGCACATGCTTTCCCTTGAGCCGTGCCGCCGCCTTGCCGGCAGAAAAGCGGCCGGCTACCGCCCTGGCATGGTCATCCGCCTGAAGGGTGTACAGTGGCGGCGCATGTCGCCTGCGTCGCAGCGCGTCTCCCTCATAGGGCAGCTCGAGGGCAGCGGCTATGCCCTTGGCCAGCAGCACACACTGACCATACCCCCTGGCTATACGCCGCAACGGATGGATGGGCACCGCCGCCACCACGTCGGGTTGCATCCCCTTAGCCGCATGCGCCATCCACTGTGCCATCAGCGGCGCCCGCCACGTTTCCCCCCGGAACTTCAGCGCCACCAGGCAGCTACGCGCCGCGCCGCAATATTGAAAGGCCGCCGCGCCATCGCCAAAAGCCACCGGCAGCCGCTGGAGGCGCGCTTCTTCCTTTAGCGCATTCAGGCACTCGGGGCAGATGCCCCAGCTACGTGGCTGAAAGGTGCGCCCGCAGAACATACACCGCTGCGGATCGGGAAAAATCAAGTCAAGCGCCCGCATGATCCACCGTCGTTCCCAGCGCCTGCAAAGCGCTGACAAGGCCGCTGTAGCGTTGCACAATTCTTTTATTGCGCACCATGGTTTCCACCGTACGCTTGGACCCCACAATCACCACCATCCTTTTGGCCCGGGTGATAGCCGTATACAAAAGATTACGGGTCAGCAGCATCTCGGGGCCTCCCAGCAGCGGCAAAATCACCACGGGGAATTCGCTGCCCTGACTTTTATGGATGGAGATGGCGTATGCCAAGGCGATCTCCTCGGCCTGTGCATATTCATAGCGCACCAGCTTACCATCGTCAAAAAGGATCTCAAAGCATCGCACGGTGCCGTCGATTCGGGTAATGACTCCGGCATCGCCATTGAATACGCCCTTTCCTTCCTCCTCTACGCCCAGCTCGTTGGTCATTCGGTATTCAATCTGGTAGTTATTCTTAATCTGCATGACTTTATCCCCCTCGCGGAAAATCATCTCTCCGTGGGAGAACTCGGCCTTCTTTAAATCCGGCGGATTGAACGCCCGCTGCAGCCGCTGATTCAGCCGCAGCACGCCCAGCTCCCCTTTGCGCATCGGGACCAAGACCTGGATATCGGTAAACCCGTCGCAATGCAGATAACCCGGAATGCGTGTGGCGATCATCGCCTCGACCGATTGATAGACCGATTCAGCCGTAGTGCGGGCCTCAAAGAAGAAGTCTCGGCCGCTGCGCAGCTGCGGCATCAGGCCTTCGTTAACCCGGTGAGCGTTCACCACGATCATAGACTCCTGCGCCTGCCGGAAGATCTCCGTCAGGCGGCAAACCTTGGCTACGCCCGAATCCATGACATCGCGCAGGACCATGCCGGGCCCCACCGACGGCAGCTGGTCGCTGTCGCCCACCCGGATCAGCCGCATGCCCGGCGTCATCGCCCGCACCAACGATTGCATGAGGAATATATCCACCATGGACACCTCATCCACAATGACGGCGTCGCACTCCAAGGGATTGGTTTCATCTCGCTGGAAGCTGCCGCTTTCCCCATCGAAAGCATATTCCAAGAGGCGATGCAAAGTGCGCGCCTCATGCTCCGCCGCCTGGGACATGCGCTTGGCCGCCCGTCCGGTAGGCGCAGCCAGCTCCACCTTGTTGCCCGCCTGGGTCAGCACCTCCAGGATACAGCGGATAACGGTGGTCTTCCCGGTCCCTGGGCCGCCGGTGATGACCACCACGCCGGACAGGGCCGCTGCCTCTACCGCCTGGCGCTGCTGCTGGGATAAGCGGATGGATAGAAGGCCTGAACTCATCTCTACCGCAGCCTCCATATCCGCAAAGGGCGGCGTGATTGGATGCGCCGCCAGCGCGCTAACCATGGCCGCTACCTGGTTCTCCGCATAATAATAGCTAGGCAAATAGCAAAACACGCGATCCTCCATCCGTCGGAGCACCAGCTCCCGGTTAAGGATCATGTTTTCCATAACCTCGTTTAGGCTTTGGACTTCATCACCCAGGAGCTGATGTGCTTGGGCGATCAGTTCGTCGCTGGGCAGGCAACAGTGCCCCCGGTTCATACCGGCCACATTCAGTACATGCCGGATGCCCGCTCGGGCACGGGTAGGCGAGCCCGGCTCAATATTCAGCCGCCGAGCGATCCGGTCCGCCGTCAGAAATCCTACGCCGTCGATCTCTCCAGCCAACCGATATGGATCCTCGCGCACGATATCCATGGTTTTCTCGCCATAGGTCTTATAGATCTTCATCGCCAGCGCCTGCCCAATTTCCAGGGACTGCAAAAATACCATCACCTCTTGAAGCTCCAGGTGCTGGCTGAGCGCCTCGGCAATCGCTTCGGCCTTGGCATCTCCGATTCCGGAAACCTCCTTGAGCCGTTCCGGATCGTAATGGATAACATCCAGCGTTTGCTGGCCAAAGGCCTCCACAATCCGACGCGCGGTGGCCTCGCCCACACCGGGCGCCACGCCGGAGGCCAGATAGCGAATCAGCCCTTCCTCTCCCTCCGGCGGCAGCGGACGGCAGGCATCCACCGCAAATTGACGGCCATAACTTGGATGAGTTTTCCATGCGCCGGAGAGCTCAACCCGCTCGCCCTCCCGCAGGCCCGGCAGCATGCCCACACAGGTCTCCAGATCATCCCCCACGGCAATTTCCGCCACCGTATATCCATTATCCTCGTTGCGGTAGATAATCCCCTCCACCGAGGCTACAATCTTTTCCATGGCCGCCTCCTTTATGGTTTATTATACCTTGAAGCGAACCAATGTTCAACGCCGCCTTTTTTCCCCTCCGCCGAAAAAGGGCTTGCATCCATATCCAATATCGTGTATCATAATTTTTGTAGAACGGTAGGAATTGGGTGTAATTTTGGTAGTACGGCTTGTTTTTTTATGCCCAAAACCGCGTATTATGCAGGATGGAAGGATGGTATTTTCATGATTGTCTTTATGATTGCCTATGTGGCGGTGCTCATCGGCATCGCCGTATACTCCAGCCGACGCGTTAGCTCTGGCGAAGATTTCTTGCTGGCCGGGCGCCGGATGGGCCCTTGGATGACAGCCTTTGCCTATGGCACCAGTTATTTTTCCGCAGTGGTGTTTATCGGCTACGCCGGCCAGTTCGGCTGGGGCTTCGGCGCCAGCGCTACATGGATCGGGATCGGCAACGCGGTCATCGGCAGCCTGCTGGCTTGGTTGGTGCTGGGCCGCCGGACGCGCTCCATGACGCAGCGGCTGGACGCTAAAACCATGCCGGAATTCCTGGAGAACCGCTATCAAGCTCCAAAGCTGAAGCTGGTGGCCGCAGTGGTGGTTTTTGCCTTCCTTCTTCCTTACTCCGCCTCGGTCTTTCAGGGTATCAGCTATTTGTTTGAAACGCTGATCGGCTTACCCTTTATCTGGTGCGTCGTTGGCATCGTAGTGCTTACAGGCGTTTATCTGGTAGCCGGCGGCTACCTGGCCACAGCGCTGACTGATTTCTTCCAGGGCGTTATCATGTTGATCGGTATTGCGCTCGTGGTGGTCTTTGTGCTAAAAAGCCCTCAGGTTGGGGGGCTACAGGCGGGACTGGATAAGCTCGCCGCCATTGATTCGGATCTGACTCACCCCTGGGGCGGCGCCGGACAGCTATGGCCGCTGGCCAGCCTGGTAATCCTGACTTCGCTGGGCGTATGGGGCCTGCCGCAGATGACCCATAAATTCTATGCCATCCGCGACAAAGCGGCGATCCGCCAAGGTACCATCATTTCCACGGTATTTGCGCTGATTGTCAGCGGTGGATGCTATTTTGTCGGCGTCTTTGCCCGCCTCTTCAACAGCGATCCGACGCAGCTGCCCATCGATCCGGCGACCGGTCTTGGAAATACTTCCCTACTGGTGCCGCAAATGCTGCTCAGCGCGCTTCCTTCGCTGCTGCTGGGCTTGGTTATGGTGCTTGTGCTCTCTGCCAGCATGTCCACCCTCTCCAGCCTTATCCTAGTCTCCTCCTCCGCAGTATGTGTGGATCTCGTACCCGGTTCCATGCGGGCAAAACTCTCCCAGCGCAAGAATAAAGGGCTTATGCAGCTTGTTTGCATCGTCTTTCTTATTCTTTCCTTCCTGTTGGCCATTAACAAGAGCAATACCATTACCCAGCTAATGAACCTATCCTGGGGCACCCTGGCCGGCGCTTTCCTAGGGCCCTATCTGGCTGGGCTTTATATGAAGCGCGCTACCCGCGCCGGCGCGTGGGCGGGCTTCCTGGGTGGGCTTGCCGTCAGCCTGATTTGCAACCTGATCGTGCCTCGCTTTGTTCCCGGCTTTACCTCTGCCATGGCTGGCACCTTTGCCATGGGCGCTTCCATCTTGCTGACGGTATTGGTCAGCCTCTTTACCCCGCCCCTTGATCAAGCCCATGTCGGCTATGCGATGGATTTCAGTCAGGATTAACCATCCACTACAGGCCTTCTTTGGAATTAAAAATTGCCCAGTAAAGGGACTTCCTCTTTAAGCATTGAGTCAATCGACGCCATAGAGGAAGGCCCTTTTCCTATTCAGGAATACCTGCACGGGTCCCATTGGTTACGATTGAATTAATGGCAAACCGCTACATTGACCCATCTTTATCGGGCGGTCCAATCTACGTGCAGGCTATCGGAGCAGGTTGAATAGCATATACTTTGTTAAAGTATTTGCAGTCAAGCGAATGCATTTTCAGCTATATTGCCGGTCGCGCTTTCACGTTTGGCGCCCACAAATTCGCCACCAGGACAGAAGAGACGCACTTGACCTGCTTCCTCCTTCAGTATGGGTGATGTTGTTTCCGATACCGGCGCTGCGGGTCATACAGGACTTGCCCACACCCGGCCATGGGCCAGCCAAAGTCCGCTGGCTTACGCTGCAGAGATCCGGCCTTTTGAGCGCTGCCCTGGCCTGCTTAACCCTGAAAGGCGCCTTCTGCGGAATGTCCCTCCCTGCTATCTTGTTTGTGCAGTTGGCAGACCGCACCTTTATTATGCCAGGGATGTCTTTCTTTTCCTCTTCGCCTTAGGCTTCTTTATACCACTCGCTTAGCGAGTGGTTTTCTGAATACGAAAAAGGGACACTTCTTTGCATGAAGTGTCCCCTTAGCTACTTATTTAGACGTTCAGGTCATCGTCTACGCCCTCGAAGATATCGCCGTTATCGTCTTCATCATAGTCGGCGTTATCATAATCATCCAGGGAGTAGTCGTTTTCGCTCTTTTCGGTTTGGGCGTCACGAATGCTGAGGCTAATGCGATGCTCGGCGGGATTGACGTCAAGAATCTTCACGTTGACCACCTGACCGGGCTGCAGCACATTCTCCACCTTATCGATGCGCTTATCCGCAATCTGAGAAATGTGCACCAGGCCGTCCAGTCCGGGCTCCAGCTCCACAAAGGCGCCGAAGCTCACAATGCGCACGACCTTGCCGGTGACAACCGTGCCGGGAATATACTTCTGGCTCGCCACATCCCAGGGCTTGGGGATCAGCTGCTTATGGCCCAAGGACACGCGCTGATTCTCCTTGTCCACCTTCAGGATGACGCAATCCAGCGTCTGGCCGATAGAAACCACATCCTTGGGATGCTGCACGCGGCCCCAAGCCAGGTTGGTCACATGCACCAAGCCATCGATACCACCGATATCGACAAAGGCGCCGAAGTCAGTCAGGCGGCGGACAATACCCGTCACCTTATCGCCTTCGTGAAGCTGGTCCCACTTCTCGTTGCGGATGCGCTCTTCCTCCTCCAGCAGCACGGCTTTACGGCTGGCGACAAAACGCTTGCGGTGTTTCTCCACTTCCATGATCTTCAGCTCCATGGTCTTGCCCACGTAAGCTTCGATGTCCTCCACATACTTGGTATCCAGCTGGGAGGCGGGAATGAAGGCGCGGATGCCATTGGCGTTGGCAATTAAGCCGCCCTTAACCGCCTGCTTGCCCACAGCGGTGATATGACCGCCCTCAGCGAACTGGTCCATCACTTCTTTCCAATGCTTGCGGGAGTCCACGTTCTTTTTGGACAGCAGGACGTTTCCTTCACCATCATTAACCTTCAAGACTTCCACTTCGATGTCGTCGCCCTCTTTGACTACGTCAGCGGGGTTTACATCTTCATTGGCGGAGAACTCGCTGCGGGAAATGAAGCCATCGGACTTATAACCGATGTTCACGCAAACTTCGTTCTCATTGACGGACACGACCTTGCCCGTGATCACCTGACCGGGACGAATGGTCACCATCATCTTCTCAAAGTCCTCGGCAAAGTTGACCTCGCCGTTCTCATTGCCGGCGCTGGGGATCGTGGCTGCTTTTTCCTCCTCAATAGGCGCGGCGCTTTGAGAAGCCTGGTTCGCTTCGACCGCCTCGGTGGCCACCACCGCTTCGGCCTGGTCCTGGTTGAGATCCTTCTTGTCGATTTCGCTCATGGTTATAAAAACCTCCTTAATTATCCAATCCGGCGTGGAAGCACCGGACACGATGCCAACTTTTTCCGAATTGTAAAAATATTCAGCTTCGGGAAGCTCTCGAGCTGTCTGCACCTGCAGCACCCGCGAGCAATGCTGTCTGCATATCTGGGCCAGCTTAGCGGTATTGGAGCTATTCCGCCCGCCGATGACGATCATCGTATCGCAAGCTCTGGCCATTTGGTCTGCCTCCGTCTGCCTCTGCTGGGTAGCGTGACAGATGGAATGGAATATCTCTATCCGCGGAATGCGCGCTTCAACGGCAGCTTTCAGCGTTTCCCACAGAGAAAGCGACGTGGTAGTCTGCGCCATTAAGCAAGCGCGCTCCAGCTGCGGCATGCGCTCCACATCCTCTAGGCTGTGGATAACATAGGCTTGGCCCTTGCTCCAGCCGACGATGCCAACCACCTCAGGATGCTTCGCCTCACCGACGATTACCACCGGCACGCCGGCGTCCGCACAAGCCTGCGCCTTCAGCTGGATGCGCCGGACAAAGGGGCAGGTGGCATCTACCACATGCAACTTCTGCCTGGCAAAGCGTTCATAAAAGGTAGGGCCGATCCCATGGGAACGGATAACCACCGTTGCTCCCGAAGGTATTGCCTCCGGATCTTCGCAAACCATGACCCCCTGGCTTTGCAGCCGCTCCACCACCTGCGGGTTATGGATGATGGGGCCGAAGGTGAAAAGCCCTTTGGGGTTACGTCCCGCTTCCTGCTGCGCGGCATCTAGCGCTCGCCGTACGCCAAAGCAAAAACCACCCTTTTGAGCCAACTGTAAAATCAAATGTCTTTTCCTTTCACCTATCCCTATTATTTCTGCATGGATAGGGTATTTTCCTGCTGATCCGGAAAAAATTTTTAACTTTTTTCAGCTATTTTTTTCAAACGCATCATCTCCTGATAGATGCGGTCCATCACTTCCTCCAGCAGAGAGTTATTAATCCGCTTGCCCATCAGATCGGACAGCTCCACCGGCTGCCCCATATAGATGGTGAAGGGATGAAGGAAGCGGTACTTCCCACCATGGTGGATATAAATTGGCAGCACGGGAACCTTGGCTTTCATGGCGATCAGGCCCGCGCCGGTATGCAGCTGGCCGATGCTGCCATCCTGCTTCAGGTTACGCGTGCCTTCCGGGAAAAGGGCAAAAACCCTTCCTTCTTCCAGGGCGTTCAGGGCTTTTTTTATGGCCGAGGTATCCGCCTCGCCCCGGCGCACTGGAATAGCGCCCAGCGCGGTAATAATCCAGTTCATCGCCTTGTGATGAAAAAGCGAGCTCTTCGCCATAAAGGAGGTTTTGCGGGGAAGGAACATCTCGGCAGTCACCAGTGCGTCCCATTGGGCTACATGGTTGATGCACACAAGCCAAGGGCCCTTTAGCCCCCGTAGATCCCCCCCTACCACTCGATAAGGCGTAGCAATGTGGATCATAGCCGTAACAACAGCCTTGGCCAACTGGTAAAACGCCCGCATCCAGAACGTATAACCCCGGCGCAGCTCGTCATTGTTCACCACATTGACGATCCGCTTTACCACCTCCTGGGGCTTCATACCGGTGGAGTCTACATATACCGCATCCTCCGCCCGGCGCAGCGGGGCAAATTCTCGCTCCATATCCTGCTTGTCCCTGGCGGTGATCTGCGCTTCATATTCCTCCAGCGGCCGATCATCCCCCTTTGCCTGCTGCTCCAAAAACCGGCGCTTGGCGCGCTCCGCCACCGTCGCCGTCAGGTAGAATTTGTACGGAGCATCCGGCAACACAAAGGTACCAATATCGCGTCCATCCAGCACCGTGGACTGCGACCGGGCAATCTCCCGCTGTAGTTCCACCATCTTCAGGCGTACCGCCCGCCACTGGCTGACCGCTGAGGCGGCTGCCGATACCTCGTTGGTCCGAATCAAGTCGGTAACATCTTCCCCATCCAGCAGGATGCGCTGTTCGCCTTCGCCATAGGTGATCTTAACGGAGGTGTGCGCCACCATGGAGGAAACCGCCGCTTCATCCTGGGGGGATAGGCCCTGTTTCAGCGCCTTTAGGCCGATGGCCCTGTACATCGCGCCTGTATCCAGATACAGAATGTGAAGCTGCCCGGCCACAGCCCGCGCTACCGTGCTTTTGCCCGCGCCGGCCGGGCCGTCTATTGCAATTTGTATGATTTTATTCGCCATATGTCTCCTACGCTCCCATTTCTAGATCACCCGGTGCCCCAGTCCCGTAGCAATCTCATTGAGATGCAGCAGGCCGATGCCAAAGAAGATGGAAACCGCCACGTGGTCCCCGTAGCGAGCGATTCCGATTTTGCCTCCCACGTTCAGCCCGATGGCCTTGCTGGATATCTGGGAAATTGCCTCCCGGGTTGCGCCTGCTACGGCGCCCTCCTCCTGATGGGTGGGACCGATGATCCCTTCCCGCTTAGCGGCTACTACGGAGCGCTCTACAATTTTCATTACCGAGGATAAAAATTCACCGCCATAATCCACTGCGGCCGCGCGCACATCCATCTCGTGCAACCTTTCCTGCAATGTGCGTTCCTGCTGCCGATCCTCCGTCAAGCTCATGGTTATGGCAAAACGGCAGACTTCTTTGCTGCCAAATTTCTGATCCATCCTACGTCCTCATCTATTCCTCAATTCGGGCCTTATATGCTCATACTGCTATTATACCGGCGCAGGGTCATTTGCACAAGGCTTCAGCGCCTTTCCCGCCGAATGGCCGGTAGAAAAAGCGATCTGCAGATTAAAGCCGCCGGTGAAACCGTCCACGTCCAGCACCTCTCCGGCAAAGTAAAGGCCTTCCGCCTTTCTGGACTGCATGGTTTTGGGATCCACCTCCCGAACATCCACGCCGCCCCGGGTAATGACCGCTTCATCGAACCCCCTTCGGGCCTTCAGCCGGATGGGCAGCGCCTTAAGCGAAGCCAGCAGCGATTCGCGCTGCTGGCGCGAAAGGTGATGGATGGATAACTCCGGAGAAAGGCCCGCTGCTGAAAGCACCGCCTCCAAAAGCCTGCGCGGCAAAAGCTCAGCCAGCGCGCCGGCCAGCTGCCGGCCGGCATGGGCATCAAATTCCCGCTGGATCCTCCGCTTCAGCTGATCCTCGGTCAGCCCCGGCTTTAGATCCAACCGGACCGCCACGTCTCTTATTCCTTCTTCCGGCAGCAACGCCGAAAGCGTCAGCACCAAGGGGCCGGTTATCCCGTAATGGGTGAACATCATCTCTCCCAGCCCGCTATATAGCGTCTTTTTTCCCAAGCGCGCGGTAAGCTTCACATTTTTCAGCGACAATCCCTGCAAGCTTGGGATCCAAGGGTCGTAGGCTTCCAGAGAAATCAGGGAGGGGTAGGTGGGCGTGATCCGGTGCCCTGCCTGGCGCGCCAGCTCGTATCCGTCCCCGGTGGAGCCGGTCAGCGGATAGGCCAGGCCCCCGGTAGCGATTACTACGCAGTCGGCCGGATACAGCGTCCCCGCCTCATCCATCACACCGCAGACCCGGCCCTCGCGAAGGTCAAGGCTGCTTACCCGCGTATTCAGCCGCACCTCCACGCCCAGCTGCTGCATGCGCTGCGCTAGCGCACGGGTAACGTCACTGGCTTTCTGCGAGGCAGGGAACACCCGGTTTCCCCGCTCCACCGTCATCGGCACCCCCAACCGCTGCATGGCATTCATCAGATCCTGGGGCGTAAAGCGGCTGTATGCGCTGAAAAGGAACCGCGGGTTACGGGGGATCGACGCAAAAAAGGTTTCCCGATCGCAGTCGTTTGTGATGTTGCACCGGCCTTTTCCAGTAATATACAGCTTTTTACCCAGCTTTTCATTGCGCTCCAGCAGCGTTACCGAAGCACCCTCCTCTGCGGCGGCAATGGCGGCAACCATGCCCGCGGGGCCGCCTCCCACGATGAGCGCCTTGGTCAATTTATCCGTTCTCCTTTTCCAGATAGACATGATACTGGCCCCAGATATCCTCCAGCGTCTTGAAATGATCGGCCACAGCCGTACGCTTTTTCATGGCGATGGCCACGATCAACGCATTCATCACCGAAAAGGGTGCGACCAGTGAATCCACAAAGGAGGCGATATCACTCTTTACCATCAGCGTATGCTCGGCTAGTGATGCCAGCGGCGAGGTAGCCGAATCGGTCACCGCAGCTACCGTAGCCCCACGCTCCCGGGCGTAGCGCATGCCGTCCACCGTCCGGCGTGAATACCGCGGGAAACTGATGCCCAGCAGCATGTCCCCCTGCTCAATATGGAAGATCTGCTCCAGGATATCGTTGATCCCAGAGGTGACCACATAGACGTTGTCCAAGATAAAGCTAAGATAATAGCCCATAAACTGGGCGAGCGGCGCGGAGCTGCGCAGGCCCATGATATAGACTCGTTTGGCCGAATACATGGCCTCCACCATGGCCTCGAACGTATCGGCAGACAGGTTCTCCATGGTGCTTTTTAGGTTATTGATATCGGCCTTCATGACACCACGGAGCACCATGGAATAGCTCTGATCCGAAGTCATTTCCATACGCTGCAAGGTCGTCAGCTTGTTGCGCACCAGCTCCTGCAGCGCCTTTTGCAGCTCTGGGTAGCCGGAAAAGCCCAAAGACATGGCAAAACGCACCACCGTGGATTCGCTGACGCCTACCCGTTCGCCGATTTTTAATGCTGTCATGAAGGCGGCTTTATCATATTCCTGCAGGATAAAACGGCTGATTGCCCTGTGCCCTTTGCTCATTCGGGCACTCTTTTCCTCAATCAGCTGCAAAAGATCCGTCGTTTGTTCCATAAGTACCTCCTTCCATACGCCTAGTATTGTACCATGCGACAGCAATTTTGCAAGAATAATTTGCATCCTTGCAAGCCATCCTTCATTTATATCCTTTTTGCCTTCGCCATGCAAAAAAACGGCCGCTGCATGCGGCCGTAAAGCTCGAATATATCGTTATTCGCCGGCAATATCCAGCGATTCGATCCAGAGGCTGGGCGCGCCCACGCAGCTGGAGCCCGGCAGCCCAAAGGTGAGATCGCTGCCTACCGATACGACCCGATTCAAAAGCTCATAGAAATTCCCGGCCACGGTGATCTGCTCCACCGCCCCGGCCCGCTTGCCATCCTTCACCCGATAGCCCTGAGCCAGCAGGGAAAAATCCCCGGATACGCCGTTTGCTCCCGCATGGAGGCCGGAAAGGTCGTCGATGACAAGCCCGTCGCCCATCTTCTGCATCATATCCTCCAGTGAATCGGCTCCGGGCAGAATATAAAGGTTGGTCGGCGCCACGCCCACCGTGGATTTATAGCTGCCGCGGCTGGCATTTCCTGTGGACTCAGTTCCGGCTTTGGCGGCTGTCGTCAGGTTGTGCAGCAGCGTGATCAGCCGGCCTTTTTCAATCACAGCCTTGGCGCGGGACGGTACGCCTTCTCCATCAAAAGGCTGCCCCGCGAAGCCCCGGGCCGCCTTAGCCGCCTCATCTGATAGGCAAGTCAGCATCGGATCGTCCATCAGCGTAACCTGCCCGGAGGCAATTACTTCGCCCTCGCGGCCGGCCAGGCGAGAATATCCCTTCTGAGCGTTATCAGCGCAAAACATGCCGCAGAAGCACTCCAGTAGGTCGGCGGCCGCTCCGTGCTCCAGAATAACCGGGTACTGTCCGGAAGCCACTGCGCGCGCCCCGCATCGAGCCAGCGCCTTGTCTACTGCGCTGCGCGCTAATCGCTCGATGTCAAGGCCGTCGGGATCCCGGGTGCAGGCGATGTCAAAACCATCCACGCTGCGTTCGCCGTCTTCCACCGCCGCGGCCGTATAGCTGTACATGAGGTTATCCCGGTAGTCGCAATCCACCCCCTTGGAATTGACCAGCCGCACATAGCCCGACCCGGAGGCCAGGACGCACTGCATCACGGTTTTCACCCGGGGATCCGCAGCTTTAACCGCCTGCTCAAGCTTTAGCACCGCATCGATCTTTTCCTGCACGGAAACCGCTTCCAGTCCGGGGTTCATGCCGTTGGCCGCTGGATAGGTCTCGGCGCCTTCATAAATGAATTGCGGATCCTTGGGTTCCACCAATGCAGCGTTCTCCATGGCCATTTTCACCAGCATATCCGCCGCCGCCTCATCCAGGGTTTCCGTGTAGGCGTAGCCCATGGTTTCCCCACACAGCGCCCGGAAAGAAAGCCCTTGGGAGGCATTAACATGATAGCCGTCCAGCTCGCCTTCAAAAGCGCTGACTCTGAAATTCTCACCCTCGCAATACATGGCGTCGAATTCAGTCAACCCAGCCGCCTTCGCCTTTTCAAAAAGCAGCTTCAAAAAATCATCCAGCTTCATCGTATCCTCCTATCGTCCGCCCACGGTGATTTCGCGGATCCGGATCAGCGGCTGACCCACATCCGCCGGGATCGAACCAGAAAGGGATCCGCACATGCCCTGCCCTGTCTTCATATCCGTACCCACCCGGTCGATGGCCATCAGGATCTGCGAACCACGGCCGATCAGCGTCGCTCCCCGTACCGGCTTGTCAATCTTGCCGTTTCGCACCAAATAGCCTTCGCTGACGGCAAAGTTAAAGTCGCCAGTCATGGGGTTAACTGAACCTCCGCCCATGGAAGCGCAATAGAGGCCGTCACCCATGGAGGCGATAATCTCACCGTTATCGTCGGTGCCGGGGGCGATAAAAGTATTGCTCATGCGGCTGGTAGGCGCATAGGTATAGTTCTGGCGCCGGCTGCATCCGTTGGGCTCCATCCCCATACGGCGTCCGCCCAGCTTGTCCACCAAGTATTGCTTGAGGATGCCCTTTTCAATAAGCACGTTACGCCGGGTGGGGGCGCCCTCATCATCCACATCACCGGAACCCCATCCATTGGGGATGGTGCCGTCGTCAATGGCCGTCACAATGGGACTGGCGATCTGCTGCCCCAGCTTCCCGCAGAATTCCGAATGCCCCTTGGACACGCCGGTAGCCTCCAGCGAATGCCCGCATGCCTCATGGAAGAGTACGCCGCCGAAGCCATTTTCGATTGCGACCGGCATCCGGCCAGCCGGGCAGAGGTCGGCATGCAGCATTGTAACCGCCTGTTTAGCCGCCGCTTTGGCCATAGCCGCAATATCCAGTTCTTCCAGCGCCTCATAGCCCCGCTGCCAGCCGGGAGCGTTCATGCCGGTCTGCGTCTCGCCATTCTTCTCTGCCACAGCACCTACCCGGATGCGGACATGGGTATGTTCTTTGGGCACGTACAGCCCATCGCTGTTTGCAATGACGATGCGCCGGCAGCTATCATTCAGCCCCACGGAGACCTGGCTGATCTCGTGGCTGTACGCCTTAGCCGCCTGATAGGCCTCGCGCATCCAAGCCGCCTTCTTTTGGGCGCTCACGTCATCCGGGGCAATGGCAATGGGATTCAGATGCCCCATGGGCGTCGCGTTCAAAACGATCTCTCCTGCCGGCATCCGTGAAGATCCAATCGCTGCGGCAGCCTTGCGCGCGGCGTCCAGCAGCCCTTGCAGTGAGGTATCGTTGGTATAGACGTAAACCGCATGCGTGCCCTTCAGCACGCGGATACCGGCGCCATGATCCCGCCCCGAAATAGCCTGCTCCATGCTGCCGCCCAGATAAGCCAAGCCGCAGCGAAGCGTATCTTCCCAAAATATTTCGGAAAAATCGCCCCCCGTGGTCAGCGCCTCGGCCAGCACCTGCTGCGCTGTGTTGAGTTCAAGCATTTTTTTACCTCCTTGTGATCGTTGAATCGATTCGGGCCTTGCGCAGCTCACCGATCCGCCGCTCAAAGCCTTGATCGCTTGGTTCATAATAGTGCTCTCCCTGGGCTGAAACCGGCATATACTGCTGCTTCACATAATGGCCCGGGAAATCGTGAGGATATAGATAACCCGATCCCGCTTTAATTTTACTGCTGCCGATATAATGGGTATCCTTCAGGTGAAGGGGCACGGGGTCATGGCGCGTTTTCTCAGCCGAAGCAAAAGCCCGCTCCACCGCCGCCGATGCCGCATCCGATTTGGGCGATTCGCAGATAAAGATGATCGCCTGAGCAATGGGGATCCTGGCCTCCGGCATCCCGATACGATCCAGCGCATCGGCAGCCGCCACCGCCTGCAGCAATGCATCCGGCGCAGCAAGGCCCACATCCTCCGAGGCATGGACGATCATCCGCCGCACAATGACATGGGGATCCACGCCGCCGGTCACCATGCGGGCGAACCAGGCCAGCGCCGCATCCGCATCGCTGCCCCGGAGCGACTTACAAAAGGCCGACAGCATATCGTAAAAATAGGACTCGTCCATCTGCAGTACCCTGCGCTGGATGGATTCCTCTGCCACCGGCAGGGTCACGTGAATGACGCCGCCGGATTCTGGCGGCGTGGTCAGCACCGCCAGCTCCAGCGCATTCAGGGCGCTGCGCACATCGCCGTTGGCCACAGAGGCAATGTGATTCAGCGCATCTTCATCGGCGATGACCTCCATGCGGCCAAAACCTCGCTGTTCATCGGCCAGCGCCCGTCGCAAAGCATGGATGACATCCGCGTCCTTCAGCGCCTTAAACTCGAAAATCCGGCAGCGGGAAACCAGCGCCGGGGTCATATTGATCATCGGGTTCTCGGTGGTAGAACCAATGAAGCAGAGCGTTCCCCGCTCCAGCGCGGGCAGTAGCGCGTCGGACTGCGCCTTATTCCAGCGGTGGCATTCGTCCAGCAAAAGCAGCGTGGACTGTCCAGTACGCTGTTCATGGGCCTGCGCCTGCTTGAGCACCTCCCGAAGCTCGCCCACACCGGTGGTCACAGCGTTAAGCTTTACAAAGCTCATCTTCGTAGTGGCCGCGATGATGGAAGCCAATGTGGTTTTTCCGCAGCCAGGCGGGCCATAAAAAATGCTGCTGGTCAACCGGTCGGCCATAATGGCGCGCCGAAGCAGCCGCCCTGGCCCGATCAGGTGTTGCTGACCCATGAATTCATCCAGGGTGCTCGGCCGCATGCGATCGGCTAACGGCGCCCGCGCCGGAACCTTAGGCTCCAAAAAGCTTTCCATGCTTATTCCCCTCCTTTGGCCTTACCCCGACGCTTCCCGGCCGTAAGCTCAATCATGACAAGTTCAGGCGGGTTAAAAATGCGGGGCACCCATGTATTATTGGAAAGCCCCCGGCTGACGATCATCACGAGGTCATCCAGCGGGTAAACTCCTCCGGCATAGCGGGGAAAAAGGCCCTGGCCCGGCGCATATACCCCGTTGATCCATCCTGGGATACGCCATTGCCCCCCGTGGGCATGGCCTGAAAGGATCAAGTCAAAATCCATCTGGCGGTATTCGTCGATGGCTTCCGGGCGATGAGCTAGCAGAATGCGGTAACCGGGCAGTCCCGCCACCTCCTCCCCCAAATGGGCCAACGCCGCTTTCCAATCATACCCTCGGTCAGTCGCCGTTCTTTCCGGGTCGTCCAAGCCGGCCAGCACTACATTGGCATGGCCCAACCGCACCAGTGCCGCACGGTTGCGCAGCACAATGCAGCCCAGATCGCCCAGCTGCCGGAAAATTGCCTCCGGTTTAGGGGCCCGATATTCGTGATTTCCGGGAGCATAGTAATAGGCAACGCGCCCCTGAAGGGCGCCCGCCAGCAGTTTGGCCCCCTGTGCGTCGCCTTGCTCGTCGAAAAAGTCGCCGGTAATCAGCACGGCGTCCGGCTTTTCTCCCAGGATCACGTCGGCCAGCGCCTGCTGATTCCCCGGATAAATGGTATTATGCAGATCGCTAACCACCACAAGCCGCACCCTGGCCTCCGGCGGCAGCCGGTCGCTTTCCAGCGCATAACGCACGACGTGCAGATCTTGCCGCAGCGCAAGATAGGCGATCGCCGCCAGCGCCAGGCAGATACCAATGATCCAATAAACCAAATCCCATACTCCTTATTCTTTACCGGAATAAGCCGGTTACCCTTCACTATACAAAAAAATAAGAAGATTTGCAACGTCCGCAAATCTTCCTCACATGATTCGCCTTTTCAATTCCCACCGCCCAACCGGGCCGCGGCAAAGGTTCGGAACGCAGCCATCGCCGTAGGCAGCGCCAACGCCGCTAATTTCCCTTCGTCTGCCCAGCAGCAGCCCTCAGGTGCATCGCACGGTTCCACTTCCACCCACCAACCTTGCATCTGCCAGATGCGGTGGGTAAATACATGGCGCACGGATACCGCCCTTTCCCGCCGGCGAACGGTAAATCCTGCAAGGAATCCCCTTTCCGCTTCTTCCTCTCCCGGGAATTCCCACATGCCCCGCAGCAGCCCTTCATCTGGCCTTCGCCGCAGCAATATGCGCCGTCCGTCGGTGATCATGTATACGTCGCGCTGCACCTCAAGCTGCTTTTTCCGCGCGCCTTTTACCGGCAGCGTCTGCTCGAGCCCCATATCAAACGCGCGGCATGCATCCTGCACCGGGCAAAGGTTGCAGCGCGGATGCTTGGGGAGGCAAATGCACGCCCCCAACTCCATCATCGCTTGGGTATGGCTCCATGCCCGCCCTTCCGGCATCATAGCCAGCGATATTTCGCCGGCTTTCGCCCGGGTCCCGGGCAAATCCACAGGATCGTGATAGGCTGCCAGCCGCGCGGTGACCCGCAGCACATTGCCGTCTACGGCGGCGACCCGCTCCCCAAAGGCCATGCTGGCGATGGCGCCTGCCGTATAGGCTCCGATGCCGGGAATCCGCTCCAGCTCCCGGGCGCTGCGGGGAAATACACCGCCCAGCTGGGCGACGACATACTGCGCGCCCTTGAGCAGGTATTCCGCCCGCCGGTAGTACCCCAGGCCCTCCCATAGCTTAAACACCTCATCCCGCCGCGCGGCAGCCAATGACTGCACGGTGGGAAAGCGCACCATGAAGCGTTCAAAGTACCCGATCACCGTTTCCACCCGCGTCTGTTGCAGCATGACTTCGGAAACCCAGATCGGATAGGGCTCTCGATTTTTGCGCCATGGCAAAGGCCGCATATTCTCGTCAAACCAATCGCACAAAGCGGCGCCGGCCCGCTGTAAATCCGTCATTACCGATTCCTCCCTTGGGTATTCAACGCTATGCCAGCCTGCGCCGGTTACAGCCGCCCCATGCTCCGGGCCAGATCGTAAATCATAATGCCCGCCGCCACCGCCGCGTTGAGCGACTCGGCCCGGCCTGCCATGGCCAAGCGGAAGCGATGGCTGGCGGCCTGCGCTACCTCTGCCCGGACACCCGCCGCCTCATTGCCGACAATGAGCGCTTGGCCTTGGGCTTCTATCCGGCGGGAAAAAAAATCCGTTCCCTTTAGGTCGCCGCAAAGCACTGCCCATCCCCTTTCCGTCATGGCGCGGATGGCCGCGGGCAGGTCTTCGCACGACCACAGCGGCAGATGAAAAATAGAACCCATCGTAGCGCGTACGCACTTGGGATTATGCACGTCCACCGAATCGGTCGAAACCAATACGCCGTCGGCGCCCGCCGCATCGGCCGTGCGGATAATGGTGCCCATATTCCCGGGATCCTGCAGGTTATCCAGAATTAATATAAGGCCAGGTTCCAGATCATGATCTTGCCAGGGCTGAAGGCGTAGCGGCGTTACCGCTAGGATGCCTTGAGGCGTCCGCGTTTCGCTAATCGATTCCATCACCACACGGGATACCCGTATAATCTGCATGGGATCCATTGCATTCAGAAGGTCTTGAAATGCCTGCTCCCGGCCTTCCTCCACCACCATCCATGGGATGGATACGCCGCTTTTTACCGCCTCCTCCACGAGGTGCGGGCCCTCCGCTAAAAAAAGCCCCTGCTCCCGACGGCCCTTTTTTTGGTTAAGCTGGCGAAGCTGCTTAATCCGTTCATTCTGTACGGCGGTAATCACCCTATCCACAGGCTTTCTCCTCCTTTTTTCGGATAAAAAAGGCCTTGTCCAAAACAAGGCCATAAAAGCTTTTCTATTAAGCGCTCAGCTGCTGCTTAGCCAAATCGGCCAGCTTCGCGAAGGCGGGCATATCGTTGACCGCGAGATCAGCCAG
Organism: Candidatus Parachristensenella avicola; assembly: GCA_904420205.1. Taxonomy (GTDB): domain Bacteria; phylum Bacillota; class Clostridia; order Christensenellales; family UMGS416; genus Parachristensenella; species Parachristensenella avicola. The sequence continues at coordinate 57,592 of CAJFUN010000024.1, read as the reverse complement.
CACCTTGCGATTGATATCCACGCCGGCTTTTTTCAGGCCGTTCATCATGCGGCTATAGCTCAGGCCGTTCATACGGGCGGCCGCATTGATGCGGATGATCCACAGGCGGCGGAAATCACGCTTACGCAGGCGGCGGCCCACATAGGCATAAGATAGGGACTTCATCACGGCCTGGTTGGCTACGCGATACTGGCGGCTCTTGGCGCCGAAGTAACCCTTGGACAGCTTAAAAATCTTACGACGCTTCTTTACGGCGTTTACGGCTCTCTTAATACGTGCCATTTGAGGTACACTCCTTCCTGCTCAAATTACTTATAAGGGATCAGCTTATGAATAACCTTGGCTTCCTGCTCGCTGACGTAGCCGCCATCACGCAGATTGCGCTTGGTCTTGCGGGTCTTCTGGCCCAGCTTGTGATTCTTATAAGCTTTGGCGCGCTTGATCTTACCGGTACCGGTGGTCTCAAAACGCTTGGCAGCCGAGCTGCGGGTTTTAATCTTAGGCATGGTGCTCCTCCTCTCGATTACTTAGATGATTTGGGAACGATAATCATGGACATGTTGCGACCTTCCAGAAGAGGCTTCTTCTCGATATTGGCAACATCCTCCACCTTGGAAGCAAACTGAGCCAGCACGGTAAAGCCGATATCCGTGTGAGCCATCTGGCGGCCTCGGAACTGCACGGTAACCTTCACCTTGTCGCCGTCGCCCACGAATTTGCGAGCGGCCTTAGCCTTCACATCCAGATCGTGCTCTTCAATGCTGGGGGACAAACGGACTTCCTTCACGCTGATGACCTTCTGGTTCTTGCGGGCCTCCTTATCCTTTTTGGCCTGCTCGAAACGGTATTTGCTGTAATCCATAATCCGGCAAACCGGCGGCTCCGCCTGCGGCGCAATCAGAACCAGGTCAAGATTGTGTTCATCCGCTTTGGCCAGGGCCTCCTGCAGGGGCACGACGCCCAGGGGCTCCCGGTTCACGCCCATCAGGCGCACCTCGCGGGCACGAATCTGTTCGTTGATCATCAATTCGGTTTTGATAGGAAAACACCTCCGTTTATTCGTTTTGCGGCGGTCTCGCCATTGCAAAAAAATAAGGATAGGCACAAGCCTACCCCATTTATGTGATCATACAGAACCTGGAAGCGCGATTGCCGACAGGTGAGAAGGGTGGCTTCTGCTTAACAAAAGTAAGTATAGGCCATTTTTCCCTGCTTGTCAAGGCTTTTTCTTCCGCCTTTCTCCAGGAATCAGCTCATTTTTTCGGCCAGCTGTGCGCCGCCCAGCACATGGATATGCAAATGTGGGACACTCTGGCAGCCAAATTTGCCTACATTGGAGACGACGCGCAGGCCGTCCACCTTCATGCCCAGCTTATCGGCCACCTTGTTGACCACCTTAAAAATGCCAGCCATCATCTGCCCGTCTCCGGAGGCCTCCAAGATATTGGCTACATGACGCTTGGGAATCACCAGAATATGAATCGGCGCCTGAGGGTTCACGTCGCGAATGGCTACAAACGCGTCGTCCTCATATACCTTGTCGGATGGAATTTCCCCTTCGATAATTCTGCAGAAAATACAGCTTTCTTTTTCGCTCATTGCGCATCCTCCTTATTCACCGGACGCCCCAGCAGCGCATCCTGCTCGATTCCGTCCAGTTGTACCCAAACCAATTCGCCTGGCAGGCGCTCCGTGTCCCGAACCAATACCCTGGCATAGCCCGGCGTGTAGCCCGCCATACATCCGCCCACCTTTTCCTCCAGCAGCACCGGTTCCACCCGCCCCAGCAGCGCCTCGTAGGCTTGCCGCATCAGCCGCTCGCCCAGCGCAATCATCTCGCCGGCGCGGCGGTGCTTGTCCGCCTTGGCAATTTGGTTCGGCATGACCGCGGCCGGCGTGCCTGCCCGGGGCGAATAAGGGAAAACATGAATCCGGCTGAAGGCCATGCGCTCTACGAAAGCCATGGACTGCCGGAAGTCATCCTCCGTTTCCCCTGGGAAACCGACAATCACATCGGTGGTCAGCGCTGCATCGCCAATGGCCGAGCGCAGGCAAGCCGCGTAACCTGCGAAAGCTTCCGCCGTATACCGTCGTCCCATTCGCTTCAAGGTGGCGTCGCAGCCGCTTTGCAGCGAAAGATGGAAATGATGGCAAAGATGAGCCAACCGCGCAGCTCGGGCGCAGAAATCCTCCGTCAGCAGCGAGGGTTCCAACGAACCGAGCCGAAGCCTTTCCAGCCCATCGACCTTATCCAGCGCCTCTAGCAATTCGATCAGCCTCGGGCCGCCGGGCGTATCCAATCCATATGAAGCGATATGAATGCCCGTCAGCACGAATTCCTTTACACCCATCGCCGCCAATCGGGCCGCTTCCTGCACCGTATCCTCTAACGGTCGGCTTCGGATAGGGCCTCGGGCATAGGGGATAATGCAGTAGGTGCAGAATCGGTTGCAGCCTTCCTGTATCTTGATGTTGACGCGGGTATGGAGGCCGCTGTCACGGATGGACAGGGGTTCAAAGCCCGCCTCCTTTAAATCGGCCACATGGGTCACCGGAACCTGGGCCGCTGCTGCCTGGTCAACCAGCGCTAAAATATCGCCCCTGTCCTGATTCCCTAACACAAGGTTTACGCCCTCAATTTGGGTCAGTGCCTGCGGATCCCGCTGGGCATAGCATCCGGCCGCCACCACGATGGCGCCAGGATGGGCAGCAGCCGCCTGCCGCAGCATCTGCCGGGATTTACGGTCCGCCTCCGCTGTCACGGTGCAGGTATTTACGATGACAAGATCTGCTGCCTCTCCCTCCTGGGCCAGCTCATACCCGCCGCCCAGCAGCCGCTCCAGCATGGCCTCGGAATCGTATTGATTCGTTTTGCAGCCGAGGGTATGGAACACTACCTTTTTCACATTCCGCCCTCCTTTTCCTTCATAAGAATACCCGATGGTTTTCGCCGCGTCAAGCGCCGAACCACCGGGCCGTTTCTTTTTTCTGCGTTTATGCTTTCCTGGCGGCCATGGCGACCCATTCACCTTTATGCCGCACCTCTTCCACGGTAAAGCCCGCCTTAACCAGCGCGTCCCGGACTTCCTCCTCTTTTTGGCGGATAATGCCCGAGGCGATCAGGATGCCGCCCTCCATTAGGCGTGTCCAAGCGTCAGAAGCCATCGAGATAATCACGTCGGCGATAATGTTGGCCACAATCAGGCGGCGCGGCTGCATCTGTCCATCCAGCAGATTGCCAAGCTTCGCATCCAGCATGGAGGCGTCCACGCCGTTTTGCGCCATGTTGTTATGAACGGCGGAAATGCACACTGGATCCCGGTCTACTGCCACCGCATGGGACGCGCCCAGCTTCAGCGCTGCAATGGCTAAGATGCCTGTGCCGCAGCCAATATCATAGATTTCGTCGCCCGGCTGGACATACTGTTCCAGCAGCTCCATGCACATAAAGGTCGTCTCATGCGTACCTGTGCCAAAGGCCATGCCCGGATCCATGATGATGGGCAACCGCCCCTGAGGGGTTTGCGCCTGCTCCCACTCGGGTTTAATCCATAGCCGCTGGCCTACATGAAAGGGCTTATAGTATTTTTTCCAGTTATTCGCCCAGTCCTCCTCACGCACGCCTTGGGTTTCCACCGCTAAGCTGCCCAGAGGGAGTCCACCCATATCCATTTGTGCAATCGACGCCAGCGTTTGCCTGAGCAGCATGAGCTCGTCCGGAATGCGGGCATCGTCGGGCAAATATCCCTTTACCAGCACGTCCTCCGACATCTTTGCGCCGATTTCCTCGTCGATATAATCCCAATCGCCCTCGCTGCGCTGATAGCGCGCCAGGTCGGCCTTGTCCTCAATCACCGCGCCGCCGGCCCCAGCCATTTCCAGCGCGTTGGCGACAATTTCCGCCCCTTCGGTGGTGGTATGTACCGTCACTTCCACCCAATTCATGGCAGACCTCCTAATTTCCCAGTATATCTTTCATCTTATCAAAGAAGGACTTGCTTTCTCGGTGCTCGCGCCCGGTCATGGAGCTGTCGTAGTCCTTCAGCAGCTTCTTTTGCTGAGCATTGAGCGCCCGCGGCACTTCCACCTTAACCGTAATATACAGGTCGCCGCGATTCTTTGAATTGAGCATCTGAATACCCCGGTTACGCAAGCGGAAGGTGGTGCCGGTCTGCGTTCCCTCCGGGATATCGTATTCCACCTTGCCCTCTAGCGTAGGCACGTCGATCTTTGCGCCTAACGCAGCCTGAGGGAAAGTGATCGGGATCTCGCAACGCAAGTTATATCCATCCCGCTTAAAGAGCTTGTGGGGCGCAACGGCAATCCGCACGTAAAGATCGCCGGCCGGTCCGCCGTTGATCCCCGGCTCTCCTTCTCCCCGCAGGTTAATGCGCTGACCATTGTCGATACCTGCCGGAATATTCAAGGAAATTTTGGGGCTCTTACGCACGCGCCCTCTGCCGCCGCAGCGCGAACAGGGCTCTTTGATGATCTGCCCCTTACCGCCGCAGCGCGAGCAGGGCCGCTGGGTTTGAATACGCCCCAGCGGCGTATTCTGGTAGGTCACCACCTGCCCTGAGCCGCGGCAGTCCGGGCAGGTTTCCGGGGCTGTGCCTTTTCTGGCCCCGGTTCCGCCGCATTCGTCGCATAGCGCCTCGCGGGTAATGGTAATCTCTTTTTTCGCGCCGAAGGCCGCTTCTTCAAAGCTGATACGCAGCTCATACTCCAGGTCGTTACCCGGCTGCGGGCCGTTCCGGCGCCGCCGGCCGCCGCCGAAAATATCGCCTCCAAAGAAGGAGCTGAAGATATCGCCCAGATCCTCAAATCCTGCGCCACCATATCCGCCGCCGTATCCGCCCGCGCCGCCGGCCGCCGGATCTTCGTGGCCAAACTGATCATACCGGGCGCGCTTCTGCGCGTCGGACAAGGTAGCGTACGCCTCGTTAACCTCCTTAAATTTGGCCTCGGCCTCCTTATCGCCCGGATGCAGATCAGGATGGTATTGCTTGGCCATCTTGCGGTATGCCCGCTTGATATCATCGTCTGAGGCGTCGCGATTGATCCCCAGTACTTCGTAATAATCTCGTTTTGCCGCCAATTGGCTTCACCTCTCAACCCGGGAAAAGCCAAAGCGCAGTCGCCTTGGCTCATCTTCCCTTTTATGAAGTCGCACAGCGCAATTGCGCCTTATGCGTTCCTCCGCCGCTAAGCGGTCTTATTTATCATCCTCGACGGTATAATCGGCATCCACCGAACCGTCCTGGTAGCCGCCCTGCTGGCCCTGTCCGGCCTGATCGCCCGGGTTAGGACCGGCCTGGCCCTGGGTCTGCTGGTAAACCTTACCGAAGATCTCATAGGAGGTCTGGGTCAGCTTCTCGGTAGCGGCTTTAATGGCGGGGATATCTTCGCCATCCTTCACCTTTTTGAGGTCTTCCATCTCCGCTTCCAGGCGGCTCTTGTCCTCGGCGGATAGCTTGCCTTCCAGCTCCTTGATCGTCTTCTCCGTCTGATAGACCAGCGAATCGGCCATGTTATGGGTCTCCGCCGACTCCTTACGGGCCTTATCTTCGGCTGCGTACTTCTCCGCTTCCTTCACGGCGCGGTCGATCTCCTCATCGGACAGATTGGTGGACGCGGTGATCACGACTTCGTTCTGATTGCCGGTGCCCAGATCCTTGGCGGATACGTGCACAATGCCGTTGGCATCGATGTCAAAGGTTACCTCAATCTGCGGCACGCCGCGGGGCGCGGCGGGAATGCCGGTGAGCATAAACTTACCTAAGGTCTTATTATCCTTGGCCATCTCGCGCTCGCCCTGCAGCACGTGAACCTCAACGGAGGTCTGCCCGTCGGCCGCAGTAGAGAACACCTGGCTCTTGCGGGTGGGGATGGTGGTGTTACGGTCAATCATACGGGTAAATACGCCATATTGGGTTTCAATGCCCAAGGACAGAGGCGTAACGTCCAGCAGCAGCACATCCTTGACCTCGCCGCCTAAAACACCGCCCTGGATTGCGGCGCCCACGGCTACGCACTCGTCGGGGTTAATGCCCTTATAGGGATCCTTGCCGGTAATCTTCTTAACGGCGGCCTGCACCGCAGGAATGCGGGTGGAACCGCCGACCAGGATAATCCGGTCGATATCCTTGGGCGTCAGGTTGGCGTCACGCATGGCCTGGGTGATGGGGCCCATGGTCTTTTCTACCAGATCCGCGGTAATTTCATCAAATTTGGCCCGGGTAATCGTCATATCCAAGTGCTTAGGACCGCTGGCATCGGCCGTGATAAAGGGCGCGTTCACGCTGGCGCTGGTCATGCCGGACAGCTCGATCTTTGCCTTCTCCGCCGCTTCCTTTAAGCGGGACAGGGAATTACGGTCCTTGCGCAGGTCAATCCCGTTCTCACGCTGGAAGCTATCGGCAATATAATCAATCAGGCGCTGGTCAAAATCGTCGCCGCCCAAGCGGTTATTGCCGGCAGTAGCCAACACCTCGAAGACGCCGTCGCCAATCTCCATAATCGAGACATCAAAGGTACCGCCGCCCAGATCGTACACCATGATTTTCTGGTTATGCTCTTTATCCAGGCCATAGGCCAGCGCGGCCGCTGTGGGCTCGTTGATGATACGCAGCACCTCCAGGCCGGCGATCTTGCCAGCATCCTTGGTGGCCTGGCGCTGCGCGTCAGAAAAGTAAGCAGGCACAGTAATTACCGCCTGGGATACCGTTTCACCCAGATAAGCCTCTGCATCGCTCTTAAGCTTCATCAGGATGAAAGCCGAAATCTCCTGGGGCGAATAGCTCTTGCCGTCGATGGTCACCTTATGAGCAGTGCCCATCTCGCGTTTAATCGACATCACCGTACGATCAGGATTGACAATGGCCTGCCGTTTGGCGATCTGTCCGACCATACGCTCGCCTTCCTTGGTGAAAGCTACGACGGAAGGCGTGGTACGGTTACCTTCCGGATTGGGAATGACAACAGGATCGCCGCCCTCAAGCACGGCAACGCAGGAATTGGTGGTGCCTAAATCAATACCGATAATTTTTCCCATGATGAACCTCCTTAGGTTTTGTTATGAAAATGGGTAATCTTCGTGTCTATTGGGCTACCTGCACCATGCTGTGGCGCAGGATTTTGGATTTATACTCGTAACCTTTCTGCAGCACCGTCAGGATCGTCCCTTCTGGATGCGCCTCATCGGCAGGGCCGTTCAGCACGGCGTTATGCAGGTTCGGATCGAAGCTGGCGCCGGGTTCACAGGGGATCTCCGTTACGCCAAGGCCCTTAAGGCAATCGGTAAACTGGCGAAGTACCATCGCCACGCCTTCGGCATAGCTGCCCTCGCCTCCGGCCGCCACCGCCCGCTCCAGATTATCCAGCACCGGCAGCAGCGCCGTGATGGCCTCGGCCGCGCCTTCAGCCAAAGCATCGGCCCGCACGTTCTGGTTACGCCGGCGGTAGTTGTCAAATTCCGCCCGAGCAAGTTGCGCCAGCTTCAGGTATTCGTCCCGCTTGGCGATTGCTTCGTCCAGTTCTTTTTGAAGGGGATTCTCCGGCTCCTGGGCCGGGGCTTCGGCCTCTGCCGCCTTGGCCTGGTCTACCTTTTCCGGCTCCTTGGCCTTGGACTCATGCTTTTTCATTTTGTTCGCCCTTTCCGTTTCTATGCTCAATGTTGTGATTCTTTTCCGAGAAAATTTCGCCCAGGCTGTGGGTGGCCTCGCTGAGCACCTGAACGACCCGCGGATAGTTCATCCGCATAGGTCCGATCACGCCGATGGAGCCTACCGGCCGGTTCCCCACCTTATAGGTGGCCGTAACGACGGAATAGTCCCGCAGCTCTCGCTCCTGGTTTTCGTCGCCGATGGTAATCGTATATTCCCACTTGGTGCGCTTAGCCAGCATGCGGTAGAGCTGGTCGCGGGTTTCCAGCATGGTCAGGAAGTGGCGCGCTTTGTCAATATCCTTATATTCCGGATAATGAAAGATATTGACCGCGCCGTCCAGCACCAAGCGTCCCCGGTCGGGTTTTAGGATGCTGTCGTTTAACGCCCGGATAAGGTTATCAAAGAAAACCCGGTTGCGGTACAGATCCTTTTGCAGCGTCTCCACAGTCTGCAGATCAATATCCGTCAGGCTGTGTCCGGCAAAGCGCTCGGTCAGCAAGCGCGATATCCTCGTCAGGTCTTCTTCCGTGATTCCCTCCGGGATGGGAAGAATCGAATCCTTTACCACCGTCGTATCGGTCACGATGACGACCAGCGCCATGCCCGCGGAAAGATAAACCAGCTGAATGCGTTTCAAGGTAGCCCTCCGCAGTTGCGGGGCCAGCACCAGCGCCGTATACTGGGTCAGTTCGCTGATAATGTAGGCCGTTTGACGGATGATGGTCTGCATCTGTTCATCCTTGCGCCAGGCCTGTTGGCGAATCTGGTTAATCTCTTCCGTCGAAAGGGGCTGCTGCTCCATCAGCTGATCCACATAGAGCCGGTAGGCCGACTCTGAAGGGATGCGTCCGGCCGAGGTGTGCGGCTGAAGCAAATAGCCCATTTCCTCCAAGTCGCTCATCTCGTTTCGGATGGTGGCCGAGGAGAGATTCGGAATATATTTCCTCGACAGCGTTCGGGAGCCAACAGGTTCGGCCGTAGCGATATAATCCTCGACGATCGCCTTAAGAATGGCCAGCTTGCGTTCATTGAGCTCCATCCCAACACCTCCTTTTCGTTGTTAGCACTCACTCGAATCGAGTGCTAATCACGAATTATCTATAAAATAACACCGCCCCCGCCATTTGTCAAGGGCTCGCATGACAAATTCTGGCGTGAACGGTTTTGTTTACGTTTTGTTCTTATTTCTATTTACAGGCCCATGCGCTCCATCAGCTCCACCAAAAGGGCGTTCTGCACATCCATACCCGCGGCCGTCAGCATCAGGCGATCCTCTGGCATTCGGGCAAGACCCGCCTCTATCCATCGCTGAAGCATGGGCTGGAAGCGCACGCCGAAGTCATATCCGAAGTTTTCTTTAAAGGCAACCCGGCTGACGCCCTCCGTCAGCCGAAGGCCCAGCATCAGCGTTTCAAAAGCTTGATCAAGCTCCGAAAGCGTTTCTTCCTCATCCCATGGTTTTGCGCCCGATTCCATGCGCCTACAATACGCTTCCAGGCCCGACACATTGCACCATCGCCGTCCGCCGTCGCAGGAGGCCGCAGACGCACCCAAGCCCAGATAATCGCCCCGCCGCCAATAGACAAGGTTATGGCGGCACGCCATACCCGGCTTGGCAAAATTGGAGATTTCATATCGGGCGTAGCCTTGGGCTTCCAGGTGGCCGCAGGCCGCTTCAAACATGTCCCGGTCCTCATCCTCGCTGGGCTGGCTAAGCGCGCCGGAGCAGATTTCCCGCCCCAGCGGCGTATCCTCATGCACCACCAGCGCATAGAGCGAGATATGGCTGGCGCCCGCCTGGGCGGCTATGTCGACGCTTGCCAGCAGATCTTCCGCCCGCTGTCCTGGCAGAGAAGCCATAAGATCTACATTCAGGTTTCCAAACCCTGCCCGCTGCGCGGCTTCCGCCGCCATGAGCAGGCGTTGGGCGTCGGCGCGCCTTCCAAGCATGGCTAAAAGCGCCGGCTGCGCGGCCTGCAAACCCAGGGAAAGCCGGTTAAATCCCATACTCCGCCACTGCCGCGCCCGGTCCAGGTTGGTTACCTCGGGATTGCTTTCCAGCGTCCATTCGCCCGCCATCCCACAGTCAAACCGACTGCGTATCCCATCTACGATCCGTTCGGTCATAGGGGGCGGTAATAATCCCGGCGTGCCGCCGCCAAAGAACACCGTCGAGATCACACGCCCGCTCAGCGCCGGCGCCCATCGGTCCATCTCTTGCAGCAGGCAATCCACATAGCGTTCCATCGCGCTGCGGCCCGCTACGTTGGAAGCAAAGTCACAGTACCGGCAGCGGCTGGCACAGAAGGGAATATGCACATATAGGGATACGTCTTTGCCAGAACCAGTATCAAACCGCCATGTTTCCTGTGCCATGTTAACGCTCCTTTCTTCCGCGTTCATTCATATCCGCCCATCTGGGTGCGGTACATCGAGGCGTAAAGACCGTTTTGCTCCATCAGCGATTCATGGGTACCCTGCTCTGCAATCCTTCCGCCCTCAATTAAAAGGATAATGTCCGAATCGCGGATGGTTGAAAGGCGGTGCGCAATGATAAAAGACGTGCGTCCCTCGGTGATTTTCAGCATCGCCCGGCGAATCTTTTGCTCGGTCACCGTATCCACCGAGCTTGTCGCCTCGTCCAGAATCAAGATCGGCGCGTCCACCAGCACAGCACGGGCAATGGTTAACAATTGCCGTTCCCCCTGGCTCAGTTCCGCGCCCCCTTGGGTTAATACCGTATTATAGCCGTCGGGCAAGCGGCGGATAAAGGCGTCGGCTCCAGCAATTCGCGCCGCCTCCTCCACCTGGGCCTGAGTCGCCCGCTCCCGGCCATAACGAATATTGTCCCGCACTGATACGGCAAAGAGCGCTGTATCCTGCAGCACCACGCCGAAGCACTGCCGCAGCTGCTGCAGCTGATAATCCCGCAAGTCATGCCCATCCAGCCGGATACTGCCTCTGTTTACGTCATAAAAGCGGGTGAGCAGGTTGATGATCGTCGTTTTACCGGCGCCGGTGGGGCCTACAATAGCCGCCTTGGTCCCGGCGGGGATCTCGATTGAAACGTCTTTCAGAATCGGATGATCCGGGGAATAGCCGAAGGTTACATGATCCAGCGTGATATCGCCCTTGGGCGACGCCAGCGGTATTGCATCCGGCGCGTCCTCCGGCTCCGGCTGTTCGTCCAATATTTCAAAGATACGCTCCGCCCCGGCAACGGCCGTCTGGAAATTGTTATAAATATTCGCAATCTCCACAAAGGGCCGGGAGAACTGTCGGGCATAGAGCAGAAAGCTCGAAATCATGCCGATGGAGATCCAGCCCTTCACAGCAAAAATGCCGCTGAAGATGGAGATAAAAACAAAGTTAAAGTTATTAATTACGTTGGTAATGGGCATTAGGTAGCCGGACCAAATCAGCGCCCGCGTAGCCACCCGCCGCAACGCCTCATTGCTTTCATCGAATTGCCGCACCATCTGCTCTTCCTGACAGAAGGCTTTGACCACATTCAGTCCGGAGATGCTCTCCTCAATCTGTCCGTTAAGCTTGCCCAAGATCCGCTGCTGCTCGGCGAACATCTTGCGGGTGCGCCGGGTAATGATCCGGGTAAGCAGGAAAATAAAGCCCACCGCTGCCAGCGAAATCAAGGTCAGCAGCACGTTTAAGGAGAGCATCATCATCAAGATGCCTATGATGGTAAAAAAGTAGGTAAGCAGCTGTGTCAGCGAGTTGGAAAGGGTATTGCTGATGTTATCCACGTCGTTGGTCAGCCGGCTCATCAGCTCACCATGCTGGCGGCGGTCAAAAAAGGACAGCGGCAGCTGCTTCATCACCCCAAAAAGGGTAATCCGGATATAATGGATCATCCGCTGGCCAATGGAGGCCATAAAATACTGCTGCAGGAAGCGGACCAGCCAATCACACAGATACAGCCCCAGCAGCACCACGAGGATCTGCTGCGCCGGACGCCCGCCGTCAATCGCATTGACCGCCTCACCGATCACCAGCGGGGAAAGGATGGCTGAAGCGGAGGTCAGCGCTGAAAGCAACAGGATCCAGCCCAATCCCTTGCGGTGGCCTTGGGTCAGCCGCCACAGCCGTGCCAAAGTGCCCTTGAGATCCTTAGGCTTCTCCACCGGCCTGCCTCGCATGCCCGCCCGGCCTACGCCGCCCATATTGGCTGGCGGCGTCACATGGCGTTCATTCATCGCAGCCACCCCCAATCTGTGAAGCATAGATCGCCCGGTATGTCGGACACGCCTCCATTAGTTCGTCATGGGTTCCAAACCCCATGACGTTCCCATTCTCCAGGCATAGGATCCGGTCAGCCCGCATAACCGTCGCAATGCGCTGGCTGATGAGCAGCACGGTCATACCTGCCGCCCGCCGGCGCAACCCCTTCAGCACAGCCGCCTCGGTATCCGCATCCAGGGCGCTGGTGCAGTCGTCCAGGATCAGTACCTGCGGATCGCGCACAAGGGCCCGGGCTAAGGCCAGCCGCTGCTTCTGGCCGCCGGAAAGATTGACGCCGCCCTGGCCCAGCAGGGTATCGTATCCTTTTTCCGTTCCTTCAATGAACGATTCAGCGCAAGCCGTCCGAGCCGCTTCCCGGAGCTGCTGTGGGGTCGCTTCCTGCTTGCCCCAGCGCAGGTTTTCTTCGATGGTACCCGAAAAAAGCAGCGCCTTCTGCGGCACGACGGCCACCGCCGTACGCAGCCGGTTTGACTCGATCTGGGTGACGTCCATCCCGTCGATCAGGACGCGGCCGGATGTGGCGTCATAAAATCGAGGCACCAAGTTGACCAGCGTCGTTTTGCCCGAGCCCGTAGGGCCAATGATTCCGATAGTTTCGCCGGGCGACGCCCAAAAGGTAACATGGCTCAGCGCCTCTTTTCCCGCATCCGCATAGGCAAACGATACGTCCTCAAAGCAAATGCCACCTCGGATCGGCTGCGTTGCCGGGCGTTCGGGCGCTTTTTGGGCGGGTGTCTGTTCCAGCACCTCACTGACACGCTCAGAGGACGCTATAGCCCGCACTGCAGTATTCAGGATGTTGGACACCATGCCGATGGCAAACAAGACCTGCGTCATGTAGTTCACCGAGGCCATCAACCGTCCAATTTCAGCCGCCTGCCGGTTTTGTGAGATCCACAAAAGTACGACAATGCCCATATTCACCGCCAGGTTAATAAGCGGGGCGAACACCGCCATAACGCGCATGGCGGATATGCCGGCGCCGGCCAGCTCTTGGGAAGCTGATTCAAACTTTTCCTGCTCCTGCGCTTCAGCATGGAAGGCCTTCACGACCCGGATGGAAGATAGGAATTCACGGCTGACGTTATTCAGCCGGTCCAGCTTCCGCTGCAAATTGCCAAAGCGGGGGTAGCCGAGCTTCATGTTGGCGGCAATCAGCACCGCAGCGATCACCAGGATGACTGCCATGACCGGGATCTGCCGTGGCGTTTGGACAATAATCAGAATAATCGCGCCTACGCAGGTAATTGGGGCCTTAATCATAATGCGCATGCAGCCGTTAATGAATTCCTGAATCTGCGTCACGTCGTTGGTGATACGTGTGATGATGGAAGCCGGTTGTAAATGGTCGATATTTTCAAAGGACAGCGTCTGTACCTTGCGGTAAATATCGCCTCGCAATTCCATTCCGATGGTTTGTGAGGTGCGGCTGGCATAGATGTTTCGCATTACGGCGCCGACTGCGCCTGCCGCGGCGATACCTACCATGATCAGGCCATATCGCAGAATGGTTGAGATATCCGCCGCTTTTACCCCTTCGTCAACAATATGGGCCATAAAGGTAGGCTGGAGCAAATCGGCCATGGCTTCTATGCATAAAAAGCTGATGGCCGTAAAAAACATGCCAAGATGCCGCCGGACATAGCGTAGCATCAGCTTCATCTGCCCGCCTCCTTCTGCTGCGCCATTTCCGCCCAGGCAGCCGAAAGCTTTTGCAGCAGCGTATAGAGGCTGTCCCGCTCCTTTTCATCCAGCATGCCGAAAAGCGCCTCGGCATGCCCGGCCCGCCATGCCCGCACCTCCCTCGCCGTTTGCCTGCCCGATGGCGTCAGCGCCAGGTCAATGTTGCGTTTGTCGGCGGCATTTTTCTCTCGGGTAACCCAGCCCGCCTTCTCCATGCTCTCCAGTTGCTCGCTCAGGGTAGATGAGCGGCAGCCCGTAATTTCGATGAGTTCACGCTGGGTAAGCGTGCCTTGCTCCTCCAGCAGAAGAAGCAACCTCCCCTGTCCTTGGTATTTGCCCGTCCGATTCATGCGATGGGCGCACTGATGAAATAGCTTAAACAGCGTCAGCGTTGCAATCTCCCCCATCCGTACCGGTCTCCTCCTTCAATTGTTCGGTGTCTTATGCGCTTCATTATAGACGGATCCCTTTTTAATTACAAGGCCCCTAACGAATATTATGAATACAGAACAAAGCCGGAGGTCTTAACCTCCGGCCATATTCCCGTCCATGCGGCGCGCTCTAGGAATCAATGCGCAGCACGCTCATGAACGCTTCAGAGGGCACCTGCACCGTCCCTACTTGGCGCATGCGTTTTTTGCCTTCCTTTTGTTTCTCCAGCAGCTTCTTTTTGCGGGAAATATCGCCGCCGTAGCACTTCGCCAGCACATCCTTGCGGTACGCCCGTACCGTCTCTCGGGCGATAATCTTGCCGCCCACCGCCGCCTGAATCGGGATTTCAAACATCTGCCTGGGAATCACCTCCACCAGCTTTTCAGCCAGCCGGCGCCCGCGGGCATAAGCCTTATCTTTATGGACAATGGTGCTCAGCGCATCGCAGATCTCTCCATTGAGCAGGATATCCAGCTTCACAAGCTCGCTCTGGCGATATTCCTTCATCTCATAGTCCAGCGAAGCATAGCCGCGGGTACGGGACTTAATGGCATCAAAGAAATCGTAGATAATTTCATTCAACGGCAGCTCATAGGTGATTTGCACCCGGTCCGCCTCCAGGTAATCCATGGTGATGAAGGTCCCCCGCTTTTCCTGGCACAGATCCATAATCACGCCCACATAGTCGGTCGGCGTGATGACGTGGGCTGTCACGATGGGTTCCTCCATGTAATCGATTTCCGACGGATCCGGCAGGTTGGCCGGATTATCGATATTCAGCACCTCCCCGTTTCCCTTGACCACATGGTAAATCACGCTCGGGGCTGTGGTGACAAGATCCAAATCGAATTCCCGCTCCAGCCGTTCCTGAATAATCTCCATATGCAATAGGCCCAGGAAGCCGCAGCGGAATCCAAACCCCAGCGCTGAAGAGGTTTCCGGCTCAAAGCACAACGAGGCATCGTTTAACTTTAGCTTCTCCAACGCATCACGCACATCCTCATAGTGCGCACCATCGGCGGGATAGATACCGCAGTACACCATAGGGCTGACTTCCTTATAGCCAGGCAGTGGTTCAGAGGCGGGGTCTGCAGCGTCGGTAATGGTATCGCCTACCCGGGTTTCCGCCACATTCTTAATGGAAGCGGCCACATAGCCCACCTCGCCGGCTAAGAGCTGCTGGCAAGGCGACCAGTTGGGACGGAATACCCCTACCTCGGTTACCTCAAATTCCTTGCCGGTAGACATCATCCGCATCCGCATGCCCGGGCGGATCGCACCGTCCACCACCCGAATATAGCAAATGGCGCCTTTATAGTTATCATAATAGGAATCGAAGATCAAAGCCTTCAGCGGCGCTTCCTCCTGGCCATGAGGCGGAGGCAGCAGCTGGGCTACCTGCTCCAGCACTTCGCCCATGTTGGTGCCGTCCTTGGCCGATACGGCAGGAGCCATGGAAGCGTCCAGTCCGATCACGTCCTCAATCATTTTCCGCGTGCCTTCCACGTCGGCCGAGGGCAGATCGATTTTATTGATGACCGGGATCACTTCCAGATCATGCTCCAGCGCCAAATATACGTTGGCCAGCGTCTGCGCCTCTATGCCCTGGCTGGCGTCCACCACCAGGAGCGCGCCTTCGCAGGCGGCCAAGGCCCGGGATACCTCATAGTTGAAGTCCACATGTCCGGGGGTATCGATCAGGTTAAAGATATATTCCTGGCCGTCGCCATCCCGGTATGTCATGCGCACAGGGTGGCTTTTAATGGTAATGCCTCGTTCCCGCTCCAGGTCCATGGAGTCAAGGATCTGCTCCTCCATATCCCGTTGAGCAAACACCCCGGTCAGCTCCAAAAGCCGGTCGGCCAGGGTTGATTTGCCGTGATCGATATGGGCGATGATGCAGAAATTACGAATATTATCTTGTCGCTGGGCCATAAGAGGGGCAGCCTCCTTTTATTAGCTTGGTTCAACTATTCATCATATCGGAAACCCGCCCCATTTGCAAGGGCTTCCTGCATCCATGGCTAGAATAGGCGAAACCCGTTTGACGCAAAAGAACCGGCCGGGATTTTTGCCGGCCGGTGTTCTTTATACTTTTCTGATGTCTGCTCGCGCCTTAGCGCATCGCACGAGCTAGTACGCGATCTGATCCAGGATCCCCGTCGCCTTGGCAATGGTTACGCCGTAATTGGTAATCGGTACGCCCTGCGCCTGGGCTTGGGCCACCCTGGACAAAACATAGCGCCGGTTAAACATGCATGCTCCACAATGAATGATAAGGTCATAGCCCGTCAGATCTTGGGGAAAGTCCGTTCCCGATACATGATCCACCGTCAGCCCCTGCCCTACTCGTTTACGCAGCATCCGCGGAATCTTTTCCCGGCCGATGTCTTCGGTCAGCGGCGCATGGGTGCATGCCTCGGCAATCAGCACCTTCGAGTTCTCCGTTAAACGGTCAATGGCTTCAGCGCCCTTTACAAAGGCGTCAATGTCTCCCTTATGGGCAGCAAAAAGCACGGAAAACGAGGTCAAAAGCGTCCCCTCCGGCTTCAATGCATGCACCTGCGCAAAGGCCTGGGAATCCGTGATGATCAGCTTGGGTGGCGCCTGAAGCCTGCCCAGCGCTTCATTCAAGCGGTCGGTCGTTACACAGAAGGCCAGGCATCCTTTGTCCAGCAGCTCCCGGAGCGTCTGCACCTGGGGGAGAATCAGCCTTCCCTTGGGCGCCTGAATGTCCTGCGGCATTACCAGCAAGACCACGTCTCCCGGTCCGCAAAGTCCCCCAGTGATATCACGGCTGTCGTAATCCTCAGGAATCGCTCGGATGATCGCCGCCCGAACCTGATCCATCCCTTGCCCCAGCCTGGCGCTGACTGCGATAGCCTCCAGGCCGTATGCCTCGCGAATAAAGGCCAATCTTTCAGATATATCGTCGCTCACGTCGGCCTTATTGACCAGCGCAATGACCGCACAGCCACCGGCGCGGATGGCGGTAAGCCATTCCTTCTCCAGCGGATCCTCACGGCCTGAGAGCAGCGTCAGCGCAATATCGCACTTTTTCAGCGCTGCGCGGGTCTTTTCCACCCGCATGGCGCCTAGTTCACCTTCGTCGTCAAAGCCTGCGGTGTCCACAAACAGCACAGGGCCGATCCCATGGATCTCCATCGCCTTATAGACCGGGTCAGTCGTCGTGCCGGCCACGTCGGATACCAGGGCAGTATGCTGCCCGGTCAGCGCGTTCACCAAGGAAGATTTGCCGCTGTTGCGCCGGCCGAACACGCCGATATGCAAGCGGTTGGATTGGGGCGTATTGGTTAAACCCATCTTGCCTTCCTCCCTTTAGAAGCGGAAGTCCCGCTTGCCGGCTTTGAGTTCGTCCAAATATTGAGCAGCTCGCGCCCGTACCCGGTCATTGGGGATACTGGCCAGTTCCTTTTGGATCACGGCCTCGCCTTTGATTCGGGTATCCTCGCTGGCATAGTCCTCCAAGTATTCCTTCAAGGTCATAATGGCGTTGGGCTGGCAGCAGTTGGCGATTTGCCCCGACTTCACCAAGCTCATGAATCGGTCGCCGGTACGGCCCTCTCGATAGCAGGCGGTACAGAAGCTGGGAATATACCCCATGCCCAGCAGCCAATTGACTACCTGATCCAGCGTACGCGTATCGCTCAGGTCAAATTGCGCCGAATTTTCTTCCTCCGGCTCCTCTTCGGCATAGCCGCCTACGCTGGTACGGGAGCCTCCAGAGATCTGCGACACACCTAGATGCAGCACCTTTTCCCGGGTTTTTTGGGATTCACGGGTGGAGATGATGATGCCCGTGTAGGGTACCGCAATACGAAGCACCGCCACAATCTTGGCAAAGATATCGTCGCTGATGGCATCGGTAAAGTCCTCGGGGTTGATATCGTCGGCAGCACGGATACGGGGCACCGAGATGGTATGAGGCCCTACGCCCTTAGCGGCCTCCAGGTGCTCGGCATGCATCAGCAGGCCTGTAAAGTCATACCGGTAGCGGTTCAGCCCAAAGAGCACGCCGATACCCACGTCGTCGATACCGCCATCCATAGCGCGGTCCATCGCCTCAGTGTGGTAGGCATAGTTGCTCTTGGGGCCGGTAGGATGCAGCTGCTCATAGGCCTCCTTATGGTAAGTTTCCTGGAAAAGAATGTAGGTACCGATCCCCGCCTCTTTCAGCTTGCGATAATTTTCCACCGTGGTAGCGGCAATATTGACGTTGACCCGGCGGATCGCGCCGTTTTTATGCTTGATCGAATAAATGGTCTTGATGCTCTCCAGGATATACTCAATGGGATTGTTGACCGGGTCTTCTCCCGTTTCCAGGGCCAGCCGCTTATGGCCCATGTCCTGCAGAGCCGTCACCTCCCGGATAATGTCCTCTTGGGTCAGCTTTTTGCGGGCAATATGCTTGTTTTTGTAGTGATATGGACAGTATACGCATCCGTTCACACAGTAGTTAGACAGATAAAGCGGGGCGAACATCACGATGCGATTGCCGTAAAAGCGCTGCTTAATTTTCATAGCCAGCTGCTCGATCCGGCTATTCAGATCCGGCAGATCGCAGTCCAGGAGCACCATGGCTTCACGATGGGAAAGCCCCTTGCAGTCTTCAGCCCGATCCAGCAGGCCCTCGATCAGCGCTCGGTCGGACTTATGCCTGTCCGCCCATTCCAGCGTTTCCCGAATCTCCTCATCGTTAATAAATTCAGTAGCAACAGAAGATTTTGGATTATACATGTTCCTTTCCTTTCCAGGGATGATAGTCCCCTCGATCCACAGTCAATTCATAGCCAATGGAACCCATACGGGCAGCAAGGCATTGCCGGCATTGAGCCGACTCCTCACCCGTACAGATTTTGTTGTCATAAAGGGCGTATTTCTTTCGCACTCGCATAGGCGAAAGGTTGGGCATGACCACGTTAGCGCCAGCTAGGATACCCTGTTCCCGGCCGTCCTCGGCAATGGTGCCCAAAGCGGTAGTCGCCGGAATCAACGCATCCGGCAGCATCAGCCGCAGCAGAGCGATCAGCCGCAAGGTCATCTGCAGGGTTCCGGCCTTTTCCCCGGCAAAGGGCGTGTCTTTATGGGGAATAAAGGGGCCGATACCTACCATTTGCGGCCGAAACCGCTGAATAAAGGCCAGATCCTGGGCCAGATGGCGGCTTTGCTGCCCCGGCGAGCCCACCATAAATCCCGTGCCTACCTGATAGCCCAGCTCCTTGAGGCTTTCCAGGCACGCCATGCGGCTTTCCAGCCGCTGGCCCGGCGGATGTAGCTTAGCAAAATGTTCACTGTCCGCCGTTTCGTGCCGCAGCAGATAGCGATCGGCTCCAGCTTCCCGGAAAAGCCGGTACGACTCCATAGGCTTTTCCCCGATGGACAACGTCACCGCACAGTCCGGGTAGGCCGCCTTGATGGCGCGGACGATTTGGACAATGCGCTCGTCAGAAAAATAGGGATCTTCACCGCCTTGCAGCACAAAGGTGCGGAAACCTAGGCCGTATCCTTCTTGGCAGCATTCCAAGATCTCCTGTTGAGTTAGCCGGTATCGATCGGCTTGGGGATTCCCCGCACGTATTCCGCAGTACAAGCAGTTCTGCCGGCAGAAGTTGGTGAATTCAATGAGGCCTCGGGTATAAATACTTCGGCCGAAAACCGCCTGTGCCCGCTCTCTGGCTTTGGCAAAGGTTTCTGCCCAGAACTGCGGATTCTCCTCTTCAATCAGCGATTGAAAGTCTTGCGGTTGCAGCCGCTCACCTCGGGCGAGGACTTCAAGCGTTTCCTTCATGATCTTTGGGCTCCGGTTCTTTAGAATAGATGGTCTTGACGCTAACCCCTTTTATCTGCCCCAGCTTGCCCGCCAGCGTGCTAATATCATTTCCCGGCGCATCCATCACCACAGAAATGATCGATACCCCGCGGTCGCGGTAAGGAATACCCATCCGCCCTACCACATACCGGCTGTATTCATGCAGCAGCGCATTAATGCGTTCGGTAGCGCTCATATCCTCCACCATGATGCCAATGAGTGCGATTCGTGTCTGCATAGCTCCTCCTTGAAACAAAAAAGCTGCCTTTGACCCGAAGGCGCAAAGGCAGCACAAAAACACGCAAAAAATAGGCGTTTTGATGTCCGCGCTCTTGCCCTCGGAACAAATCCTTGGATTCAGAGGTTGGTTTGTCTGTTCTCCTTCCCGCAGACAGCGTCTTAGGGTTGGATATTCTTATTATACCACGGTTTCTCCTGTTTGCAATGGTTACAATAAAGAATTCTTCCCGGCCCATATGCCATAAAATAAAGCGTGCCGCCCCTATGCCGGTTGGGGGGCGGCACGCCATCTTTTTTACTGGCTATTTCAGCCGAATTTCCACCACGGAATCCTTTTCATCGGGCAGCGGATAGGAGGTATGCCCCGGACCCCAGTTGAAAAAGGCGTGATTGGCAAAGGTTGCCGTTGTGAACGTCTGTGGAATCTTCAGCTCGCTTCCATCGGCCAAAAGGCGCATGGAATCAATTTTGCCACCCAGGTTCTGCAGGGCGATCACCCCAATGGAGGGCTCCAGCACATGGGCGTAAAGCTTGCCTGCCTTGGCGGTATACCATCCCCACTCCGGCTTGGGCAGGTTTGCGGAACCGCAGCCATAGATGGAATCGCCATTGCGATGCATCCACCGTCCAATCTCCTTGAGGATGGCCACCGATTCATCGGGAATACGCCCCTTGGCGTCGGGTCCCACGTTCAGCAGCATATTGCCGTTCTTAGAAACGCACTCCACCAGCTTACGAATGATCAAGCCGGCAGATTTGAAATTCTTATCATAGGAGCAGTAGCCCCAGTTCTCGTTCATGGTGATGCAGGCTTCCCAGGGAATCGGGTCGCCCAACACATTGGTTACGCCCTCCGGCGGGATAATCTGCTCCGGGCTGGCGAAATCGCCGGCATAGCTCGTCGGATCGGCGGTATATAGCGAGCCGCCCTCCTCACCGCTTCCCTCCAAGCGGTTATCGATGATCACATCCGGCTGCAGGGAGCGCACCATCTCCACCAGCTCCTTAGCCTTCCACTTCTCCCCCTTCATATCGCCATAGGAGAAGTCGAACCAAAGGATATCCAACTTGCCATAGTTGGAGCAGATTTCCCGCACCTGCCCATGCATATAGGTCAGGTAGCTGTCCCAATCGCGCGTCATGCCCTTATAGGCTTCATTATATCGCATGGGATGCTGGCGGTCGCCGTAGGCCGGATATCCGGGATGATGCCAGTCCAGCAGCGAATAGTACAAACCTACCTTGAGCCCTTCTGCCCGGAAAGCATCCAGGAATTCCCGCACAAGGTCGCGTCCAAAGGGCGTGTTGGTGATCTTGTAATCCGTCAGTTGGCTGTCAAATAAGCAAAATCCATCGTGATGCTTGCTGGTCAGCACCGCATATTTCATACCCGCTTCCTTCGCCAACTTAGCCCATTGCTTGGCGTCAAACTCCGTGGGATTAAATTCGTCGAAGAAGGGCTGATAGTCTTCTACGGAGATCTGCTCCGTCGAACGCACCCATTCGCCCCGGGCGGGGATGGCATAGAGGCCGAAGTGGATAAACATACCGAAGCGGTCCTGAAGGAACCAGCGAGTCCGTTCTGTGCGCTTTTCAATCTCTGTCATCATGCTCCTCCTTAAAAAGGGAATATCTCCCTATTCTCCATAAATTTCAGGATTCACGACGTTGGGCGGGCGCTTACCGTCTAGGGCAGCTAGGATACGCTCGCAGCAGGCCTCTACCATGGCGATGCGCGCCTCCACAGTGTTGGTACCATAGTGGGGCATCAGCACCACGTTTGGCATATTCAGCAACGCCTGGGGGACGTGGGGCTCCTGGGGAAATACATCCAGCCCCGCGCCGGCCAGCCGACCGGCTTGCAGCGCCTCGATGAGCGCGTCATGATCCACCACCGCGCCCCGGGCGGTGTTGATTAGCACAGCCTCCGGCTTCATCAGCGCCAACTCCCGAGCCCCGATCAGGCCCCTCGTTTCATCGGTCAGCGGGCAATGCAGGGTTAACGCATCGCATTCGGCCAATAGTTCGTCCAGCGGCATCCAGGTATAGGGTACGTCCAGCCTCCGGTGGCGAGCGTAATAGACGACCTCCATGCCCAGTGCCGCGCACAAGTTGGCCATCTTCTGGCCAATATGGCCCATGCCGATTACGCCGAGCCTGCGCCCCATCAGCGAATGCCCCATATGTTCCCGGCTCATGCCAAAAAGCGGCTCCGGCGCCTGCTCCCGCATCAGACGGTTCACACGCAGCATGTCCCGCTCGAGGCAGAGCAGCAGCGCCAACGCCATCTCAGCGGTAGGCAGCGCAGTTGCGTCGGGAATGTTGGTGACCGGAATCCCCCGCCGGGTGGCGGCGGCCACATCCACCCGGTCGTAACCTGCGCCATGATTTGCGACAATCTTCAGCCTGGGCGCAGCCGCTATCATCCGCTCGGTAACGGCGCCCGCCGCCAGCAGCGCATCGGCATCGGCCAGTTCGCTGATCAGCGTTTCCTCATCAAAGCCGCCCTCCGGTGGCAGGATAACCCGACAGCGCGCTTCTAAGGCCCGAAGCCCTTCCTCCACAATGCGGTGGCTAATCACAACCTTTTCCATTTCATACCCTCTTTTGCATGGTATCCCGATAGCACAAGTATACCGGGCCCCTCCTGCCTCGTCAAGAAAAGAGTGGACAATCCATCTAAAAGCCAGTAAGATGAAAGTAGGCCAGGAGCCGAATTAACCTTAGGAGGGCGATTTTATCATGCTTATCGCCACCGTTGAGGATCCTCAGGAAAAATCGGACATCTGCAGCCATATCCTACAATCGCTGCCTGAATGGTTTGCAGTGGAAGCATCCATCATTGAATATACGAACGCGGTACGCAGCCTGCCTCTTTTTGCCGCCTATAGGCAAGCGCATCCCATAGGCTTTATCGCCGTTAAGGCGCATAATCCCTATACCGCTGAAATTTGCGTGATGGGCGTTCTGCCCGGCTACCACCGGCAAGGCATTGGTTCCCGGTTGATTCGCCAGGCGGAAGCGTACTGCCTCGAGCGCGGGCATATCTATCTCACCGTGAAAACCCTGGATGCTTCCGCGGTCTATGAGCCATATGAGCGCACCCGAAGATTTTACCGTCGGCAGGGATTCGTTCCTTTGGAGGTCTTTCCCTCCTACTGGGATGCGTCCAACCCCTGCCTACTTTTAGCCAAGCACCTTCCCTGCCAGATGGCGGGTTTGAGGGGAAAAGGAGAATAACCATGAAGCTTACCGATACTTCCACGCTCCATCAGTATCAGCTTAAAAATCGCCTTGTCATGCCGCCCATGGTCAGCTTTGGTTTGGGCTGCAGCGACGGGGATGTAACAGCCCGCCATATCCATCATTATTTGGCCCGCGCCCAGGCAGGCGTAGGGCTCATTATCCTTGAAGCGACCGCCGTGCTGCCCCAAGGGCGGCTGAGCCCTGAGGAACTAGGCTTATGGCGTGATGAACAGATCCCTGGGTTGGCCCACGTGGCCGAAGCCTGCCATATGGGCGGCGCGATGGTGCTGGTGCAGCTGCATCACGCGGGGCCTGCTACCTGCCCCGAGGCGGGCCCACGCGTGGGGCCCAGCGCCTATACGGACGCAAATGGATCGGTTCAAGCGCTGACCCTGGAGGAGATTGCCGCTATCCGGCGCGCCTTTACCCAGGCGGCGCTTCGGGCCCGCGAGGCCGGAGTGGACGGCGTAGAGCTGCACGGCTGCCACGGCTATCTGCTGAACGCCTTTGCTCACCCTGGCTATAACCGGCGCGAGGACGACTATGGCGGCTCTACCGAAGGGCGCACCCACTTGGCCCGCGAAATAATTCAGGATATCCAATCGGCCTGCGGCGACGACTTCATCGTCACCGTGCGCATGGGCGGCAACGACCCGGATCTGGAGGAAAGCCGGCGGATCGCCGAATTCTATATTCAGGCCGGCGTCCATGGGCTTAACGTATCTTCGGGCATGGACGGTTCCGTGCAGTCGCCTGAAGGCTTCCCCTTTGACGGGCGCTTTTATCTAGCGCAAGGCATTCGCCAACAGGCTGCCGGGCGCGTTCCCGTCATGGGGGTGGGCGGCGTGCGCAGCTGGGAACAGGCCCAAGCGGTTCTGGACGCGGGCTGTGCCGATCTCGTCTGTGCCGGACGCGCTATGCTGGCTGATGATCAATTTGCCGCCGCTGCGCTTCAATGCGCATCACCCACCTATCCTTGTCGGGGATGCAAAGGCGGCTGCCGCTGGCCTATGGCCTGCCCAGCCCTGAAAAAGCGCCGGCAGGACCGCCCGGCCAGCCCCTTTTAGCTTCTTCCCACCTTAGCCCATTCCCGTCTACGATAAAGGAGGTTGAATCAATGCCCCTACCCATGGTTCATCTGGCGGTCGCCCATGCCCTGAAAGACGAACCCTTCGCTGGAGCGGACAAAGCGGCCTACTATCTGGGAGCCAATGCCCCCGACAGCATCCACAAACGCGAAGGCTGGACCCGTGCGGATAAGGACCGGTCCCACCTTCGCGATGCGCTGCCGTCACAGCCTGGATATGAGGAACGCATCCGCCGTGCCTTGGCGCTCATGGAGCATACATGCGGCGTCCCGGCCTCCGATAGCTTCCGGGTGGGCTACGCCGTCCATCTGCTTACCGACGTCGAATGGGTGCGCAGCTTCTACACTCCCTGCTATCTCACGCGATACCGTGACGACGCTTCGCCCTGCCTGGATGTCAAGGCCGCATATTATAACGACACGGATTTGGCCGATTGGCATCTATATCTTATAAGCCCTTGGCGCCCGGAAGTCTTTGACCTGCTGAACGGCGTCCAAGGTCAGGATTTTGAGGGGCTTGTCTCCGCGCCGGAAGTAGAGGCATGGCGGGATCATATCCTTGGCTTCTACGACGGCATGGATATGGCACGCTATGCGCCGGCGCGGTATATCCTGCCTCAGGATATCGACCGCTTTATTGTTCGCGCCTGCACCTTTATCCTTGACGCATTCGGTTAAATTCCGCCCCGTCCTCCCGTTCAACGGGCGTTATGTGACTTTCAATTTTGCCCGGCATAAGAAGCTTTTTTCGTTAACCGATCCAAAGCGAAGGAAATATTTCGTCCGCCGCATCCTTATCTATGCTGTAGCAGGCGATTATTGGATTTCATGTTTTCCTCCTCCCGAACCCCTTTAATGCGTCCGCCCCTTTATCCGCATGATCTGTCGAAAGAAGTTGACAGCGCTCCAGAATCATGCTATGGTGTGGGCAGTAAAGTAGATTTCTGCGCGTTAAGTGCCGCCTGAACGGGGAGTTGTCAGGCGGACGAAAAGGAAGCCGTCGGCTGCTTGCGGTGCAGATTTCGCATCCCGTTACTGCATATAGAAACAGTGCGTCCGCCCTCCCAGGCGTCCGCATGGAACCGGCCATTCCTCTATAGAGCCAGTAGGCAGGAACTTTATCTATGGAAGGAGTGGATTTTTTATGTCGAAAAACCAAGGCAAAACATTGCTCTCGCCTTTTTCCGGCGCTTATTGGCGGGCTGCGGCGGAAGAATTGAAAAACATTCGTGTGCTTGTGCTCATGGCCGTCCTTGTTGCGATTTCTATCGTTGTCAGCGGCTTCTATATCCCGGTGGCGCAAAATTTACGCATCTATTTCAGCTTCATCGTCAGCACGGTAGCTGGCTGGATCGGCGGGCCGCTGACGGCGCTGGTCTATGGGCTTGTGACGGATCTTATCGGTTTTGCCGTTCATCCCTCCGGCGGATTCTTTCCCGGCTACACCCTCACCAGCATGCTGGGGCCCTTGTTTTACGCCCTCTTCTTTTACCGTTCCAAGCTCTCTCTTTTGCGGATCTTCCTATGCAAGCTATCGGTCAACGTATGGATTAACATCTTGCTGGGCTCCGTCTGGAGCGCCATGCTCTATGGGAAGGGCTACTATTTCTACCTAGCGAACAGCGCGATTAAAAACCTGCTTCTATTGCCGTTGGAAACGGTCATAATGGCGCTGCTGCTCAGCGCCCTGCTGCCGGTGGCCGTGAAATCCGGCCTGGTTCCCGCCCAGCAGCTGGCTTTTGTCAGCCGCTGGAAAGGCCTTTGGGGGCGCATGAAAGCTTTCAGTTCCCGAAAGAGCGCCTGATTTCTCTAACGAACAACGGCCGCCCCGGATCGTCCGGCCAGACGATCCGGGGCGGCCGTATCTATTTGCGCGCTTATGGCCTATCCTATCGGCAGCCGCTAGCCGCAGCCTGAAGCTGCTCCAGCACAGTTCGGCGCGTCTGGGGGCTTGGCAGCGAACCAAACCAGATCTCATGCGCGAAAAAGGCCTGCCATGCCAGCATGCCCAGGCCGTTCACGGCCTGCAGCCCCCGAGCCTGCGCCGCCTTCAGAAGCGACGTGGCAAAGGGATGATAGATAAGGTCCACTACCGCCGCCTTCGGCGCTAGGGTGTCCAGAAAGTCAAAGTTCGTAAAATCATCAAAGCCCGCCATGCCCAGCGGCGTCGTATTGATGACCAGATCAAAGCCTTGGGCCTGCCTGGCGCTGGGCGCGCCATCCATAGCGCCCCACTGCGGCGTAAGCCCCGAAAGCCGGGTTGTCAGCTCGGCCGCAGCCTGCGCTTTATCGGCATGCCGGTTCAGAATCGTCATCGCCTGGGCGCCGGCCAAGGCGGCCGTTACCGTCACCGTAGGCGTCACGCCGCCAGCGCCCATAATCAGGATGCGCCTTCCGTAAAAGCTTACGCCTTCCTCCTCCAGAGCCCGCTTCAATCCCGGCCCGTCAGTGGTATAGCCCATGTAGCCCCCTGCCACCCGCTTTAAGGTATTGGCCGAACCGAATCGCTTCGCTTCCGGATCCAAAGCCTTCAGATAGGGCAAAATATCCTGTTTATGGGGCATGGTGGCGTTAAACCCTTTTACCGAAAAGGTATCCGCTGCCTGCAGGAAGGCGGGCAGCCCGCCTCGCTCCACGCGCACCGGCAGATATGCCGCGTCAATCCCCTCCTGCTGGTAAATGGTTTGATGGATCATAGGTGAAAGGCTGTGGGCGATGGGGTCGCCAATCACCGCCAGAAGCGAAGCGATTACCATAACAACACCTCTCTCGCCAAAGCCGCGACCGCCGCCGCCGCGTCTTCCAGCGTGCCCGCATTGGCGACGCGATGCTGCGCCGCCTTGCGATACTGGTCTTCTCGCTGACGGTATAGATTGACGATCCGCTCTCGTCCGCCTGCCGCCATGGGGCGCGCCGAAGTATCCAGATCGGCCAAAATGGATTCCAAGGGCCTGTCCAAAAAGACAATCACACCGCTTTTTTCCATCGCTTCCCGGTTGCCGGGATAGGTCAGGATTCCGCCTCCGGTTGCAACCACCGCGCCAGATTCCGCAACAGCGCGCAAGGCCTTTTGCTCGCAGAGGCGAAATCCGCCTTCCCCCTGCCGCTCAAAAATCGCCGGTATGCCGCAGCCTTCCCGCGCTTCGATCACCTGATCCAGGTCGATAAATTCGCGGCCCAGCAGTCTGGCAGCCGCCGCGCCCACCGTGCTTTTGCCCGCGCCCATATAGCCTACCAAATAAAGATTAGCGCTCATGTTCATCCTCCGGATCCGGCTGATAGCTGCCCAGCACCGTCATCTGCTGGCATTGCCGGCTTAAATCCTCCAACGCGGCAGCCAGATGCGGCTGATCCATCCCGCCGGACAGATCGGCAAAAAATCCATAGCTCCACTTCTCCCTGGGAATGGGGCGGGTATGCAGGGCGATCAGGTTAATACCATGCCGGGCCAACGCCTCCAGCGCCGCCTGAAGCGAACCGGAAACGTTGCGGATCACAAAATATACCGAGGTTTTGCTGCCGCTCGAGCAGCGCTTGCGCGCAATCATCACAAACCGCGTCGTGTTTCCCCGGTCGTTCTGGATATCCCGCCGGAGGATCGAGAGGCCGTAGAGCTCAGCCGCCCGGCTGGAGGCAATGGCTGCACAGGTAGGGTCGCCATTTTGGGCCACAAAGCGCGCGGCTTCAGCCGTGTTCCTGCGGGACGAAACCGCCATCGCGGGGTGGGATTCCAAATATTGGCTGCATTGAGCTAGGCCCTGCTCATGGGACACCACCTGGCGGATCTCCTCCTCCTGAGCGCCATCAACGCCCACGAGGCAATGGCGGATGGGAAGCGAGCGCTCGCCTACGATGGAGAGTCCCGAGGCCGCCAGCAGATCCATAGGCTGCACCACCGGCCCCGTCACTGAATTTTCCAGCGGCAGCACGCCGTAGTCGGCCTCGCCCGCCTGCACCGCGTGCACCACTGCGCCAAAGGTTTCGCAGGCCTTCCACTGGGCAGTCCCGAAATGCTCCAAAGCAGCCTGCTCACCATATCCGCCCGGCACACCCTGATAGGCGACGACAGGGATCGGGCGCAGCTGGGCTAAATAATCCATTTGCGCATCTTTGCCCAGATCCATAATCGTCTGCATCAGGCGGCGGGTAGCTGCCGCCCAGCAGGGATCTTTCAGCTTGGCCGCCCGGCTGTCCAGCACCGCTTTTTCCCGTTCGGGCTGATAAATGGGCAAATTATCCCGTTTCTTTGCCTTAGCGACTTCCAGGCTCAGCTCCATCCGCCGCTCGAACAAAGCGATCAGCTCCGTGTCCAGCGCATCTAAGGCTAAACGGATCTCATCCAATTGCATCGCTCGCATCCTCCAGCATAAAGTCCATAATGGTCAGCGCCAGGGCCGCCTCGACCACCGGCAGGGCCCTGGGTACGATACAAGGGTCATGCCGGCCCTTGATCGCCAGGCGAACCGCTCCGCCCTCAAGGTTGACCGTTTCCTGTTCACGGCTGATGGAGGGCGTGGGACGGAAGGCAACCCGCACCGCCAATGGCATGCCGTTAGTGATTCCCCCGTTGACGCCGCCCGTGTGGTTGGTTTCCGTAGCAATTTTGCCCGCTCGCCAGCAAAAGCAATCATTCGCCTGACTGCCCCGCAGATAAGCGAAATCCGGCCCCGCGCCGAACTCCACGGCCTTTACTGCAGGAATCCCATAACACAGGCTGGCGAAATGGCTCTCAAACCCGGAAAAGATGGGATCGCCCAAGCCAGCCGGCACCCCGGTAGCAAAGACCTCCACCGCGCCGCCCAGAGAATCTCCCTCTGCCCGTGCCGCCCGAATCGCTTCCGCCATCGCCTCGCGGGCCTCCGGCAAAAGGGCGGGGAAGCCCACGGCAGCGTCATGCATCGCCCGCATATCCGGTTCTGCCAAATCGACCGGCATATCCCGGCATTCGCCCACCTGGCATATGTGTCCTGCCACATCGATGCCTTTCTCCTGCAAGTAAAGCCGCGCGATGGCTCCGGCAAAGGTCAGCGGCGCGGTGAGCCTTCCGGAAAAGTGCCCGCCGCCTCGCGGGTCGGCATAGCCGCGATACTTGACCGAACCGGTATAGTCGGCATGGCCTGGACGCGGCGTCTGATCCAGCCCCTGGTAATGGTTGCTGTAGGTATTGGTATTCTCAATGATCGCACACAGTGGCGTTCCGGTCGTCCGCCCCCGATAGGCGCCGGATAGAATCTTGACCGCATCCGCCTCCCGCCTGGGCGTCGACCAATCGGCGGCTCCGGGCGCGCGCCGCGCCATCTGAGCCGCAATGGCCGCGTCATCCAGCCTCAAGCCTGCGGGCAAGCCCGAAATTACCACCCCGATGGCCGGGCCATGGGATTCCCCGAACAGGCTCACCTCCATATGATATCCCCAGCTTTTACTCATCCCATCTGCCTCCCAGCGCTTTATAGTGGTCCCAGAAAGGAGGCGCCGATTTGGCGACGCAGTCCCGATCGTCCAGATAAACGGGCCCCTCGGCGATCCCCGCGGCCACCGCCTCCGCCATGGCCATACGGTGGTCGTGCTGCGTCTCTACCACGCCGCCTTTCAGCCTGCCAACGCCTTCAATGATAAATTCATCTTCTCCAAGTTCAATCCGCCCGCCCAGGTCCGTCACCATGCGGCCGATGGCCGCCAGCCGATCGCTCTCTTTGATCCGCAAGCGGCGGGCATGGGTAAACCGGCTGCGGCCATGGGCTGCGCAGGCGGCCACGGCCAATACCGGCGCCAGGTCGGGCACGTCGGCCAGCGAAATCTCTGCTCCCCGCAGCGTATTTCCGCATGCCCGCACCGTATCTCCCGATTGGGCGATCGTAGCGCCCATCTCCTGAAGAATCGCCGATACCCGGCTATCCCCCTGCCGGCTGGGGCTTTTCAGCCCGCGCACGGTTACATCTCCGCCCATGGCGCCCGCCGCCAGCCAGAAAGCCCCATAGGACCAATCGCCTTCTATGGCGTAAACGGCGGGATGATACCGCTGCCCACCGGGGATATCCAGGCCGTTCGCCCGTTCATGGATCTTGATGCCAAAGCGCCGAAGCGTCTCCAGCGTCATGCCAACGTATCCGCCCGATTCCAGCGGGCTCGTAAAGTCGATCTGAGAATCCTTTTCCAGCAACGGCAGCGCAAAGCATAATCCGGTCACGAACTGGCTGGATACATCGCCGGGCAGCTCATACCGTCCAGCGGCCAGCCGGCCGGATACGGTAAGCTGGTCGCCCTTCAGCCTCCAATCCACGCCCTGCCGCGCAAAGAGCCGCTCATATACCGATAGCGGGCGCTGCATCAACCGCCCTTCCCCGGTAAATCGAGCGCCCTCGCCCAGCACCAGGGTCAGCGGGATCAAAAAGCGCAGCGTGGAGCCCGATTGCCCGCAGGAAATCGTCACATCCGAGCGCATGGATCCCCCTCCGGAAAGGGAGAAGCCTGATCGTGTCCGGATCAAGCCCAGCGCCTCCAGGGCTTGAAGCGTGGCCCGCACGTCGTCGCTGTCGCCCCAGTCGCTCAGGCGGCATTCTCCGCCAGCCAGGGCGGCGGCAATCAGCGCGCGGTGGGCATCCGATTTGGAAGGCACCGCTTGCACTGTGCCGGCAAAACTGGCGGGCTTTACGGTAACAGCGCGGCTCATGCCATCAGCGCCTCCATCCGCTGGCGGAGCGCCTCGCGCTCCAGGGGAAGCAGCACGGCTTCGCCCAGCCTTTTCAGCGCGACCAACGTGATTCGGCTGCCGGCGGCCTTTTTGTCATAGCTCGCTTCACGCAGCAATATTTCAGCCGCATCCTCCGGCGCATGATCCGGCAGCCCCCACTTTTGAAGCATGGACACCATCGCTGCATGGGTGCCAGGTTCCGTCATGCCCCATGCTTCCCCCCAGCGGGTCATGGCTTCCATACCCATGGCTACCGCCTCGCCATGGGTCAGCGTCCCATAGCCCATCTGCTTTTCCAACGCGTGGCCCAAGGTATGTCCGAAGTTCAGGGTCATGCGTAGGCCCTTATCCAGCGGATCGGCCTCCACATAGCCGGCCTTAATGCGGCAATTCTCTATCACGAGTTCATCTGCACGCTGCAAAAGCGCCGCCTTGGGCATGCCGGCCATCTCGTCCCACAGGGTGCGGCTGGCAATGGCCCCGTGCTTGATCATCTCGCCTATCCCGCAGGCTAGCTGCCGCTGCGGTAAGGTGGTTAGGGTATCCGGATCAATCAGGACGCGGCGCGGCTGGTAAAAAGCGCCCACCAAATTCTTGCCGGCCGGAATATCCACCGCGACCTTACCGCCCACCGAGGAGTCCACCTGAGCCAGCAGCGTCGTAGGGACTTGGATAAAGGGGACGCCTCGAAGCAGCGTGGCGGCGGTAAAGCCCGCCAGGTCGCCCACCACGCCGCCGCCCAGGGCGATGATGGTATCCTTCCGGGTCATGCCCTGCTCCATCAGCGCCCCATAGGCTGCGCAGAGGGTCGCGTGGTTTTTGCTCTCTTCTCCCGCTGGAAAGGAAAAAAGCATGCACCGAACGCCGGCAGCCTCCAACGCAGCGCGGAGGCGCTCTCCATAAAGTCCGCGCACCGTGTCGTCGGTGATAATCGCCGCCGCGCCTCCCTCCAGCAGGGGAAGGAAGGCCTCCATGTCCTGCAGGAGCCCCCTTTTAGCCCAAATCGCATAGCGCCCGTTCGGAGCGTTCACCTCAAGCGTTTGCATGGCGCCCTCCTTCCACCTTGCGGCCCATCAGGCTGGCCAGGCCGCTGATCTTCTTGACCAGCGCGTCATACTGGGCGGGCGTAATCGACTGCGGCCCGTCGCAAAGGGCTTTGGCGGGATTATCGTGCACCTCGATGATAAGGCCGTCAGCTCCGGCGGCAATGGCTGCCAGCGCCAGGGGTTCCACCATCCAGCTCATCCCGCTGGCATGGGAAGGATCCACCACCACCGGCAGATGGCTCAGCCGCTTGACCGCCGGGATAGCCGAAAGATCCAACGTGTTACGGGTGAAGGTCTCAAAGGTCCGAATACCCCGCTCGCAGAGAATGACATTTGGGTTGCCCGCCGCCATAATGTATTCAGCCGACATCAGCCACTCCTCGATCGTAGCCGAGAGCCCACGCTTGAGCAGCACCGGCTTACGGGTCTGACCCACCTGCTTAAGCAGGTCAAAATTCTGCATGTTCCGTGCGCCAATCTGGATCACATCCACCATATCGCAGAAAAGCTCCATATGCTGGGGATTCATCATCTCGCTGACCACGGGCATCCCGGTTTGGTCGCGGGCCTTGTCCAGCAGCTCAAGGCCCTCCCACTCCATACCCTGGAAGGCGTAAGGCGAGGTGCGTGGCTTAAAGGCGCCGCCCCGCAGCAGATTGGCGCCCGAGGCCTGCACTTCCTTTGCGATGCCGCAGATCTGCGCCTCATTTTCCACCGAGCAGGGACCCGCGATCAGCGCCAGCGCCTCTCCTCCGACCTTCACACCGCCTACCTCGATCACGCTGTTCTCCGGGTGGAATTTGCGATTTGCCTTTTTATAGGGCTCCTGTACCCGCATAACCCGCTCTACGCCGGGGCAGAGCTCAATGGAATCCGGATCCACCTGTGTAGTGTCGCCCAGCACGCCCAGCACCGTGCACTGGGTTCCCCGGTTCATCTGCACCTGCATACCCGAGGTAATCAGCATTTGCATCACCTCGTCGGTTTGCCGCGCCGTCGCTTGGGGCTTCATAATTACGATCATTCCAATTCCCTCCTTGAGTAAAATAAAAAGAGGATCCGCTTCATGCGAATCCTCTCTGATTCCTGTGACTCTATGCTGCAGCCCGAATGGCCGGCAGCCGAACACCCGCATGAGCATCATTGGAAGCAACGCCAAAAAAGCTGCTAAAGTAAAAGTAGCAGCTAAAGCTCATAAACTGGATGTTCTGCATACGGTTCATCGGATACCTCCAAACGTTGGAGTTATTATAGCACCCGTCCGGCGCTTTTGCAAGGTTAACCGAAAAGTTTTTTCGCCGCTTCCCTGCCGGTGGGCGTGGCGGCCAATCCTCCCTCGCCGGTCTCCCGCAGGCTGGGGGCCATGATCGTTCCTACCCGGCGCATCGCGTCGATCACTTCATCAGCCGGGATTTTGCTTTCAATCCCTGCCAGAGCCATCTGTGCCGAGCTGAGGGCGTTGACCGCTCCGATCACATTGCGCTTGACGCAAGGGATTTCCACCAGGCCCGCTACTGGGTCGCATACCAATCCCATCAGGCTTTTCAGCGCTATCGCCAGCCCATGGGCCGCCTGATCCGGCGTGCCGCCCCGAAGCATCACCACCGCTGCGGCCGCCATGGCCGAAGCCGAACCGATCTCCGCCTGGCAGCCGCCTTCGGCACCGGAGATGGAGGCGCGCTTGGCGATGACCTGCCCGACCCCGGCGGCCACAATCAGCGCCTCCAGAATTCTATCGCGGCTTGCGCCCTGCCGGTACAGAGGAATCAGCACAGCCGGCAGCACGCCGCAGGAGCCGGCTGTAGGGGCAGCCACGATGACCCGCATACAGGCGTTGGATTCCGCTTGCTTCAGCGCCTCTACCATCACCTGCGTCATCAACTCGCCACATAAGGCCGGCGCCTCCGCCAGCCGCCGGGCGTCGCCGCCCACCAGGCCCGACCAGGATTTTTCCTCCCCTGTATATCCATCGGAAACGGCCAACATGGTGTCCCATAGTTTTTCCATGCGAGCCATAAAAGCCTCGCGGCTTATGCCGCTCTCCGCCTGCTGGCTCTGATAAATCAGCTCTGCCAGCGCCGTACCTGTGCGTTTATAGTCGTCCAGCATTGCCTGGATAGAATCATACGCCATATTGCTTTACTCGCTTTCTTCCAGATAGGTAACCGACTCCACCCCGCATACCGAGGTCAGCCTCGCCCGAATCGCTTCCGGCACCGCCTGATCCGTCTCAATCACCATAATAGCCAGACCGCCGCGATGGCCGCGGAAAACCTGCATAGCCGCGATATTCAGTCCCGCGCAGGCCAGCTGGTCAGTGACCTTGGCTACTGCGCCAGGCCGGTCATAATGGGGGAGCACCAAAGTGGGCCGTTCGCCGCCGAAATCCACCGCCAAGCCATGCACCTGCCGGACACGGATACGGCCGCCGCCCACCGAGCAGGCCTCCATCTCCAACGTACCTCCGCCTTTCCCCGTAAGCGCAAGGCGGGCTGTGTTGGGATGTACCTCACCCAAATCAGCCGAATCAAAGCGGTATGCCATGCCCCGCTTCTTGGCCTCCTCAAAGGCATTGGGAATGCGCGGATCATCGGGCTTCATCCCCATCAAGCCCGCTAGCAACGCCCGGTCAGTGCCATGTCCCCGGCCCGTAGAGGCAAAGGAGCCGTGCAGCGTAATCTCTGCCCGGGCTACCTCCTCGCCCAGCAGGTGAAAGGCCACGTTGCCGATGCGCACCGCGCCGGCCGTGTGGCTGGAGCTCGGTCCGACCATGACCGGTCCCAAGATATCAAATATGTCCATTGACTTCTCCCATATCGATGAAAATCGCATCGCAGAAAGGGCCCGCGCCCATGATCTGGCAACGGGTCCAATTTGCGCACTTTCCCGCGGCGCAGGAGATCACCTACTACAGCCGCTGAATGTGGAAACCTCCGTCGGCGTCGATAATTTGCCCTGCGCAAAAATCAAACTTTCCCGATGCCAGCGCCGCTACCACGTCGCCCATATCCTCCGGCTGGCCCCAACGGCGCACAGGCGTGATGCCTTGGGCAATGAGCTCGTCGTATTTGCCGGTAACGCCTCGGGTCATATCGGTGGCGACAATCCCCGGTCTCACCTCAAATACCGCGATCCCTTCACCAGAAAGGCGGGCGGCAAACAAGGTGCTGGCCATGGAAAGGCCTGCTTTGGAAACGCAGTATTCTCCCCGGTTCACCGAGGCCGTATAAGCGGACATAGAAGTCATCGTGATGATGCGGGGCGTATAATCTCCGACCCGCCGCGCTTTCTCCTCCAGCATATGGCGCGCTACGCGCTGGGTAAAGAACAAGGGGCCCCGCAGGTTAACCGCCATTACCTCATCAAAGGATGCCGACGTCATCTCCATCAGGTCAGCCCGCACCTTGGGCGCGATCCCCGCGTTGTTCACCAATAGGTCAATGGGGCCGCAGGCCGCCAGGATTCGGTCAAGGGCCGCCTGGTGGCTGTCCAAATCGGCAATATCCATGGCTTCGTAGACAGCCTCGCCCAGAGCTTCCACCGTATTGCGCACCTTTTCATAAGGGGAACGTCCAATCAGCGCCAGGCGGTAGCCCTCGGCCCTGAGCGCCTTGGCGATGCCCAGCCCAATTCCCCGGGCGCCGCCGGTTATGATGGCTGTTTTCAAACTATCCCTCCTTCTTCTGGCATAGCGCACGGTATTGGGGCAGATAGTAATCCTTGTCCCGTACCGGACACCCTGTGCTGCCGCCGGCGCGCATCATCGCCGTACAAAGGCCGCATCCCACGCAGCATTTCTCCCCATCGATGGATCCTGTTTCTTTTAGGTCCCGTGGGAAATCCGGATAGGCAAAGTTCATCCGCCCGAAGCCTGCAAAGTCGGCCCAGCCGTCCCGCACCAGAGCAGCCGCCAGGTTAGGCCCGTACTGCCGCAGCCAGCTTAAGCCCGTCGCCACGGCTGACACCTCAGAATTGGCGGCTTTTGCACCGGAAACCAGCCGCCGCACGCCAGCCAGCGGGTGCTCCGGGTGGGCCGCCCCGCGGTTAGCCGGGCGGTTGACATAGGGATTATAGTATGGGCTGCCCATGGTGACGTTTACCAGGCAGAGCCCTTCCTTTATGAGGTCCCGAGTCAGCCGCAGGGGCTCGTCCAGCATGACCTGGTGGAAATCGTCCGGGCTGCAGCCCCAACCCGGCAGCTCAATACCGTCGTAATAGTTCAGCCGGCTGGCCATGATAAAGCCGGGCGACACCGCTGAAGCCGCCGCCGCAAAGCTTTCACGAATCAACCGGGTGCGTCCTTCATAATCTCCGCCATAGCGGCCCGGACGGTCGAAACCGGAAAGCAGGCAGGAGGCCAAATATCGGTGGCAGGCCTTAACGTCCACGCCGTCGAATCCGGCCCGCTCGGCCAGCCGCGCTGACCGCGCAAAGGCAGGGATCAGGCTGTCTAAATATTCATCCGTAACCAGCGGCTGGTCATAGCTGACATGCCAAGCATCATCCAGCGGCTTACTATGGGTACCCAAAAGCGGTTTCAGCGGGCCGGGCTCCGGCCGCGAGAAGCGGCCCGAATGGGTCAGCTGCAGCAGGATCACCGGCTCGCCGCCCCAGGTTTTTCGCGCCTCCTCGCGCATCATTTCCACCAGGCGCTGGTAGTCGGGCAGGTTTTCCTCGGTCAGCATCAGCTGGCGGGGGTTCGCCCGCCCCTCGGGCACCACGGCGCAGGCTTCACCCCAGATAACGCCGGCGCCGCCCTGAGCAAAGCGGCGATACCGCCGCCATGTGGCCTCGCCCGGCCGGCCGTCCCGCTCCCCATCGCATCCCTCCATCGGCTGGAAAAGGATCCGGTTCGGCGCGCAGCGCCCGGCTAATTTTTTCTTTTCCCACAGGGGGGCCATGTCCTCGGAAAAAGGCAGGCCGCATGCCTCCAGATCCCGCTTTACCTCATCAGCCGAATGATAGGAAAAGGGTTCAAAGCGTTCCAAATTCATGATGATCCTCCTTTATGGGGCAGGATTGTTATCTTTGCGACAAGTTAATTTTATTGTACCGTCTTTTTGCCTTTTTCACAACCCCTGTTAAAGGTGCAAAGAGATTCTGGGCAATGAAAAGCGCGCGGAACCGAAGTTTTCCCGCGCGCCGATAAAGTGCACCAATGAGGCTTTACAGCAGCCACTCCAGCCGTACTGCCTCGCCGTCCATCGCCGTGATCAAGATGACCGCCGCCTGTTGCGGGTCTTGGACCACGCCGGTCAGCTCATCCTGCTCCGATAGAACCAAGCGCTCCGGCAGGCCGGCCACATTATAAGCTCGGATACGCGCCTGAGCGCCCACACCGCAATCGGTCCGCAGGGCGATGCGCACCTGCCTTTCCCGGCGCTCTGCCTTGCCCGATAGGTGGACAAAGGGCAGGTCCAGCCGATAGGTCTTGCCGCATACAATGGAGATTTGTGCCTTTTCTTCCCCCTGAGCCGCCAGATATACTCCGGCAGGCAGCTCTACGTCATAGGCGCCAAAGTCCAGATCCACCGCCGCCTCATACACGCGCCCCGTATCCTGGCGCGTAAAGGTCACCGATCCACCATCCGGCCGTACCTGCCCCCGTACCCGGGCCGGCAGCAGGTCATAGCGCATATTCCACACCCACTTGATGGCCGGGGTGATCCATACCTCTTTATAGGTTGCCGTGGCGACCTGCGGCCAGTAGGGCCTATCGGCCTCAAAAAGGCTCTCAATCCCCACGCAAAGCTGCCCCACCGTCTGACCGGGCTGCACGGCGTACTGCTGGGTGTATTCATATCCTTCCCCGTACAGCACCGACTGGGCGAAGGGATTTTTCCCCACAATCCACTCGTACTGCTGCTGGTGCAGCCGGTACAGTGCTTGGCTGCTGCGCAAGGACGCGCCTGCGGCCACCGACAGCGCGGTGGACAGCTGCACGTTGAAATTTCCCCGGAAGCTGAACCACACCGGGAAGCACCGCAGATAATAGCCCTTGCCCAGCGGAATTCCCTCTTCTACCTGCTTGCGGTATTGGGCCTGCTCGTCGCCTCTGCCCTGGATGATGGAGGGCAGTACCGCCGCGCCAAAGGTCTCGCATTCGGCTTCGTGATAGATGCTCTCCGGCAGCATACCGTAGGGCGCGGTATATTGAGCCGCCTTAAGCTGATATTCGCCCAAAAGGGCCAATGAAGCATACCAAAGCATGGCGTCTTTATGCTCCGGCAGCAGCCGGCAGAGCGATTCCAGGCCCAGCGACGTATAGTGGTCAAAGGAAAAATGGTTATGGTGGAGGATCAGCGTATGGCTCTCGTCGCGGTAGAAGAAGCCGCGCATCGGGATATCCCAGTCCGTATATATCCGCTGCTGGCAGGCAATCAGCCGCCGGGCATAGGCCGCAGCCTTTTGGCCATAGGCTTCGCCTGCGCCAGCCCGGCAGAGTTCAGCTGCGGCCGCCGTAGCCGCGCCGGCCAGGTGAACCGGAAAGCTAAAGAGCTTGCCATCCGGCGGATTCTCCCAGGCCTCTTCGGCAAATCCAAAGTCTTCCATGGCGATCCGCAAGGCATAATCCGCCAAAACCGGATCCGTATCCCGCACCATGCGGGCTCCGATGGCCTCGGCATGGGCGCTCAGAAAATTCGGCAGCGGCTGCCGCGTAGGTTTAGAAAGGATGTCGTCGCAGGTTCCGATGATGCCATCGGTCCAGATGGAAGTGGAAGAGTAGCTGGACCGGTACCCGTCGCCAAAGCGCACCTTCAGCACATAATCCAGGCCCCAGCGCGCCTCCTCCATGACCCGCGCATACAATCGCTCGTTCCGCCCCTTCAGGGCTTCGGCCAACAGGAATAGGCCCGCCGTACCCTCAGCGGTATTCTCCATGCCTTGGGCCAGGTCGGCGGCGTCATGCCATCCTCCATTGGCCACGATCGCCTTATCGCCATGGCGCAGCAATAGGTCGCGGTGGCAGGCCCGGTGCTTGCCCGGCACCTCATAGCCGCATCGCTGGGAAAGGAAGAAGTTCAGCACCTTCCAGACCGAGCTCTCCCATACGTCGTCGCCGATATCAAAAGCGCGTGAAAACACCTCTCCGGCGGCGATCATGTAGCGGCCCGGCTCCATCACCGGCGTAAAGTCCATCACCTGCAGGCTGCCGGTATGGCCTTCTACCTGCTCAATCGGCCCGGTAAATACCACGCGGCCTGTCCGCATTTCCAGCAGCCTAAACTGTTCCGCCGCTAAGCCGCTGGCCACCGCCAGTTTTTGGCTGCCCGGCTGATAACCGCTGCCCGAAAAAGCGATCCGATCCTCTCCAGGGATCCATCCTTCATATACGTCGGCCTTTACCTTCTGCAGTTCCAGGCGGTCGATATACCACACGCCATGGTCCGCGCTGTCGTTTTCATGGCCGCACATGTCGTATTCAAAGCTAACGCCGGTTACGCAGTCCCGGTGCAAATAGGGAAACTCCAGCACGATATGGTTCCATTCGTCCGGCTTCAGCGATACGTTATGATGCCCTTCCCGGAAAAAAATGTCGGGTACTTTATGTTCACCGTCATTGTGCAACTGCACCCGGAAGGAAAGGGACTTCATGCCCGGCACATGAGGATACACCCACACGGAAAGGCGGTTAAAGTCCCGCCAATCCTCCCGGTCAAAGACGCGCATTACGCCCGGCTCGGCATAAATGCGGCCCCGGCCTGCCTCGGTGCGCCAGTCGTCCAGATTGCAGGGCGCTTCCATTCGGAGGCTGTGGCAGCCCGATATGCAGCGCTCCTCGCTCAGGCTCATCGTCACATAATCGGTCACCGGCCTCCAGGAAGACAAATCTTCCATATCATCCAGGAGCCGGCTTTCGAGCACCGGCTTTTCCAGCAAACGGCGCTCCACCGTTTCGCTTTCATCCAGGGGCATGGGGATATGGGCGTCGCGGCTGACCTTCAGTAGTTTTTCAAGCGCTTGATTCATGGGCGCCTCCTTTTTTTCTTTCAGTATCCCATCTTCCTCTTTTTGCTGCCATAGGGAAATATGTTACTCTTGGACGATCCCAAGATATTTCACAAAAAATCCCCCTACCATGCGGTAGGGGGACAATCTCGGAGGGCTATTCCAGCTCAAAAGCGCCGGTATACAGGCGATAATACGTGCCCTTTTCTTCAATCAGCTTTTGGTGGCTGCCTCGTTCAATGATACGCCCTTGGTCCAACACCATAATGGCGTCAGCATTACGGACGGTGGATAAGCGGTGCGCAATAACAAACACGGTGCGCCCCTTCATCAGGTTATCCATGCCCTTTTGTACGATGGCCTCCGTGCGCGTATCGATGCTGGAGGTCGCCTCGTCCAGGATCATAACAGGAGGATCGGCAATGGCCGCTCGGGCGATAGCCAAAAGCTGACGCTGGCCCTGGGAAAGGCTGGCTCCATCGCCGGTTAGCAGCGTATCATAGCCCTGCGGCAAGCGGGTAATGAAATCGTGGGCG
Source organism: Candidatus Parachristensenella avicola (assembly GCA_904420205.1). Lineage (GTDB taxonomy): Bacteria > Bacillota > Clostridia > Christensenellales > UMGS416 > Parachristensenella > Parachristensenella avicola. Next base: position 16,927 of record CAJFUN010000024.1, on the reverse strand, counting down.
TGCACCAGCTTCGCCGCCGCCTCCACCTCTTCGTCGCTGGCGTCCAGCCGGCCATAGCGGATGTTCTCTCGAACCGTGCCGGTAAAAAGGTGGGTATCCTGGAGCACAATGCCTAGGGAGCGGCGCAAGTCATCTTTTTTCATTTTATTGATGTTGATCCCATCATAACGGATCTTGCCGTCGGCCAGATCATAGAACCGGTTAATGAGATTCGTAATGGTGGTTTTGCCTGCGCCTGTAGCGCCTACGAAGGCTACTTTTTGTCCGGGCTCGGCATACAGCGTCACGTTGTGCAGCACGGTTTTGTCCGGTTCATAGCCGAAATCCACATCGAAGAAGCGTACATCGCCGGTCAGGGGCGTGTAGGTAACGGTGCCGTCGCCATGGGGATGCTTCCAGGCCCATAGGCCGGTGCGCTCCTGGCTTTCCACCAGCTTCTCCCCCTGACGCCGGGCGTTCACCAGCGTGACGTAACCTTCGTCGGTTTCCGGCGCTTCATCCATCAGCTGGAAGATCCGCTGAGCACCCGCCAGTGCCATGACAATGGAGTTCAGCTGCTGGGATAGCTGGCTGATGGGCATGTTAAAGCTGCGCGAAAGCTGCAGGAAGCTGGCAATTGCGCCCAAGGTTAGCCCCCCTACCCCGCCGATTGCCATCGCACCGCCGGCGATGGCGATCAACACATACTGAAGGTTGCCCAGATTGCCCATAATTGGCATCAGGATATTGGAGATAGTATTGGCCTGAGTTGCATCGTTGCAAAGCGTTTCATTTAACCGGTTAAAATTCTGTATTGACTGATCCTCATGGCAGAATACCTTGATGACCTTCTGCCCGTTGATCATTTCTTCAATATACCCGTTCACCTCGCCTAATGCGGCCTGTTGGCGCACGAAGTAGCGTCCGCTCTTACCGCCGATTCTGCTAGTAATGACCAGCATGATGGCTACGACCGCCAGCACCAGCACCGTCAGCGGCACACTCGTGGCCACCATGGCGCAGAACACGGTGATGATCGTAATCACGGCAGAGAACATCTGGGGTACGCTTTGCGAGATCATCTGGCGCAGTGTGTCGGTATCGTTGGTATAGCGGCTCATCACGTCGCCATGGGTATGGGTATCGAAATAGCGAATGGGCAGGCTTTGCATATGGTCGAACATCTCATCGCGAATCGATTTGAGTACGCCTTGGGAGATAACCGCCATCATCCGGTTATAAAGGTATGTAGCGGCCACGCCGGCCAGATAGATACAGCCCATCACCATGACTGCACGGAGCAGGCCCGAAAAATCCGGATTTGCCTGCACGAGAAGGGGGGTAATGTAGTCGTCGATCAGCACCTGCAGGAAAAGAGAACCCGCTACGCCGGCCGCGGCGCTGATGAGGATACACAACAATACGCCGATAAAAGGCCACCTGTATCCTTGGGTTACATAGCGCAGCAGCCGCTTGACCGTTGCGCCGCTACCTTTCAGCCCCGACAATCCGCCGCGGGCCGCCGGCCCGTTCCTATGCATCATCTTCATCGCCTCCTTTCATCTGAGAGGTATAGACCTCTCGGTACACCTCGCTGTGCTCCATCAGCTCATCATGGGTGCCCATCTGCTGAATCCGCCCGCCATCCATCACAAGGATTAGGTCGGCGTCCTGGATGGAGCTGATCCGCTGTGCAATAATCAGCTTGGTTGTGTCCGGAAGCTGTTCCCGGAAAGCCTGACGAATTTTCGCATCCGTAGCTGTATCCACAGCGCTGGTAGAGTCATCCAAAATTAGGATCTTGGGCCGCTTGAGCAGCGCTCTGGCAATGCACAGCCGCTGTTTCTGTCCGCCCGAAACATTAGCGCCGCCCTGCTCGATATAGGTATCATAGCCGTTGGGGAAGCTGCGGATAAACTCATCGGCCTGAGCTACCCGGCATGCCTGCACCAGCTCTTCGTCCGTAGCGTCCTCCCGGCCCCAACGTAGATTCTCCTTAATGGTGCCTGAGAAAAGCTCGTTTTTCTGCAGCACCATGGATACCGCGTTCCGCAAGGTATGAAGTTCGTACCGCCGCACGTCTTCCCCGCCTACAAACACGCTGCCGCAGGTCGCATCATACAGCCGGGGAATGAGCTGTACCAGCGTCGTTTTGGCGCTGCCCGTGCCGCCAATAATGCCCACGGTAGAGCCCGCTGGGATCGTCAAGTTAATATGTTCTAGGCAAAGCTGCCCGTTTTTGCCCTGATAGCCAAAGGAAACATCCCGAAACACGATGGAGCCGTCCTTGACCGGGCCGACGGGCTGTTCGCTATCTTTTAGGTCGCTCTCCTCGTTCAGGATCTCCACAATCCGTTCCGCCGAGGCGCGTGATATCGTGATCATGACAAAGACCATCGAGAGCATCATCAGGCTGGATAATATTTGAGTTGCGTAGGAAATCAGGCTCATGAGCTCCCCGGTCGTCATGGAGGAGCCCACAATCAGCCGCGCGCCGAACCAGGAGATGAGCAGCATGCATGCATACATAGAAAACTGCATCAGCGGGCTGTTCAGGGCCAGGAGCTTTTCCGCGCGGGAGAAATCTTGATAAATGCTTTCCGATACGCCGCCGAATTTGGCCCTTTCATGATCCTCCCGCACATAGCTTTTTACCACACGGATCCCCCGCAGGTTTTCCTGCACCACCGTATTGAGCCGGTCATATGTTTTAAACACCCGCTCAAAAATGGGGTGAGCGTGGGTAGCCACCAGATAAAGCCCTATGCCCAGCATAGGAATGGCGGCCAGGAAGATCAGCGACAGGCTTGGATTGACTGAAAAGGCCATACCCAGTGAAAAGATCAACATGACCGGCGCGCGCACTGCCACCCGGATGATCATCTGAAAAGCGTTTTGCACGTTGGTCACGTCGGTAGTCAGCCGCGTTACAATGCTGCTGGTGGAAAACCGATCAATATTGGAAAATGAGAATCCCTGCACGCGTGCGTACATATCCTTGCGCAGGTTCTTGGCAAAGCCAGCCGAAGCCACGGCCGCATATTTGCCTGAAAGCACGCCAAAGGCCAGCGAAATTATCGTGGCCAGTACGAGAATCAAGCCAATTTTCACGATCATTGCCATGTCGCCCTGGTCGATGCCCCAGTCGATCAGTTTGGCCATAAGAAGCGGAATCACAACCTCCATCACCACTTCCATGGTCACAAAAATGGGCGTAAGTATGGAAGCGCGCTTGTATTCCCGCACGCAGCCCGCCAGTTTTCGTATCATCGTAGCCTCCTTATTCTTCTAATATTTAGCCGTTTTATTGTTACCTTGCTAGCTGTAAGCAACCTAACATATTGTCCAAAGAAAAAGCTGTCGCTTGACAGCAGCTTTTTTCCTATCCAGTTAATTCAAAACGTTATGTTTCATTTTATCTATTATTCTATAGAAATCATCCACTTCCTGCTGAGTCAGCCCCTTTGCCAAAAGCGCTTCCATATTGCGTATGGCCTCCCGAATCTGCGCCCGCTGGTTCAGCGCCTTCTGGGTCAGCACAAGTTTCTTTAGCCGCGCATCGTAGCTGACCGGTTCCCGCTCCAGGAAGCCCCGCTTTTCCATCAGCTGGAGGAGCCCTGTGGCTGTGGAGCGGCGTATGGAAAAGCGCGCTTCCACGTCCCGTTGGAAAAGGTCGCCCTTTGCCCGGTTGGAATAAAGGTATTCGATAATCATCCCCTGCATCTTTGTGCAGGCCGGTTCATCCCCTTCCCCCTCCGGCCCGTGGGCCACCTGGTGCATTTTTCTCTCTATGAGATTGGACAGCGTTTTAATTTCCAGGCCAATCTCCCGCTTACGTTCCATTGCCATCCCTCTTCTGTTAGTATGCTAACATTATAGAGGATATAGCACCCTTTGTCAAGTTAAATCTTGGGTTTAGCCGGCGTCCGCAGTCGAGGGCAAGCCACCGGCGCAGTACCGTCGGAGATAGGCTTTTGCAGCGGCAGGGGTATCAAATTGTTTCGTCTGACCCGTAATGTATTCCACAGCGTCGTTCCATGCCCATAGGGTATATTGCTCTGCCGGAAGAGCAGGCAAAATTTCCGCTAAAAGTTCAGCTTTATCCGGATTATGCAAGTCGGAAATGAACATACATCCCGCCTGGTCCGCCAGCAGCTGCAAAAGTTCCTTTACCATGTTATCCCCCCAGAGTCATAGGTCTGGATAATAAATTAGAAAATAAAATCCATGGCCCACTTATATAAAAATCGGCAATTTATGCCCGCCTTGGCTATGTTTATTATTAATAATTAAGTATACCGGTTATAGCAAATTTTGTCTACCATTTGAACCAAATATTTCCATATTTTCTATTTCTCCGCGCTTACTCGCATGCCGCACGCATATCCATCCACGCGGCTATCGCGTGGTTTTCTTCATGCAAAAAGCGCGCCGGAATTTTCCCTGCGCGCTTTTTGTCCAATTCATCTTGTGGTTAGGGCATGGTGTTGAGATACTCGCTGCCCGACCCCGTGCCTAGCGTAGCCGCAACGGGCTCATAAGCCTCCCCTTCCACCGTGATATTAACCTGCTTGACGCCTTCAATGCTGGTCAAAGCCAAATTCATGCCGCGTACCGCCATCTGCTCGTTAGCGGGAAGGGCCGAAAGGGAAAGGAATTCTTCGGATACATCCACTGTCGCTATGCCGTCATCGGATACATTCACGCTCAGTATCCGGCAATTAGGCGGCAGCAGGCTTACGAGCTTACCCGTGGGGCCCGGATCCGTCATCGCTTGGGCGGCGGTCAGCGCCGTAATCTCTCCGGTGGTCACTCGCTTCACCGGTACCAAGAAGGAGCCGGTCTGGTTAGCAAAATACAGTTGTGTCTGCGCGTTGGCCGAGCTGGGCATCCCCATCGGATCCATGTTCTCGATCTTCTGGTCGTAGACCTCCTTGATCTCCGTGCCCTGCGGCAGTTTAGCGATTTTCTGGCCATTGATCAATACTTTCACCTGGTTGACCGATTCAAACTCCATCAGCGTATTGACCACGGCAGCCAGCATGCAGCTCTCATCCTGGCTGCTAGCCAGCTGCTCAGAAAGCTGAACGTCTACGCTGGCAACGCCGCCGGCGATATCCAGGTCAATCTGGCTTCCTTCCGGAATCGGCGCTTCCACGCCCCGCGCTGCCAAAGCCTGTTGGTCCTCCTCGCTGGCCACAAGCTTCATCAGCGCGGCCTTGGCAATCCCCTCCGTATAGGGAATTTCCCGCATAACAGGTACTACATAGCCGCTGGCATCCTGATAGTAGAGCACAGTGGATACTTTCTTTTGGGCGTTATCCGCAGCAGCTGTCGTTTCCGTCTCTCCTCCGGCAGCCGGCGTGGTGGCCGTCGGATCCTGCGTAGTCGGTACGGGCGTGGCCAGACCGGCCACGGGGACCACTTCCGTAGGCGCTTCCGGCAGCGCGGGACCATTTTTTGAGCATCCAGCGCCAGTCAGCGCCAGCGCCCCCGCCAGGCAAAAGGTCGCAATTAGGTGTATACGGCGTTTCATATCCCATGACCTCCTCGATAAGTCTTACAGGCTCATCCTATGCCCCTGTCCTTTCCCATATGATCTTCCCCGCAAAAACTTTGCGTTCCTCCATCACATCATGTATACTATTTTCATAGTCTAACCATTTGAGAGGATGTGAATCCAATGCCTCTGGACGGGATGTCCCTCCACGCGCTGGCTCGGGAGCTCAACGGGCTGCTGGCAGGCGGGCGGGTGGAAAAGGCGCTGCAGCCGGAAAAAGATGAGATCCATCTGATAATTCGGAGTCAATATCAAAACTATAGGCTGGTGATGTCCGCTTCGGCTAACCATCCCCGGGTGCTTATCACCGCGCAAAGCAAGGCAAACCCGTTGCAGGCGCCCATGTTCTGCATGCTGCTGCGCAAGCGGCTTTCCGGTGCATCGGTGCTTTCCATCACCCAGCCTGGGATGGAGCGCATTTTGGAGATGCGCCTGCTGGCGGCGGACGAGTTAGGCGTCAAGGATGAACTGATCCTGCGGGCCGAGCTGATGGGCCGCCACAGTAACATCCTACTGACCGACAGCTCCGGCCGGATTCTCGACTGCATCAAGCACATTACCGAAGAAAAAAGCCGCGTACGCGAAACCTTACCGGGCCTTTCCTATACGTATCCCCCCGCCCAAGACAAACGCAATCCCCTGGAGCTTGATGCCGCAGGTTTTGCTTCGCTGCTGGAAGCTCCGCTGGATAAAGCAATCTCCAAGCACCTGGCCGATTCGCTGGCCGGCTTGGCCCTTCCCACTGCGCGCGCCTTAGCTCTAGGCGTATTGGAAGACGCCGACATGCCGCTTTCACGGCTGAGCGCGCCGCAGCGCGTGCAGCTAGCCGCTCATCTGGCGGAAAGCTTTGCCAATCTGGATCATGCGCCCCTATCGCCTGTATTGATTCAATCCGGTTCTGGAACGCCGGAAGACTTCGCGCCTTTCCCGCTGCCGCTGTATCCCATCGCCTGGCAGCAGCCCAGGGATACGCTCTGCGCCGCCATGGACGAATACTATCATCTGCGGGATTTGGCCGAGCGAATGGCCCAGCGAACCGCCAATATGGTACACGTTGTCCGCCAAAATCTACAGCGTTGTCAGCGTAAGCTAGCCAAGCAGCAGGAATCGCTGAACAACGCGGAAAATATGGATCAGTTCCGTCTATATGGCGAACTCATTACCGTACACCAGCAGCAGGTAAAAAAAGGGATGACCTCCATTACGCTGGAAAACTACTATGACCCTGAAGGCGGAACCGTTTGTATCCCGCTGGATCCCGCCCGCTCGGCCATGGAAAACGCCCAAGCTTATTATACAAAATACCGTAAAGCGCAGGTTGCTTCCAAATTGGTTCATCATCAAATAGAAGAAAACGAGGAAGAAATCCGGTATTTGAGCGATTTGGAGCTGAGCCTTGCCCAGTGCGGCAGCGAGGCCGAGGTGCAGGAGATTCATGAGGAGTTGGTCAAAGCTGGGTACCTGCGGCCCGGCAAAGTAAAGGGTGTGAAAAGCCTTCCCCCTTCCAAGCCGCTGCGCTTTCTCTCCTCGGAGGGCTATGAAATCTATGTGGGCCGCAATAACCAGCAGAACGACCAGCTGACGCTGCGCACCGCCCGCAAAGACGATATGTGGCTGCACACGCAGAAAATCCCCGGTTCCCACGTCATCATCCGATCTCGTGACGGCGAAATTTCCCCCCAAGCGCTGAGCGAAGCGGCGCTGCTGGCCGCGCACTTTTCCAAGGCGGCTTCTTCCTCCCAGGTTCCGGTGGACTTCACCCGCCGCGCTTACGTGAAAAAGCCCGCAGGAGCTAAGCCAGGTTTCGTCGTGTATACGCCGCATCAGACCCTGTATGTCACGCCCCAGGGCGAACGTATGGAGGCAATCTTAAAAAGGCAGGTGACCCAGCCATGACCAAGCCCGTGTTTCCTCAAGGGGCCAGCCGGCCAACCCTTTGCTTCCGTCAAGCCGGCTTCGCCGATCTGGCGGCCATGCTGGCAGTCGTTTCGGACGCTCAACAGGCGCTCAAAGCGCAAGGCGTGGATCAATGGCAAAACGGTTATCCTAATGAGGCTGTGCTGTCTGAAGATATCGCTGCCGGCGGCGCTTATGTGCTATTGCGCGACGGCCTACTGATCGGGACTATGGCGCTGCTGCCCGGGCCTGAACCCACTTACCAGGTGATCGACGGCTGCTGGCTGACAAAGGGGCCTTATTTTGTCATTCACCGCCTGGCCGTGCATTCTCGCTTTAAGGGCGCGGGGGTGGCTGCCCGGATGCTGGAGGAGGCGGAAAAGCGCTGCCTCCGAGAAGGGATCCCTTCGCTTCGGGTAGATACGCATCATGATAACCAGCCTATGCGGCGCTTTCTTGAGAAGAATGGTTTCCTTCCCTGTGGCGAGATCCGCCTGGAAGACGGCGCCCCAAGGATCGGTTTTGAAAAGATTCTATAGACGTTTCTCATGAAATACAAAAAACCGGTTCGTCTGAACCGGCTTTTTGCATTTCATAGAAAAAGCGTTTATCGAAGCAGTTCTTCGTAATACCGTCTGATTTTCTGTGCCATATCTTTCCGACGCAATTCCAGGAATTCCTCAAAGCGCGTGTAATCCATATCAAAAATTTCCTGTGGCACACAATTTGCCTTCAAATTATTCATCAGCTTATCCCATGAATCAATCCCGCCGTATACTGCGCCGCCGCCCAAACATTGGATCTTCACCTTTGCCATATATTCCTTCGGAGACTGATCTCTTATTTTCACGTTAATCTCAGATTGCGTATAAACATAATTGGCAATTTGATTATATAACCCGCGCTCCTTGACGCCGCACTTTTGCAAGTATTTTTTAGGGAAGATATGATGAATATCACCGCGCTGCTCAATTAAAGATTTTACATCGATCTGTTCAGATAAAAATCCGCAGTCCCCCATTTTTACCTGCGCCATTAAAAACACATGGAACATAGGGCTGCTAGCAACTGAAGTATTGAGTTTTGTTACCAAGATGTTGTCCCAGAACGCATCGGATAACTCCCCCTCTTCTGTATGCCTCAAAAATTTCATAGGATCACTGCTCTGAAATCGTTTAATATCGTAATCAAAATTAGATTCTGGAGAGCTCGAATACCGTCCCGTTAAAATAGTCAATACGACCCAGCGCCGCACTACTTTTTCTATAACCGCGGCGTTTTCTCCCCGATCGCAAAGCAGCAAGTATAATGCATACCCAAAATTTAATACATTTTGTGAGCGGATCATACTAGGAGAAACAATCCCCGTTGATTTAATAATCATAAGATAGCGTTGAAAGTTCCTCTTGCTCACAAAGGAGAGAACGCCTTCCTTTAATCTGGCAAAAGAATCTTCGGCAATGGATTCACAATAATCGCGCGAATTAAAATCACGTCCAGATAAAAGGCTAACCAAATCAGCAATACGGCCGCGTAAAAATTTGAACGTAAACGCTACACGCAGCACATCGGTATAATCAGGCGTATAAATATCCTCGTGCTCATTGATAATCCATTTGATTTTAGCAAATTCGTCGCTTGCAGCGAATTGACCATCATTTTGCACAATCGCATCATAGTCCTCCGGCTTTTGCATAAGATGGCAGAAATAGTCCATTGTTTTACGAATCAGATTGCCACCGTAACGATCATCCGACGAAATTTTGGACATAGCAAAATCTGCTTGTGAAAGCACGACTCCCTTGGAATTGATACGTATAAAAATTTCTGTCACCTGGGCAATATCCAGTTGATGCGAAAGCTCTATCACGCCGATATTATTATTCTGTATCTGCTGCAACCTGGTGAGCACATCGTTAACTGCACTACGCATTCTGGTATCAAGCTGGTTCTTCTCACAATAATCTAATACGAAGTTAAACGAATCAAAGCCCGCCTCATATAGCGGTGCAATATCCGGAATCCATGCAATATCCTTTTCAATAGCAGGATTAGCTACCTCAAAATGCTGCTCTACTGGATGAAAGGCAATTTTAATTCTCTTTTTGCGATAATCGCTACCAACTACTGGCTCCCCAACAATAGCCGCCTGTAATGCGGTAATTCGCTGTTGGCCGTCGATTAAAATTTTCTTTCCAGCGGAAATCGTCCCATCCTTTAGCCGTACATCAGGATTTTTCCACACGATGATATATCCAACTGGAAATCCTGCATAAAGCGAATCAATCAAATCGCGAACCTTCGTAGAATCCCATACAAAAGGACGCTGTATTTCCGGGATTGCTACTTCTCCGCTACGAATCCATGTCATCAGAGTCTGTATAGAGCTATTATTTACTTCATATTGAGCCATATTCTTCCCCTTTTATTAACATATATATAAAATCAGTTAAGCAAGGTGTTTTGCACCGACTGTTCAACTGTCAAGCATATATTGCTGCTTGTACCGCGTAGAATGGACTTTTCAAATATCCAAATAAAGCTCATGCATCTTTACAAAAGAAAAGAAACAAACATTTCGGTATTCATCCTTTTTTGCGATCAATGAACCTGGCGGATAGACTTTTTAGCCTCCAACGCCTTACGCTTTCGGGCATAGATTTTGTAAAATTGCTCCACGCTGGATCGATCATCACACGGCAATAAACGGTTTTACGCCGAAATACATCGGGCTTATCGTCCTTTCATATTGCCACAATCCTCAGGATGATGTCCCGCCTCCTCAATCTTTCTCTGAGTCCATTGATCAATTTCAGCCTTTAGCCGAGTAAGCGTAGGCGAAAAGGCTACTTTATCAGCGCCGTAGGTCAGCTGTAGATCGTATTCCAGCGGAAGCCAGGTAGCGATGTCCGACTCATTGTGTTGGATCACTGCCTCCAGATTATCCAGCGCCTTATAAATCTTTGCCTCCTGGGACTGCATGGCATGCATCTCCCGCAGAAGGCTCGATAGCGTCTCTCCATAAGGGGCTGGAAGGCCCGCAATCCAATTGGAAAGAGCGGCCTCTTCCTCCTTCCGGTCGCCGTCCGTCTTCTCAAAAGCTGGAATATCCCCGGTAAAGGCTTCGCCCAGATCGTGAATCAGGCACATTTGGATCACCTTATCCATATCGGCCTGCTCGAATTCATCCCGCAGCAGCATGGCCATCAGCGCTAAGCGCCAACTATGCTCGGCGACGCTCTCCCGTCTGCCATTGGAGGTATAACAGTGGCGAGTCTGACATTTCAGCTTTTCCGCTACAGACAAAATGGACAGCAGCACCTCTGGATTCATTGCGCAACCTCTTTCTCCTCATGATAGGCCTGCTCCGTATTGACCTGCCAGATATTGGATTTATCCTGCCGCCCGCTTATGATATTTCGCACCGCCTCAAAGGCCGTCGCCATAGAATGATCCATATTATTATAGCGATGCTGGCCATTACGTCCGATGCAATAAAGGTTTTCAATGCCATTGAGATAATCGATCAGGGTATCGATCTGCTCATAGGTATCAAAATATGCCGGATAGGCCTTTTTTACTCGCTCAAGATGGGCATCCAGCACGTCCGCTTTTGAGGCAAGCACGCCCATTTTAAGCAGCTCATCAGCGGCAAATTCCGTCCACGCCTTTTCGTCCATGCTCCAGTATTCGTCGCCCTCAGCGCAGAAATATTCCAGCCCCATCCAAACCGTCTCCCGGGGATTTTTAACTAGATAGGGCGACCAATTATTAAAAACCTGAATCCGCCCCAGCTTTACCGAAGCGTCCTGCACATAAATCCACTCATCCGGCGGTAAATCCTGCAGCGTCCGGATTGAGGTATGATTCTTTAGATTCAGCTTTTTTACCAGCAAACCGACCGTGACAAAATCCCGGTACGGTAACCCTTGCGCGACGTCTCTTACTGCTTTCGGCACACTGTCCATGCCCGCGATCAGATCTTTCAGCGGCATGGAAGAAATCACAATATCCGCCCGCTCAGTATGCGTCTGCCCTCCCTTTAGATAGGTCACGCTTTCAGCCTTGCCCCCGCTGCAGGTCACGCCTGTTACGCGGCAGCCAAGCCGCAGCTGGCCGCCCGCCTCCTCAAACTGCCGGGCTGCCTCTTCCCATAGCTGACCTGGGCCCAGTTTAGGGTAAGAAAAAGACTCAATCAGCGAGGTTTCTACCTGCTTAGGGTTTCGATCGCCCGCCGAGCGCAGTTTGCCGGCCATATCTTTCAGGATCGCCGTTACCGAGAGCCCTTTCACCCGTTGGGCGCCCCATGCCGCTGATATTACCCGCGGATGGCGTCCCCAAAGCTTTTCCGTATAGCCTTCAAAAAACATGGCGTACAGCTTACGGCCAAAACGGTTGATATAAAAGTTCTCCAGCGAATCCTCCGGCCGTTTACGCGCGGCAGCCGCTAGGTAGCTTGCGCCAGCCTGCAGCGCAGCGGTAAGGCCTAGGCTTTTCAGCGTATTGGCGTTGAGCTTTACGGGGTAATCAAAAAATTTCTGCCGGTAATAGATACGGGATACCCGGCGGCGCGTCAGCATCACCCGGTCTTCACGCTCTGGATCGGGTCCTCCGGCCGCCAATGGAACCTCGCGGTCCAGCAGCAGATCGTCGTAGGCCGGCGCGCCCTGCATGGGCAGCAGCGCCTCCCACCATCGCGTTACCTCATCATCCTTAGAAAAGAAGCGATGGCCGCCGATATCCATCCGATTGCCATGATAGCGCACGGTGCGTGAAATTCCGCCGACCGTTTCCGTTTCCTCCAAAAGGATGACCTCGTATTCCTTTGAAGCCCGCATCAGCTCAAGGCCCGCCGTTAAGCCCGCGGGGCCTGCTCCGATCACGACTACCTTTTTCATTATCGTTTCACCTGCGCTTTCACCTTTAAGCCATCGGCGTCCATGGGGCTGTCTGGCCGTATGGGGCTATTGTACCCGATTTATCCACCCCAGGCAAGCGCAGGGCCGCCTTTTGATTCGTTGCTACAGCAGTTCTCGCCCCTGCTCCAGGCTGAAAAGATAAGCGTCCGCTATTTGGATGATTTTTTCCTTGTCCTGCGCGGCATGATCGTCGTATACGCCCACCGCTATGAAGCCGCCGGTTCTAGCCCCCGCGACCCCTGCGGCCAAATCCTCAAATACGGCACATACGGCAGGCTCCAATCCCAGCTTTTCTGCCGCCCGCTGGTAAATATCCGGAAAGCCTTTGCCCCGGGCCACCTCCTTCAGGGTGGTAAAAGCATCGAAAAGGTCATAGACTCCATGCCTTTTTAGCGCCGGAATAAACAGGTCCTCGCTGGAAGCTGTTGCCACCGCCAATTTCACGCCGCGCTGCTTCAGCCAAGCTAAATATTCCCCGGCTCCCGTCTTCATCGGTACCCGATGCGCATACGCATCCTGAGCCATATCGCTCCATTCCCGCATCAATGCTTCCGGCGTCTCTGTCAAGCCAAACCGCTCAATGGTATAAACCGCCGCCGCCGGAAAAGACAGCGCTGCAACCTTATCCATATAGTCCGGCGGCACAGGAATTCCCCGCCGTCCAAGGAAGGCTCGGTCAATGTCCTCCCATACGCCCATGGAGTCCAACAGCGTTCCATCCAGATCAAAAATCGCACCTTGAAACCGCATTTATTCCTCCCTATCAGTTCCCGGGCCACAAGCCCGAATGTCTTTTTGCGCCACCACCGCCGATACCACAGCCAACCCGTCAATACCCGCGCCTTTACGTGATCCGGCGTATCACGGTTAATCCCGCCAATGACGGCGCTAAGGATCTCCGTCGCCTGCCGTATGGCTCGGAGCATATCTAGGCTCGCCAACTCAGCGTTCTTTGGGTGGATATAGCATGCGCCTACGCCCAAATAGCCGGCGCTGTCCGCCTGCGCCTTAAGCGCATATGCCAGCGTGCAAGCCGATACGCCCGGAATCTTGTCCCATCCCGGCGGCCGCTGCACTTGACCGGCCGTGAGGCCTCGCTGCCCACGTGCGCACCATCAGCGCCGGAGGCCAAGCAAGGTATCAGTCCTTCATGATCAGCGATATACATCAGCTTTAAGCTTCATCGATCTTCCCTCTTTGCGCCATCAGAGGGCCATCCATATGGCTGAGCGCATCCAGAATAGCCATATGGAAGCTGCCCGTCCCCTGGGCGCCGGCCCGCTCAAAGGCAAGTTCACCGGCGATCCCCATGGACGCTACGCCGGCCACCGCCGCAAGAAACGGATCCTTCACCGCGCCTACGCATGCGCCCACCAACGCCGAGGTCATGCATCCGGTCCCCGTCACCCGGGAGAGCATCCGGTGCCCGTTGTGGATGCGGGCCACCCGCTCGCCATCGGTAACGACATCCACAGCGCCCGTGATCGCTACCACGCAATGGATGCGTTGGGCTGCGGCAACGGCTACGGCTTCGGGATCCTTACTGGCATCCGCCTCGGAAACATCTACGCCCTTTGCGGCAGCCTGTAACCCGGCTGCAAAGGAAATCTCCGAAAGATTGCCTCGCAGCACGGTCAGCCGCACCTCGCGCAGCAGCCGTTCCAAAGCCCCATTGCGCAGCTTGGAAACGCCCGCGCCAACAGGATCCAGCACGACAGGCAGGCCCATGGCGTTGGCCCGCTTACCTGCGTCCAGCATTGAAGCGACCGTACGCTCATGCAGCGTGCCCATATTCATGACGAGCGCCGCGGACATGGCCGTAATGTCCGCAGCCTCTGCTATATCATCGGCCATGATAGGCGAAGCACCCAAGGCCAGTACGGCGTTCGCCACGTCGTTCACTGTTACATAGTTTGTGATGTTATGAATCAGGGGGCATTGTGCCCGCACCCGTGCGAGCACATCGCCCGCTTTCTGCGCCAGCGTCATTTGCCTGCATTTCCTTTCCATATCACGCAGAGGGAAGCGGCCCTCCGGGATTGCGCGCCTTTTGCCGCATAAGGCGCAACCTTAGGACGGCCTGCTCTTTCCATAAGCCCGAGCACCCTCTCCGGTGCGTATTGTACAGTCGATCAGCCGCTCCTTCAATGCGGATCACCATGCCGTCACTTTTTCCCGGCCCGCTGCTGCGCTTTCCAAGCTTTTACTCGTTCCAATTTTTCTTTTGCACGGACCTCACTGCCCTGATCGGTCGGCATATAATAGGTCCGCCCCTCCAGCTTGTCCGGCAGGCACTGCATATCGGTCAGTTTCGCCGCGGTATCATGGGCATATTGGTATCCCTCTCCATAGTGAAGCTCCTCCATGAGCGCCGTAGGCGCATTGCGGATGACCAAAGGCACAGGCTCTGCCAGCATTCGCTGGGCGTCGGTTTTCGCCGCCTCATAGGCAGTATACAGCGCGTTCGATTTGGGCGCCATGGCAAGATAGGTCACCGCATGGGTCAGGTTGACGTTGCATTCGGGCATACCGAGAAAATGGCAGGCCTGGTAGGCGGCCACCGCCACCTCCAGCGCCCGGCTGTCGGCCATGCCGACGTCCTCGCTGGCAAACCGGATGAGCCGCCGCGCCACATAAAGCGGATCCTCGCCAGCCTCCAGCATCCGCGCCAACCAATAGATGGCCGCATCTGGATCCGTATTACGCATGGATTTATGCAGCGCCGAAATTAGATTGTAATGCTCCTCCCCAGATTTGTCATACAGAAGCGATTTTTTCGCAATGCATTGAGAAAGTACTTCTTCGGTCACAACAGTTCCGTCCATGGTCGGCTCTCCGTTGAGCACGACCATTTCCAGGGTATTGAGTGCAGTTCGGCCGTCCCCGTCGGCAAAAGCCGCGATCATATGCAGCATATCCGAGCTGATCTCAACCTTCTGTCTGCCAAAACCCTTGGGATCCCGAAGCGCCCGCATGAGCAGCTCCGTGACCTCTTCCACGGTCAGCGCTTTGAGCACAAAAACCTTGCATCGGGACAAAAGGGCCGCATTGATTTCAAACGAAGGGTTTTCCGTCGTCGCGCCAATCAATATGATGCTGCCCTTTTCAACATAGGGCAAAAATGCATCCTGCTGGGCCTTGTTAAAGCGATGGATCTCATCCACAAAGAGGATGGTTTTCTCGCCCAGGGCCCTTCCGGCCTCGGCCCGCGCCATCACTTCCTTAATCTCTTTGATGCCGCTGGTGACCGC
Organism: Candidatus Parachristensenella avicola; assembly: GCA_904420205.1. GTDB lineage: Bacteria > Bacillota > Clostridia > Christensenellales > UMGS416 > Parachristensenella > Parachristensenella avicola. Next base: position 1,322 of record CAJFUN010000024.1, on the reverse strand, counting down.
GCTGAAATCAATGAACCGCGCCCGGGTGCGCCGGGCGATAATCCGGGCCAGCGTGGTCTTCCCTACCCCCGGAGGGCCCCAGAAAATCATGGAGGTAATTTGGTCGCGCTCAATCAGCCGCCGCAGTACCTTTCCCTCGCCTAGCAGATGCCGCTGCCCCAGAAATCCTTCGAGATCCTCTGGCCGGAGGCGGCTGGCCAGAGGCGTCGCCACCGCGCGGTCGTCAAAAAAGGATTGTTGATCCACAATGATCCCTCCTTGTTTCCTCATTACGCTGATTCAATCCGAAGGCCTGTTCTCCCTGCCTCCCCCAGGCATACGGCTCCTTATCCGGCAAGGCCCCGCTTCAACGCGCTCTTTCTTCCTGTAAGCGCCGCGCTCTTACTTGCGGTCTCCGTCCGGAAGCATCGGTTAGCGCCCTTCTCGCGCTGCTGTTGCAGGATTTATCGTCTCCTCGAAATTCTATCATCCTGGCTCACCGGAATGTCTCGAGCAAAGCGTTTGAGCGTTGGGCGGTACCCGGCTTTTCTATGACCGTTGGGATCTGGCCCTGCACCGTCTTTTGCTCCGCCCGGCTCTTTTCGCTGTAGCTTTACCGTTCAGCATAGCACGACGCCGTCTTTTTCGCAATCCATCAGCTGCAGATGCGCTAAAGTCCGCTCACACAGAATCCTCGAAGCATTGAAGGCGCTCATCCTTTTGCTTCAGCGCTTTCCTATCCTTTGGGCGGCCGTATCCACCGGCGCAGGATGCTCAAGGCGAAATCGCCGATCCGATTCTCCCAACGGGCTTGACATGCAAGCGCATTCCTACGGGCAGAGCGCCGCCGCTGCAGGCAACCTCTCCTTGGCAAGGCAAGCATACATCGCATTCAAGCGTGTATAATCTCCATGTACGAACCGGCTCGCGGCGTCATCCGGCACTTTGGGGTGCCTGTCCGGCAGATGCGCGGATAGGTGGAGCCAGATCATAGCTGCATGTGCCTGCAGAGCCAGCGCACATTGCTCTTTTATCTATGAAAAAATCTCCGTATATGCGATCAAAACGCTGCCGGATGGCGCCCTGCATAGGTAGTTTGAAGGGTGCAGCTATAAGCCCCATGGACAGCCGGAACCCGCTCCCACCTTTGATCCATCAACAGGGGGCCCAATGCTTTGCCGGCTTCGTTTGCTTTCCCCATGTAAGACGTTCTTCCGGCGCACTGCCCCGATCATCGAAAAAAAGGCAAGGGATCCTTGAACCGCTCCCAAATGTGCGGACAGCACAAAAAGGCGCCAATGTAGGGAAATATGAAGTTTTAAGCGGAGAGGCGTCGCGCAAGC
>CAJFUN010000023.1 GCA_904420205.1 Candidatus Parachristensenella avicola | reverse complement strand
CAGGGCTTGTCAACTACTTTTTTATCCCTTCGTCAACTTTTTTCCCTGGCCCCCTGTGGCCTCCGTTTCGCCCTCTCGCTCAACGGCGAGGCTTATTTTACCACCTTTTTACGCCCCTTTTCAATCCCTTTTCTTCCCTTTTTCTCCCTTTTCGTTCGTCTTTCCCCAGCTCCTCCCCTCCATCCCCATTCGCTTTCGTTCGGGTTTGATGAAAAATGCGCTGCCGAATACATCCGACAGCGCATTTCTACCTTACGCTTGCATATACCGCATCACTACATCGTCGATTAAAGCATCCAAACAAGCCTTTGCTTTTTCTTCCGAGCACTCGCGTACACCGAAATACAACTTGATTTTCGGCTCCGTTCCCGAGGGGCGGATAATAAAGCTTTGATCGCCTTCGATCTCAAAATAGAGCATGTTCGTTGCCGGCGGCTCCATCGCCTCTTCGCCGCCTTCGGTTATCCGAACAAGCCTCTTATAGTCGCGCAGCGCCAGCACGCGGCGGCCCGCCAGTTCCTTAGGCGGGTTATCCCGCAGCGCAGTCATAATACCTGCAATTTTCTCCATGCCTTCCTTGCCTGCAAAGGCAAAGTTTTTGACGCCCTCCAAATAATAGCCATATTGCTCATACAGCTCATAAAGCGCATCCAGCAGCGTTTTCCCCTGCATCCGGTAATAGGCCGCTGCCTCCACAGCCAGCAAACTTGCCTGCACCGCATCTTTATCGCGCACAAAGGGGCCTGCCATATAGCCGAAGCTCTCCTCAAAACCGAAGAGATATTGATGGCTGCCCGTCTTCTCAAACTCGGCGATTTTGCCGGCTATAAACTTGAAGCCCGTCAATACCGTAAACATTTCCACCCCGAAAGCCGCTGCGATCGCATCCGACATACGGGTGGATACCACGGACCGAACCGCAGCGCCGTTCTCAGGCAGTTTGCCCGCCAGCTTCCGCGCCGTCAGAATATAGTTCAGCAAAATGCAGCCCGTCTGATTTCCGGTTAGCAAGCGCCAGCCGCCCTGGGAATCACGTACGGCCAGTCCCATTCGGTCGCAATCCGGATCCGTTCCCACGCATAGGTCGGCGCCTTCCCGATCCGCCAGCGCCATGGCCATCTTAAGCGCGTCTCCCTCTTCCGGATTCGGCACCCGCACGGTGGAAAAGTCCGGATCCGGCTGCGCTTGCTCTTGTACGACGGCCAAGCCCTTTACGCCGGCCTCTCGAAGGGCGCGCTGCACCGGCATACTTCCTGAACCGTGCAGGGGCGTATAAACGACCCGGAAATCCTTATCCACCTGTCCAAATACCTCCGGACGCAGCGATACGGTCTTCACCCGGGCAAAATACCGGTCATCCAGTTCAGCGCCCAGCCATGTCAGGCGGCCTTCCTTTTCCGCTTCCGCAAGCTCCATGCGCTGAATACTGCCCAAATTTTCGATCCGCTCAATATATGCGGTAACCCGATCAGCATCCTCCGGCTCCATCTGGCCGCCGGTGGGGCCATAGACCTTATAGCCATTGTATTGTTTGGGATTATGGCTGGCCGTAATGATTACACCCGCTGCGCATCCCAGCTCCCGCACGGCAAAGCTCAGCATTGGCACCGGACGCAGGCTTTCATATAAATAAGCATGAATACCCGCCGCGCAGAGCACTTCAGCGGTTTCGCGGGCAAAATCCTCCGAAAACCGCCGGCTGTCGTAGGCAATGGCAACGCCCTTTTGGCAAACCGCTTCCCCCTGCTCCTGCAAAAAGGAAGCCAGCCCTGCCGTCGCCTTCCGCACCATATAGCGGTTCATGCGGTTGGTGCCCGCGCCAATTACCCCGCGCATACCGGCTGTGCCAAATTCTAAATCTCGATAGAAGCAATCCTCCAGCTCCTTGGGCTCCGAAGCCAGCGCCCGAATTTGCTGCTTTGTGGTTTCATCTATTGCCGGATCGGCCAGCCATGCGGATGCTCGTTGTTTATAATCCATATCGGCCCTCCCATTTTTTGTTTATAGCATAGCACATTTCCTGCTATTTGTATAGGAATCCAGCCATTTTTGGCGCATCTGCTCCATCCATCCGCTATCGGGGATTGCCTGTTCATTCATCTCCGCCGTCCGGCCCAATGCCCTCGCCTTGCTGCTTCCATAGGGATGGAAGGGGATAAGTTCCACCCGCGGAATCCGCAGCCGCTCCCGAAGCGCGGCCACCGCCTGAATATGCGCCTCCTGGTCATTCACCCCGCCAACAATGATGCAGCGAAGGGTGATCTTTTGGGGCGCGATTGCCGCCGCCCGCTCCAGGTTGCGCCAAATTCGATCTAGGCCAACGCCAGTATAAGCCTTATGCCGGATGGCATCCGTATCTTTAATGTCCCAATATACACCTTGCGCATGATGCATCAGCCCCTCCACCTGCTCCGGCGCAAAATATCCGCAGGTTTCCACATAGCAGCTCAAGTCCAGGCGCTCCGCGCCCTCCAGCAGTTCCTGGGCAAACCCCGCCTGCAGCATAGGTTCGCCGCCGGAAAGCGTCATCCCGCCTGACGAGCCATAGAAGGCGCGATCCCGCAGCGCCATCTGCAGCACCTCCTCTGTTTCCCAAAGGCGGCCGCATATCTCAATAGCCCCCGGCATGCAGGCTTGCGCGCAGGCTAAGCAGTGTGTGCACCGATCCGATTCATATCGGTGTCCCTCCGCCCTAAGCTGATGGGCCCCGTTCGGGCAGGCTGCCACACAGGCGCCGCAGCCCAGGCAGCGCATGTGCGTCAATTGTATCTGCGGTTTCGGCAGCTGCGTTTCCGGGTTATGGCACCAACGGCACCGAAGCGGGCATCCCTTCAGGAAAATAGTAGTGCGCACACCCGGTCCATCGTGAACAGAAAAACGCTGGATGTCCGCAACAATCCCCTTCATCTTAAATCCCCCGCTGAGCGCTGCGCTCGATGATCATTCTCTGCCATGCTTCATCCAGGGTGACAAATCGCGCCGACCATCCTGAGATACGCACAGCCAAGGTCTGATATTCCTCCGGGTGCGCCTGCGCCCGCTTCAGCACCTCGTTATCCATCACATCGATCTGCATAAAAAATCCCCCCAGCCGGATAAAGCCCAGGATCAGCGCCTGCAGGGCCGGCACGCCCGCCTCTCCCTTAAGCGCCGAAGTATCCAGCTTGATATCCAGTGCGGTCCCACAAGTCAGCCGCCGCAAGTCCGCTTTACAGTGGGAGCGGATGATGGCGGTGGCGCCGTTTACATCCGTCCCCGGCGTCGGGTTCAGATTGCCGGAAAGAATCGCACCCTTTTTCTGACCGAAGGCTGTGGCCGCTCTGCCCGGCGCCCATTCAATCTGCCGCCCAAAGGTGCTGATCCCGGCAGGGCGCAATACGCCACAGCGCTCCTTAACCAAACGAACCCGGTCGATATATCGGCGCGTAAGGTCTGCAGCCAGTGCATCCACCTCGTCGTTATCATTGCCAAAGTATGAATACCGATGCAGCGCATATTGCCTTAACAGCTCTTGATCGGCCCAATCCGCCTTTATGACGTCCATCAGTTCGCAAAAGCTCAGCCGTTTTTCCTCAAAAACAAGCTTTCGGATGGCATATAGGCTGTTCACAATATCAGGGAATCCGCCCATATGCGGCGAGAATACATTATAGCGGGTGCCACCGGAAAAGTAATCCTTTCCCCGGTCAATACAGTCATCGGTCAAAAGGCCCACTACCGACGCCGGCCGGTCCGGCTGGATGAAATCGTCTGCCTGGCGCTGCCAATCATCCACCTGGCTATACAGCACCGAAAGCGTCCGCTCATATAGCGCCTCAAAGCAATCATAGTCATATCCGCCATCGGGTATGCCTAACACATCCCGCTGAAAAGGGCCGTAGGCGTCCATGGGTTGGTAGGCGAAGTACGTCTGCCCGGCCATCTGCACCTCCCAACACCCGTCGTTGGCAAAACCGCTGGCTTCCTGGCGGCTATATCCAAACTCTTCCAGCGCCTGCACCACCAGATTTTCATTATATACCGCCACTACGCCGCTGCCATGGCGCATTACACGGCAAGCCAGCTCCATCAACCATGGAGGCGAATCCTCCCGCAGCTTTACGGCGATCGGAAAATCTCCGATAGGCAGCTCTTCCACCACCTCTAATACCAATCGGGTGACCTCGTTAGCCGTTTCCCGGCCTTCCGCGTCCAGTCCGGCCAGTACCAGGTTCTGATAATGCTGACCGTCGCCGCTGCCACGGTTCTGGGTATCTACCCGCACCCATTCGCACCCTTTGATGAAGAAGTGCGCCATCCATTCCCGGGCCTCATCCAAGGTAATCACGCCAAGGCGCAAATCCCTTTCAAGCAGCGGCCCCAGCATGGCGTCGATCCGGCCAATCCCAGGCCAATTGCCGCACAGCCGCACAAAGGCGAACGCAAACCACAGCGCCTGCAGTCCTTGGCGGAAATTCTTTGGCGGCGCAAAGGGTACCGGTTCAAGAACCGCAATGCGCTCGCGATAATAATCCCGTTCCGCTTCGTCTCCCGCTTGCGCCAAGCGCGTCCGCAGCAGCTCCATATAGCGGCCGTGCCAAACGCGGATGCATGCGCACACGTTCAAAAAAGATTCCAGCACCGGACGCTGCCGCTCATCCGCTGTCTCAAGGCGATGATGGATACGGGTTTCGTATGCATCCAGCCCTTCCCGCAGCAGCCGGTCGAATCCGCAGGTCAGATGGCTAACGCTGCTCATTACCGGTTCTCCCGCCCGATATACTGGCACGATGTGATCAATTGCGCCCTTCAGCGTTGCGCTGCCGACAAGCAGCTCGCCCTCCATCATCCTTAGCGGCGCCCGTTGGGCAATCAACCGAATCATGGCATCATAACGCTGGCGGTCGTTCATCGCTCCAAATCCGGGAATCATATCTGCGTCCAAAGGTTCGTATTCGTCAAGCGCTCGCCCATATTGTCCCCGTATCGACTGATCAGCCAGGACGCGGGTTGCCTCCCGCAGCCGTATGGGCCTAGATCCGGCAAATGCAGAATAAAATTCGACGGCCATGATCGATCCTCCACTTCTTTCAGGCTTTTTCTTATTGTATGGTTTTTGGTTTCCACTTTCCATAGATATATTTGCCCGCTACTTTGAAATCAAAAAAAGCGGCCTGCAGCCGCTCTCTTCGTTTGGATCCGCTTGGGCCGGTTCGCGCGCTGTCAAATCCGGGTTAACAGGTCACGCTTCTTTTCCTCGAACTCCTCTTTTTGAATTACGCCGGCTTCAACAGACCCTACCGCTAGAATTTCCTCCAAATTTTCACTGTCTGATGCAAAGGATTCCGCCAGGAACGCTTTTCGATCTACTTTTACCCCCGGTATCTGGATAGCCGTTGTCATGACTTGATCCAAAACAAATTCTTTTCCAATGGATGAATTTTCCATTTTACAGGCTCTTTCTTGCTGTTTTTTCGTGATTTTACCACGCGCATTATGCTTTTTGTATGCATAATTCTGCTTTATTCTCCCTTCGCAAAATAGATTAACCCGTTCTCAACGCATACGCGCGATAGAAAAAGAGCACTGCAGCATCATGCTGCAATGCTCTAAACGTTCCATATCGCCGCCCGCTCTAATTTTGAGCAGGAGAAACCTTTTTTATCCCATATACCCTTCCGCGCAAAGCAGTTCGGCAATCAGCACCGCGCCGCCGGCCGCGCCGCGCAGCGTATTGTGGGACAGGCAAACGAACTTATAGTCATACTGAGTATCCGGGCGCAAGCGGCCGATCGAAATCGCCATTCCCCGGCCAGCATCCCGATCCAGGCGCGTCTGGGGGCGGTTATCTTCCTGGAAATAATACAGGAATGGATGGGGCGCGCTGGGCAACCCCAGCGTCTGCGGGCGGCCGACAAAGCTGCGCCAACGTTCAATCATCTGCTCCATGGTAGGCTTGCGCTCAAAGCTGACAAATACAGCCGCCATATGCCCGTCGGCCACCGGCACGCGCAAGCACTGGGTGGTAATATCCGTGGTCGTATCGTTAACGATTACGCCGTCCTTCAGCGTGCCCCAAATCTTCAGCGGCTCTTGCTCGCTTTTTTGTTCCTCGCCGCCGATGAAGGGGATCACATTGTCCACCATTTCCGGCCAAGTTTCAAAGGTCTTCCCGGCGCCGGATATGGCCTGATAGGTACAGGCTAGCACCTTTTTTACGCCGAATTCGCGCAGCGGGTGCAGGGCTGGCACATAGCTCTGAATCGAACAGTTTGGCTTGACCGCAATAAAGCCGCGTCGTGTGCCCAGCCGCATGCGCTGCGTTTCGATCACCCGCAGGTGCTCCGGGTTGAGCTCCGGGATCACCATAGGCACATCGTTTAGCCCACGGCAGGCTGAATTGTTACTGACGACGGGTACCTCTGCCCGGGCGTATGCTTCTTCCATCGCCCGGATAGCAGCCTTATCCATATTCACCGCACAGAATACAAAGTCTACCAGCGGCGCAATCTGCTCCACTTGAGAAGCATCCAGTACCTGCATATCCTTTACGCGATCGGGCATGGGGACTTTCATCGCCCAGCGCCCCTCCACCGCCTGGCTGTAAGGCATGCCGGCCGAACGGGCACTGGCGGCCAGCGCCGTAATGGTAAACCAGGGATGATTTGCTAAAAGCGTAATAAATCGCTGCCCCACCATGCCGGTGCACCCGATCACGCCAACCTTCCATTGTTTCTGCATATCTCAAACCTCCATCGACTGATTTCGACTTTTCGTTACTATACCCCAAGCGCCGCTCAACGTCAATGCCTTTACTATACTACGCGCTTATCCTTTCCGACGGGATGAAAATCATGCAGAAATTTTTGTATATTTGCACACAAACGAAAGAATCTGCAGCAAGAGGCCCGGCGGGGTGATCCGCCGGGCCTCAAAACCGCTTAGTTTGTATTTATGGATTCACCTGACCCGGAAGCAAATTCATCGATAGCAGCGCCGGGCGGTCGCAGGTGCTGGTCAGCCGGATGCGCTGCCCCTGATCGCTGGATTCATGGATAGCGCACATGATATCCAAGATATGATAGGTCAGGCTAACGCCGTTTCGGGGTTTGCGTTGGTTACGAATGGCCATCGCCATATCCGCCAATCCAAGCCCTCGGCTATTCTCCCGGTATCCAAAGATCAGGGGAATCTCGGTAAAGGATTCACTGTCATGGCGGCGGTAGCGCACCGGCCCGCCAAAGGTATTGGGATCCGGCACCGAAAGCGTTCCTTCGCTGCCGTAAATCTCAATAAAGGGCAGTTCCGCGCTCCACACGTCAAAGGTGGTAATGATCGTGCCCTTGGCTCCGCTCTGGAAGTTTAAAAGGCCTGACACATAGGTGGGCACTTCCACGTCGATCACCTTGCCATATTGCGGTTGGCTTGTGATGGTGCGGGTTGGATACGTAATGCAGGTAGAGCCCATAACCGATTCCACCGGACCCATTAGGCTGACCAGCGCGGTCAAATAATAGGGGCCCATATCCAGCATTGGGCCGCCGCCCCTTTGGTAATAAAACTCCGGACCCGGGTGCCAAGATTCGTGGCCATGGTTCATCATAAAGGCCGTCGCCGATACCGGCGTGCCGATCCAGCCGTCATCGATAAGCTTCCGGCAGGTCTGTAGGCCGCTACCCAGATAGGTATCCGGAGCGCCTCCCGCCAGGAGGCCCTTTTCCCGCGCCAGTTCCAGGATCTCGCGCCCCTCCTCCCGGGTAATTCCAAGGGGCTTCTCACAATATACGTTTTTCCCGGCCAGCAGCGCCCGCTTATTAATATCGTAATGCTCCCAGGGGCGGGTGATATTGAGCACGAGCTCAATCTCCGGATCCTGGAAAATATCCTCGTCCCGGGGAACGACGTTGAACCCATAAGTCTCGTGCGCATAGGCCGCGCGCTCTGGAATCAGATCGCAGACAGCCTTTACCTCCATAACGGCGCTAAAAACCTCGGTCAGGTTTTTAAAATAGATGCCGCTGATGTTGCCGCAGCCAATGACGCCTACTTTAATCTTTTGCATGTCCCTCTCCTAATACATTTTCAGTGTGCTGGTATACTGTTCCGGATCCTTTCCTTGAGCCAATGCCTTTCCCTCGGCCGCCCAGCGCATACCTCTGCGTTGTAGTTCCAGGGCTTCGGGGATATCAAATACATCGTTGTGATGGCCCAGCGATGAATAGAATACGCGGCCATGGCCCCAGCGGCGGGTCCAGGCTACCGGCACGTCGACGGCGCCGTTGGCGGCGTGATAGTAGTTCACCACCGGGTACCGGGTAGTGGCCAGCACGCAATTAGCCGGATCCACATGCACATAATATTGTTCGCTCTCAACCTCAAAGTCTTCCAATCCCTCGGTCAGCGGAGAAGCCGTCCTGCGCATGTTTACCGTATACCGCACGCCGTCGCCGCCAGGATGGGAAACCCATTGCCCGCCGGTCATGAACTGCCACTGGGTATCCTGCCGGAAAGCATCGCACATGCCGCCGTGGTTTCCGGCTAGGCCCACGCCGTACATCCCGACCGCTTCCACCACCGCGTCGCATTGTTCTTTTGTAATGGTTCCCATCGTCCAGATCGGCACAATGAGATCCAGCGTTTTTAGATCCACTTCCGTGAAGCTTTCCAACCGGTCTGAAACCGTCACCGAAAAGCCCTCCTCCTCTAAAACGCCGGCAAAGCGCTCGCCCACCTGACGGGGTTCGTGTCCATCCCATCCGCCCCATACGATCAAAGCTTTTTTCATCGCCGCATCCTCATTCCTTAAAGTTTGTTTTATTATATCAAGGCGCTGGATCAAAAAGAATGGACTTGTTTGCCCTGCTTGCGTACGCTGGAAACACAGGCTATAATAGACAGGCAAAAGGAGGCATAGTATGGGGCGGTATTGGGGAAAAATTGTGAAAAATCATAAAATCGTCAAGGATACAACGGCCGACGGATATACGACGGATACGCAGGAGGAATTTGAACAAATGATCCAAGCGCTCTGCGAGCCATTGGATCTGCCCCGCCCCGTCATTCTGTCCAAGCACTTGCGGGATATGAGTGAATTCCGCCATACCCGCTTTCGGGCCGACGATTTTATGGAAGAAGTCGCCTTTGATAGCTTTGATGTGGAAGAGCTGATCGACAAAAAGAAAGGATAGCGTCGCACCAAGGTATATTTCTGTTCATATGGGGTAAGCTTATAGCGGACAACATACATTGGAGGAATCAACCATGAATAAGCTTGCTCTCATCCTGGTGATCATCGGGGCTATTAACTGGCTGCTGGTGGGCGCCTTCCAGTTTGATCTCGTTGCATTGATCTTTGGAAGCACGGCCGCCATCGGCTCCCGGATTGTGTACTGCATTGTCGGCCTGGCCGGGCTTTGGTGCATCGGCCTTCTGGCTAACCTCTTCCGCCACAACGATGTGCCGGTAGAGCACTCTTAAGGGCACAAGGAGCAAAAGGCGCTTCGTTATCCTTTTGCTGCATCACGCGCCGGATGACGCCCGCCCTATAGGACGGGACAAAACAAAAAAGCCCGGAATGCGAAGCGTTCGCATTCCGGGCTTTTTTGCATGACTTTCCGCGATGGCTAGGCGCGCTCTACCACCAGGCACTCGCCTGGTTCCACCTCGCGCTGCGCCAGTTGCGGATTGGCTTGAATGAGCTCTTCCATGGGGATTCTGCATCGCTTGGCCATTTTCCAGTTATCTTCATCCTGCTGCGCGACAACCAACAGCAAGCCCGAGGGCAACTCGCTCTCCCAAGGCTCGCTCTCGCCGTCTACCGCCACGGTCTGCGTCTGAACGTCGCGCCAAATCAGCGTGATTTCCAGCACATCCCGAATCTGCAAGCTGCCCGCCGCACCGGATGACGCCCCAGCCTGCAGCCCGGCAACCTCTACCTGAAGCCAGTCCTCCGCTTGCAGGCCCTCTGCCGTTACGGCCGTCTCAAAGGGCGCCGTTCCGTTGATGCAGCCCAGCATGCGCTCTTCGCCGGAAAGATGAATCACGCTGGTAATAAGCCGGCCGGTGATCGTCGCCTTCCCCTGCTCCACGGTAATGCTGTCCACCACGGGATTGGCCAGTACCTGCAGCACCTGGTCCGGCAGGGCCGTGCCTTCCGGAAGCTTCAGCTCGCCGGTAACCGGCGTTTCGGATTGAGCCTGCTGCGGGGCGCCGGGGATCTTCCAAACTTGGGTCTCCAGGGTAATCTCCTCATCCATGGAGTACGCGTCCGTCAATGCCTGCGTTTGTTGAGACGCATATCCCTGTACCGTGATCAACAGCTGCGCTTCCACAGCCAGAACCCGTTTCTCGCCCTTAATGTTGTCGTAAAGCTTGATGCGGCATTCCTGCACCCGGCCTTCGCCCATTAGCCACCGCGACTGGGCGATTTCCGAGGCATCCCATTGCTGAGCGATCGGCAGCTGGAGGGCCGTCTGCTCAACCCATGCGGGGGCTGCCGCGCTATAGAGGACGTTCAACCGCAGCTGCCCAGCGACGTCCATCTGCCCGGCTTGGCAGCTTATCTGGGTCAGTTCTACCTGCCCTTGGCACCAGAGCACGTTTTCAGCCGCGGGTAGCGTGGGGCTCAGCTCCACGTCCTCCCGAATCGTGACCACCTGGCGGCTGGTGCCGATGACCCAAGAACCCTCAATGGGCGTGGTGGAGGCCTGCACACCCGCACCCTGTATACCGGTTATCAGCGTGCGCTCCTGGCGCTCCATAAGGCCAATCTGCATTTCCAACACGCATTCCACTCTGCACTGGCGTTCGTTAATCCAGCGCACCTGGGTGGACAGCGCCGTAACTTTCAGCTGCACCCGCTGCCCTGCCTGGGCTTTGGTCATCGCCACCGTGTGGGCAAATCCGTTGCGCGATTCAATGCTGGCCAACCCGGATGCCGTTTCATACAGCACCGTGAACGCCACCGCACCCTCCACCTGCACCTGTCCCTGGGACGGCTGAGCGCTGGCGTCCTCTACCCTGGCCTGGCAGCACAGGAATCGCAATGCGCCTTCCTGATCCTCCGGTATATTGATTTCTGCCTCGGCCATGCCGGAGGCTGTCGTGTCATCTACGGCAATCTCCAGATTCCATAGCGTTTTTTCCCAATCCATACTCAATCCTCCCTTGGCGAACCATATCTGTATCACTTTATGCCGGTTCGTCCCCTTATATGCCGGGAGGAATGCCTTTCGTCAGGCCGAGTGCTCCATGGACATTTTATCGGCTAGAAGCGCGATGAATTCTCCGTTGGTCGGCTTGTCATGCAGGGTGTAAATATTATATCCAAAAATGCGGTTGATGTTCTCGATGCGTCCCTTTGTCCAGGCCACGTCGATCGCATGCCGGATGGCCCGCTCCACTTTGCTGGCAGATGTATCAAAGCGTTCGGCGATCCCCGGATACAGCTCTTTGGTGATGGAGCCAATCAGCTGCTTATCCTCCATGACCATTTTGACCGCCTCCCGCAGGTACTGATATCCCTTGATATGGGCCGGGATACCGATCGTCAGGAAAACCGAGGTAATCTCCTCGTCAACCGATTTGGGCCGGATGCTGGAGCCCATGGTAAAGCCGGTGCTTTTGCCACCGTGGTTTTGGTCAATAATGTCCCGAATGCGCCGGCAGATCTGCTCGATCTCAAAGGGTTTCACCATGAAATAGCGCACGCCGTAGCGCATGACCTCGTTCACCACGTCCTCAGAGCCCATGGCAGAGAGCACCAATACGTCGGGATGCTTGCCCGGAAGCCGTTTGATTTCCTCCAGTACACCGACGCCGTCCAATACGGGCATTACCAGGTCCAGCACCAAAATGTCCGGCTGATATTTGCGAAGCAGCTCCACCGCCTCTTGCCCGTTGGCCGCTAGCCCAACCACCTGCACCTCTTCCATTCTGCCCAGGCCCTGGTGCATCATTTCCCGGGTCATCCCGTTGTCATCCGCCACCAGTACCTTAACCTTCTCCTGCATGGTTGATCTTCCTCCTTTTACTCCATCATCCGAATCAACATGACTCGATCGGCTGTTTTTTCCAGTAATATTGTATCATAGGACAAATTTTGGGAAAGAGCGAAGCTCCACTAGATTTGTCGAAGCCGGTCGAAACCATTTTTATATTCATATTGAAAAATAAAATCTTTGACAGATGTTTGTCATATTGAAGCCCTATCCGCCATAGATTTGGATAAGCAAGCTTGAAAGGAGTCGGTTCTTATGAAACGCGTATTTTCCGTCCCGCCTACCCAAAATCCAGTTGAACCGCCCGCAGACCCGGAGCCCCAGGAAAACCCGGCCCCTGAGACGATGCCAATGCCGGCTGCCCAGCCCCGGCCGTCCGTCTACGTCCGCGAGGTCACCGAGCGGCACCGCAGCGCCATCGAGCGAATCCTTGCCCAGGTCAAAAAGCGGACGGATCCCGAGCGAGAGGACGGCGCTCCCACCGATCAGGCCTAGATGCCGATACGTTCCGCAAGGGACGTATTTTTTTATTATACACGCTCCGCACGTATCTCACTGGTGTTTTGTATTTCTATAACATAATTCGAGAAAATGTTCATTTATCCGCTTGGTGTGCGTTTTTTCCGCGCCCAATCCAGGCCTGCCGCCGGCATAGAAAAAACGAGAGGGAGCAAGCTCCCTCTCGTTTTTACGGTTTTGTTGTCTAGTCTTCGGCGTCCAGCTCGCCGGCACGCAGCTGATCCAGGGTAGTCAGCATGTTTTCAACCTTCTCCCGCCTGCAATAGAACTGGGTCACACCGTCCACCCGGACAGCGTAATAATCCTTCTCGTAGGGGAAGAACTCAAACAGGTTCTCCGTGAGGTTGTTACCCGGCAGGTATTTAAAGAAAATCGTGACCTCCGGTTCTCCGCTGACAGTATAGCCCTTGGGCAAGGCTCCGTGGCTTGTAATGCTCAGGATGCTTTGGTACCACAGGTTACCGGCTTTTCGGTTAATATCGACGCCATCCAGCTTAAAGGTAGCGCGGGCCGTCTCATCCTCTGACGTATCCGGCTGGATGATCGTCAGCACTGCATCGGTGTCCGGCGCGTGCACAGTCACCTCGTCCACGTAGTTGATGGCATACAGCATAAACATGCGGTTCACCAGGCTAAAGGCGTTCATCTCCGTAATGAAATCCAGCGCCGTCGTCCTGATGGTGTACACACCCTGCTCGCCCTCGAAGGATACGTAATAATCCTCTTCGTTCTCGCTCTTATCGCCGATATACATGGTAAAGTTGCCCGTGCCTCCCACGTTATCGGGATCGTACTCCACCGTAACCGTATAGGCCGGGTTATCCAGCCCATAGCGTTGCAGGTTGTCATTGGATACGTCCACCATGCCGCTCAAGCTGATGGTGCTGAAATACTCGGCAAAGGTGTCGAACTCCGTGCTCGCCAGCACCTGATAGGGCTCGGTGATCATATAGTCGCCCACGCTCATGGTCTGTTCGCCCAGGCGGTGGGCCTCTAGTAGGATCTCGTCGCCGGAGGAAATCCGGATCATCGAGGCATTGGGTCCATCCACCGAGAACTCTTTGGGCTGAGCATAGGCATACAGCGGCGATGTCGCATACTCGTAGAAATTGCTGGGAACCGTTACCACCCGCTCCACGCCTTCACGGTAAGCATAGCAGCTGGAGCCGGTAACCGTCAGATTCCCCAGGTAATAGGTCTGCTTTTCTCCATCGGAAAACACGATGGTTACCGTCGCAGTGGGATTATCTAACCCGTATTGCGCCAGATCGGTAAGATCGCTTCTGATATCCTGGTTCACGATGCCCGAAGAGGCATTGCTCACCAGCGAAGAAACCATATTCTGATTCAGCGCCAGATCCGGCTGTTTGGTCAGCACCCAGTCGGCGAGATACTCCTCGCGCTCAAAGGTAAAGGTTTCGTCGGAGCGCTCAACCGTGATCTCCAGCACCTCCTGCTCCTCGCGGGTACCCAGCTTCTCCGGAGCTGGCGTGGTAGACGTGGTTGTCGTGGTCTGGTTTTCATATTGCTTCTGCTGGAGCGCCGGCACCAGAATAAAGACAAGGCACAGCATAACCGCCAGCACGACGACCAGCACGCCCGCTGTAATCAGCATCTTTTTATTCATGGGGTCACTCCTTACAGATGTCTACGCTTGATAAAGATGACAAGGCCCGCGATCAGGATCAGGGCAACAGGCACCGGCCAGGTCAGGGCAATCGTCCAGTCCGCCTGGGAAGCGCTGCGGAAGTACAGCACCGAATCCCCCAGCGTCTTGCCGCGAATGTACAGCTCCTGGGCGCTTTCGCCCTTCAGCCAGGCTACGCAGTTGCGGACAAGATCGCCGTCGGCATATGCGGCCAGCGAATCGCCGTAACGAATGTGGTTCACGGTATTAAAGGCAATAATCCTCGTTTCGCCGGCTTCCCCATTCTCCAGGGTTACCGGGCGGGTGATCGTAACGCCCACCGGGAATGGGCCGCTGGGGTCGGTATCGGCCTTGGCCGTGGTCTCCAGATCCGAAAGGCTCTTCATCCAAGAGGAATTCGAGGTTTCCAGGATGCTGGATACGGTGATGTTTTCCTCCGGCAGGGGATCGGCTACCTCAAGGATACCCGCGCCATAGGGGAAGAGCACCGCTACGTTCTTCGTTGCCAGGGCCTGCACGATCTCATGGCTCGTATAATCCGGCACGATGAAGTTCGCATAGGGCAGCGCGTAATGGTCGCGGTCTCCTTCAAAAATCACGCCCTGAGGAGCTGATACACCATAGAGTTTCAGGATAGAGTTAAAGTTCTCCAGATCCTTGCCCAGCTCGTTATCCAGGCACATCATGAGCGTACCGCCGCCCTCCACAAAGGATTTCATCTGTTCGCGCTCGGTATCGGTCAGATCGGACTGCGGCGCCATCACAATCAGCATATCGCCCGGCTTGTGCTGCTCCATGAACACATCCATTTTGGCCGAAATAATTTCCAGGTTCTCTCCCTCCAAGATCTCGTTAAACGAGGTCATGGTGGCGATTTCCGGTTCGCCGTGACCCGTCAGGATATAGGCGCTCTTGCGGTTTTCATCCGTCACATAGGTGATCGCCGAGGTAATCTTGCTTTCCACGTTCACCTGGGAGAGATTGTCGTTATCATCATAGGTGTACATATCGTCATAGTCGATCACCCGATAAACGTTCTTATCCGCATTGGTCACAACTACGTCGCCGGTGGACGGCGCTACACCCGACTCTGAATAGATGGTGACAAACCCGGGATTCAAGATAGGATCTACGTTCTCCACCTTGATGTGATCCGAAAGCGGCTTATACCGGTTTAAGATATCCTGCAGCGTTTGATCCACGTTGGAGCCCGAAAAGAGGGTATAAATATATACGTCCTCATCCAGGGAGCTTACCACCTCGTTGGTCTTGTTGGTAATGGAGTAGACCTGGTTCTGGGTCATGTCAATCTGTAGGTTCACATTCTCACCCAGATACTGCAGGCAGATATTTACAAGAAGCACCGCCACGATGACTACGCAGCTGAGCACCACCGAGTAGCTCCCATAGATCATGCGGCGCTTGCGGCCGTTGTCCTTCTTTTTGCCGCCGCCAATGTTCTGCTCGTTTATCTTTTTC
This sequence comes from Candidatus Parachristensenella avicola, assembly GCA_904420205.1. Taxonomy (GTDB): domain Bacteria; phylum Bacillota; class Clostridia; order Christensenellales; family UMGS416; genus Parachristensenella; species Parachristensenella avicola. Next base: position 180,310 of record CAJFUN010000023.1, on the reverse strand, counting down.
ATGCTATCAACCCTCGCTCCACCTTCTCTTCTCCACTGTGCGGATCGTCAGGAACACAAAGACCGCGGAGAAGCTGATAAAGTAAATGATCGCCGGCAGATCCAGCCGCCCCGCATAGAAGGGATCGTAGCGGGAATAGATGGAGAACCAGCTGATAATGGTCGACAGCCAGGAAATATTCAGATACGGCGTCATCATATTGGCTACATACAGCAGCATGATGACGACCAAAGTCGTCACGGCGGCAATGGCCTGGCTATCGGTCAGCGACGAGAGGAACATGCCCAGCGCCACCAAGGAAGCGCCCAGCAAGAAGCAGCCCACATAGCTCGTCAGGATCTCGCCCCAGGCGGGATTCCCAAAGATGGCCATAGCGAGCGGATAAATCAGGCTGCACAGCAGCGCAACCGTGAACACGGAAACCGCCGCCAGATACTTGCCCATGACCATCTGCGTGAGCGATACCGGGGCCGTCAGCAGCAGCTGGTCGGTCTTGCTGCGCCGATCCTCGCTCATCAGGCGCATCGTCAGCACTGGAATAAGGAACATAAACACAAAGGCAATATTGCCCATGGTGGAGTTAAAGGCCGCGCTATAGGTGGCCACGTTATTAAAGGCGAAGAAATAGCCGCACACGCCCAGGAAGGCGGCGACAAAAACATAGGCGATGGGAGAGAGAAAATAGGACTGCATCTCCCGCTTCCACACAGCGAACATCTAGTTATCCTCCTTATCTTGGCTGGTCAGCTGCAGGAAGATATCCTCCAGCGTCACGTCCATAGGCCGGAACATCAGCACCGGCCGCTGGAGGGAAACCATAGCCCGGAATACGTCGGCCCGCACATCCTGGTTGCGCTCGCTTTCCACCAGGAAATCCACCGTGCCCGCCTCCTTAACGCCGAGTACCTCTACATACCGGACGCCGCGAACCTCGCGCAGCGTTTTGCGCACGTTGCCCTCCTCGCCCTGGATGCGCAGCGTCAGACGGGTGATCTCGTTAACGTTGCTGGACAGGTTCTCCAGGGTATCCTGCGCGACGATCTTGCCTTTGTCGATGATGATGACCCGCTCGCATACGTCGGCTACCTCAGGCAAGATGTGCGAGCTGAGGATGACCGTATGATCCTTGCCCAGATCTTTGATGAGCTTGCGGATCTCGATGATCTGGCGGGGGTCCAAACCCACCGTCGGCTCGTCCAGGATCAGCACCTCCGGGTTTCCGATCAGCGCCTGGGCCAAACCTACGCGCTGTTTATAGCCCTTGGACAGATTGCGAATCAATCGTCCCCGCATGTCCGCAATCCCTACTAGATCGCATACGTCCCCGATATGGGCCGTCTTCTTGGCTCCGGGCACGTGCTTGATGTCGCTGACAAAGCTCAGGTATTCCCGCACGGTCATATCCATATAAAGCGGCGGCTGTTCCGGAAGATAGCCGATGCGCTTTTTGACCTCGAGCGGGCTTTTCAGAATATCATACCCATCCACGCTGGCGGAGCCGCTGGTGGACGATATGTATCCTGTGATGATGTTCATCGTGGTGGATTTACCCGCGCCGTTTCGGCCCAGGAAGCCCACGATCTCGCCCTTTTGGACTTCGAAGGTGACATCGTCGACGGCGGTTTTGTTGCCGTATCGCTTCGTCACATTCTCGACTTTGATCATATCCTTTTCCTCCCTCTGTGAATATGTTGATTGTAACAAATGGCACTGGTGCGTTGTGTTAACAAATTGTAAATATTATAAACCAGGCCATATAATTTATCCTTCTTTGTTATTTCTTCGCTCTATTTGTCTGTCCGCCGACATTTGTCGGCATTTTTCCCATATACAAGGCTGCAGCAAAAAAGCCTCCCTCGTATTGGGGAGGCTTGTAGCGGTCTACAGTTCTCCGGTCAGGTTTTCACCTTCCTCTTTTATGGCGTCGATGCTGACCGTGCTGGTATGATGAATCGGCTTCCAGGTAGTATTGCGGTAGAAGATCGCGAACAGGCTGATATAGACCCAGCTAAGCAGGAACAGGGGCCAGCCTAGCACGCCTTTATAGACTGTGCGCAGAGATTTTCCCTCCAGCTTCACGGTTAGAATGCCATGGAGGAACATACACGCCACCGTAATGAGCAGCGAAACCAGTTCCATCTGGACAATCTCATACCAGTGGGCTTGTCCCATATAGCGGATTGCCGCGCCCAGGCAGGTGTTGATCGCGACAATCGCCGAGCAGGGGATAGACATCAGATAGATGACCATATCCAGCATAATAAAACTCTTTTGCGCAAAGCAGCCGCGGAACAGCTTGCCAAAGAAGAGCTTCAAGCACTGTAGCGAGCCTACCGCCCACCGGTAGCGCTGCCGGTTCGCCTGGCGGAAGGTCACCGGCTGCTCGTCATAAAAGACGGCATCATCAGCAAAGGTCACCTTATGGCCCTCTAAAATCTGCATCAAGGAGAACTCACAGTCCTCGGTAATGGTTTCCGTAACCCATCCCCGCTCCGCAATCAGCTCTGCACGGAAAACAAATCCGGTGCCGCTGACAAGGCCCGACATGCCCAAGCGATGGCGAGGCCGCATGAAAAAGCGGGAAATGCACCAAAAATAGATGGCATAGGCACCCGATACCCAGCTGTCCGAGGGATTTTTAATATCCCGATATCCTTCCGAAACCGCAGCGCCGTTCAGCAGCTGGTGGTTCATGGCCATCAGGTAGTCCTTATGTACGAGATTATCCGCGTCGAAAACCCCGTATGCATCGTAATATCCTTCCGGCTTTTCGCGCTGGATAATATCGAACATCCAGTTTAAGGCATAGCCTTTTCCGCATTGCTTCAGATTTTCCCGCTCATAGACCAAGGCACCATGCTCCCGGGCCACCTGCGCGGTGTTGTCGGTGCAGTTATCCGCGATAACATAGACGTCGAAATACTCCTTAGGATAGCGTTGCGCCATCAGGCTGTCGAGCAGTTGGCCGATAACCGCCGATTCATTGCGCGCCGAAATCACCAAAGCAAAGCGGTTAAATCGATCGCAGGGCTGAACCGGCTGCTTGTTGCGCCGTCCCGATAGCAGCGCCATGATGACCTGATAAATCAGAACGCCCATAGTAATGCTGCCTAGGATGGCATAAACGACTTTCAGGGTAATAAGTAGTGATGACATGTTGACCTCGTGCGCCGGCGCCTGCTTCCCAGGCATCCCCGGCGGCCTCTACCATTTTTCTTTTGTTTGTCGTACGATAGGTTTATGCATCGTTAATGATACACTGTTATCTGATAAAAGACAAGTAAAATAGCGCTTACAATTCCGTCACATTCTGCCATTGCAGCCAGTATCCGCCGTCTCCGGCGGCCGCACAATAAATTCCTTCGCCTTCAAAGGGATCTTCGCCCGCTTCGCCCTGGATCAGCGTCCACCGCCTTCCGGGCTCCGCCTGCTCCGCAACAAAGCAGGACCTACCCGCCCACATGCCCGGCGCAAAGGTTACGCCTGGCAGCGGGATCAGCAGATTCGGCTGCTGGACGGTATTCCGGCCCCCGGCGCTTGGGGGCGCTGACGGGGGGCTGGGTTTGCCGTGAGCGGTAAGGGCCTGCAGGGCCGCCTCTGGCGGCGTGGATACGCCGGGAAACGCGCCCATCAGCCAAGGCTCGCCGCCCCGCAATATCCAAATCCAACCCATCGCGCAGGGCAGGCTTTCACATTCCCCCTCCGTTTGCCACCACCCGGTAAAGGCCGGTATTGCAACCATCTGGCGTGTCAGCTCCATATAGGGTGACCTTCCTTGAATCAGGGCTTCCAGCCCGCCGCCGGGCGGGCCCTCCAGGGACAGGCGATATCGAAGCCGTCCGCCCTCCTCCATGAGCACGCACGTACCGCCGCCCGCCGATCCCGTCAACCGAAGCCGTATTTGACTAGACATGCTGCACCTCCTGGTGCAGACTATGCAAAGGCTGCGCGATATTTTCACGCCCCGCTAGCGAATTGCTCGGTTAGCGCGGCGAATTCCTCCACTGTCAGGGTTTCCGGCCGCCGTGCGCCGTCGATGCCCAGCTTGGAAAGCGCTTCCTCCAGCCGGCTTGCCGGCAGCCCTAGACCGCTTAGCGCATTCTTAAGCTGCTTGCGCCGTTGGGAGAAAGACGTCCGCACAATCTTCCAAAAAAGCGTCTCATCCATTCCTGCAAATGGGTCTATCCTGTGCCGCACAATGTGGACCACCGCCGAATCGACCTTGGGCGGCGGCGTAAAAGCTGCCGGCGGCACCCGCAGGATGCATTTGCCCGAGCCCCACCGGGCGCAGGCGATAGCCAGCGGTCCATACTCCCTGCTGCCCGGAGAGCAGATCAGCCGGTCGGCCGCCTCCTTCTGGATCAATATGGTGATCGATTCAATTGGCAGGCCGCTGGAAAGCAGCCGCTCCAAAATTGGGGTGGTAATGTAATAAGGCAAGTTAGCCACCACCTTGAAGGCGCCCCCGCCCAACCGCTCATGGAGCAGCTTCAGATCCATGGTCAAGAAATTGCCGAATATCACCTCTGCCTTCGGGTACTTTCCCAGCTCCTGCCGCAACAGCGGCTCCAGGGCGGTATCAATCTCCACCGCGACCAGCCGGGCAGCCCGTGCCGCCAAATAGCCCGATAGGTTGCCTGAACCGGGTCCGATCTCCAGCACGGCGTCCTGCCGCTCCACTTCCGCCCCCTCTACAATCGCCTGCAGGATGGCGGTATCCTCCAGAAAATGCTGGCCCAGCGATTTTTTATGCCGTATTGAAGCCATATGACTCTCCTACTGCCCGTTTAACTGTTCTATGTGCCATAGTACAGTTAACCCTTCTATTTGTCAAGTCAAACATGCTAAAGGCGCGCCCGGCTTGGCCGGATGCGCGCCTGCTTTGGGCGGTATGCTACCGCTCATAATTATATTCTACAATATATACCGTGTAGTCCCGCTTGCGTCCCCACTCGATGCATTCTTCTTCCGTGTCCATAAACAGGTCGATCTGATAAGGCCGGTCGTGCCGGAACCCACCCGTATCCTCTGCCAGGCAATAGCCGTATCCCGGCACATACAGCAGCGTATGATAGGGAATCGTCTGGGGAGCAACCGCCACCGTGCCGGGATTCTCCCGGGTCCGGGTGGCCACCGGCCAGGTGCCTAAGGCCGTCTTGTTTCCCGTATGGGTGTAAGCGGTGATCATCATGGACAGCTTCTTTTCATAGGTGTCCGGTGTACCGGGAATCGTGCCCTTATCCGGCGTAGGCGTTGCCGTCGGCTTTTTTGTCGGGCTGGCAGTCTTTTTCGGTGTTGCTGTCGGTTTAGCTGTCTTTTTGGCTGTGGGCGCTGCCGTCGCCTCAGCTTTGCTCTCCTTCTTTTCCGGGGTTGCGGTGGGCGTTGGGGTAGGCGTCGGAGTGGGGGTGGGCGTGGGCGTAGGCTTGATGCCTTTCACCACCAGCTCATTTCGCGGCCGAACCGTGCGCTCCTCGCTCACGACTTCCCGCTGCTTTTCCACGCCGTCTTCATATAGGATGGAGACGGTTCGGACAAGTTCGCCCTCCCGGCCCGTTTGCACTACCTTGCGCTGCCCCACATACAGCTCTGGATCCTCTACTTCCTTTACCTGGTAGTAAAGCCGCTCGTTCTCCACTACCGTATTGGTATCGTAGCGGGTCAGCTTGATGGTCATACCATCGGTCAGCTGCGTGTCCGCCGAAGGCTCCACCTTGTCGTCGGTATCGTAGGTAAGGCCCGCCTCCTTTAAGGCGTCCGCCACTGTACCCGTATAGAAGAAGTACCGCTGCTGCTGGCCAGCCGACTCAATGACTACGCCCATGCGCGGCATGTAGCGAATGGTCATCCCATTGACCAGCAGCGTATCCGCCGAGGGCTCCACCTTACACTCATTTCCCAGGAAAAGCCCCTGCTCCGCCAGCAGCGCCTCCACGCTTTCGGCGGTGGTTATGCAGTACCGCTCCTGGTTGCCGACCAGCAAAGTGACACTTTTCTGGCTGGCCAGGTAGCTGGCGCCCATGCCCACGCCGCTCAGCAGCAGGGCGATTGCCAGGCCCATGGACGCCGTTGCTACCACCTTGTGATGCTGGATAGTAAAACATACGCGCGCCTTTAGGCCCACAAGCTGGGCCGCCTCCTGCTCCAGGCGCTTGCGCCGGTGATGGCTGTGCATCTTTTCCAAGCCGCTCAGGCGGTTAGCCCCGCGCCGCTCCATGATCCTGCGAACCCATTCGTCCTGCATCAGCGTTTCTCTCTTTTTGCTCCACCAGGCAAGCAGCCGATCCTTGGGGCCGGGTGCTTTCTGCTTGCGCTGCTCACGCCGGCGGCAGGTTGCATCCAGGCCGTGACTGCGGCCCTCCTGCGGCTTGCGTCGGATCCAGTCAGGTAGCTTCATGCGCTCTGCACCAACTTTCTCATTTTTTCTATTGGGTTAATTTTGTTACGATTATATTTCATTTATGTGACTTTGTCAACAAAACCACCACGAAGTGGGGCGCGCGACACCTTTCGACCCTATCTTTGACTATTCGGCACAGTATGATATAATAAGCGTAATCTTGAATATGGGAGTATAGCATGAAGCGATGGTTCAAAGGCCTTAGCGCTATCCTGGTGCTGGTCATGCTGTTGACCACAAGCGGTTGTGGCTCCGCCCCAACGGATCCCGCCGCCGAGATGCTCAGCTATCTGACGAACCGGGAATATGCCCGTATCTATAAGCTGCTGGACCCGGACAGCCTCAACGGCATGACGCTGGCTGAAATGACGGACCGGTATGAAAGCGTCTATTCCACGCTGAGCATCACCTCGCTGTCCGCCCGGATCCTGGAAAATGTGCAGACGGACGCCAACACGCGGCGGGTCACAGTGCTTATGACCTATCAGAGCGACAAGCTTGGCGAACTGAATATGGGCAATGAGATTACCATGGTGTATAAAGGCGGCCAGTGGCTGTTGACCTGGTCGCCTTCCCTGCTCCTTCCTGGGATGGAGGAAGGGGACTCGCTCCGCCTCAACAACATCGCCGCCCAGCGCGGTGAAATCTTCGACGTCAACGGCGAGCTTTTGGCGCAGAACGATTATGCCATCACCGTTTATGCCCAAAGCGACGAGATCAAGGATCCCGATACCTTGGCCCGTTTGGCTGCGCCGCTGCTGTCGATGACGGAAACGGATATTCTCAAAAGGATCGATCCTGACCGCTTTGTGGAGGAGGAAGAGCCGGAAACCACTACGGCCGATACGGAAAAGGGAACCTCCGTAGATGAAGAGAATGTGGAGGTTTCCCGCTCCATTGCGCTGAAGGTCTTTCCTAAAGATGATCTGGACGAAGCGCTGGAAGAGCAGATCCTTGAGATCGAAGGCCTGCATGTGGACCGTTCCTCTATGACGCCGATTCGGTATTACCCCTATGGAAGCGTCCTCTCTCATACCCTGGGCTATACCGGCGTTATCACGGCTGAGGATAAGGAAAACGAGAAATATGCCAACTTGGCCGACGGCACGCTCATCGGCCGTTCTGGCCTGGAAGCGGCCTATGACGATGTATTGCGCGGCGTATCCGGATATGAACTGGCGATATACGATAAAAGCGGCGCAAAAAAGCAGATCTTGGCCAGCGTGCCCGCAGTGGACGGCAGCGACTTGCGGTTGACCGTGGATCTCTCCATGGAGCAGACGGTAGAAACCCTGCTGCTACAGCATCTGACCAGCGATATGAGCGGCTCGGTGATCGTGATGGATCCGAAAACGGGCGCCATCGACGCGATCGCCAGCTATCCCACCTTTGATCCCAACATCTTCTCCTATACGGTCAGCCAAGCTGTCTGGGACTATTTTACTGACGAAGCCAATCGCACGCCGTTGTACAATCGTTCCACGCTGGGCCTCTATCCTCCGGGATCTACCCTTAAGCCCTTTGTGGGCGCCATCGGACTGATGACGGGGGCCATCACCCTTGACTTTGCCATGGATCAAAGCCGGATTGAAGACAATGAATGGAAGCCGGATGACGAGCGTTGGGTGTATCCGCCTATCCGCCGCGTCAGCGCGACGCCCGATCCGCTTAACCTCTACCATGCTATCGTCAATTCCGATAATATTTTCTTCGCCTATACCGCTCTGGCCATTGGCGCAGACGCTTTCCGCGACGCACTGAAAAACCTCGGCTTTGAGGACGAAGATTTTCCTTTCGATCTGCCGGTCTCTACCAGCCGCATTTCCAACGATGACGAGTTCAGCTCTCAGAAGCTGCTGGCCGACTCCGGATATGGTCAAGGCGAGCTTTTAATCTCTCCTCTACAGATGACTTCCATCTTCAGCGCACTGGCCAACGGCGGCGATGTTTACCGTCCCTATATCGTTTCATCCATCAAACGCACGGAAGGCATCAAGTACGTCACCGAAAGCCAAACGGAGCCCACCCTTTACCGCTCCCAAATCATCTCCTCCGAGACCGTGGAAACCCTGCAGGATATGCTGCGGGGCGTGGTGACCAGCGGTACTGGATCCGCTATTGATATCGCCGGTATGAGCGTCCACGCCAAGACGGGTACCGCTCAGGTCGGCTCTGACAATTCCCGTGAAATTGCTTGGCTAATCGGGTATAACACGGAAGGGGAAAATCAGCGTCTGGTCTGTGTGATGGTGGAAGTCCCTGCCAATGAAGGCGGCGTGCGCAATGCCATCGCCAGGGGGATCTTCCAGGCGATTAAATCCGGCCCCAATCTTGTGCAGGCTCAGAATACGCCTACGCCCTCCCCTTCGCCTGAACCTACCGCTACGCCCGAACCCCAGGATTGATCCGCCCTATATAAAAGCAGCGCCTAGGCGCTGCTTTTGTGTTTTCCCTAGCGGCCGCTTGACAAGTGCCCGCTAAGCTGATATAGTTATCCCCAATCACGCGGATGGGAGGATATGACCATGAACCAAATGCTTTTGCGCGTCATTTCCGCCTATAACGAGACCTGCGCTTATTATGCTAAGCGCAGGCTTTCGGCGTGTCCGCTTATATAGCGTGGTCAGAAAGATCAACGCCTGAAGCCTTTACGCTTCAGGCGTTTTTTTATGGAAAGGAAGGTATTCGATCATGGAGATCCGTCGCGTTCTGGAAAAGATTCTATCCCAAGCCACTGGCGTTTATTCCCCCGAGGAGCTGGAAGCCGCCCTGTTTTCCGGCCGCCGGCTCACCGTCAAGATGGGGGCCGACCCTTCCCGGCCGGACCTGCATCTTGGCCATACGGTGGCGCTGCGCCATTTGGCCGCGCTTCAGCGCTTAGGTCACGAAATCGTCTTTATCATCGGCGATTTTACCGGAATGATCGGCGACCCGTCCGGCCGCAGCAAAACCCGCCCCCCGCTCACCTTCGAGCAAACGAGAGCCAACGGACAGAGCTACTTTGAGCAGGTCACCCGCATCCTCGACCCAAGTCTAACCCGTATCGAGTATAATTCCCGCTGGCTCAGCCGCCTAGATTTCGGCCAAGTACTGGCGCTGGCTGGCAAAACGACGCTGGCCCGGATTCTTGAGCGGGATGATTTTGCCAACCGCTATGCGCAAAGGGAGCCCATTGGCCTTCACGAGCTGCTTTATCCGCTGATGCAGGGGTACGACTCGGTCGCGGTCGACGCAGATATTGAAGTGGGTGGCACGGATCAAACCTTTAACCTTCTGATGGGACGCGATCTGCAGCGCGATTATCGCCAGCGGCCGCAGACCGTCGTTACCTTCCCGCTGCTGCCCGGGCTGGACGGGAAAGAAAAGATGAGCAAATCCCTGGACAATTATATCGGAATCAGCGAGCCCGCCCCTGTGATGTTTGAAAAGTGCATGAAGGTGCCCGACCCCCTCCTGCCCGATTACTTCGCCTTAACGAGCGACGTGCCCGAGTCGGAATGGAAGGCGCTGACTGCGTCCGATATGGTGCAGGCCCATTACCGCTATGCCTATGCCATCACGGCGCGTTACTGGGATGAATCAGCTGCCGACGCCGCTCAAGCCCGGTACCGGCAAATTGCCGCCGGCGGGCTGCCGCAGCAGCTTCCTTGCCTCACGATGCCCCAGGGCCCCGTCGGCTTGGTGGCGCTGATGCGGGCCTGCGCCCTTGCCGAGTCCAATTCCCAGGCCCGGCGTCTCATTGCTGCCGGCGCCGTCCGGATTAACCGTGAACCGGTCACCGACCCTGATCTGATTCTGCCCGGCCAGGAGCCTTTGGTGCTTTCCCGGGGCAAAAGCCATTTCGTCCGCGTTTCCTTCACCGGCTGACCGCCCGCGTTACGGATTCGCCTCCAGGTGGCGCAGCGCCGCCTGGAGCGTTTTCTCCGGGCTCATGCCGTCGGTCCACAGCTTAAAGGTATCCATATTCCGATAAAGCGCCAGCCGATCGACGCTGGCCTGCGCATCCTCCATCCGCCGCAGGCCGGCGGCCGCGTCTTGGGCAAAGTGCGCCCGTAACTGCTGCGGTGAAAGCATCAGCGTAATCTTCTCCAGCTGAAAGCGTAAATCCGCCAACGGTTTAAGGATGCTGTCGAAGATCGTCTCCTGATGGATAACCCAGCAGAAAATGACGTTCTCAAAATGGCTGTTGGTCAAAAAGCCCCGAAGCAGATGCACGATATGATCCACTACCATGGCTTTGTTTTCCTCATCCACGATAAAGGGATCCATGCGCCAACACCAATCCCCATCCAGGTAGACCGCCGCAGGAAGTGCTTTGAGCAGCCCTTCGCACAGGGTGCTTTTGCCTGCGCCCATAGTCCCGTTGACGATAATCAGCCGTTTCATGCGTCCTCATCCCTCCGCTTCGCCGTCATGACCACCGTATTCTTCTCGCGCCACCGAAGCGCCGGCTCATCAAGCCCGGCCTGCGCCATCAGCGCCAGATCATGCTCTGCTGTCAGCGGCGTATCAAAGTGATATACGCCCGGTTCCTGAACGTTCAGGGCCGCGTATTCGGCAAAGCACCGCGCCTCTATCGCATCGTTGGGCGCGACAAAATCGGTCAGCACGAAGATCCCGCCCGGCCGCAGCGCCCGGCGGATACGCTCAAAAAGCCCGCGCTTACGCTCTGGCGTGAAGTGGTGCAGGCTCTGTACCGACACCACCGCGTCAAAGGCCGTTTCCCCCAGGGGCAGGTCAAAATAGCTGCCCTGGTATAGGGTAAGCCGCTTTTCCGGGAACTTTTCCCTTAGCTTTTCCAGCATCTTTTCCGATAGATCTATCCCCGTTACCTGTGCTTCCGGTAGGCGGCGAAAGATCGCCTCCAGTTCGAGTCCCGTCCCGCATCCCAGATCCAGCAGCTTCATCTTGGGCCGCAGGGGCAGCATCTGCGCTGTCACCTCATAGTACCGGTCCGCCCCGTCCACATGCTGCATCATATGCGCCTCGTATTCATCGACCCGCGCGTCGAAAAACGCGCCCATATATTCCAGTTTCATTTTGTACTCCTAAAAAAAGTCCTCTTTCCCTGCCGGAAAGAGGACGCAAAACAACCCCTGATAGGAACAGGAGGCTTCCGTCTTGATCTTTCCGGCATGGCAAACAACGCCCTTGCAACGGGCCCGATGCAGCGAAAAGATCAACCGATCATAGGTGAACCTCCTACTATGATATGAAGTTAGTATAACACGCGGTCAGCGTGGGAATCAAGCCTTCTCTACAGCCGCTTAGCCATCAGAATATCGGGCTTACCCTTCCCATTGGCATCGGGAATCACACCAATCACCGTATACCCCATCCGGCGGTAGAAGCCGGTGGCATGGCTACCGCTGTCAAATCGCTCCATCTTATCCGGAAGGCCGTCGTATAGGTCACAGCCGGAAAGGCTGGTGGCAAACGTCTCATCATCGCAGCCCAGCATAATGGTAAGGCCGCTACGTACCCGGGCTACGTTCTCCAGGGCGGTAATGAGCATAGCGCCAACACCGCTTCCCCTTTTGTCAGCCCGCACCACCAGGGGATGGATCTCAAATACGTGTCCGTCATAGTCCGGCATGATACCGCCCCAAGCGATCACGTCGTCCCCCTCTGTAATGGCCAAAATAGAGTTCTGGGGTATATCTAGCTCTTTGACGGTCTCCATAGCCTGCGCTAGGGTTGGCCATCCCTGCGGCAGTGCATCGGTCAGAATCTGCGCGCACATCTGCTTCTGGCGGGGACATAAGGCCAGCATATTGATGATTTCCATCGTCGGCTCCTTTTTCTCAGCGTTTTCTTCATTGTACATGAACAAGATTAAAAAGCCAATGGGAATTTTAGCCGATTCACCTGGAGATTCAAAAACCAGTGGAAAAAACACGGCATCTATGATATACTTTATATTGTCACTTTTATCTCTTCGACTGACAAAGGGGGAATATTGCTTGCCACCTGACCCAATATGGAGTCAACTGTTGCTACAAGTGGTATTGATCGCGATCAACGCGTTCTTTGCCGCTACCGAAATCGCTGTGATCTCGCTAAACGAGAACCGCCTGCGCCGCCAGGCTGAGGAAGGCGACCGCAAGGCTGCCCAGATGCTGCGCATGGTGGAGAACTCTGCCGCGTTCCTTTCGACCATCCAGGTTGGTATCACGCTGGCCGGCTTTTTAGCTTCGGCTTTTGCCGCCGACAACTTTGCCGACCGCTTGGTCCATTGGCTGGTGGACGTAAAGCACTTCACCGCGATCCCGGAATCCACACTCAATACGCTGTCGGTTATCTTCATAACCCTGATTTTATCCTACTTTACGTTGGTACTGGGCGAGCTTGTGCCCAAGCAGGTCGCCATGAAAAAATCCGACGCGGTCGCCCGCATGGCCTCCGGCGTCATTCGCTTCCTCTCGATCGTCTTAAAGCCTGTGGTGTGGCTGCTCTCTGTATCGACCAAGGGCGTCCTCCGTCTCATGGGGATTAACCCCAATGACGAGGAGGAAGAGGTCACTGAGGAAGAGATCCGCCTGATGGTGGATATTGGCGAAGAAAAGGGTACCATTGAAACCAACGAAAAACAAATGATTGAGAACATCTTCGAGTTCAACAACATGAACGCCGAAGATGCCATGGTGCACCGCACCGATATTACCGCCCTATGGGTGGAAGATTCGCCGGAGGAGATCATCGCGACCATCGAGCGTACCGGTCTCTCCCGTTTCCCGGTGTATAAAGAGGATATTGACGACATCATCGGTATCGTCAGCACCCGCGAATACCTGCTAAACAACCGGCTGGCGGAGCCTAAGCCGCTACGTGAAATCATTCGTCCCGCCTATTTCGTGCCGGAATCCGTCCATGCTGACGTGCTATTCCGCGAAATGCAGACGCAAAAAGTGCATATGGCCATCGTTGTGGACGAATACGGCGGCACCAGCGGCTTGGTTACCTTGGAGGACCTGCTGGAAGAGATCGTCGGCAATATCTACGACGAATTCGACCCGCAGGAGGAAAAAGATATTCAGCCTCTTGGCGAGAACCAGTGGCGTGTCTCCGGTTCAGTGGATCTGGAAGTCCTATCGGAAACGGTAGGGATCTCATTGCCGGTGGATGAGGAATTCGATACGCTGGGCGGCCTAGTATTCAGTCAGCTGACCACCATTCCTAAGGATGGGAGCCAGCCCGAGGTCGAATGCTTTGGCCTAAAAATCCATGTCACCCAGCTGACCGATCGGCGCGTGGAGTGGGCTATCGTAACCCGCCTGCCGCCCCCGCCAGAGAATAGCGATGAGAAATCCTCGGAAAAGGGGAAGGATAAATCGAAAGAAAAGCCTTCCGAGCGAAGCCGTGACAAAGGCCGGGAAGAAGCATAATAAAAAAGGTCCGCGCTGTAGGCGCGGCCTTTTTTTATTCATCTTCCGGCATAGGCTGGCGCTTTTCATACCATAGATCGGTAATTCCATTATAGCAGCGGGTCGAAAGCAGGCGAAGCAGTTGTCTCCGTCTGCCCGGAGCGAAAAGAGGGACCCCCGTTCCCAATATTACTGGTATTACACTGATGCAGAACATGTCAATCTGGTCCTGACTTAGTAGCTGGTGAACGATATCTGCCCCACCGCATATCCAGATATTCGACCCATCCTGCCGGCGCAGCTCACCCAGCAGCCGCCCCACATCGCCCTGCACGAACGTCGTACTGCCGATATCGTTCAGCGGGCGGTGCGTTAGCACATAGCACCGCTTGCCTGGATATACCCACCGATCCGGCGATAGCTCGTCTATAATCTGGCGGTAAGTATGGTAGCCCATCACAATGGTATCCACTGACGCCAGGAATTCCGGGTAACTCCCGGGGTTTCCCGGATCGGAGCCGTCTCCCCGCATCCACCCGACGCCGCCTTGATCGTCAGCAATATAACCATCCAGGCTCATACCAATATATAAGATCGTTTTCCGCACTTTGTCCTCTCTCTGGCGCATCAGCCCATTGCTGCCAGCGCCGTCAGCGCCATCATAATGCAGACTGCGAGATGCCAGCGCTTATGCATGGCCAACGCGCCGATAAATTCCCGAAGGAAGGCGTTGGGTAGATAATAGCCCGCGGTGCGGCTCCCCAGTCCCCTGCATCGCCGAATTCCGACCTTCCTGGATAAAAGCGCCGCACGAAACAGGTGATAGTTGCTGGTCACCAGCGCACACCGGTACCGGTTCATGGAAGAATCCATAATACGCTTTGCGTTCCGCAGGTTTTCATAGGTATTGGTGGATTGATCTTCCCGCCGGATATCCTCCTCCGGGATTCCCTTCTCCCTCAGGTATCGCGCCATGGCCTCGGCCTCCGGGATATCTTCTCCTTCCCCTCTGCCGCCGCAAACAATCAGGCAGGGCGGCTGCGCGCGCCGTGCCTGGCGGAAGTAAAACTGAACCGCCTTATCCAGGCGCCCGGCCAACAGCGGCGGAACCCGTTCCCCCTTTACGCCGCAGCCCAGCACCACCAGGAAATGCTGATTGGGCCTGGGTGGTGGAAGGGCGAAAAATACTGCCCCGGCCAAATAGCTGATGAACAGGAAGGACAAATACAGCACAAGAAAAGCCAGCACCGTCACCAGCGCCGCCGATGACGTCCGATAGCGAGCCAGCAGGGGGTATGCAGCCAGTGCCAGCATAAAAAAGAGGATCATCAAGCCCAGCGCCATGGAAAGCAGGTTCCTCAGCCGGCGGCCCTCCAGCCGCATCAGAACCGTTCCGTTCACAATTAATGCCACGCCTGCCGCTAAAAAGGCCAGGGGCAGTAGCAGCACAATTCCAATCAGCACAACGGATATACCGATGCCACCGCCCAAGGTGCCCACCAGCGCCAGCATAGCTAGCAGCAAAAATCCCAGAGAACAGGTGAAAACCATACCGTTCAGCAGGCGTCGAGGCTCTATACACTGCAAAATAGCGAACAGCGCCAGGCACCCTCCTGCTAAAGTCAGGAAAAATAGCATCGTTTTCACCTCCCTGCAGCCACCTACAGCCATAGTATACCTAAAACCGGCTGTCCGCGCATGACAAAATTGCAAGATATTTTGATTTGGCGATATCCGCTCCAGCTTGACAGTGCCGCGCCCTAGCCGTAGGATGGTAGGGAACACTGCGACAGAGAGGATAGAAATGATCAACTTTCAATGCGACTATGCACAGGGCTGCCATCCGCAGCTCCTCGAACGGCTTATCGCGGCCAATATGGAACCGCATCCTGGCTATGGACTGGACGATTGCTGCGAAAGTGCCCGGGCTCGCATCCGCGAAGCTTGCCGGCAACCCCATGCGGACGTACACTTTCTAACGGGCGGTACGCAGACCAATCTTATCGCCATCGCCGCTTGCCTTAAAAGCCACCAGGGCGTGATGACAGCTGATATTGGGCACATTGCCTGCCACGAAACAGGGGCCATCGAGGCCACCGGCCATAAGGTGCTGCCCCTGCCCGCCGAGGACGGCCTTCTCTGCGCGCGGCAGATCCGCGAGGCTTGTCAGGCTCATTACGCCAGCCCTACCCGCGAACATACCGTGCAGCCGGGCATGGTCTATTTATCACTGCCCACTGAATGCGGCACGCTCTATACCCGGGATCAGCTGGCGGCCATATATCGCTGCTGCCGTGAGCTGGGCCTGATGCTATACATCGACGGCGCCCGTCTCGGCTATGGGCTGACCAGTCCGGTGAACGATTTAACGCTGGCTGACGTCGCTTCCCTCTGCGACCTCTTCTATATTGGCGGCACCAAATGCGGCGCCCTGCTTGGCGAGGCTTTAGTCATCGTGAACGATGCCCTAAAGGCGGACTTCCGCTATGGAATCAAGCAACACGGCGGGATGCTGGCTAAGGGCTGGCTTGTGGGACTTGCTTTTGACGCACTCTTTACCCAAGGGCTCTATTTTACCATTTGCCGCCAGGCCACTGAATATGCCCTGGCGATCCGAAACGCGCTGGAGCAAAAAGGGATCCCGCTGGGGTACCCATCCTATACAAACCAGCAATTTCCTATCCTGACCGCGCACCAGCTTGCTATCCTTCAGTCCAAATATGTCTGGGAACCCTGGCAGACACTGCCCGATGGCCGCCAGCTGGTTCGGTTCTGTACCAGCTGGGCGACCACACAGCAGCAGGTCGATTCGCTGGTGTCGGATATCCTTCGGCTGTAGCACGCAGGCATATCAAAAGGCCTTTGGCTGCCCCATGGCGGCCAAAGGCCCTTTTTGCCATTTCTCTACGTTTACACGCCAGCTGCCAGTATCAGCTTTTGGAAGATAGAATTCATGGCAGGATCCTCCTCCCGCAGCCGTTCCGGGTGCCACTGCACCCCCCAGACCGGGCGCCCATCCTCCGCTTCAATGGCTTCAATCACGCGGCCCGCTTCCGCATAGGCGACTGCCCGGAGGCCTTCGCCCAGCTTGTCCACCGCTTGGTGATGGGTGGAATTCACACGCCTCCGCCCCTGCAGCTGCGGCGTCAGGAAGCATCCCGGCTCAATTTGCACCTCATGGCGCAGGCCGGTACCGTTTGGATGATCCATGCCCAGCCAGGAGGGAATATCTTGGATCAGCGTGCCGCCCAAGGCCACGTTCAGCACTTGGATCCCCCGGCATATCCCCAGGACCGGTTTATCCAGCCGGATCATGGCCTGACACAGCGCTAACTCAAAAGCATCCCGGCGGACGTCCGCCTTGCCCGCGCCACGATTTTGTTGTCCGAAGCACGCGGGATCCACATCACACCCGCCGGAAAGCAGCAGGCCGTCCACGCGCTTTGCAAGGGCTTCTGCCAGCTCCGGCCGGCCGCTGGTCAGGACCGGAATCCCCCCGTTATCCTCTACGGCCTGGATATAACGCAGTCCAAGGCATGCCTGGCCCGCCCCTTTATCCTCATACTCATGACCGGCCGTCACCGCAATGAGCGGCTTATTCATCGATCTGGGCGATCAGCTCAATCTCCAAGCCTACGTCTTTCGGCAGCCGAGCCACCTGCACTGCGGAGCGGGCCGGGAAAGCGCCGGTAAAATACTGAGCATACACGCCATTCATGGCGGCAAAGTCGTTCATATCCGCCAAAAATACCGTCGTCTTGACGACATGCTCAAAGTCGGTGCCCGCCGCTTCCAAAACAGCTTTCAGGTTCTTGAATACGCGATGGGCCTGATCCTCAATGGAACCGGTCACCACCTCACCGGTGGCGGGATCCAGCGGGATCTGTCCGGAGGTATAGAGCATACCGCCCAGGATCACGGCTTGGGAATAGGGGCCAATGGCGGCAGGCGCCGCGTTCGTAGCAACAATTTTCTTTTCCATCGTAGCGTTTCTCCTAATCAATTTCTTCCACTTCATAACCCAGCTTTTCGAGGCTAGCCTTGATGCGGGCAATGTGGTCGCGGTCGTTGGTTTCCAGCACGAGCTCTACCTGGGCCTCGCCCAGCTCCAGGCGGCTGCGGTTGCGGTCATGGTTAATGGATAGCACGTTGACGCCTTGAGCGGCGACCGCCTCTACCAAGCGGGCCAGTTGGCCTGGCCGATCCTGCACGGTGGTTGCCAGCGTGGTGCGGCGGCCAGTCTTTATGAGTCCGCGCTCGATGATCCGGCTGATGGTGTTCACGTCAATATTGCCGCCTGATACGACAGCTACCACCTTTTTCCCGGAAAAATCCAGCGTACCATGCATCAGCGTAGCCACCGGCAGCGCGCCTGCGCCTTCCATCACGATTTTATTCTTTTCAATCATCCATAGGATGGCCGCGGCCGTCTCATCGTCGTCCACCGTCAGGATGCCATCCAGATACTGCTTGCACATGGCAAAGCTGGTATCGCCCACCCGGCGTACGGTCACGCCATCGGCAAAGCTCTTTACCGCCTCAAGGGGTTCGGGATGCCCCACCTGCAGGGCCTTTTTCATGCTGGCTGCCCCGGCAGGCTCCACGCCATATACCCGCACCAGCGGATTTATGGATTTCGCCGCCATGGCTACGCCGGCGGCCAAGCCGCCACCGCCCACCGGCACCAAGATCACGTCCACATCGGGCAGATCCTCAAAGATCTCCAGCGAAATGGTACCCTGGCCGGCGATCACCATGGGATCATCATAGGGATGGATGAAAGTCGCGCCCGTGGTCTTCTCCAGCTCCAATGCATAAGCATATGCGTCGTCATAAATCTCGCCGTGGAGCACTACCTCCGCGCCCAGCGCGCGGGTGGCGTTAACCTTGGACAGCGGCGCAAACTGCGGCATCACAATGGTCGCCTTGATCCCCATCTCCCGGGCTGCCAGCGCCACGCCCTGCGCATGGTTACCGGCTGAGCTGGCAATAACGCCCGCCTTTTTCTCCTCCTCGGTGAGCATCCGCATGCGGTTATAGGCGCCACGTACTTTAAAGGCGCCGGTGCGCTGCAAACATTCCGTCTTAACATAACTTTGCGCCTCGCAGCCGGGGATCTGCACCGGCAGCAGGCGCGTATGCTGGATCCAGGCTGGGAAGCTTGCCTTTGCTTCCTTCACCTGATCTAGTGTTGGAATCATAGATGATTCGCCTCCTTTGCTTCTTTTCACATTTTACCATTGGTCGCATACTGATTCAAGCCTTACCTTGCGCCCCCGCGCGCCGCCTAAGCGAATTTCTTTTT
Organism: Candidatus Parachristensenella avicola; assembly: GCA_904420205.1. Classification (GTDB taxonomy): domain Bacteria; phylum Bacillota; class Clostridia; order Christensenellales; family UMGS416; genus Parachristensenella; species Parachristensenella avicola. Next base: position 161,244 of record CAJFUN010000023.1, on the reverse strand, counting down.
TCATCATAAAAAAGCCGGCACACGCCGACTTCTCTCTATCCAGCGGTATTATGGCTGCCGCTCCTCCGGCTCAAAGCCCACGATGTCCCGAATCAGGTGCGAAAGCCGTAAAAGGGTAACGGGCCGCTCCACCATGCGAACCCGGGGATCAGGCTGGCGCATAACCGTATCGAACTGGCCGATGGCCAAAATGGGGCAGTCCGCCGGGATCGCCTTAAGATATGAGCTCAACGCCTTTGTTTCATCCATCAGGACCAAAAGCACCGGATCATGTTCCAAGCGCTTGAGATCCATCAGCCCCAGCATGTTCACCGGCGTATAGCCCAACGCCCGGATCATGCTGGAAACCATATCCTGATGCTCCTTGGCCATCAGGATCGCAATGCGGCCGGAGCCTAAACATAGCTCAGGTTCCTCCTTCCCCGCCAGCGGCTCCTCCATGACAGGCAACGTTATCGTAAAGCATGCGCCCCGCGGCTGCCCATTTTCCGCTACAATATGGCCGCCTGCTTGCTCTACCAGCAGCCGGCAGCGCATCAGCCCCAAACCATGGCCCTTGCCTGAGGTCGTAAAGTAGGGTTCAAAAATGCTATCCAGCTGCTCGGGACGGATCCCAGGTCCATCGTCCTGCACCGTCAGCCGCCAAAAGGGCCTGCCCTCGAGCATAAGGTTCTCCGTCTTCAGCACGATGACGCCCTGGCCTTTCATGGCGTTACGGGCATTCACCACGAGGTTCAGCAGCACGTTTTGAAACTGCACTGCACTAATATGGATCCGGTCATCCTCAGAATTCAGCTGGTCAAGCACTTCGATCCGCCCACCCAAGGAAGATCGGATGAGCGGCAGCATCATCATGATTTCATCGTCGCCATAGACGCCTGCCCTCGGATCATTTCGCCCCTTTTCCGGACGGATAAAAGAGAGGATTTCCTTCAATAATTCCCCCACCGTATCGGCCGCCTGTTGGGCCGCTTTCATGGTCGGGCCATAGTTGGGGTCGCCTGGCGCATATTGGGCCAACCCCAACGCTCCCTGAATGAGCATCATCTGGTTTCCGGCATCATGCAGAATCCCCGCAGCCATCTGCCCTAGAAGCAAAATTCGGTCGCTTTGCCCGCGCCGGTATGCCGTTGCATCCACCTGGTTGTCTTTATCCACGATATATCCTTCCCACTTCGACATTTTATTTATTATGCAAACTTCTTTATTCGTGAGAAATCATGCTATATTAGTAGTATTCGATGGGGTTTACCATATTCCTGCCAGAACATCCTCTCATTTTTCCTCTAATTTCAGACAAAAAAGGGCCGTCCTTCGACGGCCCCGGCAAAAAAGCGCGTTATCCATTGTTTTTGGCGAAGAATTCTTCCATCTCATTAAACTTTTCATAGGTAATCAGCGCGTCCTGCTTCGTACCTTTCAGCTTCACCACATAGGTCCAGCGGCCATAAGGGTAGATTTTGCTGACCATGGCCAGGTTAATGATATAGCTCTTATGGCTTCGGAAGAAGAGCCGCTTATCCAATCGTTCCATTAAATCGCTCAGCGGTTCGCTGGTCACCACGCGCTCGTTCACCGTATAGATGGCTGTGGCCCGGTCCTCGCGCTGCACCAGGATGATGTCTTCCATATCGATCAGGCTGACGCCTTCCTTATGGCGGATCAGCAGCTTAGCCAATCCCATCTGGCGGCGTTCCGCCGCCTCAATGCGTGATTCCGCCTGAGCATTGCGAATCTTGGCCCGTTCGGCAATGCGCTCCAACGTTTCCAGCACCCGCTCAACCTTAAAGGGCTTCACCAGGTAGTCAAACGCATATACCTCAAAAGCCTCCTTCATGTACTGGTCATGAGCCGTAGCGAAGATCAGGCATGCCGTGGGGTCCATATCCGCAATCTGGCGGCCGCATTCCAATCCGTCCACCTTGGGCATCTCCACGTCAAGGAACACCACCTCCGGCTTCTGGCGTTCAAAGATCTCCAGCGCCTGCTGGCCGTCCTCTGCCTCGCCGATAAGTTCAAAGGCGTCGTTCTTCTCCAGGATTTTGGATAGAATCATCCGCATGCCCGGCTGGTCGTCGGCAATTAGAACACGAATGGGGTTCAATGGATACTCCTCCTTCCGCCTCGGCGGTTCAAGATTTCACTCCACACGACGCCTTGTCGCAATGACTGGCTGTCGACCGTCAGTATGCGCTGCCTGCGCTGGCTGATCGATCCGGACCTGCGTGTGGCTCGATGGGTGGAAAGCAGGTTTTCGCCGCCCTGCATCAGGGGAGCGCCGCCCGCATGCTTGCGTACCGATCCAACAGTAGGCGCCACCGCCCGGCAAGGATCAGCCGCTCTGGATGCTGTTGCCCGGCAGGGATCCGGCATCTTGGGAGAAGCTGCCTCCGCCGGTTGAGCGCGCTGCTCGATCCACTGGCTCTGCGAGGAAAAGGCTCCCTCGCCCGAATCCGCCAAGGGCCGATGGACGCCCTGATGGCTGTGGTCGGGTTCGGCCTTCACCTTAGCGGGCTCCTCAAAATCGTCCTCCTTTAGGGCTTCCGCCAGCTTTTTAGCCCAGGTCGCCCCTCCGGCAGCCGCGCTACTCACCGCGTCGTTCATCGCCTGCGAGAGCAGCTGCGCCCCGGCGCTCGAAGGCGCCTGCGGCTCAGGCCGGCGCGGAGGCTGCACAGGGGTAGGTCTGCTGGGGGCCTGCGGCGGCCGTTTGGCCTGCTTTTTCCCCTTCTTGTTCACAGCGGACACAATGCAGGCAATCACAATGATCCATACGATTAAATCCATTGCGTTACCTCCCTTTCCCGCGGCCGGTCATCTATTTATGATCCTGCGGCGCGGGATTGCCCATATCGGAAATCGAGTTGCGCATGGTGGTATCAGCCTGCAAGTTCTGCATGTTGTAGTAATCCATCACCCCGAGCTTGCCTTCGCGCAGGGCTTGGGCCATGGCCCGCGGCACCTCGGCCTCTGCTTCGACCACGCGAGCCCGCATTTCCTGCTCCAGCGCAACCATTTCCTGTTCCTGAGCCACAGCCATCGCCCGGCGCTCCTCGGCCTTGGCCTGGGCGATGCGCCGATCGGCCTCCGCCTGATCCATCTGCAGCTGCGCGCCGATGTTCCGGCCTACATCCACGTCGGCAATGTCAATGGAGAGGATCTCAAAAGCCGTCCCCGCATCCAGGCCCTTGTTCAAAACCGTGCGGGAAATAAGATCCGGGTTCTCCAGTACCTGCTTGTGGGTGTCCGACGAGCCCACGGTAGTAACGATACCTTCGCCCACGCGCGCGATGATGGTTTCCTCTCCGGCGCCGCCGACCAGCCGGTCGATGTTGGCTCGCACGGTGACCCGCGCCTTGGCCCGAAGCTCAATGCCATCCTTGGCAATGGCAGCGACGACCGGCGTTTCAATAACCTTGGGGCTGACGGACATCTGCACCGCCTCCAGCACGTTGCGGCCGGCCAGGTCAATGGCGCAGGCACGCTCAAAGCCCAGGTCAATCCCCGCGCCTTGCGAAGCAATCAGCGCGTTCACCACCCGATCCACATTGCCGCCAGCCATGTAATGGGTTTCCAGCCGGGGCAGCTGCACGGTTAGGCCCGCTTTAACCGCCTTAATCATCGGGTAAATAATCCGAACCGGAGCAATGCCCCGCAGCCGCATACCGATCAGCTGGCCGATACCGACGTGAACGCCCGAGGCCATGGCCTCGATCCATAGCTTCATCGGCACAAAGCTGAACAAAACCGCCAGGAAGATAATAATGAGTACAATGACGATGATCGGTCCGACAATGGACGCGACGCCCGCATCCATCGCCAGCAGCATGGGGTTGATCATAAAAAAATCCTCCTTCGCTTCTATCCTTGGAAAAGGCCTACGATTCGGCCCTTACCACAATTCTGCGGCCCTCTACCCGAATAACTTCCAGCGGTTGGCCTTTTTCAATAAATTCGCCCTCTGTCACCACATCCAGCTTGACGCCTTCAAAATCCGCTGTGCCCGCCGGGCGAAGCACCGTTGTCGCAATGCCGTGGCGCCCCACAAAATAGTTCATATCTTGGGTGGAAAGATAGCCGTCCTCCTTGGTCGCCCTTTCCTTCAGCACCAGGGGCGAGCGCGAAAGCCGCCCGCTTGTCACGGAGCGCAGCGCAATTACGAATACCAGAGACAACACAATCAGGATCAGCACGATCATAATCAGCGCCTGTGAAAGGGAACGGGCCGTTAAGACGACCGACAGCGCCAGCAGAATAAGCCCTGTAATCCCAGGCACGGCGAACCCTGGCGTAAACATCTCATAAATCATCAGCCCCAGTCCCAGTACCAGGCAGGTAATCGCCGGCCACCCCATATAAAGCAGAAATTGCATAGCAGACATATCTCCCACCTCTTTCATTCTACTTATTGTAGTATAGCACGCCCCACGCCCATGATGTCGGTTTTCTGCCTGATCCATACAGGGCGGAGGCTTAATTGTCGCCCTTCTGTACCGGGTGAGGCTGCAGCGGAATGCGTCCCTCAAAGCTTGTTTCCGTCTCGTCGCTATGCAGCTCAATCGCCCCGCCGTGTTCCCGGAGGATGCTGTCCACAATATGCAGACCCATACCCGTCCCCCGGTCTCCCTTGGTGGTAACGCCCGGTAGGAAAATGCGCTCCCGCATCTCCACGGGAATCATGGGGCCCCGGTTCGTCACCCGAAAGCGCAGCCCCTGGATATCCTCCCAAAGCTTCAGCTCCACCGCTGCATCCTGCGACGATTCAGCCGCATCCATTGCATTGTCGATCAGGTTGGATAGGACGCGGCATAGCTCCCAGTCCTCCAGCGGCAAATCGCCCAGCCCCGTCGTAATGTCAAAGGCCATGCGTATGCCCCGCTTCTCGCCCTGGACGCTTTTGGCCGCCAGCAACCCGTTCACCGCCGAGCTTTTGGTTTTCAGCAGCGAGCCTACCCGCTGCAGGTCTTTGTATACCTTATCCATGTATTCCATGGCCTGATCGCTCTCATCCATCTGCAGAAGTGCATAGATGACCTGCAGATGATTGATAAAATCATGCCGCTGCATACGCAGCTGGCGGTTGAGATCGTCCTGATTGTGGATGAGCTCGTCCATCTCCTCCACCTGCTGCTTGTATCCGGCCACCGTGCGGCCTGAACGCGTCATAATCACGTTGCTCATCGCTACCGTCAGGCAAATAAAGACCAACGCCCAGTCCGGCAGATTCTCATGGCCGGTTACCAGCATAATGAGCAAAAGCGCCAGCACAGCCATCTGCGTAATATTGACTGCCCATAGGATCCAGGCCATTTTGGGCACGTTGATGCCCTGGGGTCGCTGAATCAAAAGCTTTTTGACCCGCTGTCCCAGCGTGGGGCCGGAAACCGCATCGCCCATCGCTTGCTCCTTTCTCTGTGCCTTTATACCATAGCAAGTCACTTAAGTATATCATATTTCGTCATGAAAGCAAAATAAAAGTCGTATTCAGCGCTTGATACACGAATCAGCAGGAAAAAGCACTACCTTTGACGATTCCATTGACCGGCGTATGATTCCGGCTTACACTGACCATACTGAACCCGATATGAGCTTATGCCATTTTCATCTTAATAAGGAGTCATTTCATGGAAAAAGAAACACTTTCTGCCCTGCGGCTGCCGCAGCTGCGCCAGCTTGCCAAGAATCATAAGATCAGCCTCGCCGCCGGCCTGCGAAAGCGCGAGATTGTAGACCTATTGGCCCGGACGCTGCCGGGCCGGACCGATACCGAGGCTGCGGAGCCCATCGCGCCGCTTTCGTCCGCTGGCGTCAACCCGGCGGTACCGGAACTGATTAAATCCGGCGGCTGTGGCAAGGCCCGCGGCGTGCTGGAGGTGCAGCGGGACGGATACGGCTTTCTCCGCGCCCTGGACGATGGTCAGAAGGACGTATACGTCTCTATCGCCCAAATCCGGCGCTTTTCGCTCCGCGAGGGTGATCTTGTCGCCGGCGTCACCCGTCCGCTGCGGGAAGGCGAGCGATACCTGGCCATGCTCTATATCGAGTCCATCAACGGGCTGCTTCCGGAGCAGGCTGCCCGCCGCAAGCACTTTGACGAGCTGACTCCCATCTATCCCCGTCAGCGGTTGGCCCTGGAAGGCGGTGGGATCCAAGGCGATCTGGCCCTGCGCCTCATCGATCTGATGGCGCCCATCGGCAAGGGCCAGCGCGGGCTGATCGTCTCTCCCCCTAAGGCCGGCAAAACCACGCTTATTAAAAAAATCGCCGCTTCAGTAGCGGAAAGCTACCCGGAGATGATCCTGTATGTGCTTCTATTGGACGAGCGCCCCGAAGAGGTCACCGACCTGAAGCGATCCGTCCGGGGGCAGGTATTCTTCTCCACCTTTGACGATCCACCCCAGCGCCACCGCCAGCTGGCTGAGGAAACGCTGGAAAAGGCGAAACGTCAGGTGGAATGCGGACGGGATGTTATGCTGCTTGTGGATTCGCTGACGCGCCTGGCCCGGGCTAATAATCTGTCGGTTCCCTCCTCCGGGCGGCTGCTCTCCGGCGGTTTGGATCCCGCCGCCATCGCCCTGCCCAAAAAGCTTTTCGGGGCAGCCCGCCAGGTGGAGGAGGGCGGAAGCCTTACCGTACTGGCCACCGCCCTGATCGATACCGGCAGCCGGATGGATGACATCATCTATGAGGAATTCAAAGGTACGGGCAATATGGAGCTGCATCTGGACCGCCGCCTGCAGGAGAAGCGGATTTTTCCCGCCCTGAACCTGTACCGCTCCGGCACCCGCAGGGAAGAAGATCTGCTTTCCCCCGAAGCGCTCTCTGTCAGCGGCCGCCTGCGCAAGCTGCTCTCCCAAAATCCCGACGACGCTACGGAGCTTTTGCTGGAGCTTCTAAGCCACACCCGGAGCAATGCCGAGTTTATCGCCCGATTTGATACCTGGATGGCCCGTCTGGAGGCCGGAGGCCACGGGCGTTAGTCCGGCCGGTAGGCACAAAGCCCGCCTTTCCTTCTGGAAAGGCGGGCTATATCATATGCTTCGCTTCATATATAGGATGAAATATCGGTCACAAACCGGTAGGGCTCAGCGCGCATGGCGCTTAGCGCAGCGGCCAGCAAGGCCCTTGTATCCAAAAGATAGGCATTGGCAGCGCCCAGCCGTCCCTTTTTCAGATCGGGTGCTTCCAGCAGTGTCTCGACCCGCTGGAATTCGCTGCCCCAACCATATGCCTCGCAGGCCTCATAGCTACGCAGGCGCCCATTGACCCGATAGGTTTGTCTCACCCTTGTGATATAGGGAGGCCGGACAATCTCCTCTATGCCATGCATAAAGGTACAGGCGTGCAGAATATCCCCAATAAATAATAGCTTACCCTGGTAAAGCGGGAGCAGCATGAAGGGCGAATGAGGGCCAACAGCCGTGTCATCCATGGCATGCCCCACGGTAAGCCGGTGAGCCAGCCTACCCCAGGCGCATACTGAATGGGTGGGATTTTCGCTGCGCACCACGCCCGGCATCCTCCAGAACGTCCTGGGAAGAAGCCCGACGCAGGGTTCGGTTTTCTCCGAGTCAAAAACCGGATGCTCAGGCGTTACCTCATCATAGGTCAATGCCGGCAGCAGCAGCGTGCCCGCCGGGCCCACAGCCGCCTGCAGATCCTCCAGCACTGCCTCCGGCCTGCGGGCTGTGCCCAACGCCCGCATGGAGGCATGCACAAGCACGGTATCGCCCCTTTCGATGCCCAGGTTAGCCAATTGACGCCTGAAAGCTTCACTCTCCATCCTTTTCGCCCCTTTCCGCGGGGTAGGCAGCCGTCTCCATTTGCTTCACAAGGAGCTTGATCCCCTCCAGCGCGGCTTCGTCCGCCTGCCTGCAGCCATCGATCAGCCGGCATAGGGCGCGCCGCGTTTCCCGCCTGGCCAGCTCCCGCATCTGCACCTCGCCCCGGCCCCATCCGCCAAGAAGCGCTGCCATTTGCTCCACCTGCCCGGTTACCCGCTCAAAATCCCCGGCAATGCGCCGGTACAGCGGCTGCTCCGGCATCTTTGCAGCCAGGGCGCGAAAGAAACGGGCCGCGCAGAAGCGCCCGTCGGCCAGGCAATCCATGGCATCTCCCTGGCACATCATCCTTTCTGACAGCAGGGGTAGATTATCCGGAAAGTCACGGTCATTGGCCAAGGCCGCCTTCCATGCATCATAGGCCCATAGCCCCTTGGCAAACTGATCCTTGCGCCGTCCGGTCATGACCTCGGCCGCGCCGGATAAAATATCCATCATCCCGCGGCGCGGCCCGGTTTTTTCACCCACCCCAATCAAAGCCTGGGTATCGGTGTTCTCCCACCAGTCATGGCTGATGAAGTATCCGGATTCATCGGTTCTGGCCGGCAGCCCGCCATACATCACACTGTCCTGGAAAAAGTTCCACCCCAGCAGGGTCTCTCCCTCGTCCTGGTAGCCTGTCACAATGCAGGCCTCCGGCGGCCCAATGATCCCGGTGGCGATCACAGGGCGCCCCTGGTCGATCTGCTCCCGGATGAACCGGACAAAGGCCTCCTTGGGGGTATTCGGCCCCCGCCCCAGCGTTTTATAGGCCCGCCCCAGGCTCTCGACACCCAGCCGGTATACCTTGTCATAGTCGTCATAGGTATAGCAGATATCCACATTGCCCCCATCCCAGGCGGTTACGTTCCATGTCAGCCGGAAGGCCGCTCCACAGCCGACCATGATATCATGAAGCTCCACATCCTCTCCCAGGTAGTTGGCTACCGATTTCAAGCAGATGGAGTAGGGTGTGCAGCTACCATAGACCCCATAGCCCACCTTTGTAACGCCATACAGAATCATGCCTCCGTTGAGCGGTTGGTTCATGTTTTCCCTTCCTTTCATCCTGTCCGATACGCCATATATGCCGTTATACAGCCGCTCCCGACCCACCACGCGCCGCTGTCTGCGAAAGTCCGACGGCGTTTGGCCCATCACCCGCCTAAAGGCCCGGGTAAAGGTATCCGGTCCGGAATAGCCGCACTGAAGCGCCAGCTGCAGGATGTCCGTCTCCGTATGAACCAGCCAATAGGCCGCCCTGGCCATCCGCCGCTCCAGGGCATACCTGCCCAGCGTTTGGCCTGTATGGCGCCGGAACAGTGCCCGTATCTGAGAGAGGGACAGGCCTACCGAGCGGGACAGCTCCTCATATTCGAGCCGTTCCGGCCGCGCCTCAATATAGGCGATTACCGCCGCCACCACATGCGAATAATCCTCCATGGATGCCTCCTGCAACCGTTTATTCTTCATGAAGCCCCTTTATTATAGCGGGTCAGAGGGATAAGCGCCCGACTTTTTTAACAGACTTCTCAGCTAATGCCGGAAGCTTTTCCCTTCATATATGGTATACTGATGAAATAACTACCCATGGAGGGATACGCTGTGCATTATACCATCGCCATCTGCGACGATGATCCCGCCGCCAGCCGTTATGCGCTGTCCTTGGCGCAGCATTGGGCCGCTGAACGGGGTCATCATCTCTCCTGCGAGGAATATTCCTCGGCAGAGGGATACCTTTTCGCCCATCCCAACGGCGGCGAGCCGGATATCCTGCTGTTGGATATAGAAATGGGGGGCATGAACGGGGTAGATCTGGCCCGGGACCTGCGTGAAAGGGGCTTTTGCGGGCAGCTTGTCTTTATTACCGGCTATAGCGACTATATCGCCCAGGGCTATGAGGTGGAGGCGCTGCACTATCTGATGAAGCCGCTGTCCTCCGCGCATTTGGAAACCGTGCTGGATCGCGCTGTACGGCATCTGGCCCAGTCTGGCCGCACTCTGCTGCTGGAGCTTCCGGGGGATGCGGTACGCCTGCCCCTGCGGGAGATCGTTTACCTGGAGTCGGATCGTAACTATGTTACCATCCATGCCGGGAGGGACTACACCCTCAAGCGTCCGCTGCGGGAGCTGGAAGCCCAGCTGGATGAGGGCTTCTTCCGGGCTGGGCGTTCCTATCTTGTTAACCTTAGACGCATCCGGCGTGTGAGCCGGACGGATATTTTTCTGGACAACGGTGTGTGCCTTCCCCTGCCCCGGGGGATGTACGATCCCCTGAACCAAGCCATGATCCGGCATTTATAGGAGGCAGCATGGGCCTGATAAACCGATTGATCGATAAACGCATCGCCGCCTATCAGAACGAGCTGATGGAAACGCATTATGCCGAGGTGGCCAATATGTACCACCGCATGCGCGGCTGGCGGCATGATTACCGAAACCATATCCAGACCATGAAAAGCTATGCTGCCGACGGCGATCTTCCTGCCCTGCGCCGTTACCTGGACGAGCTGGACGCTGATCTTTCCGCTGTGGATGTACAAGTCAAAACCGGCAACCGCATGGCTGACGCGATCCTGCGCAGTAAGCTTTCCCTGGCGGCTTCCCGGGACATTCCAGTCACTATCGACGCCAATATCCCGGTAGAACTTACAACCTCCCAGGTCGACCTGTGCGTTATCGTGGGCAATCTTTTTGATAATGCGATTGAGGCCAGCATGAAGCTCCCCCAGGAGGCGCGGATGATCCGCATCTATATGGAGATGAAGAACACCCAGCTCTACATGTCCTTTACCAACCTGACGGCCACGGGTAAGCAAGCCAGGCTGGGCAGCCGGTTTGCTTCCCTGAAGGGGCAGGGGCACGGCTTTGGCCTTCAGCGTGTGGACGCGGCGGTGGAGCGTCTGGGCGGCTATATCACCCGCAACAGTGAAGATGGCGCCTTCACCACAGAGGTACTGCTACCCCAATAAGCGATTCGTCCCCCATACGATGCGGTTCGTCCCCTTCTTCATCCTCTATCGGCTCCGCCGCGGTAGGATAAAGCCAGCAAGGAGGGAAACGCGATGCATAGAAAAACCGATCAATCCAAACCCAAATTCAGCACGGCCTCCAATGTGCTCTTTATGCTGCGTGCCGCTTGGCGCGTGCGCAGAAGCGTGCTTTGGCTGTGCCTGGCCCAGATTGGCCTTGGCCTGGCCAACAGCCTGCTGGGCCTTTTTGCTGCGCCTCAGGTGCTCTTCGCGATCGAACAGGCCGTACCCCTGGGGCAGCTTCTGGCCACCATAGGACTGTTCACCTTGGGGCTGACCCTGGTAAGCGCAGCTACCGCGTATATTGGCGACAATGTCATTTATGATCGAATTGCCGTGCGTACCGATCTGCTATCGCAGGTTAACGGCAAGCTCTGCCAAACGGCCTATACCAATACGCTGCAGCCTGCCTTTCTGGCCTTGCTAAAAAAGTCGCAAAAAGCCCTGAACAACAATGACAGCGCCGGTGAAATCATATGGGAAACGCTGCAAACCCTGGCGCTGAATGTTCTGGGCTTCATCCTTTATCTACTCCTTATCGCGTCGCTGGATCCAGTCGTCATACTTATTACGCTGGTCTCTTCCATAGCCGGTTATGGGGCAAGCCGGCACATCAACGGCTGGGAATACCGCCACCGCGAGCAGGAGGCCGCCTGCTCGCAGCAGTTTTTCCATATTGCCAGCCTTTCTCAGGATATCCGCGCTGCAAAGGATATCCGCATCTTTGGTATGAAACCCTGGCTGGACGATCTTGGGAATGCTGCGCTGCGGGCTTATCATCACTTTATTCACCGGGCCCAGCGCGTCTACCTTGGGACCGACGTCATCGATATCCTGCTGACCTTGCTGCGCAACGGCGTGGCCTATGCCTATCTTATCTCCCTTACCCTGCGTCAGGGCCTCAGCGCCGCCCAGTTTCTGCTTTACTTTTCCGCCATAGGCGGTTTCACCACCTGGGTTACCGGTATTCTGTCCACGGCCTCTGAGCTGCACCGGCACAGCCTCGACCTTTCCGCCCTGCGGGAATGCCTCACCTGGCCCGAGCCCTTTGCCTTCGAGGAGGGCGCGCCCCTGTCTGCAGCCCAGCGCTATGAACTCCAGCTTGCGCATGTAACCTTCCGCTATCCTGAGGCTGCCGCGGATACGATCCATGACCTTACCTTGACCATCCGCCCTGGGGAGAAGCTGGCCCTGGTCGGCCTGAACGGCGCAGGCAAAACCACGCTGGTAAAGCTGCTCTGCGGCTTTCTGGATCCTACGTCCGGCTGCGTCTTGCTGAACGGGCAGGATATCCGCCAATACAACCGGCGCGAGTACTACAAGCTCTTTTCCGCCGTGTTCCAGGATTTCTCCCTGCTGGCCGCTACCCTTGGCGAAAATGTAGCGCAAAGCGATACCTACGATCGGGCAAAGGCGGAATCATGCATCAGCTTGGCCGGGCTTGCCGGAAAGCTGCGGGAGCTGCCTTTGGGGCTCGATACCCACCTGGGAAAGGAGGTCTATGAAGATGCCGTCGAGCTTTCCGGCGGCCAGCTGCAGCGGCTTATGCTGGCCCGCGCCATCTATAAGGATGGGCCGATCCTGGTGCTGGACGAACCCACCGCCGCCCTGGATCCTCTGGCCGAAAGCGATATTTATAGCCGCTATCATGAGCTTTCACGGAACAAAACCAGCCTTTTCATCTCCCACCGGTTGGCCTCCACGCGATTCTGCGACCGGATTCTTCTTTTGAAAAACGGCATAATTGCCGAAGAAGGAACCCATGAATCCCTTCTGCGCCGCGGCGGCGAGTATGCCCGCCTCTTTGAAGTGCAGAGCCGCTATTATCAGGAAGGAGAGCCGGCCCATGAAGCGTAATAAAAGGCAAGAAGGCAACCGCTCAACGAAGGCCGCCCTGCGGCTGAACTTCCGTGCCTATTCGCTGATCTGGCGTCAGGATCCGGCTATCCTACTTTCCATCGCATGCCATCGCCTTGCCGCCGCCTTTACCCTTTATGTACCCATCTGGTATTCGGCCCAGATCCTCAATGAGCTTTCATCTGGCCGGGATCCCGGAAGGCTTACGCATCTGGTGCTAGCGGTCATCCTCATCACCGCCGCCGCATCCCTGGTCACCGCCCTCCTGAATCGTTGGGAGCAGGTGCACCAGAAAAAGATTTTTCTGCATTTACAGCATATTTTGTCGCAAAAGATGCTGACGCTTGACTTTGCCTCTATGGATGATCCCCGCACCCATGACCTTTTATCACAGGTCACGCAAAATGCGAACTGGGGCGGTTGGGGCCTGGTGAAGTCTGTCTCCTGCTTCCAGCGCTTGGCCAAGAACCTTTGCAGGGCCGGCGGAGCCATCGCCCTGACCATTTCGCTGTTTCTCCTGCCGGTGCCCTCCACTGCTGGAGCCCTTGCGCTGCTGAATCATCCGCTGTTTGCCCTGCTGGTGCTGCTGGCTCTATTGTTGGCCGTGCTGCTTTCCGCCTTCCTTTCCAATCGAGCCGAGGCCTACTGGGCAGAGGGAATGGCTGAGGCCAGGTTTGGAAACCGCCTGTTTTTCTACTTCGGGAGCCTGGGCCAGGATCGCGCCCGCGCCCTGGATATCCGCATCTACCGGCAAGATATCCTCAGCCGCAGGCAGTGGGCTTCCGGCCTGGACAGTTCCTTCAGCCCTAAGGGCCCCTTCGCCCGCTACGCCCGAAAATCCGGAGGTTTCCTGAAGGCCGCCTCCGCCGCTGTCACCACCTTATTTGTCGGCGTCGTATACGTCTATGTGGGGCTTAAGGCTTATGGCGGCGCTTTCGGCGTGGGTTCCATCACCCAGTATGTGAGCGCCATCACCACCCTGTCCAGCAGTATAGCCGGTTTGTTTACCGCCCTTGGGGCCATGGTGAATAACGCGCCCTTCCTGGATACCCTCTTTACCTTTCTGGATATCCCCAACGCCATGTATCAGGGTAGCCTCACTGTGGAGAAACGCTCCGACCGCAAGTATGAGATTGAATTCCGGGACGTATCCTTCCGCTATCCCGGCACCCAATCTTGGGCCCTGCGCCATATATCCATGAAGTTTGAAATCGGCAAGCGCATGGCCGTAGTCGGGGAAAACGGCTCTGGCAAGACGACCTTTATCAAGCTGCTCTGCCGCCTATACGATCCTACCGAGGGCCAGATTTTACTTAATGGCATTGATATCCGCAAATATCGCTATTTAGAGTATCTTTCCATTTTCTCCGTCGTCTTTCAGGATTTTATGCTTTTTGCCCTCCCGTTGGGGCAAAACGTAGCCGCCTCCAGGCGCTATGACGCCGCGCGAGTCCGCGCCTGCCTGGTGGAGGCGGGTTTTGGTGAAAAGCTGGATACGATGAGCCTGGAAGACTATCTTTACAAGGATCTGGATCAAAACGGCGTAGCGGTTTCCGGCGGCGAAGCCCAGAAGATTGCCATAGCCCGCGCCCTATATAAAAACGCGCCCTTTATCGTACTCGACGAACCGACCGTCGCCTTGGATCCCATTGCCGAGGCTGAAATCTACGCCCGGTTTAATGAAATTGTCGGCGATAAAACGGCAATTTACATTTCACACCGGCTTTCAAGCTGCCGTTTCTGCGATGACATTCTAGTATTCGACGGTGGGCGTATCGTCCAGCAGGGCCGCCATGACACGCTGGTGCTTGATCCCTCCGGAAAGTATTATGCGCTCTGGCTTGCCCAAGCCCAGTACTATGCCGCTCCCAGGGATACGGTCTAACCGGCGGCACGACGAAGGGGGCTCCATCTTTTCGATGGAGCCCCCTTTGGGTTTACCGGCTTCGGCGCCCAGCCGCTATTGCCTGCTGCTCCGGCGCTTGGCCACAAGCAGCGCAGCCAGCAGCGCGCCGCTTACCGCGGCGAGGGCAGCCAGCCACCCTGCCGCCATGGTATCGCCGGTCTTTACCGCGTCTGCCCCCGTTGCCTGCACCGTAGTTGTCGTTTCGCTCTTTTCGGGCTGCAGGGCCTTTTGCGCCGCCGTCAGCACCTCCAGCGCTGCGTCCACCGTGGCCTGGTCGCGCACAGTCAGCTCATCGCGGGCCATCAGCTCCCGGGCGGCCGTCAGCGCACGCTGCAGCGCCGCCCAGCTTTCAGCCGTATAGTTTGCTTCTGTCAAGGCCCCGGCCGCCGCGATGGCGTCCGCCAGCGCCTGGGTCTGCGCCGGTTTGAGCGTCAGCGCCTTCAGCGCTTCCTTCAGCCGCTGGTTGGCCTCGTCCACGGCCTGTTGCCCGGCGTTCTCGTCCAGTCCCACCTTTTCTGCTTCCGCCAATGCATCCATCACAGCTTGAAGGCTCTCCTGCGTATAATCTGTCTGCTTCAGCGCCTTTGCCTCGGCAATGGTCTCCTGCAGGTTTGCTTTCTGCGCCTTCAGTCCTAGCCCTGTCATTGCTCCATTTAATGCATCCCGAATCTGATCCACCTCCGCCTGCGTTGCATTCAGGTTCTGCATCATCGCCTGGGCGTCTGCCAGCGCATTCTTGAAAGCTGCCACGCTCTTGGGTGTGTACCGCTGCAAATCCTGTATGGCTTCTGCCTGCGCGACAGCCACCTCCAAGGCGCCGAACTGCGCCCGGGCAGAAAGAGCTTTAATCAAACGGTTTACTTCACCCGCCGCCTGATCGGCCTCATACTGATAGGCATAGGGTGCGTTCATTACATCCTGGCCTGCCTTCAGGGCCTCTGCCAGCGCAGCCCAGCTTTGGGGCGTATAGTCCTGCTCGTCCAGCGCCTGCGCTGCATCCAGTGCGTCTGCCAACGCCGTCTTATCGGTAGCCGGGGTGCCATAGGCCTTGATCTCGGCCACCTGCATCAGGTAGCCATCCGCGCCGCCCAAGCGGAGCTTGGAACTGATCATTCGGATATAAGCCGCCTTGACCGGCGTATCCAGCGTATAGACCCGCGGCGCGTCCTTGCTGCCGTCATCGTCCTTTACATCGGCAATCGTCGTCCACTGCCTGCCATCCAGCGACAACTGAACCTGATAATCCACCGCGAAGGTACCGGTGGCGTAAAGCTCCACGCACGATACATTGAAGGGCGCTCCCAGGCTGACCGCCGCCCACTCCTCCGCCAGCTCGTCGTTATGCAGCTTAATATTGCTGGTCCAGCCCTTACTGAGATCCTCGTCCACCAGGAACTTGCTGGCCCATCCCCACTGCTCATAGGTAGCGTCAGGCGTAGTTGAAGACACAATAACCGGCTTTGCTTTGGCGATATTCTCCCCTTCTATATAAGGGTCAAGCGGTTCCGCCTCCGGCGCAGCGGGCGCAGGGGTATTGCCGTCATCATAGTATACCTCAATCTCATTCAGTGCCGCGGAGAACTTCCCGCTGTGGGCATTCATCTCCGTGATCGAAAGGCGGACGTACCGAGCGCTGGTATCATTAATCGCATAGCTTAAGGCTGCATCCGGCGCATCCATCCCCTCCACTGTCTTTACGGTATTCCAGGTCTTGCCATCCTCGGACACGTCAAGGCTAAAGCTCCGCGGGAATGTCGCGCCGTATTCCAAGGAATTTCCCGCTGGATACAGATCCACACGGTTAACCGTTTCTACCCGGCCTAAATCCACCATCAGCGCAACTGAAAAGGATGCGTCAGCTTTTTCCGTACTCCAGCCGTTCACGCTGTTTTCCGTAAAGCGTTTGCCATCAGTTACATTGGAAATAAACCACCCGTTCTCTCCCAGGGAGCTGGGCGCGCTGGCCGTCTTGCCCAGCGCAAGGTTCTGATTTACCGGCGTGGGATCGGTATTGGCCTTTTCATAATCATATCCCTCTGGCAGCACGAAAAGATAGCCTTCACCCTTGGGCAGGTGCAGCGACAGCTTACCATCCTTCAGCGCGGCTGGCTTCAGGCTGCCGCTTTGCCGGTCAACCTCCTGGAGCGAGGTAATCGCGCCGTCGAAGGCCAGCGTCACGTCCTTCTCCTCAGAGAAGGAATTATTGACCACAAAGAGATAATTGCGCCCGGTTTTCTTATGGCGCATGTAGGAGAAGGTCAGGTTATCGTCGGATAGCGCCTGGACAAAGAAGTGCTCGGGCACGGCCTGCTGCCCCCAGGTTTCGCCGTTCAGGTAGATCTCCTTAGCATCCAGGTCCATCAGGGTGCGGCCCAGGGCATGAATCTCGCGGTTGAGCTGCTTGACTGGTTCGTACAGGTCGGTTTTCTGCCCTTCCGGGGTAATAATGCCGTTTGTAAAGTTCTCACTCCGGTTCGTAGGCGTCCACCAGGTAAAATAGGAGAGCTGCTTAAAGCCATAGGCCATAGCCATATTGGCTTCATAACGGATCTCGGCCGGATTCGTCCGGCGGAAATTGCCCACTACGCCTATGGATTGCAGGTACATACCAGTTTTTACGTTATGGGCAAGGCCTACCTTCCACACCGATTTCATATTGGACAGCATACCGGCGTAATCCAGCGAACCCTCGGCCCAGCTGAAGGGATAGCGATCATACATCAGGTAATCCTGGCCGCCGGTCAAGCTGAGCCAATCGCTCATCTGCCGCTCATAGGCTTCCTCTGAGCCATAGATATTCGGGAGGAAATTCAGGTGGGCATAATATTGGGGCGCAACCGCTTTCATAGCGTTAAAGATTCGGGCATAGGGATTGGCATTCCAGGGTTCATCCAGGATATAGAATCCACCGACGCCGGGCACGTTGGTGTATTCCTGCACCAGCTCCTGAATCTGCTCATCGGTCATGCCGGTCAGGTTGCCGCCGAAGCGATGATCGGCCACGGAAACCTGCATACCATACTTAAAGGCCAGCTCCGCCATCTTCAGGTTGGTTTCCTTGTCATTTAGATCATTGCCTGTCACATTGTTGACATAGTCAATTCCAGCGTCAGCCATAGCCTTATAATGTTCGTCGGTTACATAATCCTTGGTGGGCGGCCAGAAAACAGAGATCATAAACTGGTCACTGGCCCAGTCCACGCTATCCTGCACATGGACTGTACAGCTAGCGGTCACATTATGCACCTTTTCGGTCAGCGTAATAGTCGCTTCGCCAGCAGCTACTGCTCTCACCAGGCCGTTCTCATCCACCGTGGCAACATCCGTCCGATCACTGCTCCAGATAAGCTCTACCTGATCGGATTCATTCTTCACGACCTCTGCCTTAAGCGTTTCAGTCATGCCAGGCGTTAGGAGCAACGCCGGCTTGTTGACGCCCACCGTTACGCTGCCCACCCTGCCGAAAACAGCAAGCTCTGAAAGCTGTACCAGCATACCGCCCTGCGGATCTGCGTCACCGCCCCGTCTGGTTACATAAAGCCTTACATATCGCCCTTCCGTCCCCTGGGGCAGGTCGGCCACTACCGGCTCGTCCGGGGGTACCTGCCCCGTAACCCGGTGTACGGTTTCAAACGCATTACCATCCAGAGAAACCTGTAGTTCATAGTCTACCGGGAAACTGCCCTTGGGGAAAAGCACCACCCGATCCATGGCATAATTGGCGCCTAAATCCAGTTGCGCCCAGGTCGGGACTGTCTCGCCCTCTACTACAAAGGGGTTTGTCGACCATCCGTCCTCACCGATCACGCCGTTATTCAAAAAGCGAATACTCCATACCGGAACATCGGTCGGTTCATAGGTGGACAACGCTGAAGCCGCCGCCTTCAGGGCCAGATTTGTCGTGCCCTTGGGTGCGTAGGAATCGATATCGGCCGGATCAAAGGCTTCCGGCGTGTCTTGGCCAAATATTGCAAGCTCCGAAAGCTGCACCAGCTTGCCATCGTTTCCCGTACCTCCGCCAATGGAATCCTGGTCATAGCGCAGGCTGACATATAGCTCCACATATCGGGCCTCGACCGGCCTGCCCAGGTCAATCACCACCGGCTCCTCCGGCAGGCCGGATTCCTCCTTTGTTATGACATCGGAATAGGAAACGCCATCTGTAGATATACGCAGCGTATAAGCCATTGGGAAGCAATCACCATAGACATCACCATCGCTACGCGGGAACAGGACTATGCGGCTGATCATATAATCGTCATCCAGCTGCAACCGGATCCAGGCCGGAGCCTCGGCCTTTGTCTCGGTATCATAGGGGTTGGTGCTCCATCCCCTCGGATCGGCAAGCGCACTGCCGGCAAAGCCCAATTTACCATCCTTGATGAACTCTTTACTCCAGCCTTCTGAAACCATTTCATAGCTGGAGGATGCCTCGACCGCCACCGCGCTGGGCGCCAGGTTCCGCATCCCTTCCGGCGCATAGCCATCAATGGCGCCAGAATCAGCCTGGTTGGCCGGCGCCCGGGCCGGCAGCGCTGTCGTTGTTTCAGCCGCCGTCGTTGTTTCAGCCGCCGTCGTTGTTTCAGCCGCCGTTGCCGTTGTTTCAGCCGCCGTTGCCGTTGTTTCGGCTGCCGTTGCCGTTGTTTCGGCTGCCGTTGTTCCTGCTGTGCTTTGTGGCTCCGTCGCATCCGGCTGGTTGGCCGGCGCCGTTGTTGTCCCGTCGGGCGTTGTGGTATCCCCTGGCGCAGTGGTCTCTGCTAAGGCCAGCCGTGTCCCTCCAGCCAGCCCCAGGGTCAATCCGCATGCGGCCGTCAACATCAGTCCCAACACAGCCGCCAGCAGCCGATGAATCCGGCAAAACCCGCTTTTTCTTCTTTTCATGTGATACTCCTCCTTTTATTGTACCCCTATGATCGTTGCAGCTTCTTCTGCGCTCTATGCTCCACCCCCTCCCGCGCTGGCCGTTGGATAACAACTTAGACAAAATTTACCAACGATGCTAAAATTAGAGACAGGCGATTTGTATAGGATTACATGGCGTTTGACCGGTAGCGGGAACGACAAAACGATCGGTGAAAAAGGTTAACTTATTCATCCATTTACTTTTCTTACCTTTCCTTACTTTTCTCTCCTTTTCCCCTGTATCAGATAAAAAAGGGTGAGCCAACCGGCCCGCCCTCTTGGGGATGAAAGGGATTTCTACAGCATGATTTCCTTGCCAGCCTCAGCGGATTCATAGATACCATTGAGAATACGCTGAATCGCGATGCCATCCTCAATGGGCGAGAGCGGCTCCTCCTTGCCCTTGATGCAATCCAGGAAATGGCGAATCTCCATATCAAAGGCGTTATAGCGCTCCAGCGTCAGGGCGGTGTCGCTCTGGTAGCCGCCCGTCTCCCCGTAGAGCACGGCCGGATGCACGCTGACCCCGGCCTTGTCGCCATAGATCCAAGCATTGTGGCTTTCCGGCTTGCCGTTGATCGCCCAGGAAACGTCGAAATTCAGCGATACGCCGTTCTCAAAGCGGATGAGGCCGTTGGCCGAATCTTCCGTGTCAAAGACCGTTTCATTCTGATCGAAGGCCAGCCAGCGGGAGACGCCCTTCGTCTTAAAGTTGCCGATCTTGTTATAATGGGCGCAGGCCGATACACTAACGGGCTTGGGCTTACCCATCAGATACCAGGTCATGTCCAGTACATGCACGCCGATATCGATGACCGGGCCGCCGCCGGACTTGGCGCGGTTATGGAACCAGCCCACCGGCGTGCCGCGGCGGCGCATCGAGGTGCAGCGGGCATAATAAATATCGCCCATAGCCCCTTCGTCAATGGCTGCCTTAATGGCTTGGCATTCGGGATCCATGCGGGTCACAAACCCCTGCAAATATACCTTGCCGCTGGCCCGAACCGCTTTTTCCATCTCCAAGCATTGATCCACCGTCATGGCCATGGGCTTCTCGCAAAGGATATGCTTGCCGGCCTTAGCCGCTGCGATAACGGCCTCGGCATGCGCGTTATTCCAGGTGCAGACGCTGACCGCATCCACTTCGTCGATTTGGGCCATATCGTCAATGGCATAGCAGGCATATTTCATGCCGTATTTTTCTTTTACCTCGTCGGCGCGCTCGCGATTAAAGTCGCAGATCGCGACAAGCTCTACATCGTCCTGGTTCAGGTATGCGGGAATGTGGGCGTTCTGGGCGATGTTGCCGCCGCCGATCAGCCCGATACGAATTTTGTCAGCCATGTCTTCCTCCTTTTATTCTGTGATGGAACGCAGATAATCAAGGCCCGCCTTCACGTCGCCCATGATATCGCCTTCCAGTCCCTCATGCTCGACAATCAGCGCCTTCACGCCGACCTGCCATCCCTTCTCAATGACCGTCGGGAAATCGATGCATCCCTGACCGATCACCTTTGCTGTGGGATCGCCTACGCTCGTCAGTTCCTTAATGTGCAGCAGCTCCATGGCGTCGGCATACTGATCCATGAAATCCACGGATTTGCGGCCGGTATTTTCAATCCAGCAGGTATCCAGTTCGACTTTTACATAGGATGGGTCGGTGTTGTCAAAGATGATCTCCTCCGGGCAGGTATCGCCCACCGGCTCGAACTCAAAGGAGTGGTTATGGTAGCAGAAAACCATGCCTGCCTCGGCAATTCGCTTGCCGATTTCGTTGAATTCGGCCGCTAAGGCTTTCCATGCGTCAATCTGCTGCTGTGCCGTTCCTTCCAGATTCTCGGGCCGGGCTCCAGGGCAATTGATATAGCGCGCGCCCAGAATCTTATGGTATTCAATCTGTCCCTCAAGGTCGTTGCGCAGCAGGTCGATATTGGTGTGGCTGCCTAGGCAGACAATCCCCACTTCATCGAGCCGCGCCCGCAGCGTATGGGCGTCCAGCCCCTCGAACCCGGCGAATTCTACGCCGTCGTAGCCCATCGCCGCTACCTTGCCCAGCTTACCCAGCAGATCGCCTTCATCCACCGTGCGAATTGAATACATCTGTAGTCCGATCGTCGCCATGATGTCCTCCTTTTGTTGGCATGGGTTTCCAATAGTTTGATTATAGCACACCGGTACGATAGGGCGATGTGGACGATCATGACTTTTCCCTATAATATTTTGCTCTTTTGGCCCGTTCCGGAAAGCGGCTAGGCGCAGGCGCCGTTTTCATGATACAATGAGCTGAAACCATCATCATGTTACGAAGGAGGAAACATGAATTTCGCTTTAAAAGAGCAGGTGGACGCATGGCTGCATCATCCTGTGTTGGGCGATCCATCTTTTGATAGCTTTGTCCATCGCCGTGATCCTGTGCTCGTCAGCCAGCCTCCCTTTGAATGGACGGTGAACGGCTCGCTGTTCCGCGACCCGGCCACCGGGAAATGGCTCCTGCAGGCCGGTCATTATGCCGAGGGCTATGCCGTGACCGGTTCCCCCTCCTATGCAGAACTGTTGCTCTCCGAGGATGAAGGCAAAACCTTCCGCTCCCTGGGCCCTGCGCTTTCCCCCGGGTCTCCCTTTGGTCCCGGCGTGGAGCCCACCTCCTGCCCCGATACCGTCATTGAATACGACCCGGAGCAGGGAAGATATTACATGGCTTATGACACCAGCGCGCCGGACTTTACCTGGGAAAACGCCCATGACCCCACCAGCAGCGCCGACGGCGGCGGAGCCGTGGCCGTCGCGGAGGCTGCTGAAGGGCCCTATACACGCCTGCCCGGCCTCTCGATCAGCACCCGACGTTTTCGGGACGCCATGGGACGCTGGGACCGGCTCTACGCCTCCACGCTGCTCCGGCGCTCCCAGGACTGGCTGATGCTGGTGCTCTGCGACTCGGGCGAGCATTTTGCCTGGGCCTATGCCGCCTTTACCGCCCCGGGGCCGGAGGGGCCCTGGTCGGGTCCGGTCAATATTCTAAGCTGCGACCGTCCCGAATTTTATCCTGCGCCGGTCGAGTTTCACCCCGCCATGGCGGTGGACGGCGTCGTCTATGCCCATGCCACCAGCGTCGCCTTAAACCGGAATTATCAGGCGCTCTTTGCCGCGCCTTTGGAGCAGGCCCACCGTCCGGAGGCCTGGCGCCTTGTGCGCAACGGCTCAGTCTGGCACAGCGAACGGTATGAACATGAGTATTACGGCATCTGGGGCCAGACGCTTCACGGCTTTGTCCACGACGGCGTATTCCACGCGATGTTCCCTTCCCGCAACAGCCAGGGACGAGGCACCATCTGTCTGGCTCAACGGCCATGGAATCAACCGCTGTCCGACGGCTTTACTTTATCCGGCCACCAAGGGCCTAGCCAGAGCTTGCTTTACGGCGACTGGGACGACTTTAGTCTGGATGCCGAATTCGAGATGGAGGGGACGGTCACCTTTATTCTGGATATGAAAGGGATCGTAGGGCCGAATCGTAACATCAGCGACGCCTATCCCATTGCGCTCAACTGTTGCCACGGACTTACCTTAAGCGGCGGCCAGTGGCGCCTGGAGGCCTTTAATGAAAGCGGCCAGCCCCAGCTTCTGCACAGCGGGTCATACCGGGCCGGCGGTTCCCTGCTGATCGACCGAACCGGCGGATTTATTACCCTGTCTCTGGGCGGCGAGTCGCTGCTCCGCGCTCCGCTGGCCGGTTCGGGTATGATCGGCCTGTGGTGCGCACCCCACAGCCGCATCCGCGTATCCCGCTGGGTTCTTAACGGCCCCGCACGCCGCTATAGCCTTACGTTTAACGGCTGGGAAGGGCTGCTTGGCGCAGGTCAGCGAGCCGCAGATTGGCAGATCCAGGAGCCCGTATTTATGACCAGCCAAAGTTACGCCAAATACAACGTAATCGGCGACGCTATCGCTTTACGGGGGCCCAAGGGGCCCAGCCTTGGCCGCATGCGGGTTATCGTGGACGGGCAAACCATGGCCGTCCTAGACCAGCAGTCAAGCCAGGAGGAGGCGCCGCAGATTTTCTACCGCCTAGAGGGCCTCAGCTGGGGACCGCACGGCGTACGGTTGGAGCCTGTCCAAGGCATGATGGCGCTTTCCGGGCTGACCGTATCCGGCGCCCCCTTGGCATAGGCTACGCAGATATTCCGCGGCCGAAAGATTCCCGCCGCAAAAAAGGAGTTGTTCTCATGAAAAATCGCAAATGGCCTTTGGGCTCGATTATGCCCCTTTCCATGCTGGTAGAGGGCAAATGGGCCGAGTATGCTGCGATGGGCCTGGATACTTGCCAGGTCAGCCTCCCCTTCGATCTTGCCGGTACGCAGGCTGAGCGCCGCGCCCTGATCGGAGCCAACGAGTCCCTTCCTATGGTTAGCATGATCCTCAGCTGGGGCGAGCCCGCCGTATGGAATTTTATCGACGGCCCTTCCACGCTGGGCATTGTGCCTGAAGCTTACCGCGCATCCAGGGTGGCAGGGCTGAAGCGCCAGCTTGACTTTGTAGGCGACTGCGGGGTTAAGCTGATCAGCACCCATGCTGGATTTATTCCCGAATCTCCCAAGGATCCGTCCTATGCGGGCGTTGTAGATACCTTGGCGGATTTGGCCGCCCATGCCGCCCGCTATGGCATCAGCTTTAACCTGGAGACCGGCCAGGAAACGCCGGTAGCTATGAAACGCGCCATTTTGGACAGCGGTGCGCCCAATCTCGGCATCAATTTGGACCCAGCCAACCTAATGATGTATGGCAAGGCAAATCCGGTGGATGCGGTAGGGATTTTCGGGGAATATGTACGCTCCGTCCATATTAAGGACGGCCACTATCCCACTGGGGATATGAAGTCCTTAGGAAATGAAACCGCCGTTGGCGAGGGGATGGTCGATTTTCCCGCCCTGCTGCATGCGCTGGAGCAGGCAGGTTTTAACGGGCCCCTGGTCATCGAGCGGGAAATCTCCGGTCCCCGTCAGGTGGAGGATGTCCGGCGCGCCATTGCCTACATCGACGCCATCATCTAACCGCGCCCGGCAGACGCCCGCTCCCGCCGATCCAAAAAGCCGGCCCATGGGGCCGGCTTTTCCTTCGCCGTATTTGCGCGCCGCTCTTCTTCCTATCCCGAATTCAGGCCCTTGGCCCATATTGGGCGCCTTTTTCCGGCGGCGCCTGCCGCTAACTTTTGCATTTGCTTTACAAATTGCGGAGGATTTCCTGTCATCATACGCGTATGATTGAATGCTGAGGTGAGTATCGAATGCGATATGCTCTGAGCCGCCCCACAAAAATAGCGGCTTTCGCCCTTGCGGCGTTGTTAGCGGTGTCGCTCTGCAGCTGCCAGCGCCATCAAGCGCAGGCAAAGATCGCGGTGGACAAGCTGATGCTGGTCAATCCTTGGAATGCCTTTCCGCAGGGAACGCCCGCCGGTCTAGTCAATATCGCAGATTCCATCCAATGCGAGAATCTTAAGCTAAAAAACGATGCTATGCTGGCCCAAGGCGAGGCAGTCGAAGCCCTTGCCCGGATGGCGGAAGCGATGGCGAAGGATCAGGTGGGGCCGCTGCGTCTTGTCAGCGCCTATCGCTCCATCGAATACCAGCAAGGGCTCTATCAGAACAAAGTGCAGCGGGTCATCGCCTCCGGCACGCCCGAAGACGACGCGGAAGACGCTGCAGCCCGGGAGGTCGCTCGTCCCGGATATAGCGAGCACCATACCGGATATGCCTTTGACTTTTCCGGGGCCGACGGCACGCTGGATTCCTTCTACCAGAGCGACGCTTACCGGTGGGTAGCGGAGCATGGCGCGCAATATGGCTTCATCATCCGCTATCCGGAGGAAAAAAGCAGCATAACCGGCATCATTTATGAGCCGTGGCATCTGCGGTATGTCGGGCCGGAGGCTGCCCAAGCAATGGCCAACCAGGGGCTGTGTCTGGAAGAATATCTTAAGAAACAAAGCTAAAGCAGCGGATATTGAACGGGACGCATCGTTGGCGCTCGCGTACCAAAGGCGGCGGGAATCCCGCCGCCTTTTCTATTTCCGCTAAGGGGTACCCCCGCTAACGCCGCCGCCCCCGGCTCCGCGTATTATACCGGCCGCGGTTTCCATAGGTAGGGCTTCGCCGGCGCGGTGCACTGCGCCGGGTCGGGGCGCTATGCCTGCTGCGTTGGCCGCCGCCAGCCCGAAGGAGCATAAAAGCTACGATTACAATCAGCGCAATCAGCACAATCAGCGCTACCGTCATCCACGTTGTAACGGAAGCGTTCTGCCGAGCGGGGATGTTGGCCGCCGGATCCGTAACCACCGGAAGCGACGAGTCGCCGGTCTCGCTCCCGCCGGGCGCATTTAAGGCGGCCGTCACGTCGCGGCTGGCAACCAGGTCGCAAACCAACGCCGCTTCCGCCTCCGCCTCGCCCCGTCGGTAATAGCTAACTGTACCCAATACTTCGCCGGATACGATGGGCGCCCGTAGGTTTTCCCGCCACTGGATCTTGGCCTCATAGTCGTCGGCGCTGGGCGCTTCGTTGGTCTCCGTCTTGCGCAGCGTGACCTTCGCCTCATCCTGGGGAACCTGGTTTACCGGCACCTCCAGCGTGCCGTCCGGCGCCTCTTCAGAACCGGTGATCTGGGCCGAAAGGGGGGTCTGGGCCAGCAGCTGCGCTAAATCCACCGATTCAAAGTTTTCCAGCCCGTAACGCAGAAGATTCTTGCCCGAAGCAAAACGCGTACCCGACAGTGGGCTGTGCATCACCGCCGCCACTACGGTCCGTCCGTCTTTGCGGGCATAGCACACAAAGGTATTGCGCGCCTTGGATGTGTATCCCGTTTTCCCCCCCATGCAAGGCTCATAATAGGCGGATTCGCTTTCCTTCATCAGCCGGTTGCTGTTGGATAGGTAACGGATCTCGGGCGTTTGCGCCGTCTCGGGGATCTGGTAGCTCATCGTCTGCAGGATCTTGCAAAAGTTTTCATTTTGTATTGCCTGCCGCATCAAAACAGCCATGTCCCGGGCCGTAGTATAGTGGTCATCGTCATGTAAGCCGTTGGGATTGACGAAATGCGTCCCCGTCATGCCCAGCTCGGCAGCCTTTTCATTCATCGACTCCACAAAGCTCTCCACCGAGCCGCTGATATGCTCGGCTAGCAGCAGGGCGGCATCGTTGGCGGATTTGAGCATCAGCGCATAGAGCAGCTGTTCCATGGTAAATTGCTCGCCCTTTTTCATATAGATTTCTACTGCGTCCTTTTCCAGCTGATAGGTGTGCTCAACGGTAACCACCTCATCCATCCCGTGGCCGGATTGTTCCACATATTCTAGCGCCAGCATGCAAGTCATTACCTTGGTAATGCTGGCCGGATACATTTTCTTATCCGCCTGCTTCTCATAAAGCACGTCCCCCGTATCCGCATCCAGGCAGATGGCCGTCTCCGCGTTCACTGCTGCCGGGGATAGGTCGCCGTTTTCATCCACCGCATAGACAGGCTCGGGAATGATCGTCGGGTCGGCTTCTGTCGCCAGCTGCTGCGCTTTGCCCGTCTGAGCCGGCGCCAGCAGCAGCAGCCCCGTCAAAAATGCGGCAATCTTCCTTTTCATACCATTTCCTCCCCAAACGGTGGGATTTTTCTTCCTACAAGCCCCCATATTATAGCATATCTTTTTCGGCTTTGCATCAAATTGTTCCATTTCCATGATGGCGACTCAGCGCTTAACCCTTCCTTTTCCGGTCAAAATATGGTTTAATAGTAGCAAACAACGCCGCAAGCGGTATAAGGAGGGGTATTATGGCCCGAAAGATCCTCATCGTGGACGACGAGCCTCTAATCGTAAAAGGATTGCGCTTTTCCTTGGAGCAGGATGGATATATAATTGACGCCGCCTATGACGGCGAGGAAGCCCTGGCAAAGACGAAAGAAGGAGAATTCGACCTGATCTTGCTGGACGTAATGCTGCCGAAAATGGACGGAATGCAGGTGTGCCAGCAAATCCGTGAATTCTCCAACGTGCCGATCATCATGCTGACGGCCAAGGGCGACGATATGGATAAAATCCTCGGCTTGGAATATGGCGCCGACGACTACATGACCAAACCCTTTAACGTGCTGGAAGTGAAGGCGCGGATTAAGACCATTATCCGCCGGGCCTATGGCTCGGAGAACGCCGACGACGATATCGTCATCCACGGCATGCGTATCCGTATGGAGAGCCGTACCGTAACCATCGAGGGCCGCGCCGTGAACCTGACCGCTAAAGAATTCGACCTGCTGAAGCTTTTCGCTTCCAACCCGGGTAAGGTGTTCAGCCGCGAGCAATTGCTGGAGATCGTATGGAAATATGATTATCTGGGCGATCTACGTACGGTCGACGTGCACATCCGCCGCCTGCGGGAAAAGATCGAGAAGAATCCCGGCCAGCCGGAGTATATCTTCACCAAGTGGGGAGTGGGCTACTATTTCACGGACAAGTAACGTTATCCACAGCTTCCGCTGGCGTATTGTATTGATCTACCTGGTCATCATTCTTGTTTCGCTTCTGGCCTTTCGTTCTTTGGTCATTTGGGTGGTGGAAAATTACCTGCTGAGCCAGGAGATTGATGCCGCCCGCGAACAGATTGAGACACTGGCGGTGGAGGCAAATCCGTTGCTGTTAGCCAGCGACGCTGAGGGTATGTATGAATTCTGCCGCAAAAGCGGCGATCAGACAAACGGGCGCATCCTGTTGGTGGATAGCGATGGCATCGTGCAAATGGATGCCTATTCGCAGCTCAACGGGGTGCGTTTGACCTATCAGGAAACCCAGGATGTGCTGACCGGCGGCGGCGATTTTGCTTATGGCTATTACCGGCTGGGCACTTCAGACGGCGAAACCTCCGGCTGGCTCTCGCAGACTGCGCGCTGGCTCTCCGGAACCGATACGCAGCAGGAGTGGGTCGCCTATTGCGTAGCCCCCGTCACCTCCTCCGATGGCGTGCTGGGCGCCGTGGTGCTCTCCATCTCTATCCAAGAGGTGGTCGACCGCATGAACCATATCGGATGGCAGATGACCTTATTGTCCATGGGCATCTGCGTCATTGCCTTTGCTATATCGCTGGTCGTCTCCGGTGCCATCCTCCGCCCTGTCAAGACGCTGACCCAGTCCATCCGTTTAATGGGGCAGGGGGATTTCTCCCAGCGGGTGCATATCCGTGGCCGGTCTGAATTCGCGCAAATGGGCGCCACCTTCAACAATATGGCCGAGCGGTTGGAAAACATGGACAAGCAGCGCAATCAGTTCGTATCCAATGCCAGCCATGAGATGAAAACGCCGCTGGCTTCGGTAAAGATTCTCGTGGAAACGCTGCAAAACCAAGATCCGCTGGATGAGGCCATGACCCGGGAATTCCTGAGCGACATTAACTCGGAGGTCGACCGGATGAACCGGCTGATTACCGATCTTTTGGCGCTCGTTCGCCGGGAGGAAATCGATCCCACCAAAGACTTCGACGAAGTAGATCTCGCGGCGGTAACCCGCGAAGTCTGCAAAAAGCTGATTACCCTTGCCAAATCCCGCAGCATCACCCTTACGCTGACGGAACCGGAAGAGTCATGGGTGGAAGGCAGCGCCGGCGCGCTGGAGCAGATGATGACCAACCTGGTTGATAACGCCATTAAGTACACGCCGGACGGCGGCAAGGTTAGCGTAGATATTGCCCGAAACGGGCGCAATTGGGCGGTGACGGTCAAGGATACGGGAATCGGCATTGCCCAAGAGGATATTCCCTATATTTTCGACCGCTTCTACCGGGTGGATAAGGCGCGCTCCCGGGCTACCGGCGGAACGGGGCTCGGCCTGGCGATCGTAAAGGACGTCGTGCAGCAGCACAATGGCACCATCACCGTAGACAGCACGCTGGGCGCAGGCACCACCATGCGCGTGGTGCTTCCGGCATTGGATTAGGAGGGCGCCGTGAAAAAACAACTCATGATTTCCGCTGCCCTGGCGCTATCGTTTATGCTGGCGGGTTGCTCCGTGCCCTTTGGCAGCGAGCTCGCCCGCAACTCTGACCGTCCATCTGAAACTGCACAGCCCGCGTTGGACCCTGTGGCGCAGGGCGAAAGCAAGGCCACAGTTCCTCTATATTTCCGGTTTGGCAGCGAACCCTATTTGAGCAGCGAATCCCGAACCATCACCGTGTCCGATTCCCTTTCCCTGGAGGAAGGGGTGCTCAAAGCCTTGATCGGCGGTCCTTCCGCCTCCAGCCTGGAGTTAAAAGGGCTCATTAATCCCAACACTAGAGTCATCTCCGTCACTGAGCAGGGCGGCTGCTATTTCGTCACCTTCAGCGCCGAATTTTTAGAGCCTATCTCCGGCCTGCCCGAAGGATGGCGCGAGGACGCCACCTGGACCCAGCTTGTGCAGTCTACGCAGCAGCTGGCCGCCTATTCCGTGGTCAACACGCTGCTTAGCTTGGGGCGGGCTAAGTCCGTTCAGATTCTTATTGCCGACAGCGCCGATGCCTCCGCCCGCCGGCCAACCCGTAACGAAATGGGCTTTTCCTCTGGAGAAGACGGGCTGCAGCTGATGGAGCCTTTAAGCATGGATCTTTCCCGCGTCCTTACTGCTGAGCATACCGCCGAGCTAATTTTGCAAGCGATTCATGATAAAAACTGGGCCAGGGTTGAACGGTTCGTGGCGCAGTCCGTCCCGGACCGCTCGCAGGCCCGGCCTACCCGCCAGCAGCTTATCGCCGAACTTACCGAGCTGGACGTTACGCTCATTGATTCCACCATCCATGGATCCGCCGTTACGGCCGACGGGCAACTTTGCACCGTATTGCTGGATTTCTCCATACAGCGCACCGGTGATTCTGAGGCGCAGACTCTCGCCGCTGTCCCGCTGACCTTTGTATGGGAAAATAACGGTTGGCTCATGAGTTATTCCGCGCTGGAAATGATGATAAGGGGGGATGCTTCGTGAAAAAAACCTTGGCAAGCCTCCTCCTTGCCCTGATCATACTGCTGGCCGGCTGCAGCCGGAGCCCCCTGCCGCCAGAGAATAGTGATTCGGCCAATCTTCCGGCAGCTGAACGCATTGATACCCACGCTACTACGACCATCGTCACCTACCTGCCCAGCGTCGATAACCGGCAGCTGATCCAACGCAGCCGGGAGATGGTGGTGCCTGAAGGGCAGCTGCTCCTGCAAGCGGCCATTGTGAATCTGCTTTCCGAGACCGGTGATGAGCGCACAACGCCGCTCTTCGGCGGCGGCGCTTCGCTTAAGTCAATGACCAAGTCCAGAAACGTGCTGCTTATCGACATTACTTCCCAACTAGCGCTGGAAGCTATGGATGAGCAAATGCTGCTGAACTCCGTTTCCGCATTGGTAAATACCGTGACTGCAAATTCCAAGGTCGAATATATTCATTTGTGGATCAACGGCCAGGCCTTGGCCAGCCGCGGCGTGCTGACGAATCCGCTAACCAGCCTGGACACCAATCTGGAGCAGCTGTGGATTCTTCATAAGTACTATATGGAAGCCGGAGAAATCAGCCCCGATCAGTCGGAGCGTCAGGTTCTGTTCTATACCGATGCCAGCGGCGAATATCTGTTGGCCAGCGCCGGCGAGCCTGTCACCCGAAGCGGGAACCTGGTAGACGATTTAATTCAGCGTATGCGCCAGGCGCCTGCCGACGCGCCGGAGCTAGTCAGCGCGATCCCCAGCACGCTTACGCTTTCCAAATCCCCTCAGCTGGAGATGACCCAGGAGGGCGAGCAAGTTGTCTCCGTATGGTTTTCCAGTCCCAAGTATGAAAATTTTTCAGGGCAAAAGGCTTATTTGCTTGCCGGTGCCATCACAATGGCCATCTATTGCAACTTCCCTGATGTAGACTCTGTCCTGATTTATGTGGATAACCGGCTTGTTACCTCGCTGCCCGATGTCAATTTTCCATCAGGCGAATCGCTGACCTCAGAAATGTTTCTCTCTTCGGTGGCTGATATGACGACTTTGTATTTCCCCCATCAGCAAACGGGCAAATTGGTCGCCGTGCAGCGGGCCACCAATCAGAGCGACACCTCCCAGCTACGCGTACGGGTGGATGAATTAATTCGCGGCCCTCTGGCCGGCGAGGACTCAGCCCTCACCTATGCCTTCTCTGTAGGGATCACTTCCCAGGATCTTATCTCCGTACAGTCACAGGGAGGATGCGCTACCGTCAATTTTTCGTCCAATTTTGAAAGTTACTATCCCACGGACCCCGACAAAGAGCGGCTGATGATCTATTCTATCGTCAATACGCTGACCAGCGAACCTTCGATTAACCGGGTGCAGATTCTGGTGGAAGACCGGCGGGTCGGAGCGCTGGGAGCCATTGATCTGACCAATCCGCTCATCCGAAACCCTGGGATTATTCAGGCCAACCCATAGGGTCTCATGGGCTTCCTTCGCGGAAGCCTTTTTGTATTGGCGCCAAGGGTTAAGCCTGTATTGACAAATCGTAGCCCTAGCGCTATAGTAGGACTGTTTGTAAGTTAGAAAGCTAACTAAAGGAGAACATCATGACGCGTTTGCCCATTCATACGCTGCTGCGCCGCAGCTTTCACGCCCAGCGCGCTAAAATCGGCCCTTGCATCGCTGCTGAGGGGCTTTCGCCCGGGCAGCCAAAGATCCTTCGCTATCTTGCCGCCCATGACGGGTGCCTGCAAAAGGAGCTGGCTTCCAGCTGCGACATTGAGCCGGCCACTGTATCCAAGGTTTTAACCGGTATGGAGGAAGCCGGCTTGATCCGCCGTAAAGGCTCCGAGCAGGATAAGCGGGCCATTACCGTACTGCTCACCGATAAAGGCCGGGCGGCTGACGCCCGCATGCAGCGTCACTTTACAGAGCTGGACGGGTTGGAGCTAGAGGGATTTACCGATCAGGAAACCGAAGCCTTTTCCGGCTATCTTGCCCGGGTTTATCGGAACCTGACGGGGAAGGAGCTGGAATAATGGCCTCCGCCTCCCATACCGCCGCCCAATTTGAACAAATGACCACCGCCCCAGTTCCAAGGCTTATCGCACGGCTGGCGGTTCCTACCATTATCAGCATGCTGGTCACCTCCATCTACAACATGGCTGATACCTTCTTTGTTGGGCGGCTGGGAACCAGCGCCACCGGGGCGGTGGGCGTCGTCTTTTCCATCATGGCGATTATCCAGGCCGTCGGCTTCACCCTAGGTATGGGCGGTGGCAGTTTAATCTCCCGCTTGCTGGGGCAACAGGCGCAGCAAGCGGCCAATGAGGTATCGTCTACCGCCTTTTATTCTGCCCTGGCGCTGGGGCTTATCATGACCCTGGCCGGCCTTGGATTTTTGGATCCGCTGGTCCGAGCGCTGGGCGCTACCGATACCATCGCTCCATATGCGCGTGATTACGCCCAATACATCCTATTAGGCGCGCCCGTTATGACCGCCAGTTTCGTCATGAATAACCTGCTGCGGGCCCAGGGCCGCGCCTCACAGGCCATGGTAGGCCTGACGCTGGGCGGCCTGCTGAACATCGGCCTGGATCCGCTCCTGATCTTTACCTTCAACATGGGAATCGCCGGGGCGGCGATCGCCACGGTAGCCAGCCAGTGCGTCAGCTTTCTCATCCTTCTCTCCTTCTTTTTGCGGGGGAAAAGCCTTGTGACATTGTCCTTTCGGTCTTTATCCCGCCGTGCTGGCGTATATTTTTCCATTCTGAAAACAGGTTTCCCCTCTCTATGCCGCCAGGGGCTGGCCAGTCTCGCCTCCGTTGCCCTCAATGTGGGCGCCGCGCCCTACGGAGACGCCGCCGTGGCGGCTATGGGCGTCGTCGGGCGAATCTCGATGTTCATTGTTTCCGCCGTCCTAGGCTTCGGACAGGGCTTTCAGCCGGTGGTCGGATACAATTATGGCGCGCGGCAATATGGCCGCGTCCGTCAAGCTTTCTTTTTCACAGTGAAAGTCGGCACGCTGGTTCTGGCTGCCCTGGCTATCGTAGGGTATCTTTTTGCACCTTCGATCATCGCGCTCTTCCGGCGGGACGACCCGCAAGTCATCGCCATCGGGGCCTATGCCTTTCGCGCCCAGTGCCTGGCGCTGCCGCTGCAGGCGCTTATCATCATTGCTAATATGCTTCTCCAGGTCACGGGGCATGCTGCCAGCGCTACCTTAACCTCCTCCGCCCGGCAGGGGCTCTTTTTCTTGCCCCTCATCGTCATCCTGCCTGCTTTTATGGGCCTTACCGGCGTTCAGATCGCCCAGCCCCTGGCTGATGTCGCCGCCTTTATCTGCTGCATCCCCCTGCTGGCCCGGTTCTTCCGGCGTCTGCCTGAGGATGTCCTCCTCGCCCAAGGCGATATGCCGGCTATACCCCCAACGAATACTTCTTCGCAGGAATCTTCCAGGCAGCTTTAATGCAGCCAGAAAGGAATCTATGATGGTGCCCATTGCCATCCGTCCCTATAGGCCGGAGGACTGGCGGCAAATCGAACAGATCCACGATGCAGCCCGCAAAATCGAGCTGTCGCTAGCTGGTCTGCCCGACGCATTCCTTCCCTTGGCCGTTGCTGCAGAGCGCGAGGGCCTATTTGACTACAACGTGCGCGTTGCCGTATCCCGGGGTGTAGTGTGCGGCTTTGTCGCCTATACCGAAGATGAATTAGCTTGGCTTTACGTAGATCCCACCCATATGCGCCAGGGAATCGGCCGCAGCCTTGTGCGGTATGTCATCGCACACACGGAAAAAAGGCCTCTATGCATTGAAGTGCTAAAGGGAAACGAGCCTGCGCTGCGGCTTTACCGGTCCATGGGCTTTGAAACGGTTGAAACCATCCGCGGCCATATGCCTGGCAACGAAGCCTTCCCCGTTTGTGTGTATGGTATGCAGCATCCCTAACGCCGCCCTTGGGGCAGCACAGCCTGTCATGCCATGCGCATATTGATCCAGCTATTTATTTGCCATTTTGCTTTTTCCATATAAAAAAGCCCCCGCCGGGACGAAGCGGGGGCTTTCGGCGTTTCCTGCCGGAGGTGAAGCTTTATTCAACCGCAATATCGGTAAAGAATCCGGCCTCCTGATAACGCTTGAGGTTTTCCACGTAGCGTTGGGTCATCTTGGCCTCCACGGCTTCCAGGCCGTTGGCCTTGGCATAATCCCTGAAGTCATTCCAAGCCTGTTCGCAGGCGGCCTCCGAATCAGCGGTAATCATGGCAGCCGTCGCTACCTTCCACTGGTCAGCCAGCTTGGTATAGGCAGCCATCTCATCATCCTCGCTCTCCACCCGGGCAAAATTCATGGCCGGATTCTTATTTTCGGCCGTAAGATTCTTGTGAATCAAGCGGGTGGCGTTATTGCGTTCCGCGCCATATTTCTCCCATTCATCCACGGCATTGACCACAGCAGCGGCCCAAGAGACGCCTTCCGCCCAACCGGATCCCTGAAGATACCAGGGGCCAATGCCTGTATAGGTTTGCGCCCGTTCCTCATCCGTCCTGGCATTAAATTCATCCGTCATTTTGGGCAGATTATCGACCATGGTGTAATGGACGTTCTCAATGCCCCACTGGGTTAGCATATCGCCCTGCGGGCTCTTCAAAAACTCCATAAAGCAAATCGCACGGCCGGGATTCTCGCAGTTGGTCGAGATAAAGCAGCTGGAAAACCCGTGGTTATAGTCCGTCATGGTGATACGGGTTTCGCCTTTGTAGGTCAGCGGTTCCACCACCTGATCAAAGAAGGGCTTGGTCAGGTCATCATGCTTACCGCCGATGCCCTGCTCATCGCGCCACTTGCGATCCACCTCAAAGGCATACCCCTGGTTATAGGCAGCGGCGAATACCTGGGTCGACTCATTGCGGGAGAAAAAGTCCTCAGGCCGCACACCCAGATAGTCCTTCACCACAATGCCGTCGCGATACCACTTATTCATCATCTTATAGTATTCCAGCCAGGTATCGTCGTTGTAGAGCATTTTAATAGACTTAGTCTCGGGATCCCAAATATTGCCGGCCTGACATCCCATCCAATACGAAATGGAATAGGACCAGGACGGATGCATATTATAGACCATGGTGATGCCCACTTCATCCGCCTTATCCTTGACCGCATAAAGGGTCTGCTCCAACTCTTCTACCGAGGTAAACATGGGCAGATTCAACTTCTCCATGATATCCGCCCGGTAAGCAAAGGTGAACCCGCAGAAATTACCAATACTGTTTTCGTCTTCATAAGCGCGTTCATCCTTGTAGTGGGTGATAAAGGTATAGATATGGCCGTCGGCCGCTTGGTTATTGACCTTTTCCAGGGGATCTACCAGATCCATAAATTCGGGGCAATATTCCGCAGCCAGCTCATCCCAGCGGTAGCATACATCGGGATCCTGGAAGCGTTGGGGCAGGTTCGAGGTAAATACAATGTCGCTCAGCTCCTGCGCCGCCAGCTGCACACTCAGCACCTGCAGGTCTGAACCCTTGGTCACGTCCAGCGACACGCCTGTCAGGCGGGTAATTTCCTTGGAGACCTCGTCCTCACCCCAGGTATCCACCGCATACCAGTCGTGATCAATATAGCAGGAGAAGGTTACCGGGGAGGTATCCTTTTCCCAGGATAGATTTTCCCAGGTAGCAGGGGCGGCAGCCTCAGCGGGTGTTGTCTCCTCGCCGCCTTCATCGGTTGTGGTCGCTTCCTCGCCTTCTTTGGCGGCGGAGGTGGTCGTGGTCGCGGCGTCATCCTCTGCCGCGGGGGTCGTGGCTGTGGGCGCGTTGCCCCCGCCGCTGCAGGCTGTCATGCCTAGGACAAGCGCAATGCATAGCGCCAGTAGGCCGGCCGGCATTCTTTTCTTCATGGTCTCCTCCTTTTGTCTGGGTCGATCCCAATTCTTATGGAGCCGAGCGTCCCCTACCCCATAAGCCTACCTTGAATTTCATTCACCCATCCGAGCCGCGCATTGCATCCTAGAATAAAAAACTTATTATCTAAAATAATCATTTTATTTTATGATTCCAGTCTATGCTAGAGCGAACATCTTGTAAACACTTTTATAAGAAAAGGACAAAACATCCCATCTATCGACATAATATCACAATTACATTATTTTCTTTGCAATTCATATCTATTAAGTCTAAATTTATAATATTTCATTTTAGTTATTCCATCCATCACATTTTCCTCTTGCTCATCTCCCATATTGTTATATACAATATATTATATGATATTTATCGCTATACGGCAGGCAATTCCGGAAAGAAAAAAATCCCCTGCATTTTTCGCAGGGGATAATAGAATAGCCGCTCTTCTAGGAAAAGGTCACATCCTGGCACATCTCCAGAATCATCCGCGCGCTGAGCCGGTCGGTTACCGGCGTCCCGTGAACCGTGAAGTCGCGGAAACGGATATCGCTCACCACATGCTTCTCCGCCAGCTCCGATTCATATCCGCGGATGATCGAGGGCGGGAAAGGCCCCTCAACCACATGGATATGCTCAAAGGCGATATCGCTGATCTGCCCGCGCTGCAGGTCCACAGAATACTTGGAGCAGAGGATCTTGAAATCCACCAGCTTTTCCTGGGCGTCCTCCACCGTGATATGGCGATACTGGATACGATGTACATGCCCCCGGTCGCCATTATGGATGGTAAACACACCGCCGGACTGCCAGCCCTCCAGCTGGCAGTGGATCACGGCAATATGCTCAAAGGTTACGTCACAGATCTCTGTGCAGCTTGTTTCATACCCGATCTCCATGGCATTGCCGCACTTGGCATTCCAAAGCACGCAATCCCGCGCCAGGATATTCCTCGCGTCTTTACAGCCCATCGGATCGTCATATCGGTTAGCTTTCACCACGATACAATCGTCGTTGGTACGGATAAAGCACCCTTCGATCAACACATCCTCGCTGCCCACCACATCAATGCCATCTCCGCACATTTTCAGGGTGATAATGTTCACATCCCGCACCGTCACCTGCCGGCAGGCGATGGGCACTACGTGCCAGCAAGGGCCGTCTACCAGCGTTACCCCGCTAACCTGCACGTTCTGGCAGGCCAGGAACCGCATCATCAGCCGCCGGGGAGCCGGTTCCGGTTCATGCAGCAGGCTGCCCACCAGCAACCCATTGCCGGTGATCGTGATCCCTTCCGCGTGATCGGCACGGAAGCTTCCATGTACGATCGCGCCCGCTTCCAGATACACGGTATCGCCGCTTGCCAGTTCCATATCGCCGATAAAGGTCACGGTACCGGCGGCAAAAACATGGTTAGCATCGGCCGGCTTCGGGATGTATCGGCTACACAGCAGAAAAAGGGGGCGGATCAGGTCGCCGTCCAGCTCCACAGACCATTTGTCCCCGGCGCGCATCGTCAGCGTTAGGGTGCCATTTTCCAGCGTATAGTCTCTTTCCTTTAGAGGCCGGATCACCAGCCGCTCAAAGTTTTCGCGTATCTGCACCTGCACCCGCTGCGGCGCATCGTCGCAAACCACCAGGATCGCATAATCCGCCTCAGCTGTATGGTATACCGGTACGTCTTCACCCTGCAGGGAAACGGCGTATAGCCGGGAAAGCTCCGGCCGAAGCTCCATCATCTTTTGTTGCATGGTTATCTCCTCCAATCCTTGTCCTTTTATCATACCTGCTTAGGTCAGGATTTGCCATGTACGGCGTTGACCTTCCTCCGTCGCTTTCTCCCCACGCAAAAAGGGCGCCGCACATGCGGCGCCCTTTCCTGCTTCTTTAAGGGAAGGCGCTATTTTACGACGATATTGACAATTTTCCCCGGCACGACGATGCACTTCACCATCGTTTTCCCTGCCATGGAATCGGCTACTCTGGGCTCGGCCAGCGCTTTATCCCGAATCTCTTCCTGCGCCGCGGAGCGGGACACCGTCATGCGGGCGCGGATCTTGCCGTTGACCTGTACCGGAATCTCCACTTCGTCTTCCACGCACAGCGCCGGATCATATTCCGGCCAGTGCTGCTGGCAAATCATTCCTTCACAACCGAGGCGCTCCCAAATCTCCTCGCAGATATGGGGCGCGACCGGGCTCAGCAGCATCAGCAGCGTCTTGTACTCATCCCGGGTTACGGCATTCTCGCCGTAGAAGGCGTTCACCAGCTCCATCATGGCCGCAATTGCCGTATTGAACTTCATGGCCTCAAAGTCCTCAGACACCTTACGGATAACGCGATGCATCCGCCCTACCATGGAGGGACGGTATCCCGACTCCGGGGTAACCATCTGCTGCAGCCGCCACACGCGGTCAAGGAACCGGCGGCAGCCGGCTACGCCTTGTGTCGACCAGGGAATGGGTTGATCGAAAGCGCCCATGAACATCTCATAAGTCCGGAAGGCGTCGGCGCCATATTGGTTCACCATATCGTCGGGGTTTACCACGTTACCCCGTGATTTGGACATTTTTTCCCCGTTGGCTCCCAGGATCATGCCGTGGCTGGTGCGCTTTTTATAGGGTTCCGGCGCAGACACCAAGCCAATGTCATGCAGGAACAGATGCCAGAACCGTGAGTACAGCAAGTGCAACGTCGTATGTTCCATGCCGCCGTTGTACCAGTCCACCGGCATCCAGTAGTCCAGCGCCTCCTTAGAGGCCAGCGCTTCATGGTTATGCGGATCACAATAACGCAAAAAGTACCAAGAAGAGCCGGCCCACTGGGGCATCGTATCCGTTTCGCGTTGGGCCGGTCCGCCGCACTTCGGGCAGGTCGTATTCACCCAGTCGTGAACCGCCGCCAGAGGCGATTCTCCGTCGTCCCCGGGCCGGAATTCGGCCACTTCCGGCAGCGTCAGCGGTAGCTGATCCTCCGGCAGAGGCACCCATCCGCAGCAGGGGCATTTTACCAGCGGGATTGGTTCGCCCCAGTATCGCTGCCGGGAGAAGACCCAGTCGCGCAGCTTATAGTTGACCGTACGCTTACCCAGGCCCTTTTCCTCCAGGAAGGCGATGATTCGTTCTTTGGCTTCCGCCACCGTCAAGCCGTCCAGGAAGCCCGAGTTGACCATCTTACCGGCAGCAATATCGGTAAAGGCCGCCTCGTCCACATTGCCTCCGGCTACGACCTCAATAATGGGGAGGCCGAATTTTTTGGCGAAATCCCAGTCGCGGGTATCATGAGCAGGTACCGCCATGATGGCGCCCGTGCCGTAAGTCATCAGCACGTAGTCCGAGATAAATACCGGGATCTCGCGGCCGTTTACCGGGTTAATGGCCGTAAAGCCCTCCAGCCGCACGCCCGTCTTGTCCTTGGCCAGCTCGGTGCGTTCAAAGTCGCTTTTGGCGGCGGCAGCCTTGCGGTATTCCAGCACCGCGTCCATGTTGGCGATGCGCGCGGCATACCGATCGACCAGCGGATGCTCCGGGCTAAGCACCATATAGGTCGCGCCGAAAAGCGTATCGGGCCGTGTGGTAAAGACGCGGATCTTATCCTCCGCTCCCGCGATCGCAAAATCCACCTCCGCGCCCTCGCTGCGGCCGATCCAGTTGCGCTGCTGGGTTTTGATCTTCTCCAGGAAGTCCACCTGGTCCAGGCCGTCCAGCAGCTTCTGAGCATAATCGGTAATCCTGAGCATCCACTGGCTCTTTACCTTGCGCACCACCTCGCCGCCGCAGCGCTCGCAGTGGTTGTCCACCACTTCCTCATTGGCTAGGCCCACTTTGCAGTGCGTGCAGAAATTAATGGGCATTTCGCTCTTATAGGCCAGCCCTCGCTCAAAGAGCTTGAGGAAAATCCACTGGGTCCACTTATAGTAATCCGGGTCGCTGGTGTTCACTTCCCGCGTATAGTCGAAGGAGAACCCTAGTGCCTTCAGCTGCTGGCGGAAATGATCCACATTCTGCTTGGTTACCACGGCCGGAGGGATGTTATTGGCAATGGCGTAGTTCTCCGTCGGCAGGCCGAAAGCATCCCAGCCGATAGGGTAAAGCACGTTATAGCCCTGCATGCGGCGTTTACGGGCAATGATGTCCAGCGCCGTGTTGCTGCGGGGATGCCCCACATGCAGCCCTTGGCCCGAGGGATAGGGGAATTCAATCAGCGCATAAAATTTGGGCATGCTGTAATCGTCTTTAGCATGAAAGACGCCGCTATCCTCCCAGCGGCGTTGCCACTTGCCTTCGATATCCTTAGGCTGATATTCGGGAAAATCCATATACGCTTCCTCCTTGGATGCGGAAAACTCCACGTTTATTCTGTGGCTTATTGTATAATAGGCCCGGAATAAAGTCAAGAAAAGCGCTTGCCAGCCGGGGATGATTCTGGTATACTGAGTCGTGCAATTTTATAGACAGTTCGTAACCATCCTGTCGTTAAACAAAACTAGGCTTGGGGCATAACGCCCCTCGTATGCTTTTGATGGGGGAGATCTGCGCATCGGCGCGGCATCGCCCCCTTTCTTTAGCGCGGCGGATGGTGGAAGGAGAAGGAATTGAACACCCACAAGCTAACCCAAGCCGCCGTTATCGCCGCGCTCTATGCAGCGCTGACCATCCTCGCTTCGGCCATCCCGACCGTCGGCGCCTTTATGTTTGGCCCCATTCAGGTCCGGATCGCTGAAGCGCTGACCATTTTGCCGTATTTTACCACAGCCGCCATTCCCGGCCTTGCCGTGGGCTGCCTGATTTCCAACATTGTAGGCGCCGCCTTCGGCCTGGGCGGCGGGATCCTCGATGTAATTTTCGGCACGCTGGCCACTCTGCTCGCCGCATGGCTTTCCTCCCGCGTAAAGAAATCCTGGCTTGCACCACTGCCGCCGGTAGTGCTGAACGCCTTTATCGTGGCCGGCGTGCTGGCTTTCACCTCCCAGATGCCCTATTGGCCCTGGGTGCTCTCCATCGGTGCAGGGCAGGCGGTTGCCTGCTATGGCCTAGGATATCCGTTGCTGCTTCTGCTGCGCCGGTATCCCCGC
Organism: Candidatus Parachristensenella avicola; assembly: GCA_904420205.1. GTDB lineage: Bacteria > Bacillota > Clostridia > Christensenellales > UMGS416 > Parachristensenella > Parachristensenella avicola. Next base: position 119,803 of record CAJFUN010000023.1, on the reverse strand, counting down.
ATCTTTGGCGGCAGCCGCTAGACTGATTGCACAACCATGCTTAAATAAGAACTCGGATACGGCAAACGCTTTTCCGTTCTAAACCATATAGCTAGAAGAAGCACCGCACCGCGCGCTCCTCCCTAAGGGGAATCGTCTGGTGCGGTGCTGTTTTCTGTCCTGGCCAGCGCTGATTTTCTGAACGCTGCGGATGTATCCGGCCACACGATTGGAGCCGTTGCACATATCGTAAAGCGGCTTGACATATTCCTTCAGATATGCTATAAAGAAGCCGTTGTAAATTGTTGGAGGTTGTTGGATTTGTTTGCAGATGAGCGCAGGGCGGAGATCGCCCGTTTGGTAGCCGAAGGGCAAGCCGTAACGGTCAGCCAGCTAATGGACCGCTATCAGGTTTCCATTGAGACGATCCGCCGGGATCTAGCCCATCTAGAGCAGCGCGGCCTGCTTAGGCGGGTACATGGCGGCGCTGTGTCCATGCAGCACAAAATGCTGCAATTTGAGAAGCTTTCTGAACGAAACAATCGCAACCGGGAAGAAAAGATCGAGGCCGCTGCCGCTGCCGTCGAGGTCATCCACGAAGGCGAACGCATTTTCCTGGACAGCGGCAGCACAGCGAAGGAAATTGCGCTGCGGTTATGCAAGCGCTTTAAGGCGTTGACCGTCATTACCCATTCCTTCGAGGTCATGCAAATTCTCTCGCGCCAGGAAGAATTTCATCTGATTCAGATTGGCGGAGAATTTCTGCGCAGCGAGCAGGCGTTTTACGGCTATCAGGCGGAAGACATGCTCAAAGGGCTTCATGCGCAGAAGGCTATTCTCTGCCCCGGCGCCCTTTCTCTGCGTCAGGGCTTGGGAGATTACATACCGGAGCTGGTCCCGATACAGCGGATTTTAACTCAATCGGCAGAGGAGGTGATCGCCGTGGTGGATTCCAGCAAGCTGGATCAAATGGGGGCATATCAGATCTGCCCGCTTTCCCCGCTAATCACGATTGCAACGGACCGAAAAGCGCCCATGGAATTCATTCAGCGCTGCAACACCAAGGGCGTTCACGTCCATTTGCCGGAAATAAAGGAGGAAAACCCCCATGGATAACAAAACGCTTCTGATCCTGGCAGACGGGATGCGGCCCGATGGATTTTTAACCTGCGGCCACCCCTTTGCCGAAACGCTCCTGAGCCAGAGCAGCTATACCATGCAGGCGAAAACGGTCATGCCGAGCGTAACGCTGCCGTGTCATATGTCGCTGTTCCACAGCGTTACCCCGCAGCGCCATAACGTGCTGACCAATGACTATACGCCTCCGGTCCGGCCCGTGGAAGGGTTGTTTGAGCAGATCAACCGCTTCGAGGGAAAAACCGCCATTTTCTACGACTGGGAGCAGCTACGCGACCTATCCCGTCCGGGCTCTTTGGATTTCAGCTACATGGCAGCCGGTCATGGCGCAGAGGGAATGCACAAAAGCCTTCAGATGACGTTATCCGAAATCTGTCGCTATATCCCTGCCGAGCTCCCGGATTTTGTCTTTTTCTATATCGGAGTGACCGACGAAGTCGGCCACAAATACGGCTGGATGGGAGAGGAATATATGGCCTCGGTGCGCGAGGCACTGGACGCAATGCAGCAGGTAATCTCGATTCTTCCCGCGTCGTACCGTGTGATCATTACCGCGGATCACGGCGGACATGAGCGCTACCACGGCACCGATCAGCCTGAAGATATGACCATTCCGGTCATCTGCCGCGGTCCTGAATTTGCCGCCGGAAAGCAGCTTTCCAGCGTCAGCATCCTGGACATTGCCCCCACCGTGACAAAGCTTCTGGGGATACCGGCCAACCGCGATTGGGAGGGGCATAGCCTTCTATGATCCAATCAGAAAAAAAGCGCGTCGGCGCTCTTATCCTCCTGTGCTGCGTGGTCTATTTTACCAGCTACCTTACTCGGCATAACTATGCCGCTGCGCTGGCCGAAATCGTGCGAAGCATGGGCATCACCAAGGAGCAGGGCAGCTTTGCCATAACCGGTATGTTCATTACCTATGGCTTGGGACAGCTGCTTAGCGGGTGGCTTGGCGACAAGATTCATCCGCGCTATGTCATTTTCGGAGGAATGCTTGCCACTGCCGCCTGCAACCTAGGCATGGGGCTGCTGTCGGATATCGGCAGCATGACGGCGCTATGGTGTGTAAACGGCGTCGCGCAGGCGATGCTTTGGCCGCCGCTGGTGCGGGTGATGGCGGAAAATATGGGCAGCGACGATTATCGCCGCGCAAGCCTTTGGGTTTCCATCGCGGCATCTTTTGGATCCATCGCCGTATATCTCATGGTGCCCGGATGCATTGCGCTCTCCGGCTGGAGGAGCTCCTTTTTCATTCCTGCCGCGATCGGCATTGCAGCCGCCTTTCTCTGGATGCTGGTCGAACCCGTCTGCGAACTTGCCGATAAGCAGCGCCCAACGCGCTATGACAGCGACAGCGACCACCGCGTCTCCATGGGCCGGATCATCTTGCTCTCCGGTCTGATTCCCATTATGCTGGCCATCGTCCTGCAGGGCATGTTGCGCGACGGGATTACCACCTGGATGCCCACCTATATAACCGAAACTTATCATTTGCAGACCGGCGCATCCATTCTGACAACGGTCGTTCTGCCCATTTTCAGCATTCTCAGCATATCTGCCGCTTCCTGGCTTCAGTCGAAAGTTCGGAACGATTTAACCGCTTCTACGATTTTGTTTGCTTTAGCCTGTGCTGCGGGTGCGGTGCTCTATCTTTTCGGCTCATCGGGCGCTGCGGTATCCGTTGTATGCATGATGCTGATCACCGGCTGCATGCATGGCATCAATATGCTGCTCATCAGCCGCTTGCCGGCGTTTTTCGCCCAGTACGGACGGGTATCCACCATATCAGGCGTCCTAAACACCTTTACCTATATCGGCAGCGCCGCTTCCGCATACGGTTTTGCCGCGGTATCACAGCGTATGGGTTGGACGTTTACGATCGGTATGTGGGCCGTCATTGCGCTGCTAGGCGCCGCTTGCTGCGGCGGGAGCATTCGCCGCTGGAAAAAGTTTATATCCGCCTCTGCAGAGTAGTATCTACAGGTCCAAATGACAAAAACAGAAGCCCTTGTGTGGCTTCTGTTTTTTGCTTGCCCGCCGCCCTAGTTTATCTTCAAATTCGACAGCGCCTCCCGCAGCGAAGCCTTCATGCAGGCCTCAAAATAGGCCTTCAGCGCAAAGTTCTTTTCCCACTTCTCCTGCGGATAGGCGCCATAGCGGCGTTTCACGTCCGTCATGCGCATTTCCATGTCCATCGGTCCCTCCGCCATGGCAGTGGAATCCCATAGCTGGATTAACCGGTCGTAATCATCGTATCTCATCGCGGCCAGCGCCCGGCCCAGCGCTTCATAGGCTTCCGGTGTGATGTCGATAGCCGCCATATCCACCCGAATATCCTGCACGGGGAACGAATGGCTCAGGCAGACCCGCGCCACCTCGTCATATCCCAGTTGCATCATATAGCGCCATCCATCGTACACATGCCTTAATTGGCTTATGCCGAAGCGCCGTCCGATATCGTGCAATAAGCCCAGCATCTCGGCCTTTTCTCCATCCAGGCCCGTTCGGCAAGCAATCCTCCGGGCGCAAGCGCCCGCTACCCGGCTGTGGGCGGCCCAGGGGCCCGGGTTCATCCCCTCTGCTTCCTCGAGCATTCCAACTGCTTCTTCCTTGGATGGCAGCATGGTTCTCCCTTCCTTCCGGCACGCTATAGCTCCACCGACTCGAACTCCGGCGTTTTTTCCAGGATCTCCGCTAAATCATTGGCAGGAACTTCCTTCATGGTTTTAATGGAAACGCGATATTGAAAGCGGCCGTCTTCCAGTCGCTTCACCTGGCTCTTCTGCAGGGTGACGGTGTATTTACGGAAGCGCTGATAAATGCATTCATCCACGTCAAAACCGCGTTCCGCCACCACCACAATCTCTCCGGAGAAGCTGCTATCATATCCTATCAGCACCCGATGGAAGACAAACTGTGTGGCCATGAGCAGTGCTGCGGCGAATAGACCGATCAAATATAGGCCCGCGCCCAAAGCCATTCCAAAGCCGCAGGTCCCCCACATACCGGCTGCCGTGGTGATTCCCTGCACGGAAGTATTATGCTGCTTCACCAGGATTACGCCCGCCCCCAGGAAGGGGATACCTGTCACAATCTGGGCCGCTACGCGGCTGGCGTCCGCCCCCATTCCCAGCTCCAGCACGTCGAAAAAGCCGTATTTTGACACAATCGTCATGAGGGCTGCGCTCAGCGCGATCACCACATGGGTGCGTACACCCGCCCCTTTAAAGCGCCGGGAACGCTCATAGCCGATCATGCAGCCGCACAGGGCGGCTACGACCACGCGCAGGCACAGGCTTGCCTGGGTCGCACCGTCAAGCTGATCAAAAAGCCCGAGTCCGATTTCCAATGATGGGCTGCCTCCTTTCCTAGTAAAAACATAGGTATTATACCATTCATTTTTATGGCGGTAAAGGCGATTTCGCTTTCAACCGCAGCAATCCACCTATGCCTCACCACATAGGAAAGCGGATCCTACGCAAAAGGGGAAAGCCTAAATAAGGCCTTCCCCTTCGATTCTATTCGATTACAGCGCTTCCATCGGGCGAACACGGTATGCCACGCCGGCCGCATCGGCTACCCGGCGGCAAGCTTCCACCGCCTCAGGCCCAATGACATCCACCACCGTCATCACCACGTGGGGCACCTGGGCCTTTGCGCAGCGGGCGAATGCAATCAGGCCTTCATAGGCTTTTTCCCCAAAGGCCGGCCGGCACAGGGCAGCATACTCCTGGGCCGTGGGCGCGTTCAGCGAAATTGAAACCGTATCTACACATCCATGCAGCAGCGGCGTCACATCCTCGCCATACTGCAAGTTTGCTAAACCGTTGGTATTGATTCGTACCGGCATATTCGGCCATGTGGCCTTGATGCCGCAGGCCACCCGCACCAGCGTATCCAATCGCAGGGTGGGTTCGCCATATCCGCAAAAAACCACCTCGTCAATTTCATCGCACATGTTGGCTTCCAGGGCCTCCAGCACCTGCTGGGCGGTGGGTTCCTGCTCCAGCCACAGCCGATATCCGGCAACGCCGGGGCGGCTTTGCCGCTCGCAGAAAGCACAGTCGTTATTGCAGGCATTGGTCAGGTTGATATACAGTCCCTGGCCTAACCGATAGACATAGGTATCCATTTTATTCTTCCCTCCACCCAAATACCTGGCAGGCGTTGGCAAAGCAGGCCTCGGCCAGCGCCTCCACCGCTACGCCCCGGAGCTGGGCCAAACGCTCCGCCACCAGCGCCACGCGGGCGGGCTCGTTGCGCTTGCCCCGGTAGGGTACCGGCGAAAGGTAAGGGCAGTCCGTCTCGAGAAGCAGCCGGTCCTCAGGCACATAGGCCGCCGCTTCCAGCAGTTTATTGGCGTTTTTGAAGGTTACCGCGCCGCCAAAGGCAATCATTAGCCCTGCGTCCAGGCATTCCCGAGCCGATTCCCGGCTGCCGGTAAAGCAGTGCATTACGCCCGAGCCGGGATGGCGGCGCAGCCAGGGCAAAAAGTCCCCCCATGCCTCCCGCACGTGGAAGATCACCGGCTTGTTCAGCTCCTTCGCCAAGATCCACTGGCGATCCATCGCCTCCATCTGCCGGGGCCGAGGATAGGCGTCGTAATAATAATCCAATCCGATCTCGCCCATGGCCACGGCCATCGGATCCTGCAACCATGCTCCCAACTGGGCCAGGTTTTCCGCGTCCACTTGCTCCGCCTCATGGGGATGCACGCCCACCGCTGCCCGGAGCTGCCCAGGATACCGGGCTGCTAGCGCCAATGCCGCCCGGGAGGAATTCATATCGGCCCCAATTGTGACGCATCGCTCAACCCCTGCCCCAGGCAGCGCGGCGATCAGTGCCTCGCGATCCGAATCGTAGCGCTCGTCGTCCAGGTGCACATGCGTATCGAACAGCCGCATCAGCGCACCTGGGCGCCGTCAGGCGCCCCCGCCTCTACGGTGGCCAGCTTCAGCGTTTCGCCGCTGCCGTCGGCGCAAAGGATCATGCCCTGGGATTCGATGCCCTTAAGCTTGGCCGGCTTGAGATTATAGACCAGGATTACCTGCTTACCCACCATCTCCTCGGCGGAGTAACTTTTTGCGATGCCGGAGACCACGGTGCGCTCCTCGCTGCCCACCCGGAGGGTCAGCTTCAGCAATTTGTCCGCCTTCTTTACCTTCTCACAGGCTGTCACCAGGGCCACCCTCAAGTCCAGCTTATCAAAATCTTCATAACTGATTTCCGGCTTGGCAGGCGCGGTAGGCTCGGCCGGAGCCGCCTTAGGCTGCTCCAGGAAGGAAGCCATAACCTCCAATTCCTTTTCCATATCCAGCCGCGGAAACAGCGCAGGCCCGGGCGCGACCGTATGACCGGCCAACGCGCCGAAGGTCTGAAGGCTGTCCCATCCCTTAAGCGCCTCTTCCTTTACGCCCAGCTCGTCAAAAATTTTCCCGGGCGTCGTGGTCATTACCGGCTGCAGCAGCACGGCCATGCGGCGGATGCCCTCGGCCAGATAGGCCATTACCGTCGAGAGCTGTGCCTTCTTTTCCGGATCCTTAGCCAAAGCCCAGGGCGCGGACAGATCGATATACCGGTTGCATTCGGAGATGACCTTCCAGATCTCGCCCAGCGCCACGGAGAAATGCAGTCCTTCCATCTGCTCGGCATACCGCTCCGGCAGCGCCTCCAGCAGCGCCCGCAGACTGGCGTCATGCTCGTTCTCCGGGCCCGCTGCCGGGATCTCACCATCGAAATACTTCTGAATCATGGCAATGGTGCGGTGTACCAGATTTCCTAGGTCATTGGCCAGGTCCGTATTGATGCAAGAGATTAGAAGTTCGTTGGTAAAGTTGCCGTCAGAGCCAAAGGGGAAGGTGCGCAGCAGGAAGAACCGCAGCGCGTCCACACCAAAGTGCTCGGCCAGCACATAGGGATCCACCACGTTGCCTCTTGATTTGGACATTTTTTCCCCATTAAAGTTCAGCCAGCCATGGCCGTACACCTTCTTGGGCAGGGGCAGCTCCATGCTCATCAGCATGGCCGGCCAAATGATGGTGTGGAAACGAACAATTTCCTTGCCCACCATGTGCACGTCAGCGGGCCAGTATTTGTCGCAGTCATGATAGCGGTCGTTGCAGTAGCCCAGGGCGGTCATATAGTTAAAGAGCGCATCCACCCATACGTATACCACATGGCCCGGATCAAAATCCACCGGGATCCCCCAGGTGAAGGAGGTACGGGATACGCACAGATCCTCCAAGCCTGGATCGATAAAATTCGCCACCATCTCGTTAACGCGGGAACGGGGCTCTAAAAAGTCGGTGTTGACCAATAAATCCCGCACCGGCTGGGCATATTTGGAAAGGCGGAAGAAATAAGCCTCTTCCTCAGCGGGTTGAACTTCTCGGCCGCAGTCAGGGCATTTCCCATCCACCAGCTGGCTTTCCGTCCAGAAAGATTCACAGGGCGTGCAGTACATGCCTTTGTAGGCGCCTTTATAGATATCTCCCTTTTCGTACATGCGGCGGAAAATTTTCTGAATGGCTTCCACATGATAGTCGTCGGTGGTACGGATAAAGCGGTCGTAAGATACGTCCATCAGCTTCCACAAATCTTTTACGCCGCGCGGCCCTTCTACGATGTTATCCACAAACTGCTGTGGGGTCACGCCTGCCTCAGCGGCTTTGCTTTCAATCTTCTGTCCATGCTCGTCGGTACCGGTAAGGAACATGACGTCGTATCCCCGCAGGCGCTTGTAGCGGGCCATAGCGTCTGTAGCCACGGAACAATAGCTATGGCCGATGTGCAGCTTATCGCTGGGGTAATAAATGGGCGTGGTAATATAAAAGGTTGGCTTGCTCATAACGAAAACTCCTTTATCCTGCTATGGTCTCTTGGCAATAAAGACAAAAAAAGCCCGTCCCGGCAGGGACGAACTTTACTTCGCGGTACCACCCTGATTGCCCCATGACAGGGCCTCTCGAAACCGGGCCTATACCCGGTTCATGCTGTATCGGGCACACCCGCCGACGGCTACTCGCCTTCACCGCCGATGGCTCCGGGGCCATGTTCATCCTCCGCCTGCCGACCGGCTTTCACCTGGCCCGGCTCTCTTCTTCAGCCGGCCAAAGGACTACTCTTCCCATCTACGCCTATGCTATGTTATCTGTATTATAATTTTTTCCTTCTTTTCTGTCAACACGGCTTCCCCGTGTTTTTCTAGTCTTCCCCCGAACCGGTGCTTTCATCCGCCCAAATCTTCATTGCCAGCTGGTATACGTCCCGCTTTTTCAAGCGAAGCAGGGCCGTCACCTGCCGGACGGCCTCTTTTTTATCGTCCCCTGCGGCCTTTCTGGCGAGCAGCAGCGTCTCCGGATCCATCGCTTGGCTGGCCGGATCCTGTTCGCCCGCCCAAGGGCCCAACACCAGTACATATTCGCCCAGGATTTCCCGCCCTTCCAAGCTGCGGCGCACCTGCTCCACGCTGCCGCGCTCTACAGCCTCAAAGCGCTTGGTTAGATCCTTGCACAGGGCCATAGGGCGGTCAGGGCAGCGCTCGCAAAGATCCTGCAGCAGCCGCTCCAGCCGGTGAGGCGCCTCATAGAGCACGGTCATCTCCGTCCTGGCCGCCGCTGCATCCAGCCGCTCCCGGCGCTCCCGCCCTTTGCGGGGGATAAACCCCTCAAAGGTAAAGCGGGCGCTGTCCATCCCGCTGGCCGCCACGGCGGTGGCCACTGCCGTGGGGCCGGGGATCATCTCCACGGCGAGCTCGGCCTTGCGGGCTGCATCTACCAGCTCCCATCCCGGGTCGGAAATGCAGGGCATTCCCGCGTCGGTTACGAGGGCAATCTGCGCGCCCTCGTTCAATCGCCGCAGCAGCATTTCGCCCGCCTCCCGCCGGTTATGCTCATGATAGCTGACCAGCGTTTTAGGGCAACCCAGATGATTCAGCAGCTGGAGGGTGCGCCGGGTATCCTCGGCCGCCACCAGATCCACCTCCGCCAGGATTCGCGAGGCCCGCAGGGTGATATCTTCCAGGTTCCCGATGGGCGTTCCCACCACGTAGAGTTTACCTTCCATAGCGCCTCCTTATTCCTGATGATAGATGCGCCGCGCCTCCGGCGTATAGCTGCCGTCTGGCTCGCATAAGACCAGCGGCGCCATCCAGCTTACGCCCGGCTTACCCTGCCGCACCGCTTCCATAAGCAGCAGCTTAGGCGGCCGGCCCAGGCTGTGTTGGATAAGGCGCAGCCTTTTGGGCGTCATTCGCGCCTGCAGGCAAGCCTCCATCACTTCATAGATCCGTTCGGCCGGATAGATGACCGACAGGCGCCCCCCGTTGCGCAGCAGCCGGTAGGCCGCTCGGGCCATATCCCCAGCTGTACAGGTCGCCTCATGCCGGGATAGGGCATGGGCATCCCGCTGGCTGACCGGCCCGCTGCCCATGGGGGAATAAGGGGGATTCATCACGGCCACATCAAAGCCGCAGGGCTCCAACAAACCCTCGGTATGGCGCAGATCGCCCTGCAGAATCCGCACCCGCTCCGAAAGGCCGTTCATCTTCACGCTGCGTGCCGCCATCTCCGCCATATCCGGCTGAAGCTCCAAGCCCGTTACCTGTGCCAGGGGCAGTCTGGCCGCCAGCAGCAGGCCGATGACCCCGGTCCCGCAGCCCATATCGATAATGCGGTCGCGGCCCCTTGCCCGTGTAAATCCCGCCAGCAGCACCGCATCCGTGCCGAAGCGGAATCCTTGGCGTTTCTGCAATATCTTTAACCCGCCAAACTGCAGATCATCCAACCGTTCATCCGGTTTCATGGGCGCAATACGCTTTTCCAATGACAGCCCGTCCTCCATCTGTTACAATAGATCCCAGTAAGTGGTGCTCCCGTATACGTCCACCACCATGACGCAGGGCACGCCCTCGCCCTCCGGCATGCTCAGCCGGTTCTCCAAGGCAGGGGAGCGATGGCTGCGCATCGAATAAGTCCCGCCGTAGAAAGTATCGCCCACCCGGCGGCCTAGCGCCCAAAAATCCACCAGCGTATCTTCATGGGGCAAAAGCGACGGCGGGGTGGAAAAGCCCCGGCCCAGTACCCGCCAAGCCAGCAGCTCTACCTTGCCCTGGTCAACTTCCAGCACCAGCTGGTCATCCTCAGCGGGTTCTCCGTCATCCGGCAGGTTGGTCAGCAAAAAGCCGCCGCCTCTGGCCAGCATCCTGCGCCGGAAAAGGTGCAGCGAAAAGGCGTCTTTATCCAGCGCCAGCGCCCGCCGCCCCAGGCTGACGGCGGCCTCCGCCGTGGTGCCGCTACCTGAAAAAGGATCACATACCATCTCGCCCGGCAAGGTCAGCGCGCGGATTAGGCGCTCCAGAAGCGCCATAGGCTTCTGCGTCTCGTATCCGGTGCGCTCCGGGTCCTTCTGCTGCAGGGGCGAGATATCCGTCCACACGTCGCTGGGGAAGATAAGGTCGTCCTCATAGTAGCGGTATTCCTTGCCGGAAACCCGGATGGAGAAGTATACCCGCCCGTCCTCATCCACGCTGCGCTTGAGGTGGTTGCGCCGCGCGCGTCCGCGGGGCACGCCCACTGCCTCCGGATAAAAAGCCAGCTCTGCTCCCTTTTTATAGAGGAAAATAGAATCATGCTTTCGTGAAAAATGCCGGTCGCTTCGCCCGCCCGACTGATAGGCCCAGATGATTTCATTGACAAAATGCTCCCGGCCGAACACCTCATCCAGAAGAAGGCGGATATGGGCTGAAGTTCGCCAATCCACATGCACCGCAATGCAACCCGTATCGGTCAGAAGCCGCCGGCAGCGCTCCACCACAGGCCGCAAAAAGGACAAATATTCCTCGATACCACCCCGGTATTGGTCGTGATAGGTGCTATGCGTCACCTGATACCGTGGATTGCCCTGCCAGCCGGCTTCGCCCACCCGCTGGATAAATCGATAATTTCCCCCGGTCATAAAAGGCGGATCCATATAGGCCAGCTGTACCTTGCCGCTATGGGTCCGCAGGGTATCTTCCAGCTTTTGGGCGCTATCCCCCCAATAAAAGGCGCTCTCGCCCTTACCCCATTGCTCCCGCCTGGGATGCGCCTGTACGATGCTTATCATATGCCGACTCCCTTCGAAAGGATGGTTTCTGCCATGAATCCCCAGCTTATCACCGAGGCCTACCGGGCCATCGGCCATCTCACCCCGCTGAAAAGCGACTGCGGACGCCTTTGCGGGGCAGCCTGTTGCTCCGAAAGCGACGCCGGCGAAGGCATGCTGCTCCTACCCGGCGAAGAATCGTTGCTGCCGCCCGGCCATAGCCGTTTTCTCGCCCCAGCCGAGCTTCCCCGCTTCGGTCCGGCACTGCTGTATATATGCCCCGATACCTGCGACCGGGACTTTCGGCCGCTGGCCTGCCGCATCTTCCCCCTGGCGCCCCGCAGGATCAAGGGAGGGGGATTTCGCGCCCAGATGGATGCAAGGGGACGGCCCGTGTGCCCCCTTTCCCGTCAAAGCCGTCAGGCCCTGGATCCCGCCTTTATTGAAGCGGTGGAGGCAGCCTTCACCCTTCTTGCGCAGGATGAAGAATATGCCCGGTACTTGACGGCGCTGGATGCCCTGGTTCGGGAATACGCCCGTTTTGTCCTATAGTGTGGTCCAGGGGTATGCCTGGGCCGCCATCCGCACTGCCTCATTGGGCAATACGCCGCCAGCCTGGGCCCCCATCCGGCGCGCCATGCGCTGCGCCAAGCGGACAAAATCCAAAATGGCGTAGCCGCCGGTCAGCGCCTCTTCATAGGCCGCCTTTGCCAGTGGCCCGCCTCGCTCTAGCCATCCTTCCGCCGCCAGCAGCGCCTTGAGCCGCTGTGGATGGTAGCTTGTCCGGCAGAAGCGGCCGTGCCAGCTGCCGTCCTGCCGTTCCAGGATCAGGTATTCCGCCTGGCAGGGCCGCCCTGTATGGGCAAGCCCCACTGAACCAGCTGCGAAAATGGCCTTATCCCAGCGGCTGTAATACCACTGCTTGTGGTCATGGCCGGCGGCCATGGCCGGCTCCGCCATAGCGGCCAGCAGCTCGTCCACCCGCGAAGTACCCGGATGCATCAGCTCATAAACATCTGCCGGCGTGCCATGGGCTAGCCGAAGCCCTTCCCAGGATGCTGTCATCGGCCATCCGGCGACATCTTTCATTTCCGCGCCCAGCGCCCTGGCCGATTCGGCCAGGGCGGCAAACTGCATCGCGCCGCGCCACTCCGGCTTTTCGCCCCGGATATAAGCAGCCATATCCCGCTCCCGGTTGCCCATCAAGCAAAAGGCGTTCAGCTCCCGCAGCCGATCCAGCACCGGCTGGGCTTGGCCCAGCTCGCCAAAGCTATCGCCCAGCACCACATAGGCCCGGGGACGAACCGGCTTAAGTGCCGCCAGCACAGCCTCCAGCGCCGCCAGGTTCCCATGGATGTCGGCCAGAACTGCTACCGGTCCCATTGCACCCTGGCCATGGCCTGCTGCAGCGTATCGCCCATGGTCGTTTGAACCCAGCCCGTAGAAAAAGCGCTCTCTTCGCCTAGGGCGACCTCTTCTTCCAGCCGTGTAACCATCGCCAGGCAGAACCCCGCCTCATCGCCGGCTGCGGCAAAGAAATCGCCGCCCGATAGCACCATGGCCCCCTGGGGCGTCTCCAATCCCAGGACGCGTTGGGACAATATGCCTTCCGCCTGGGGCAGCGGTAATGCCTCCCCCTGGTCAAGGGCATAAATCCGCGGTGCCTGGGGCAGCAGCAGCGCCGCCAGCGTCAGCGCGGATCCTGCCTGCAGCCGCTCCTCCCCTTCGCCGGAGAGCACATGACGCAGCCGCGCATAGCCGGGCTTGGTCTGCAGCACCGTCGTCAGCCTGATTTCCGGAAATTCGTCGTCGGTAAAGTTGAGCCAGCCCTCCGTCATGTCGTCCTCAGCTGCGCCGGCACCTTCCATGCCCTCAAAGCGCAGCGCGCTTCCTCCAAAAACGCCGCCGGCCAGCTGAACGACCGGACCCTGGAAAGTATAACCGTCGATCTTCACAAAGCCCTCGCGGGCCTGGTCGGCTGCAAAAATCCCCGAGCCTAAACGAATCCACGATTGCATCTTGCCCCTCCTCGCCCTTGGGCCGCGGCTGCATTCCCTCTTTCGCGGAAAATGCCGGCCGCCCGCCGCAGGGATTACGGCTGCGCCGTCTTTTGCCGGGCGTTTCCCCGGATTCTCTTTTCCATCTTATTGTACCATTGGCTTTCCTATCCGTCAAAGCGAACATTTTCCCGTCGTTGCGCAAATCGCCTCTTGTCAAGATATTGGATGTGCTGTACAATAAAACCACAAGATAATGTATATCAATTCTGTTTGAACGGGATATTGTCACGGCTTTTTTGTGCTAAAGGAGGAGGACGATGATCACGCAGATTCGCAAACGCAATGGAAGCGTTGAGAAATTCCGCCAGGAAAAAATCACATGGGCCATCTTCAAAGCCGCCACCGCTGTGGGCGGCAACGATTGGGAGCGCGCCGAATGGCTGAGCAATCAAGTCGTGGATATTGCCAGCCTGCGCTTCAAGGACGGGATCGCCGACGTGGAAGCGGTGCAGGACATCGTGGAAAAGGTACTCATTGAAAACGGGCACGCAAAGACCGCCAAAGCCTATATTCTCTACCGCGAAAAGCGCAAGAGCGCCCGGGAATCCAATGCGCTTATCGGAGCCACGATCAATATGTTCTCAGACTATCTGCAGGATAAGGACTGGCAGATACAGGAAAATGCCAATACCCAGCGGTCTATCAATGGGTTGAATAACTATGTCCGCGAGATCTTCACCAAGCAGTATTGGTTGCACGAAATCTATCCCGCGGAAGTACGCGACGCGCACCTCTCCGGCGACCTGCACCTGCACGATCTGGGCTTTTTCGGGCCCTACTGCGCAGGTTGGGATCTGCGTCAGCTGCTGACGCAGGGTTTCGGCGGCGTACCGGGCAAGGTGGAATCCTCGCCTGCCAAGCATCTTCGCTCCTTCCTGGGGCAGATTGTCAATTCCACCTTCACCACCCAGGGCGAAACCGCCGGCGCTCAGGCCTGGAGCTCCATCGATACGTATTGCGCCCCCTTTATCGCCTATGACCATCTTAGCTATGAGCAGGTCAAGCAGGCTTTGCAGGAGTTCATCTTCAATATCAACGTGCCCACCCGCGTAGGCTTCCAGTGCCCCTTCAGCAACCTTACCTTTGATATCGTCGTACCCCGCACGCTTAAGGACGAGCCCGTCATTCGCGGCGGCGAATATACCGGCGATACCTATGGCCAATTCCAGAAGGAGATGGATATCTTCAATCAGGCCTTCTGCGATGTCATGCTGGAAGGCGACGCCAAGGGTCGGGTGTTTACTTTCCCCATCCCTACCATTAACGTTACCAACGAATTTGCTTGGGATAGCCCGGTCGTCAACCGTTTTATGGAGATCACCTGCAAATATGGTATCCCCTATTTCTCCAATTATGTCAATTCCGACCTATCCCCGGAGGATGCAGTATCAATGTGCTGCCGCCTGCGGCTGGATACCACAGAGCTGCGCAAGCGCGGTGGCGGCCTCTTTGGCAGCAACCCCATGACCGGCTCCATCGGCGTTGTCACCATCAATCTGCCCCGCATCGCTTATCTGTCCAAGACCGAAAGCGAGTTCAGAGCCCGGCTATGGCGACAGATTCAAATCGCCAAGACCTCCCTGGAGATCAAGCGTAAGATCATCGAGGACCAGACCGAGCGCGGTTTGTATCCCTACAGCGCTTTTTACCTGCGGGATGTGAAAGCCCGTACCGGCCAGTATTGGTATAACCACTTTAACACCGTGGGTTTGGTTGGCATGAACGAGGCCTGCCTGAATTTCCTGGGCAAGGATCTGACCACGCCTGAAGGCCAGGCCTTTGGCAAAAAGGTTCTGGAGTATATGCGTCAGGTGCTGGTAGAAATCCAGGAGGAAACCGGGCATTTCTATAACCTGGAAGCCACGCCTGCCGAGGGCACCAGCTACCGGCTGGCCAAGCTGGATACCGAGCGGTATCCGGACATCATCACCGCAGGCGAGGATACGCCCTATTATACCAATTCCGCCCAGCTGCCGGTGGGCTTTACCGACGACATCTTTGAGACGCTGGACCTGCAGGACGATCTTCAGTGCCTCTTTACCGGCGGCACGGTGCTGCACCTCTATCTAGGCGAGCGTATCCGCGACATCGAAGTGGCTAAGAAGCTGCTGCAAAAGGTCTTTACCCATTACCATCTTCCCTATGTATCGCTAACGCCCACCTTCTCCGTCTGCCCAGACCATGGCTATATTGCCGGCGAGCACTTCACCTGCCCCGATTGCGGCCGGGACGCCGAGGTATGGACCCGCGTGGTTGGTTATCTGCGCCCCGTGCAAAATTTCCACAAGGGCAAGAAGGAAGAATACCGCCTGCGCAAGAAGTATGTCATCCATGAAGCCGAGCTGTAAGCTGCCCATTGCCGGGCTGCAGAAAACCACGCTGATGGATTTCCCTGGCTGCCTGGCTGCCATCGTATTTACGCCCGGCTGCAATTATGACTGCTTTTATTGCCATAATCGCGAGGTGCTGACCCATCCGCCGCTCCTGGATATGGATACAGTGACCGCCTTTCTTGCCCGCCGCCAAGGCATCCTGGAGGGCGTGGTGGTTTCCGGCGGCGAGCCTACGTTACATCCAGCGCTGCCCGATTTTTTCCACATGCTGCGGGAAATGGGCTATAAAACCAAGCTGGATAGTAACGGCTCCGCCCCGCAGGCGCTGCGCCGGCTTATGGATAACGATCTGGTGGATTACGTGGCCATAGACCTGAAGGCGCCCTTGCTCCGGTATCCGGAGATCTGCGCCCATGATGCCTCCGGCCTGGAGGAGACGCTCGCCCTGCTCGCTGCCTCCTCCATAAGCTGGGAGCTGCGCACGACGGTGATTCCGCAGCTTACCCTGGAAGATCTTCGCGCGATGGCATCTCTAGCCGCTCAGGCTCCGGCCTGGTTCCTGCAGTGCTATAACGTACCCCCGGTCTATAAGCCGGAGGATCGCTTCCGCATAGAAGCCGAGCCTTATACCGCCCGGCAGCTGGAAGATCTGGCCCAGACCTTGCGCCCTTTGGCCCCCCATGTCCAAGCGCGAGCCTGATGCTTCCCCCATGAAGATAAAAAGGCGTTTCCCGCATAGGGAAACGCCTTTTGCCTTTGGCCGCCCCATGAGGGCGCGCCGTCTTTTTCCACTGTGAAATTATACCTGCACGAATTCCAAGCCCATCAGCGCAGCTACCTTCGCAAAGATCGCCGCGTCATGGCCCACAGCCATAGCCGAGTGATGGGTGGGGGCTTGGGCAAACCAATCGTCCATATACTCGTCCAGATCCCGCCCAAAGGAAATATGGGTCTGGGTGTTGCCGATGGCCAGGATGGGCTCGTTTTTCGCCTCGCCCTGGCTGGCGATCAGCCGCAGCCTGCCTTCGCCGGTCTGGGTCAACCCCAGCGTGGTCACCGGGCCGGGCTTGACATGAGCCTCCACCGATACGCCGCTGCCCCGCTTGCCATGATACACACCCATGCCCCGCAGGATGGGCTTGCCGTCGGAAATGCGGATATGGAACGGGCCGTCATGGCCCAGAATCATGGTGCCCCGCTCATAATCCATGGCGACGATCTCCGTAAAGCTGCCGCCCAGGCCCAGCAGGTCGCAGATCTTCATCGCCAGGCAGGTCTTAATATCGCCTTCGCCGGCGCAGGGGATACCATTGGCCGTTAAGAGCGAATGGCCCACGATAAAGCCGCTTTGCAGCTGCTCATAGTGATTATTGTCCGAGCCGTGGTAATAGTAGCTCAGCGCATCTAGGCGATATTCCTTAACCAGGCGGCGTTGGGCTGCGGCCACCCGGCAAGCCCAATCCAGCTGCTCGGCGGTCGGCCGCTTTGCAATGGGGTCGGAGGGCGAATCGCCGGAGATCTCGAAGAAGGCCTCCACCTCCTGACGGATGCCGGCAACCTCCTCTTCGGTCACCGCCTTTAGGCAGCGATCCAGATCGCACATTTCCAGAATCTCCACATGGATGCCCGTCTGGGCCTGCAGCATGGTGAAGTCGGAATACATGTCCAGCATGCCAGAGTAGTTATTCCCCAGGAATCCGAAGCGGGCATGCTGCAAGGCACGCTTCACCCCTGCGGCGCGCGCCCACTGGCTAATCTGTTCCCAGGCGCGGATCGCCTCCGGCCGGTGACAGGTTACCTCGTCGGCAACAGAAATTTCAGGCGTCTTTTCCAAGCCCAGCAAGCCGTTGATCACCCGAAAAGGGATGCCCGCCCGATTAAAGGCATTAGCCAGTTCCGGCACCGGGCAGCCCACGCAGTGGGCTAGCCATTCGCCGGTAGCCGTCTTTTCATAGTTCATGGCGGCGGTGGGCTGCAGGTTCAGCACGACGGCCGGGGCCTTGGCAATCTGGTGTAGCGGCAGCACCGTGCTGCTGGTGTAATAAGTAGCGCTATGAGAAAAAATAATATCCACATGATGGGCGTTGAAATATTCGCCCGCTGCCCGGCCCGCGTCCTCATCGTCCACTAAGCCAAAGTTATACACCTCGCCCCAGGCGGAGAGTTTCTCTGCGATAAAGGCATTATATCCCTCCAGCCGCTCCTTCAACCCGGCAAACTGGCTCCAGTAGGCTTTAAGTCCTGCGCTATATAGGCCAATGCGGGCCCGCGCTTTGCAATTCGCTTCCATGGATCATCCTCCTTTTGCTTGGATAAGTCTTGCTTTTAGTATAGCCTATTTCGTCCCATTGGTCATCCTAGCATTTGGGGGAATCATATCAGTTTGTTGACCTCACGGCGCTCCTGAATCAGGCAAAAGCCGCAGCCCTTGAAAGGGCTGCGGCTCGGTTACAGCAGAAGGGCCATAAGCGCCGCAGCAAGCGCGGCTGCCCCGATAAGCGGCACAAGGCACCCAACGCACCCCACACGCCCCCTGCGGTAGGCCCCGCCCATGCCGAACCGCCGGGGCGGAGGCGGCGGGGGCGGCCTTCGCCCGCCAAACCCACCCCGTCCTCCGGGGCCGCCAAAGCCTCTTCTTGGGCCTCCCGGCCCCCCTGGACCGCCGAACCTTCCGGGCATGGATGCATTCCTCCTTTACCTTTGTTCAATTACGCATCCCTTTTATTTTATTGCATCATATGCCCCTCCGGTTCAAAATCAAAAATCTGTAAACTCCCGCTCCCTGCCGGGCAAACCCAATACCCTCCAGAAAAAAAATCCCAGAGCATGCGCTCCGGGATTTTGCCGTTCCGCTTTAGCGGACCGAGAACTGGTAGCTGGTCGTATAGTGGTATTCCTCTCCGGGATGCAGGATCACGCTGGGGAAGGCCGGCTGATTGGGCGAATCCGGCGCGTACTGGGTCTCCAGGCAGAATCCATGACGGCGCTTAAGGGGCAAACCGCCTTTCCCCACTTCGGTGCCGTCCAGGAAGTTGCCAATATAGAACTGCACACAGGGCATGTCCGTCTTAACCGTCATGATGCGGCCGCTCTCCGGCTCGTAAACGATGGCCGCGGTCTTGGTCACATGGGCTTCGCCCAGCACGAAGTTATGATCATATCCGCCGCCTTTCACCATTTGCTCGTCGCAGCTGTCCAGATCGCGCCCGATTGTCTTGGCGGAGTTGAAATCAAAGGGCGTGCCTTTGACCGCCCGCAGCTCCCCAGTAGGGATTAGGCCCTCGTCTATCGGGGTGTAATATTGGGCATGGATGCATACCTCATGGCCGGTAATCGGTCCGGCATCATAGCCTGCCAGGTTAAAATAGGTGTGGTTTGTCAGATTCACCGGCGTATCGGCGTCGGTCTCCGCGCGATAATCCAGAACCAGCGCGTCATCCTCCGTTAACGTATAGACGACCGTTACCTTCAGCGTGCCCGGGTAGTTCTCTTCCCCGTCAGGGCTGGTATATCCCAGCGTAATCGCCGGGTTCGGGCCTTCTTGCGTATTCTCCACCTGCCAGATACGCTGGTTAAATCCCCGATCGCCTCCATGCAGATGGTTGATGCCGTGATCGTTGAGGGCAAGCTGATAGGTCTTCCCATTGAGGGAAAAGCGCCCCGCGCCAATGCGGTTGCCGTAGCGTCCGATCAGCGCTCCCTGGTTGGAGGTATAGCGGGCATAATCCTCAGCGCAGGTATAGCCCAGCACCACGTCCTGGAAAGTTCCGCCCCGGCCCGGAGCCCATAATTCCACCACCGCGCCGCCCAGCGTCGCGATACTTACCTTCATCCCATGGTTGTTAGCCAGGGTATACAGCTCGATGGCCTGCCCATAGGCCATGCCGAAATCACGTTTGGTTATGCTCATGTGTTTCTCCTTTTCGGGTAGTTAGTCCAGCCAGATGGGGTTAGAAATGCCCACAATAAATCCGTCGCTTTCGTTGGTCACCTCGACCCGGTAATAGCTGCGGCGCTTTACCGCAATCGCCAGCCGCTGGGGCGTTTGCCCGCTGAATTCGGTCGCATAAGCCAGGCCTCGATCTGTATAGACCTTCAGGCCGTATACGGTATCCTGCAGGAACGCCGGCCGAAAGAAGTCGTTGAGCTCAATGGCCAGCGTAAGGCCGTCCCGGTAGGGCAGGCTTCCACCCATACGGGCTCCGGCAATAGCCATCTTGATGCCCACGGCTCCGGCCGCGCAGTCGCCCTCACGAATCTCCCGCAAATACGCCGCGCCTTTGCGCTCCCGAGCATATACGGTGGTCAGAGCCCGGTCGGTAGCCGCGCCGTGGGTATCGCTGCATCCTACCGTATGCACTCGCTTGCCCATCCGCAGCAGTGCATCCCACAGCTTCAGGTTTTGGGCCGTGCCGTAGGAATCGGCATCCGCATTGATGGTTTCCAGCATGACCGCGTCGGTAAAATAGAAATCCAGCGGGTTATCTGAGGCCATCAACTGTTTAGGATGCGCGTGGGAAAAGGCGCCGCCCAGCCCCCGCACAAACCGAGCCAGCTCAGCCAGCCGCTCAGGCGTAAACGTGGGATAGGAGAAGTGCCCCTCCAGGCCGCCGGTATAGGCGAATTCCGGGAAGGCCGCCATCACCCGAGCCAGGTCGGTGGGATGCTGAAAGAGCATCACATAGTGCATCTGGCTGGAGCGGGGCGCCCGCCCCTCCTCCACAATAACCGTGCCCGGTTCGGTGCCATAGATCAGGAGCGTATCGTCCCATTCCGGTAGGAACATATGCCGCATTTGCCGGTGGTCCACCACCGCAGCGAAATCCAGATCCAGGGCTTTTAGCTGCCGGACAAACTCGGCCAGGGGCGTAGCGCCATCGCTGGTACCGCCGGAATCCGTGTGGGTATGCATATCGCCATGGAAGGCATATCGCCCGCTATATAGCGCTTCCAGCTGAGTGAAATCCCCCTCCCGCACCGCTTCATGAGGATCTTCCAGCCTGTCCTTAGGCCACACGGCCTCGCCCACGCAATCCGGCGCCTGGGTGCGGCGGGGAGGTTTATAGGACAGCGTTCCGTCAAAGCTGGTTACGCGCACATCCTCCATCGCCACCTTCGCTTCCCGGCATCCGGCCGTCAGCACAGCTGTCGCCTTCTGTCGCTGCCGCCCGGCGAATTCCACGTCTTTTATCTGCGCACAGCAGCCCTCATGGGGAAGGCACAGGGTAACGGCCGGTTCCCCTTCCGGGACGAATTGGTGGAAGGCACACCCCTCGATGCGAACGCATGCCGAAGCGATATCTTCCGGCAGAGCCACCGTCAGTCCGTGTACCGTCTCGCACGCCTCAAATAGGCAGTCTTTCACCGTGACCGATACCCTACCGCCCGCGGCGCCCGCCGGCAGATTCCGTCCGTAATCAGTCAAGCCCAGGAACTTTTTGGTATGGGCGAAATAGATCCGCTCCATGGTAATCTCACTTGCGCTGGCAAAGAGCAGGCCGCCTTCAGCATCCAGCGCGTCAAAGCCGTCCAGGCGGCAGTCCTCCAGCCGTACCCGGCGGCTACCTTCAGCCAGGGCCGCCGTGCGCACCAGCGTGGCTGTGAGCTCGCCGGTAAAGATACAGTTCCGCAGTGTCAGCCCCAGTTCCTCGCCCTGGGTACGCGCATCATAAACCCGTGTATTGTGGAGCATAAGCCCGTCCAGCGTCAGGCAGCCCTCCGTCCCTTCCGGCGTCACGATGGTTCCAAAATAAAAGCTGCCCTCCAGCACCGTTTCCGCCGCCGGCCGGTCCGGGTTGGCCATTCGGATATTCCCGGCCATATTGGGGCTGATCCCCGCTCCCTCGCCCAGCAAGGTCAGGGCCCGTGGCAGCGGCGTCTCCAGCGCCCGGCCGAAAGAGTAGACCCCTGCCGGCATCAGGATTACTGGCGTATCATAGCTGCGCCCCATAAAGGCCGCCTCTGGAATCCCCTCCGCGGCCATAGCCGCCTCCTCCAAGGTGGCAAAGGCTGTTTCCCCCATCCGCCCGGTAAAGTGTGCGCCCTGGAAGGTAAAATCAATCTCGCCTGTCCGCCCGGCAAAGCCGGCCGACACGGCATACAGCCCCTTGGGCATATCGTTCATCAAGATTCACCCCTCTTTGATCAAGTCTTCCGCCCCCATTATACTGGAAAACCGAAAAGATAAACAGGGAAAAAGGGGGGTTTTCTATTTTTCTTTTCCTCCACAAAAAAGGCGGCGGAGCTTTGCCCGCCGCCTCCGCCCTTCTAAGGCTGGATATCCGTAAAATATCCGGCGTCATGGTAGCGTTTCAGTTCGTCGGCAAACCGCAGGGTCATCTCCTCCTCCAGCTCATCCAGCCCCATGACGTTCAACTGCTCCATCATATCTGCCCACCGGGACTCCACATCCGCATCGTCCCTGGCTTGGGTGATGATCTCTTCCAACGTTGTATTCCAATACTGTTCTATTTCGGCATACTGCTTTCCAGCCTCGCTGGATTCGGCCGGCATTGCCAGCTGCAGAACGGGATTTTTATTTTTTCCCGCATATTCCTTATAGCTCAATCCCGCTTGGATCTGTTGAGCGCGCACCTGCTTGATATCGTAATTCGTAAGATAGGCTACCGGCGAGGCGTTCAACCTGCCGCTGACCCAGCCGTTATCCATGAATGTCCAGTATCGGATACCCGACTCAATCTTCCAGTCCCGGATGCCCGCGTCCTCAGCCGCGTCTGCGGGAATTTGGTAATCTTCCAAATATTCGATCATCCCGTTCTCATCCAGCGCGTAATGCACGCCCTCGACACCCCAATGGACCAGCTGTGCGCCCTCACGGCTCTTGAGAAACTGCATAAAGTATAACGCCCGATCGGGCCTTTGGCAGGCCTGGGTAATAAACAGCGCCGCACCACGGCTTACGCTCTGGCCCAGGCAGCTTTCAGCAGCCCAAGCCGCATGATCCGCCGCAATCAGCCGCACCTCTCCTTGATAGGTCAGCGGCTCGGTAACAATCTGATAGGGAAATGGCTGCTCCTTTTCCTCTGCGCCCGTACGGATTACATAAGCGGGCTCCCGATAGGCATCGTTCTGGGCGACGGCCGTTACGAAACTAAGGCCGCTGGTTTTCCGCAGCCATTCATCCTGATCCAGTGACCGCATAAAGGCTGCCTCGGCCGGATCCTCCGAATCATAATAGGCGGCGTTGGGTTTGTCAGCTTCGCCCGGCAGGGCCAGTATACCGTCCCGGTACCATTTGCTCATCAGCTTCAAATAGTCCTTCCAGTTCTCCTCCCGCAGCGGAGTACGCACCCTTTTGGCCGCCTCGTCCCAGTATGTATCCCGGCGAACGCCCATCCAACCCGCCAATGGCGTGGATACCGCATCCACCATTCGATAGGGGATGATCCCTTCGATTTCGTCCCGTACCTGATACAAAAGCGCCTCCAGCTCCTCTACCGAAGCCGGCATGGAAGCGTTCATTTTCTCCAGCAGCGTCGTTTTCAGGCTCATCGACCAGGGAGGATTCACCGGAATCGAATCATCGTCATAAACCGCCTGCGGGCGGTAGCCGCCCCGGAGCGTATAGATATGCCCATCGGCGCAGGTGTTATTCAAGCGTTCCAGCGGGTCGGTGTCATCCCAGAAATCCGGGCAGTATTGACTGGCCAGCACATCCAACGCCTGGCATCTGCCCGATTCCTCCAGCGTGCGGGCATCCTCATTAGCCCAAACGCAAATCAGATCCGTATCATCCTGCGCGGCCATTATGACCGCCAGCTCCGCCTCGTCGTCCTGCTTTTCCAATATCAGCTTTACCCCCGTCAGATCCATGATCCGGCGGGATACTTCATCCTCCCCCCAATCCGGAGGAAGGTAGGAGGCCTGGGGTTTCTTGTTGTGGGTAATCTGGCTGGTCATGGTCAGCTCTACCGGTTCGGTATGCTGGCGCCATGTGGCGATGCGCTCCTCCGGCGCGCCAACAGCCTTCGTGGCTTCCATGTCGGAATGGCCCGTAGGGGCGGCCGGATTCCCCTGGCAACCGCCGCAGGCCAGCATCGCCCCAGCCAGCGCTATAGCGGCAAAAGCAGATCTTCGCATCGAATCGCCTCCGTTTCCCATATGTTATTTTTATATTATCATATTTTCTCGAAATTCCAACGTTTTCCTATTCTTTTAATAATATGAATATTTTTTAGGTTTTTTAATATTTCACACATCTTATTTGCACTATTTTCAGGATAAATATTGTTTCTATCCCATGATATTTTGACCGATCATAATGTGAGCATCGAATACCCATAATCGGCAACACAAGAATAAAAAAATGGAAATACATTTTACGCGTTAGAGGCAATCTTTATCCTTCTGGCACTCGCTACCTCTACAGCCTTTGCTGCCATTGCGCCTTATGTTCTTGTCCTCTGTCACCGGCACGGAACCGCTACCAGGCGTTATCGGTATGCGAATCGTTCTTCCTGCAATACTGCTTGCGCAGGATATGGAACGGATTTTCAGCAAAGGCGCTAGGTCCATAACGATACGAAACGCACATGTACAGCTTGAATTTGCGACATCCCTTAAATGAAAAGTGACTTTACGCTAGTGTAGCAGCGCGTCAAGCAAAAAATAAAGTGGGCTAGGTGCCTGCCTTATGCAGGCACCTAGCCCACTTTATTGCTTAAACGATTTTTTGATTTATATGTTCAGGTGAATTCCAGGGTCATTTTACCTGTATTCTACGGCAGAAGTCCTTTTTTGTAATACTTTCCGGACTAGTTCAATGCTCCGGCCTTTTTGCCCGTAATTCCGCCGGCTATTTCACCGTCACAAGCTCGTATTCCTGCGTACCTAGGCCGACCTTCTCCAGGCAGTCCAGCTGCACAAAGGGGTTCTTGCCGTGCAACTGCTGGAAGAGATGTCCCTCGCCGGAGAGCTCCATGCCCTGCGGAATGCCTGCGGGGATCAAATCCTCCATCTTGATGGCGTCAATGCTGGCACGCTCAATGGCCACAATATCGTCGCTGGCCATAATGCCGATATCCGGCACCAGCGACGGCGTGGTCATGCCCCAGCAATCGCACAGGGCCGTGATGGCCGTCAGCACGTTAATATAGTACACATTTCCTGGGGCAAAGGTATCGACCACCGCCTTGGTGCACACCGCCATACCCATCTGGAAGTCGGCATAATCATGGGAATCCAGGGTAATGGCGTGCACGGGGCAAACCTTCAGGCAATGCTGGCACATCGTGCAGTGGTGATAGTTCACCTGATACACGCCCTGGTTCTTTTCCTCGGAGAAAGAGTTCGCGTGATGATTGCAAGCGGGGATACACTTGCCGCAGTGAATGCACTTGTCTTTGTCCCAGACCAGGCCGCCCTCTAGCGCATGAATTTCATGGCGGGTGCGGTCGGTCACACAGCCCATGGCGATATTCTTGCAGGCGCCGCCAAAGCCGCAGGAACCGTGGCCCTTAACATGCGAGAAGTCGATCATAAAGTCGGCGTCGTGGATCAAGCCCGCCACGTCTACGTGCTTAAAGGTTTTGTAATCCACCTCTTTGGTATAGAAGTATTTACCCAAGTGTCCGCAATCATCCAGCACAGGACATCCCAGGTTATTTTCCGTGTAGCCGCGGCGCTCCGGATGGCGCTGATACACATAGTGGTCGGTGATGAAGCAGTCGCCGCCGTTTTCTTTGATAAAATCAGTCAGGATACGGATAAATACCGGCGGGATGGTAGAATAGGTGATGCCGTCGCCGACATGCATCTTGATGGCGACGGTTTTCCCTTTAACCTTTTCGGCCAAGCCGGTCTTTTTCAGCATACGGGAGAACTTAGCGGGTAGGGTTTGCGAGGCCTCGTAGCGGGAATAAGCCATAGGAGAAAATAAAACGGTTGCGGACATAAGCGCCTCCTTGTAAAATGAAGATGGTTTATTATATCATGAATCCCTTTTAGGAGACAAGCGGGGGTAATAGCTATGACGCCCAGACAGAAAATGATCGATGCCCTTCTATGCCGGCCGGTAAGCGGCCACGTTCCCACCTTTGAACTCGTCTTCTTCCTGACCATGGAGAAATTTGGCCGCATTCATCCTTCCCAGCGGCACTATGCCCAATGGGATCAGATGAGTGAAACCGAGCGCAATCTCCACCGCCGGGATGTGGCCGACCTCTATATCCAAACGGCCAGAACCTACCGGCACAACGCCATCTTTATTAATCCGCCGCCGGTGGACCGGCCGGAGGAGGTCATGCGCCAGTGCGAGCTCATCCGCGAGCTCTCTGGCGAGGATTACCTGACCATGATTCATGGCGACGCCACCTTTTCCATCCCGGACGGCGCCCATATGACCGAATTTGCCTATCGAATGGTCGACGACCCAGAGGGACTCAAGCGGCAAGCCGCGCGGCAGGTTGACGATGCACTGCGCGTAGCCGAGTCCTATGCCCGCCATGGCATGCTGGACGCCATGGCGCTGTGCAGCGACTACTGTTTCAACACCAACCCCTTTATGAGCCCGGCTCAATTCTCCGAATTCGTAGCGCCCTATCTGGCGCGGCTAATCCAGGGATATCGGGACATGGGCTTTTATGTCATCAAGCATACCGACGGCAACATCATGCCTATCCTGGATCAGCTGATCCAATGCCGCCCCCATGCGCTGCACTCCATCGATCCGCAAGCCGGCGTCAGCTTGGCCGAAGTCAAGCGCCGTGTAGCAGGCAAGCAGATCTGCCTGTGCGGCAACGTCCACTGTGGGCTCCTCGAAACGGGCACAGACGATGAGGTCGCCGCCGATGTGCGCCGCGCGCTGGCCGAAGGCATGGAAGGCTGGGGGTATATTTTCTGCACCTCCAACTGCGTATACACCGGTATGCCCTTGGCCCGTTATGAACTCATGATGGATATTTATGAAAAAGAGGGCGTCTATCCCGCCGCACAAAACGCATAAAGGAGTAAAGCTATGACTTCACGCCAACGGATGCTGGCGGCATTGTCGGGACAAAAGCCCGACTGCCTGCCTGTTACAACGCATCACATCATGCCAAGCTACTTAGCCCGCTACGAAGGCGGGATCACGGCGGAGCAGTTCTTCGACAAATACGGCTTTGACGCTATCGACTGGACGCTTCCCCATGCTTGCGGCGCCGCGCCCGGCGATCGTTTCGATCCCGCTCAGGGAGAGCCCGGCTTTCTTCAGTCTAGGCGGATCATCTCCGACCAATGGCGGATTACCGAGGAATCTCTGCCCCAGGGCCCCTATCAGGCCGTACGATATACGGTGCATACGCCCGGCGGCCAGCTCACCTGCACCTTGGAGTCCAACGAGCATACCAGCTGGATTACCGAGCACCTCATCAAAGAAAAGCGCGATATTGAGCTTCTCGCCCGGTATCAGACCGCGCCCCTTTGCGACCGGGAAGCCGTAGAGCGCGAAGCCCGCCGTTTCGGTGATCGGGGGATTATCCGGGGGCATATTCCCTCTTCGGATATATTTGGCCAGCCGGGATGCTGGCAGGATGCCTGCTGCCTCTATGGTACGGAGCGGCTGATCATGGAAACCTACGATGATCCCCAGTGGGTCCATGAATTTCTTTCCATCCTGCAAGCCCGGAAGCTGACCTACATCCGCTCCCTGTCCGGCGCGCCCTATGATATCCTGGAGCTGGGCGGCGGCGACGGCTGTCTCAGCGTCATTAGTCCCGCCATCTTCCGGACCTTTGTCGCGCCGTATGACAGCGTTCTTATCCGGGCAGCCCACGATGCGGGCCAGCGGATCACCTATCATCTCTGTGGCAAACTAATGGGGATTCTAGAGGATGTGGCTGCGATGGAACCCGACGCCGTGGAAACCTTTACCCCCGCCGGGATGGGAGCCGACGCCGACCTAGCCCTGGCCCGGAAGCTGCTGGGAACTCGTATCTGTATGATCGGAGGCTTTGACCAGTATCATTTCTTTACTGGCTGTAGCGAGGCCGCCACTCGCGCCGAGGTGCGCCGCTGCTTTGACGCAACCGGCGGCATAGGCTATATACTCGCCCCTTCCGATCACTTTTTTGAGGCGGAGGAGCGGTTGCTTCGTGCCTTTGTAGACGAAGCGCGCAGATGCATACCGTAACCTAGATCGAACCAAGAAAGGCAATACACATGGAACCACTGGAAAAATGGATCTGGCTGGATCCTCAGCGTTACCCGAACAGTCAAAGCACCGTATATAGCGGCTTCCTCGATAAGGCGGACGGCTGCTATACAGTAGCGGAATTTACGCGCCGCTATGAATTTGATAAGGTTATCGCCAGCGCGCGCCTTCGCTTCAGCGGCGACACCGAATTTTCCCTTTCCCTCAATGGCCGCCTGCTAGCCACCGGTCCGGCTTCGGCTGGTGGAGATTTCCTTTTTAACGATTTCCCCCGGCCACAGCATTATGCCTCCGAGATCTTGGTGAACCCCAACTGCCGGTTCCTGGACTTCTTCGCCCGGGTCAAGATGATGCCGGTGGGGATCAACGAATACTCTCAGGGCCGCGGCGGTTTTATGCTGACAGCATACGTTACCTTTGAAGACGGCTCCAAGGCCGTGCTTACTACCGACCGCACCTGGCAGGCCCGTCGCAACGGGGCCTATACCGCCCCCTATGCCTATGACGGCCGCATCGCTCCGGACCCCTACGCGCCCGCCCAACCGATACCCAACATCTGGCATTGCCTTACCTCGCCGCTGCCGCCCCGCACCGAGGAGAAACTGCTGCCCCCAGGCGGCCGGCTCACGCTGGCCCCCGGAGAAACCCGGCAGGCTGAGCTGCCCTTTGACCGGATCTATGCCGGCTTTATCGGGCTTTCCGTGCAGGCGCAGGGCGAGCTTCGCCTTACGGTATGCTGCTTTGAAACCGACGAAACAGGATCGCAGGAGCACTTTATCTTTGACGCCGACAGCGAATACCGCGGCCTCCAGCTGCACAGTATCGGCGGCTACCGGCTCACGGCGGAAAACCGCTCGGGTCACCCCGCATCTTTGGAGATCTCCCTGATTGCCACCTGCTATCCTGCCCCCTTCTGCGCCCGTACGGTTACCTCCGACCCAGCGCTGAACCGCGTACTGGAGGTCTCAACCCATACGCTCAAATATTGCCGGCAGCTGATGCATTTGGATAGTCCGCGCCATTCAGAGCCGTTGGCCTGTACCGGCGACTATTATATCGAAAGCCTGATGACGGCTTTTTCCTTTGGCGATATGACGCTGGCCGCTTTTGACACGCGGCGCACCGCCCAGCTGCTGCGGTATCAGGACGGCCGTATGTTCCATACCTCCTACAGCCTTATCTGGGTGCTGATGTTGTACGATGTATACCGTTACACCGGGGATAAATCCCTGCTTACGGATTGCGCGGATGCGCTCACGCTGCTGCTCTCGCGCTTTGAAACCTATCTGGGCGATAATGGACTGATCGAAACGCCCCCGGATTATATGTTTGTGGATTGGATCTATATCGACGGCATCTCCCTGCACCATCCGCCCAAAGCGCTGGGGCAAAGCTGCCTAAACTTCTTTTACTTCGGCGCGCTCCAGGCGGCGCAGAAAATCTACCTGCTGCTTGACGATCCGGCCATGGCCGATCGCTGCGCCCGTCAGGCGGCCCGCCTGCAGGCCGCCGCCAACAGCCTGCTGTATGACGGCGACCGAGGCCTGTATTTTGAGGGGCTCACTACGCCCACGCCGGAGCCGCTCATCGCTCCATATATGCCCCAGAATACGCAAAAGCGCTATTACCGCCGCCATGCCAATATTTTGGCCGCCTGTTTCGGCGTCTGCGATTTGCCGCGCGCCCGGGATATCCTGCGCCAGGTGATGGAAGACGACAGTCTAGGGGATTACCAGCCGTACTTTGCCCATTTCCTCCTGGAGGCCATCGTCCGCTGCGGCCTGCGGGAGTCCTACACCATGCCGGTGCTGGAGCGCTGGAAACAGCCGGTTGCCGCCTGCAGCAAGGGTCTGGTGGAGGGATTCATTCCGCCGGAACCCACCTATAGCTTTGACCATAGCCATGCCTGGGGCGGCACGCCGGTATATGCCCTGCCCAAAGCCCTGTTGGGCTTTGAGATGCTGGAACCCGGCTTCCGGAAAATCCGCCTCGCACCCTCGCTATTGGGTTTATCCTGGGCTCATGTCGAGCTTCCCACTCCTTTCGGGCTTCTCACCTGCGAAATGAAAGAGGGCAAAAAAACGGTTTTCACCATACCCGATGGAATTGAGGTAAGCTGTGGCTCACTTTAGCATATGATACAAAAATGGACCCGGAATTTTATTTCGAGTCCATTTTTGTATCTTTTGCATATTAAAATATTAATACATATTATCCAAGCGTTGATTAGCCCTTGCCGCATCATCTAGTGCAGCCCGAATATTTGCACGCATCTGATCTAAATCTTTTATTGTCTGATCAATCCAGGCTTGCTGGTCAGCGACGGTGTTTTCCGCGCTGGTCAGCTTATCTTCAGTATCGGCTAGGCGCTGCTCTGTTTGATCAAGCCGTGCTTTCTGATCGGCAATGGTGCTCTCCGCACTAGCAAGCTTATCTTCGGTATCGGCCAGCCGCTTCTCCGTCTGTCCAAGGGTGGCCTCTGTACCGGCAAGTTTGTCCTCCGTTTCGGCGAGCTTAGCTTCCGGCGCGCTCATCCGCTCCTCCATGTTGCGTATAGCGCTCATATCAGCGTCTTTACCGTCTTCCCCATCTTCGCCTTTAGGACCTTGCTCACCCTGTTCGCCCTGCGGGCCTTGCTCGCCCTGTTCGCCCTGCGGGCCTTGCTCACCCTGTTCGCCCTGCGGACCTTGCTCGCCTTGTTCGCCCTGCGGACCTTGCTCGCCCTGCAGGCTAGTCGCCGCCGGCTCCACCGTGTTCTGGCATCCACCCATTAGCAATGCCGCCAATACAGCCATCGCCAGGTATAACGCCGCTCTTTTTCCATTTCTTTTCATGCGTTTCTCTCCTTATCTTGTCCAGTAAGGTTTGTTATATCATAATTTCTCACAATAACAAAATACGGACGTTACAACGCGCTTCGGGTGGGAGCTTCTAAAAAAAGAAAAAGCTGAAGCCGCTTCCATATGCTTCAGCCAAATTCCTGTCAAAATGCCGCTTTTCCATTATGCCAAAGCGACGGAATACACTTCACTGAGCTGCGCCGGATAGGTTTCCAAAATATGGCCGTCATAGCGGACCATTACCCGATCACCCGCCTGGGGCGCATAGCCTTGCAGCGCGCCCTCGGTAGGAACCATAATCCGGTCGGATGCGGCCCGGGCATCCTCACCTTCCAGTGGCTCTACCAGCATGCTTTTATCGTATACCTCGATCACGACCGCCATAAGCTGCGACTGCTCCTCTTGATCAGCCGGACGGCTACAGCCAGCTACCACTGCCAAAATACACAGCCATGCCAGGCCCAACGCGGCCATTCGCTGCACCATTTACGTTCCCTCCTTTACGATCCCTTATCGATTAGACGAAAAGGAAAGGAAAAATGCTCCACCCGGGTCAGAATCCTTCCTATGCCGGCTCGACGCTATAGCTCCCCGTATCCGATCCGGCGGATCACCAGCCGGTTTAGGCAGCCTTTATCCTGGGGCCCGCCGCCGCAGTAAGCCAGAAGCACGGCGTCCTGCATCGGATGGATAGCTGTATAGCAGTACCCGAAATCCGGCCGGTTCTCCAGCATCTTGGGGCGGCTCCAGCTGGCCCCTTCATCCCCGCTAACTGCACAGACCAGCGGCGTGCGCCCGCCATTCCAGCTAGGCCCTGCGTTCTCTTCAGCCCCATTGTATAGAGGGATCGGATTCCATACAGCCAGAAGCCGTCCGTCCGGCAGGCGTTTTACGCTCAGCGGCGAACAAGGGCCGGTAAACCAGGAGGGCTGGCTGTCGCTCCAGTGCTCTCCTCCATCCATAGAGAACATCTCATACTGCCGCCCCAAATCAGTCCGCGCCCAAGCCCAGAGCACGCCGTTTTTCAGCTCCACGACGCCTGGTTCCTGAAGGCCTGAGCTGCTGTGGGCCATATGGCCTAAGGTCACTTGCCCAGGCGCCATGCGAAAGCTCCTCCCGTCATCGTCGGAGAGAAAGAAGCAAGCCTCCGCCCGGCTGTCAAATCCAGGCTCCAGGCTACCTTGAGCGTTGCGTCGGTATAAGGTGTCGTGGCTGGCCGCCGGAATGATTAGCCGCCCGGCTGAGGTGCGGACAACGCGATCGTTATTGACCACATAGTACCGCGGCGTATCCATGCAGATCGTCGGTTCGTCAAAGCGCTCCCCTTCGTCATAGGAGCGGGCCAACTTCATCCGCAGGTCGCTCCAGCTGACTCGACTGAGGTAAAAAAGCCCCAACGCGCCGTCATCCATGCGCATCAGCGATACGCTCATCAGGTTCATCACGCCCGCCTCGCGGCAGGAGAACAGGGTTTGGGGCCCGCTCCAGCTGATCCCGCCGTCATCCGAGGTGATCGCTGCCAGATCCGCCGAGGCATGATCCAGCCATGTATCGCCACAATAACGGCTAAAGACAAAAAGAATACGTCCGTCCTTCAAGGTTAGAAAGGCCCCTTCACTGTTCCGGGGATTGCCCGCTCCAGGGGCCAGCTGGCATACCACACTGCCCAGGCTCATACGATGCTCCTCCTTTTGCCGTCAAATTCACCCTTCCATGGGCAATTCATGGGCCCGCAGCGGCCGGGCCACGGCCTTCTCTTGAATCCTCCGTCACTGCATATCGCCCCGCTCATAGAGCACCAGGGCCGCTAGTACGGCGCCAGCCGTCTCCGTACGCAGGATCCGGGGCCCCAGAGTGATCACCTGCGCCCCTGCGCAGGCTAGCGCCTCGGTTTCCTCGGCCGATAGCCCGCCCTCGGGGCCCACCACCAGGGCGATATCCCGGGCCTCGGGAGCGGCGTTCAACGCCGTCCGTACCGACAGGGCCCGCTCCTCCTCCCAAGCGGCCAAGGTCAGTTCATGCGCCTGCAGCGCCTGGCAGAGCCCTGCAAAATCCAGCGGAGCTTCTACCTTGGGCACCGCCCCTCGGCGGGCTTGTTTGGCCGCCTCATAGGCCACCCGTCCATAACGCTCGCCCTTATCCTTCCCGGGCTTCACTACGCAACGGCTGCTGAAGAAGGGGATAAACCGGGAAATGCCTATCTCCGTACCCTTCTGTACCAGGTATTCCATTTTTCCAGCCTTAGGCGCGCCTTGGTATAGCGTAATCCGAGTGGCTGGCTCAGCGTTCAGCGCATAGCCCTCGCCCAAGCGCGCGGTCACAGCCCTTTTACCAACCTCCTCAATCCAAGCCGGATATTCCCGGTCGCATCCGTCGCAAATGCGGATCTCGTCGCCCTGCTTGAGCCGAAGCACCCGCAGCGCGTGGGCAGCGTCCTCTTCTCCCAAGCGGGCTAAGCCGCCGGCCATGTCGGCCGGTTCGACAAAAAAGCGGTGCATGATCCTCTCTCCTCCTCGTTCTACCGCTAAGCATACGGGGCATACCGCAGAATGTCAACGCTTTTTCACGCAAACGCTTGCCATGGCCCCATGGGGGCATTACAATAAGGATATATTCCACTTAAGTGAGGATTTGTCATGAACATTACCGTATGGAATGAAAACGTCCATGAAAAGACCGAACCCAAGGTATTGGAGATGCATCCCCAAGGGCTGCACGGCACGGTAGCCGGGATCGTAGGCGAGCTGCCCGGCGTGACGGTACGCACCGCTACGCTGGATATGCCCCAAGCCGGATTAACCGACGAAGTGCTGGAGCACACCGACGTACTCATCTGGTGGGGGCACATGGCCCATGATCAGGTTCCCGATGAGGTAGTCGATCGGGTGTGCGCCCGGGTGCTCAAGGGCATGGGGCTTGTAGTGCTTCATTCCGGTCACCACAGCAAGGTTTTCCGCCGGCTGATGGGCACCACATGCGACTTGCGCTGGCGGGATGAAACCTACGAACGCGTTTTCTGCGTGAATCCCTCCCACCCCATCGCCCAGGGTATTCCCCCGCACTTTGAGCTGGGCGTGGAGGAATGCTATGCGGAATTCTTCGATATTCCTCAGCCCGACGAGCAGGTGTTTGAATCCTGGTTTGACATTGGCGAAGTATTCCGTTCCGGATGCTGCTGGCGCAGAGGCTATGGTAAGATTTTCTACTTCCAGCCTGGCCACGAGACCAACGGCGCTTATCATAACCCCTATGTACGCCGCATCATCCAGAACGCCTGCCTGTGGGCGGCTCCCGCCCAGTGGCGCCAGGTCGAAGGCGCCCCGCAGATCACCGAAACGCTGGAGGATCTGCGTAAGGCTGGCAAATAGCCAAAACCGCATCATACAAAATGCCGCAGAAATCTTTCTGCGGCATTTTGCATCCCCTTCATGATCGCTGCGGCGCGCTTGATGGCCGAATGCCTTGCCGTAAAAGATGATATAAACAATGGCCGCCAGGCGCGCTTGGCGGCCTATAGATCGGTCCAGCGCTTGAGCGGAACCGAGCAAAAGGGACCGCCTAGGCAGGTCCCCCTATACGATGTTCTTCGCCCCAAATGCAGGCAGCGCTTTGATGTACAGGGCTAATATGCCCGAAATGAAGCGGTCAAAACCGCCCAAGGCCTCCGCGCATGGACGTCCTTCGGCAAAAGTTTGTATTTCGTCAGACGTATCGGCCGATATGGAAAGCTTCCATGGCAGCCCATTGACGTAGGCCGGCAGGCTTTACCCCACCCCAAAACGCAAGCGCCTCCTGAGTTTCAAGCAGTGAAGAACGAATCTTATATCCGAAATTTAAGACAAACGCCTGCTATCCGTCCGGCGGCTGATGATGCCGATTTTCTCCGATGGCGAGGCCCACCTGATCCAAGGAACTGCGATCGCTCCTCCGCTAGAATCCAAACGCATCAAGGGACAAGCGAGCGGGCTTCCGCCCTATTGGGGCTTTCCGGCATCTGCTATATGGCATCTGCCTGGCGCAGCCGCGCTATCCAGGCCAGCGCATCCTGGATCCAATGATCCCAAAAGGCCCAGTTATGTGCGCCAGGCCCCTCTCGATAGGTATGGGCCACGCCGAGGGCGGTCAGCTGCTCATGTAGCTGGGCATTGGCGTCATAGAGAAAGTCCTCCGTGCCGCATGCCATATAGAGATCTGGCAGCTTCTTCCCTTCCCTGAGGGCAGCCTTTACCTGGCGGATCAAGTGCGCGTCGTCATTTTGGAGATATTGTTCCACGGAGCCATAGGTCATAGCGAATTCCGTCCGAATGGCGTATGACTCCCGGTTCTCTCTCTTTTGCCGGTCTTGCCCGGAGGTTCTCTTTATATCGCTCAATGAATAACCGGTCGGGATGCGGCTGCCCACCGCGCCGGACAGCGTGATTGCCGCTCGGAAGCGTTGCGGTTCCCGGAGCGCCCAATGCATCGCCCCATAGCCGCCCATGGATAAGCCGGCTACAAAGGTATCCTCGCGCCGCTGGGATATCTTCAGATACCGCCTGGCCATGTCCGGCACCTCCTGGGCGATATAGGTATACCAAGCCTCCCCGTTAACCTGGTCAGTATAGGCGCTGCCCCGCTGCACGCCAGGCATCACGACCGCCATGCCGTATTGGTCGGCATAGCGCTCAATGCTGGTGCGGCGTTGCCACACCGTAGCATCGTCGCTGTTGCCGTGCAGCAGGTAGAGCACCGGCAGCGGCTCCTTGGCTCCGTCGCGGATAGGTTCAGGCAGAGCAATTTCAATCTGCACGCCGTTTTCCAGCGTTTTGCTGTAAAAATTACCGTGTATGACCGCCATGGAGGCCTCCTTCCTCTTCCATCCAGTCCAGCGCCCGTCGGATCTGGCTATCCCAGAAATCCCATTCGTGCCCGCCAGGCCCCTCGAACCAGGTATAGGGGATCCCCTTCCGGTCCAGTAGCGCTGTAAAGCTGCGGTTGCAGTGCATCAAGGGATCCTCAGTGCCGCAGGCAAGGTAGAGCGCCGGACAGCAAGCCGGATCCATCCTATCGGCCAGGCCCATTAGGTCGTTATCGCTTCCGGCAAATTCTTCCGGGCTGCCAAAGGCGCGTTTGAGCTCCTCCGCCCCCCGCTTAAGTTTCTCGGGCAGCGGCTGCGCAGCTAAGCCCTGCGCCGCCAGGCCGTCCACCAGTCCAGCTAAATCTAAGCAGCCGGAAAGGGAAACTGCGGCGGCATATCGCTCCGGATTATTCAAGGCCAGCTTTATCGCCCCATAGCCGCCCATGGACAACCCCGCCGCAAAAGTATCCGCTCTTCGCTGGGACAAGGGGAACATCGCGCCCATGGCTTGCGGCAGTTCCTGGGCCACATAGGTAAAGTAGTCGTATCCCACCTTCTGATCAGCATAATAGCTGCGCCCCACGGAGGGCATGATGACGGCCAAGCCATGAGCTGCAGCATAGCGCTCAATGTTGGATTTCCGCACCCAATGCGTATGGTCGTTGGAGATTCCATGCAAAAGGTACAGCACGGGGAAGGGCCCCTCGCCCTCGTCGGGCAAAAGTACGCTTACCGCCGCTTGATTCATGAGGACCTGTGAAAAAAAGTGTACGTCTAACAGTGCCACTGTGCGCCTCCTTTCGCCGAATTGGCAAAAGGGGATGGAACGGCTCCATCCCCTTTGATTTTTTATGTACCCTGCTGGGCGGCCTGCATGGATTTGACCTTCATCAGCCGGGTTAGTGTGCCGCGCTCATTCTCATCCAGCTTCATGGTAATATACCGGATGGTCTCTTCCAGGTTAGGAATCATCACATGCTCCAGCGCATTCACCCTGCGGCGTGTCTTTTCGATTTCGTCAGCCAGCATTACGCAGGTTTTTTCAATTTCTGCCAGCTCAACCATCTTCATAAGCACCTGGTTCATCACCGAAATAGCTTCGTCCAGCTCGCCGGAGGTGGACAAGATGCCATAGGGATAGCTGGATGCGCCTTCAGCGACCTTTTCGTGCACCTGATACCGGGGCACCTCCACGCTCATCACATTATGCCGCGAAATCTCTAGCTCCACCGTCCGAGTAGGGCAAAGCAGGGCCGATTGCAGGGCTGTAGCGTCCATGGTGGCCCGAGCCATGACAAAGCTGGCCATGCCCTCGCCCAACAGGGCCTCCACCTCCAGACGAAGCTGGCGGTTTTTCCGAATATAGCCCACATACTGGCGCATCATCTCATCCCGTTTGTCCTTGAGTAGCTTATGGCCCTGCGTTGCGGTCTTCAGCCTCCGCTTCAGGCCCTGCAGCTCCACACGGGTCGGGTTGACTCGCATTACGGCCATCGTTTACGCCTTCCCTTCGTCCTGCGGCAGGTATTGATCCAGGTATTCATCGCGGATGCGCTTCAGCTCGCTGCGTGGCAAGATGGACAGAAGCTCCCAGCCCAGATTCAGCGTCTCCTCAATGGTGCGGTTGGTGGTATATCCCTGGGATACATACCGGCGTTCAAATTCATCGGCAAATTTTGCATAGAGCTTATCCACGTCGCTCAGGGCTGCGTCGCCCAGGATCACCGCCAGATCTTTAGCCTCTTTGCCCCGGGCATAGGCGGCGAAAAGCTGGTTCATGGTATCGGCATGGTCGGCCCGGGTTTTCCCCTTGCCAATCCCCTTATCCTTTAGACGGGACAGGCTGGGCAGTACGTCGATGGGCGGCGTGATGCCCTTTTGGTATAGCGACCGGGACAGGATAATCTGCCCCTCGGTGATGTAGCCGGTCAGGTCGGGGATCGGGTGCGTTTTGTCGTCCTCTGGCATGGATAGGATAGGAATCTGCGTGATGGAGCCCGGTTTGCCCTTGATGCGTCCAGCTCGCTCATACATGGTGGCCAGGTCCGTATACAGATAGCCCGGATATCCCCGGCGGCCCGGCACCTCCCGCCTGGCTGCCGATACCTCGCGCAGCGCTTCGGCATAGTTGGTGATGTCCGTCATGATGACGAGTACGTGCATGCCCAACTCAAAGGCCAGATATTCGGCACAGGTCAGCGCCATGCGGGGTGTAGCAATCCGCTCCACCGCTGGATCATCCGCCAAGTTCATGAACATAACCGTTCGCTCGATAGCTCCGGTACGCTTAAAGTCGGAGATAAAGAAATCCGCCTCTTCAAAGGTAATGCCCATCGCTGCGAACACCACGGCAAACTTGGATGAGCCGCCCAGCACCTTGGCTTGGCGGGCAATCTGCGCTGCCAGCTGAGCATGCGGCAGGCCGGAACCGGAGAACACCGGGAGCTTCTGACCGCGCACCAGGGTGTTCAGCCCATCGATGGCGGAAATGCCCGTCTGAATAAATTCGGATGGATAATCCCGCGCCGCAGGATTCAGGGCCGATCCATTGATGTCCAGCCATTGATCGGCGATAATCGCCGGGCCGTCATCCTTGGGGTTGCCCATGCCGTCGAATACCCGGCCCAGGATATCCGGGGACACGGCCAACTGTGTGGAATGGCCCAGGAAGCGCACCTTGGCTTCGGCAGGCTTAAGCCCCTGGGAGGATTCAAAAAGCTGCACCAGGGCGCGCTTGCCCGAAATCTCCAGCACCTTTCCCATGCGGATCTCGCCGTTTTGCTCGATCTCCACCAGTTCATCGTATTTCGCGCCCTCCACGTCGTCTACCAGCATCAGAGGGCCCACCACCTCGCGGATGGTACGGTACTGCTTGATCATGCGCGGTCGCCTCCTTCCGTCAGGCCGGCCATCTCTTCCCGCAGAAGGCGGTCCAGCTCATCAAAGCGATCCATTTCCTCTTCGGGAATGTACTTGGCTCGGCCAATACGCTCGCGGACCGGTAGATTCGTCAAGCTGGAAAGCTCCGCGCCCTGCTCCAATGCCTGCAGGGACAGATGATAGTAATCCATAATAAGCTTCAGCATTCGGTACTGCTTGGGCAGCGAGGCGTAGGTATCCACCTCATGGAAGGCGTTTTGATGCAAATAGTCCTCTCGGATCGCTCGGGCCGCCTCCAATTTCATGCGGTCCGGAAAAGACAGCGCGTCCACGCCCACGAGGCGGACCACCTCGTTGAGCTCGCTTTCCTCTTGCAGCAGCCGCAGGGCATCCTGTCGCAGGTCATTAAAGTCGGGCGATACCTGCTCATTGAACCAGCCGGCCAGCTGATCCTGATAGAGCGAATAGCTGGTAAGCCAATCCACTGCGGGAAAGTGGCGGGCATAGGCCAGCTGGGCCGAAAGGCCCCAGAACACCTTGACAATGCGTAGCGTGGCCTGTGCTACCGGCTCGGAAATATCGCCTCCGGCAGGGGAGACGGCGCTGATAGCCGATATGGAACCCATTAGCTGGTTGCCTAAGCACGCTACCACGCCGGCCCGCTCATAATAGCCCGCTAGCCGGGATGACAGGTAGGCGGGATAGCCTTCTTCGCCGGGCATCTCCTCCAGGCGGCCGCTCATCTCGCGCAACGCCTCCGCCCAGCGTGAGGTCGAATCCGCCATGATCGCCACCTTATATCCCATGTCCCGGAAGTATTCGGCAATGGTAATGCCGGTATAAATGGACGCCTCGCGTGCCGCCACCGGCATATCGGAAGTGTTGGCAATCAGGACCGTACGCTTCATGAGGGGCTGCCCGGATCGGGGATCCTTCAGCTCCGGGAACTCCATCAATACGTCGGTCATCTCGTTGCCCCGTTCCCCGCAGCCCACATATACGATAATATCCGCGTCAGCCCATTTGGCCAGCTGATGCTGCACCACCGTCTTTCCAGAACCAAAAGGGCCGGGTACGCAAGCCGCGCCGCCCTTGGCTACAGGGAAGAAGGTATCGATGACCCGCTGACCGGTGACCAGCGGCTCAGTGGGGGAGAGCTTTTTTACATAGGGCCGCCCCACGCGCACCGGCCAGCGCTGCAGCATAGGATAACTCTCCTCGCCCTGTGCAGTGCGGATGCGCACGATCGGTTCGGTAATGGTCAGCTCCGCCGGGGGCGTAATCCAAGTAACGACGCCTTCTACCTTAGGCGGAACCATGACCCTGTGCTCCACTACCGGCGTCTCCTGCACTACGCCCAAGATCATGCCGCCCGTTACCTGGTCGCCCACCTTGGCTCTGGGTTCAAAATGCCATTTTTTCTGGCGATTCAAGGCGTCCACCTCTACACCGCGGGTAATCCGGTCGCCCACCGTTTCCCGCACCACCTCCAGGGGGCGCTGGATACCATCGAAAATTGATTCAATCAGGCCCGGCGCCAGCTCCACCGACAGGGGATTCCCTGTGGTTTCCACCGGCTCCCCAGGGCCCAGGCCGCTCGTCTCCTCATAGACCTGAATAGAAGCACGGTCGTCCCGAAGTTCAATGATCTCGCCGATCAAACGCTTCTGGGATACGCGGACAACGTCATAGACTTTGACGTCCGCCATGCCTTCGGCCACAATGAGGGGGCCCGATACCTTGACAATGCTGCCAGCCATGGTTTATTCACCCTCTTCATTTACAAAAATATTCATTCCTACCGCCCGTTCCATATTGCTGGCCAGCGCCTTCATGCCAAAGCCCGTGCTCCCCCCGTTCGTGGGGATGGGAATCAGCGCGGGCGTCAGGCTGGTCTTGTACCGCTCGATGGTTTCCGGGATTTGTTCGGCCAGCGGCTCGGTCACAAAGATCACCGCGCAGTCCGCTTTAGCCAGCCGAGCGATCTTCCGGGCCGCCTCGGGCCCGTCATATGCTTCCTCGGTAACCAGGCCCAGCGCCTTAAAGATCAGCACCGAGTCCTGGTCGCCCACCACCGCCATTTTATACATACATCTCACGCAGCCTTTCCCGAATCTTCTCCTGGGGCAGCCCGTTCATCTTACCCACCATGATGAGCCGGATTGCCCTCGCCTCTGCCTCCCGGGCCAGCAGGAACCCCAATATCGGGCCAATGGTAAAAATCTCCGTCTTACCCCTCCGGGCCAGCTCCATCAGCCGGTTGTCGGTGGTACGCTCCAACTGCCAAGTGGATCCCGTCGTAAGCCCTTGTACCACCTCGTCCAGCACCCGGTCGTCAAAATGCTCTTTGAGGCGCTCGGCCACCTGCTCCGGCGGCAGGGAAAAGCACTCGCTGATCAGCTCGGGCTTTACTTTTCCCCCCTGGGCGAGGCATCCTCGAAGCTGCTCTGCCTGGCCGCCCATCCGGCGCAGCCGGATCAGGGCTACCAGGTTATAGAGGTCGGCCTGATCCTGAAAGTAAGCCCGAATCATGGGCGGCTTGCGTACCCGTACCGCCGCCTTTGCCGCCCAGCTCACATAAGCGCGGTCCAGTATTGCGTCGATACGCGCCGGATCGCGCCCTTGGGCCAGATACTGCTCCACTTCGGCCACGGCTTCGGCCAGATGGTCAGGGACTTCCGCGCCCCCCTTACCTTCTATGGCATCGTCCAGGACTTCCGTGGGGATGCGTCCCAATGCGCTCAGGGCATCCGGCTCGCGCTTCCCGGACAGGCGCATTTTAAACAATGCTTTGGCGTTAGCATAGTCATAGCGCATCATGAAAAGATCCGTTACAGCTTCATCGGGCGTGATTTCATGGATCAGCTTACCGGTTTCCGCCAGCTCGTTTTCAATCAGCCGTTCATAGTCCTGAGGGGCTTGAGCCGTCGCGGGCGCACCGTAACCCGCCTCCGTCAGCACCCGCAGGCTCTCCATAGGGGTGGGCGCCTGGAGCATCCGCTCCAGCTTGGCGGTGTCGATCAGCTTGTCCTCCAGGGAACTAATTCTTCCCATGGCGTAGAGCACGCTGTTTTGCGGCATATGCTCACCCCTTCCTATGCTTCAAAGAGCAGCCCGGCCGCCTCTTTTTCCATCATGGGCCTGGCCTGGCGCACCAGCATTTCAAAGGAGCAGTTGATCTCCACACCCTGACTATCCAGGATAAACCCGCCCATCATGGGCTCACGCCGCTCCGACAGCTTCAACGCGCCAGGGCGTCCCGCGTCCCTAAGCCGGCCGTTGATCTCCGAGAGGAAGGCCTCGTCGATCCGCTTTTCTTCCGGCGACACCACTACCTGCTCGTCTCCTGCAGCGGCATCCAGCATAAGTCTGCCGACAAAGGCCAGGTAATCGCCATCCTCCATGCCGTGCAAAGCCTGAAGCGCCCGGTCAAAGAGCTCGTCCAAGAGGCGCTGCTTCACTTCCAGCCGCTCCCTGCGGCAGGTCAAATCCGCCATTGACTCCATCCGGCGTCCGTATTCGACCGCTTCCTGGCCTGCCTGGTCCATCAGGGCCTGGGCGGTTTTCTGCGCCCGGGCCTCCGCCTGCCGCACTGTGTCGCCCGCTTTGGACCGCGCCTCTTCCAGCGTCTCCTCCGCCTGCCGCCTTGCATCCTCCAGGATCGCCGCGGTAATCGTATCTATTCCCGGCATCCGTTCATTCCCCATTTCTTATGCACCTGCGATGGGCATGAACCACACAGCCAGGAAGCTCATCAACAGGGCCAGCACCGCATAGGTTTCCACCATGGCGGCCATGATCATCGCCTTACCGCTTTCGGAAGCGCGCTTGGCTACCAGCATGGCGCCGGCCGCGGCCACACGGCCCTGATACAGGGCGCTCCACAGGCCCACAAAGG
This sequence comes from Candidatus Parachristensenella avicola, assembly GCA_904420205.1. GTDB lineage: Bacteria > Bacillota > Clostridia > Christensenellales > UMGS416 > Parachristensenella > Parachristensenella avicola. The sequence goes on along the minus strand of CAJFUN010000023.1, from coordinate 77,602 downwards.
CCATGGGCAGCGCGGCGAACATCAGCCACAGGCCCTCTGTCGTGGTGGGGGTAATCAGGCTGCCGCCCATCACGCCAAGCTTCAGCAGGAAGATAAAGCCGATCAGCAGGCCATAAATGCCCTGCGTACCGGGCAGCACCTGCAGCAGCAGAATCTTACCGAATCGGCTGGGATCCTCGGAAAGCACACCGGCGCCGGTGCAGCCCACCAGATGCACGCCCAAGGCCGAACCGATGCCCGGCAGGATGACCACCAGCGCAAAACCGATGGCGGCGAAAACAAGGCCCCAGTCTACTGTGCTCCAAAAGGGGGTCAGGGCATTAATCAGATTCTGAGTCGTATCCATTGGTTATTCCTCCACTTTCAAGCTCAAGGCTATTTTTTCAGGCCATCCATGACCTGATGATACTTGCCCCTGGCAGCAAGCGGCGCAAAGAGGTGGCCGCCGCCATCATAGAACTTTCCGAAAAATTCCACATACTGCAACCGTGACGAGTGCACATAAGCGCCCAGGGCGTTGATGGCAATGTTGATCACATGCCCGCCCGCAAAGATCAGCGCCGCGAACACCATTCCCACCGGATTGCCGGCCAACATACCTACTATGGTGTTGATGACCATGGCTACCACGCTGGTACAAAGCCCCAAGGCAAAAAGACGCGAATAGCTCAGGATATCGGAAAGATAGCTGGTCACCCCGTAAAGCGCGTACAGCCCTTTGCCAATTCGGACGATGGGGTTAAAGCTTTTCCGCTCAGTAAAGAGCAGAATCAGCGCCGCTCCGGCAATTACCAGCGCCATGCCAGCTGCCGGCAACCACGCTACGCCCAGCATGGAACCAGCCAGCAGCGGCAGCCCCAGTAGAATCATCACCCATGGCATGGCGTCAAATACGGCTGTCTGCCAATCCCCCGCCTTAAAGCTGACCACCATCTTCGTCACAAGTCCGGTCACCAGGTGCAGAATGCCGAAGCCAAAGCACATGATCAGCATGCTCAAAGGGTCGCCCATCGGGGACATAATCACCGGTGGAAACCATTCATAGCCGAAGTAGGAGCCGTACATTACACCCCAGAAAGCGGTGAACAGGCCGCCCAGACCGATCATTTTGATCATGTTCATCTGCCCTCGGGCCGGCCGGCTGCGTAAAAGCAGCAGGCCGCAGGCCAGCGCCAACACGATTCCATATCCGGCGTCCGATACCATCATGCCGAAAAAGCATAGATAGAAGGGGCTGGTCAGTGCCGTAGGGTCAAGCTCCGTATACTGAGGCGAGGCGAACATATTGACGATGTCCTCCTGGGGCTCCGCCAGGGCGTTATTCGTCAAGGCTGTAGGCGGATCATCCTCCGGGCCTGGATCGCTCAGCGCCAACTGCGCGGTAGCGGATGCATCCGTTACCGCAGCTTCCAAGGCGCTGGCCGCTCGCGCGGGCACCCAGCCGGTTAGATAAAAGACCGAGTCGGTATTGCCCAGCCGGCAGGCCTGATCCCAGCGTTCGGCCACCACCGAAAGCGCGTCGTAATACAGCTCTAGGGGAGCGATGGACTGCGCAGCCAGCTGCGCACCCAGCCCCACCCGCTCGCTTTCACTCTCCCGGATTTCCTTGAAAATTTGAGCAATCATCTCTGACGGCGTGCCGGCTGGGAAGGGGAACGAGGCCCGGCTGAAGCTGGCCTTAGCCAGGCACTGGCTCATCTCCCCGGCCACGGAACGATGCACAACCAACAGAATATGCCCGTGGGCAGCATCGACCGCAATAACTTGCAGCGCAGCAAGCGGCTGCTGAGCAACCGCCTCCTTCAGCGCCGGCAGTTCCGGCGCCGCTACGCTGCCTAAGAACGCCGCTGTATCCCGCGTATCGCCCACATCTTCGACCGGCGTTGTCAGCGCGCGATATGGCGCCAGCTGCTCCGCCTGACCTTGAAGCTGCCGCTGTCGCCCTTCAAGGGCCCGCATCCTGCGCAGGATCTCTTCACACTGCTCCACCTGCGCAAGATAGGACGCCTCCTGCTCCATGACCGCCTCGATCTCATCCAGGCTCAGCGTGGGTTTGGGCGCCATGAAGCCCTGCTTACGGCTGTCAAAGGCCGCCAGCTCCGCCAAAAGAGCGTCCAACCGGCTCAACTTGTCCCGGTAGCCGTCGCGCTGTCGGGCAATTTCCTTGGCCGTTTCCGCACCCTTTACCGACAGAATCTCCTCCTGCCCCTTCACCTGTTCAATCTGCAGGCGCCCAAAGCGCTGCAGCCGGGAAAGGATAGCTTCCCGCTCCCGTTCAAGGCCCAGAAGGAACACCTTTTTCATGGGCAATACGGCCATTTATTTCACGATCCTTCCCACGACCCAGGCCACAGCCCGGTCCATCCGCGCCTGAGCCTGGCGCTTGAGCGCTTCGTCCTCCGCACGCTGCGCCTCAAGGCGCACCTCCGTCAGCCGGGCAGCCTTTTCCTCGGCATCCGCCTGAATCTGCCTGGCCTCGGCTCTGGCCTGCTGGATGAGCTTGTCCGCCCCTGCATCCGCCTGCTCCTGGGCCTCCCGCAGCAGCCCTCGGGCCTCGGCCGCGGCGGCCTGGCGAATCTCTTCCGCCTGGGCTTCCGCCTCCCGGACACGCGCCAACATATCCTGCTGCATGTCGCTACCTCCTAAGATGGATTACTTGGTTCCAAAGAGCCGGTCGCCGGCATCGCCCAATCCGGGCACAATGTAAGCGTTCTCGTTGAGGCATTCGTCCACTGCCGCCACGTAAATGTCCACGTCGTCATGGGCGGCCTGCACGGCGGCGATACCTTCCGGCGCGGCAATCAGATTCATCAGCTTCATATTTTTGCACCCGCGATCCTTAAGGAACTGAAGGGCCGCAATGGCGCTGCCGCCGGTTGCCAGCATCGGATCCACCACGATTAGCTCCCGTTCACACACGTCGGCCGGCAGTTTGCAGTAATACTCCACCGGTTTTTTCGTCTCCGGATCGCGATACAGTCCGATATGGCCTACGCGGGCGGCGGGCACCAGCTTCAGGATACCATCCACCATGCCCAACCCGGCCCGAAGGATCGGCACCACGCCAAGCTTCTTGCCGGCAATCACCGAGCTCTTGGCCACGCATACGGGGGTTTCCACCTCGACCTCCTTCAGCGGCAGGTCGCGGGTCACTTCATAGGCCATCAGCGTAGCGATTTCATCCAGCAGATCGCGGAAATCCTTAGATCCCGTGCACTTATCGCGCATCAGGGTCAGCTTATGCTGAATTAGCGGGTGGTCCATAATCATCAGTTTGCTCATTGGTGGTCTCCTCCTCGAATCCTTATTCCATATGGCTGTGATAGGTATGTTCCATCTCCCCAATCATGGCCACCCGTGCGCTGTGGCGGCCTTGTGTGGAGAATTCCGTATTCAAAAAGGCATCGACAATATCCTCCGCCAGCACGGAACCGATGATCCGCGCGCCCAGCGCCAGGATGTTGGCGTCGTTATGCTCCCGGGCCAACCGCGCCATCGTCGTGCTTGTACACAGGGCGGCCCGTACGCCAGGCACTTTGTTGGCCGCCATGGAGATGCCTAATCCGGTACCGCAGATGATAATCCCCTTATCCGCCTCGCCCCGGGCCACGCATTCGCCCGCCTTTCGGCCGTAGAGGGGATAGTCCACCGAAGCGGATCCGTCGGTGCCCAGATCCATCACCTCCAGGCCCCGATCCTGGAGATACTTCTTCACATGCTCTTTCAGTTCATAACCGGCGTGATCGCTGGCAATGCAAATCATATTTTTCCTCCTCATATAGATGATACGATCGATCGGATAGAAGGCGCAGGCTACGCCAGCTTTTGCAGCAGCTTATCCAACAGCGCGTCAATCTGGTTGGCGGTGGCGTGGTATACCGTCTCGTCGCAACCATAGGGATCGTCCACATCGCCGGACTCGCCTACATACCCGCCCAGCGTGAATACCTTTCCTTCCGCTCCGGGGAATAGCACAAGCACCGCCTGGGATACGCCTTCCGTCATCGTCAGGATTACGTCGGCCCGCGACACCAGCTCATCGTTGAGCTGCTGGGCATCCCGTCCCTGTATATCAATCCCGCGGCTTTTCATCTCCGCAACCGTGTCCAGGGCCGCCTTGTCGCCCGGCCATACATGGGTGCCCGCCGAAGCGCAATATAGGCCTGTAATGCCCCGTTCAGCCACCTTTTTCTCCAACATGGCCTCGGCCATGGGGCTGCGGCAGGTATTCCCCGCGCAAACAAACAGGATATTCATCGTCCGTCCTCCTCTTGTGGATCCATCACGTCGAAGTCGGCTGCCCGCAGCAACCGATTCATAGCCGCCAGCCCCATGCCTTGGGGATCAACGGCCAAGCAATAAATATGCGTGGCGCCTTTGGCATCAATGAGGCGCAGGCTATGGAAAAGATGGGCCGCCAGTTGGGCGGCGCCTTCGCCATAACTCATCAGCCGCCGCTCGCCACACCGGCTCCGGGCCATCTCGGATATCAGCAGCCAGGGCACGCCGCCGGCTGCCTGGCAGGCATCGTAGGCTGCCAGCATCCGTTCCAGCGCGCCCGGCCCCCGCACCACGGTTACCTGCGCCTTAGGCGCATAGTGCCGGTGCCGCATCCCCGGGGAGGGCGCAGCGCTCGGCTCCTGCAGGGCGTTTAAAGCGCTCTGGTGCACGTCTACCGGACCTAATAGCGATTCCAGCGCTTCGCGGGTTATACCGCCGGGCCGCAGGATCATAGGCCGTTCGCCGGAGAACGCCACCACGGTCGACTCTACGCCCACCCGGCAGGGGCCCCCATCCAGGATAAGCGGGATCCGACCCTCCATATCCTCCCATACATCCTGGGCGCAGGTGGGGCTGGGGCGGCCGGAAGCGTTGGCACTGGGCGCGGCCACCGGCACGCCTGCCTGCAGGATCAGCGCCTGCGCCACCGGATGCTCCGGCCAGCGCACCGCCACGGTATCCAATCCCGCCGTCACGGCGCGCGGTACGCGCGCCGTGGCCGGCAGCACGCAGGTCAGCGGCCCCGGCCAGAAAGCTTCCATGGCCCGCCGGGCCGGTTCAGGCGTGGTCTGCACCAGCAACTCCAGCATCCCATAGTCGGCGATATGCTCAATCAGGGGATTGTCGGCCGGCCGCCCCTTGGCCGCATAGATGGCTTGAACCGCATGGGGATTAAGACCATCGCCGCCAAGCCCATAGACCGTCTCAGTGGGAAATGCCACAAGCCCGCCTTGCTTGATAAGCTGCGCCCCCAGCCTCAGGCTTTCTTCATCGCAGCCCCTCATCAGTGTATTCATCCAAACCACCCCGCTACCCTTTTTCCGGTTGGCAGCGTGGATATTTGTTTTGACCAATCGTCATTCATTATAATCCTTCCCCAGGGCTGCGCATAGCCCAAGCGTTCCAATTGACGCTCGCGCCGCCCTCACGCCGCAAAAAGCTGCGGCAAAGACTTCTGGCGCCGATTCCACGTCCTTGTCGCCTAAATATCCAAATCTATTCTACCCTGCGCCCGTGGAAGAATCAAGCCGTGATCCGGTTTTTCTAAAATGCGCGCGCCCAAAGAGCGCCGTTTTTTCTTGCTTGGGCAGAAAATTGCGTTATAATACAAAAAGAGCCGCGGTTTGCAGCCAACCGGTTCGTTGCATACCCGTTGCTTCGTCTATGCGCAGTCGGACGCAGGCGCTGTGGAAACTATCTTTGGGAGGATTTTGATATGAGCAAAAAGGGCGTAACCTATCCCATCGGCTTTACCGCCTCCGGCGTACATGCCGGCCTGAAAAAGCAGGGCGCGCTGGATCTAGCCCTGGTCGTCAGCGATCGTCCAGCTTCCGTGGCCGGCCGATTCACCCGCAACGTCGTCAAGGGGCACAGCCTCCAGGTTTCCCGAGCGCATGGTCAAGGCGGCACGGCTCGAGCTGTAATGGTAAACGCCGGCTGCGCCAACGCCTGCATGGGCCAGCGCGGCTGGGACGACGCGACCGCCATCTGCGATTATCTGGCACGCCGCTTAGCCTGTTCCCCGCAGGAGGTGCTGCCCAACTCCACCGGCGTAATCGGTCAACCGTTACCTATGGAAAAGATTTTTGCAGGCTTGGACGCCGCCATTGCCAGCCTCTCGGCGGAGGGCAGCGACGATGCCGCGCAAGCTATCATGACCACCGACACCCACGCCAAAACGGCTACGGCCGACTGCTCCCTGGACGGCCACGCGGTTCACGTGGGCGCGATGGCCAAAGGCTCGGGGATGATCCATATCAACCTGGCCACCATGATCTCGGTCATCACCACCGACGCAGCCTTAACGCCCGCCGCTTGCGACGAACTTTTAGGCCAGGTGGTCGCTTCCACCTATAACCACGTCACCGTCGATGGGGATACCTCCGTCTGCGATACCGTGCTGCTCTTGGCGAACGGCGCCGCCGGCAACCCGGAGCTGGATGCCGGCGATCCCCGGCTGATGACGCTGGCCGTTACGCTCAAGGCCGTTGCCGGCCAGCTGAGCCGGATGCTGGCGGCCGACGGGGAAGGCGCCACAAAGCTGCTCACCATCCGGGTTGAACACTGCCCTACCCCGGACGACGCCCGGCTTATTGGCCAAGCCATCGCAAAGAGCCCCTTGTGCAAAACGGCGGCCTACGGCAAGGATGCAAATTGGGGCCGTCTCATTACCGCAGCCGGCTATTCCGGCGCCAACTTTGATCCGGACAAGGTGGATATTTATATCGGCGGCCTGCAGGTCTGCGCCGACGGCGGCGCGCTTCCCTTCAGCGAGGAGGAAGCGCTGGCCATCCTGGAGCAGCCGGAGGTCGTCTACCGTCTGGACTTCAAGCAAGGAGACTTCTCCGACTTTATGTGGACCTGCGATCTTACCCATGACTACGTAACCATTAACGGGTCCTATCGCAGCTAGCAATTAGACGAAGGGAAATCGATAAAAGGCCGGCAAATTGCCGGCCTTCTTTTATTTCTTTTTGGCTTATGGCCTTTAGCCTTTAATGACCGCCCGCCGCATCAGTGCCCACGAAAAGGCGGCCATTGCCGCGGCCAGCAGCGCCAGCGTCAGCACCGCGATCCAGATATTCTGTGCCTGTATGCCCAGCGCCGCCGAGATCATCCACCCCAGCGCGTTGCTGATCCGCTCCTGCAGCAGCAAAAGGTCTACCAGGGGATATACCACTACCACCAGCGCGGGAACGCCGATACTGACCGTTAGTTTAAGCCAGCGGCTCATGCGGTAATAGGCGATGGTAATCATGTATCCCGTCATAAACAGCGCCGTATAGAGGGCGAAATTAAAAGCGATGCTCTCTACCGTCAGCTGCAGTTGCGATGCGCCGGCATACCGGATATCGTAGAGCGCTTCGGTCAGCCGGAACCATCTCATGTTGCCGGTGCCCTGGCTGACCAGCAGGGAGATCAGGTGCAGCAGCTGATCCAGCGCGCACAGCAAAGCGCTGAAGCACAGGGCCATAATCAAGGTGCTGCGGAAAAGCCTTTTCCGAGGAATGCCGTTCTGCAAGGCAAACCCAAAGTTCTCCTTAAAAGAATTCAAGGCGCAGACAAAGGCAAAAATGCCTGCTGAAGCCTCCATGCTGGAAAAACTTACCGTGTCTGGTACGATCCTCGCCATCACAGCCGCCAGCACGACCAATGCCAGCATGACGCCGCAGAAGATAAGCAAACTCAACCGCATATTACGCAGCTGAAATTTAGTCATAACCGAAAGAGTCATAGGGCGATCCTCCTTAGGCATTTGTCAGCTGTATGAACAGCCGCTGTAGGTCCATGGGGGCGATTTCCAGTCCTTGAGGCGCGCCTTCCGGCTTACCCAGCACATAGGCGGTTTTCAGCCCGCCTAGCTCGTCGGCGCCAATCGTCGTGCGCCCCGCCAGGTACTCATCCACCAACGCTTTCGGCCCGGAAACCGTATATCCGCTGGCTAGAAGCGCTTCACGCCCCTCATCACGGATAATCCGGCCTTGTTTGAGCATCACGATCCCTTCGACAACGCTGGATACCTCTTCGATCAGATGGGTGGAAATCACGCAGGTAAAAGGGCTTTCGCTGTATTTCTCAATGAGCATCCGATAGAAAAGCTCCCGATGGTTGGCGTCTAAGCCTAAAACCGGCTCATCCAGCAGCACATAGGGCGTATTGACCGATAGGGCGACCACGCACTTAAAAATGGAACGATATCCTGTGGATAATCCCTTGATGGGTTTGGTCACGTTTAGCCCAAAGGCGTCTGCTGCCCGGTGAGCATAGTTTCCGTCAAAGTCGGGATAGAACCGTGCGCTCCAGTCAAACGCCTCCCTCACCCGCATGGAAGGGGGATAGAGATCTCTTTCGCTCATCAGGTAAACCAGCCGCTGTGCCTTTTCATTTTCCAGGGCCGGCATACCGTCGATGGTTACCGAGCCCTCATCGGCAAAAAGGCGGTTGGTGATAATATTGAGCAGCGTGGATTTCCCCGCCCCATTTCTGCCCAAAAGCCCATAGATGCGTTCCGGCTCAAAGCACAGGCTTACTTTGTCCAACGCCAGCGTTTCATCAAAGCGCTTGCTCAGCCCATTGATTTCAATCCCCCTCATGGGTATACCCCCTTGCGATCATTTCCTTCAGCTCTTCCTGGGAAATATCCAGCCGTTTGGCCTCCTCCAGCATCTGCATGACATACCGGTCATAGAACTGCGTCCTCCGTTTAGCTCGTACCTGTGCCCGGGCGCCCCTGGATACAAACATGCCTACCCCCCTTTTCTTATAAAGGATTCCCTCGTCCACCAGCAGGCTAACGCCCTTCAGCGCAGTGGCCGGGTTTATCTTATAGGTCACGGAAAACTCCGTAATGGACGGAATCTGCCCTTCCTCCTGGAACGCGCCGCTGACGATAGCATCTTCGATCCCTTCATATATCTGAAGGAAGATCGGTTTTTCATCCGATAGCTGCACGAGATTTCCTCCTTTCGCCTTTTTAGTTAATTACTCAAGTAATTAACCATGTGACTAGTATACCAAATCTTGTTTTGCTGTCAAGATGTCTTTTTCCCAAAACGCAAAAAAGGCCGGTGCAAAAACCGACCGCAGCATGCACCGGCGCCAAGAGAAACTGTCTTCTGCCCCAATGCGGGGCAAATCAGCGGTCTATGAACCAACCACTTTCCATCGTTGTCTCATCATGCAGCAGCTCAAACTGCACAGATCCCCACGCCTGGGCTGGGCCCATCTCGCCAGAGGCGGTCAGCGGGTCCGGCTGATCCTCGCCATAGAGATAATAGGTAAAGGAGAATATACAGTCCACCGAGCTTGTGCCGATAATCCACATAGGCTGTGCCGGTCCGCCTGAAGCGCCTCTGCTGGTAATGGATTGGCCGTCTTGGGTAAGGAATGCGCCGCTAAATCCCATCATGGTTTTCTCCTGCTCACCCGGTTCCACATAGATCAAAAAAGCCGGATGATAGTAATCAAAAGGCCCGGTATACGTAAAATAGGTAAATTGAATGCCGCCCCGCTCCTCCTGGCGCTTTTGATACCCTGGGTTTTCATCCGCAGAATAGCCGCTCAGGTAGCCCTGACTCATCTCCTGGGGCGTGTAAACGGCAAAATCATAAACCGCATCCAAATAGCGCGGTTCCAGCGCCGTCTGGCGGCTGCGCGCCATGAATGCTACGACCCCGGCAAAAACGACCAGCGCGGCGATGAGCGCCCATACCGTCAGCCGGGCCGGCGACATCAACGGCTCCCTGCGAGGGCCGCCTTCGACTAGCCGCCTGTTAACGGCCCGCCTATACCAGAAAAAATAACCGATTGCAACAAGCGACGCGATGGTCAGCAAAGCGGCGGCCCACAGTACGATAAACACACCCATTGGTAAGCCTCCTTAAATACCTAACCCTTCCCGGAAGATATCATAATAGCTCCTTGTGACGTCCACCTCCGCTCCGCCGTCCAATGTCAAGATGAACTTGGCGCTGAAGGCCGGCTCAATACGCCGGATGCTTTCCCGCGATACGATGACAGAATGGCTGATGCGCAGAAAACGCTCCGGATCCAGAAGCATCTCCAGCTCCTTTAGGCGCTCATCGGCACGGTAGACGCCCTCCCTCCCATGAACCACGATTTCCTTGCCAAAGCTTTCGATGAAAACGATATCCTCCACCGCTACCCGGCATCGTGCGCGGCCGTCCCGCAGGGTCATGACCTCCATATACCGGTTCCGCTCGGTCAGCACCAGGTCGGCGTCCTCGTCCAGCTGGATCCCCTTTTCCGCCAGCGCCGCTTCCAGCGCGGGCCGGCGCGCTTCCGTAACCCTCAGCCTGATCTTCACCCCGCTCTCCCCCTTCCCTCTCGGGATCATGATAGCGGAAATCCCCGCCTCCCTCAAGGCTTTTGGCATAGCTTGCACAGCGGGCGGAACAACTTACATCGCCGGAGCCGTTCACAAAAAAAGGGCCCCGGCCGGGGCCCTTGATATAACCTATTCCGCCTTTACGATGGCCTCCCAAAGCCCGTTCAGATAGGCTGCGCCCAGCGCACGATCATATAGCCCATAACCGGGCCGGCCGGTTTCTCCCCAGATCATGCGACCATGATCCGGACGGATATAGCCGTCAAACCCGCCGTCATGCAAGGTTTTCAGCAGCCGGTACATGTCCAGGCTTCCACAGCTGGACAGATGGGCTGCCTCTCGGAAGGAGCGCTGGCCCAGGTGCAGCACGTTTCTCGCATGGACAAAGGGCACTCGATCCCGCTTTGCTAAAAAGTCTGCCATGGCGTATAAATCGTTGTTCGGATCTGAACCAAAGCTGCCCGCGCAAAAGGTCACTCCATTATAGGGCTCATCTACGCGGCTCACCAGCATTTGAAGGGACTCCATGTTCCGGATGATCCGCGGCAGGCCAAAGATCCCCCACGGCGGATCGTCGGGATGAATGGCCATGCGGACGCCGCTTTGGCGGCAGGCCTCCCCGATTCCCCGAAGGAAATATATCAGGTTATCCCACAGCTGGGCTTCATCCACATCCTCATATTGACGCAGCAGCGCTCTTAGCTCCTCGCGGGTATAGCTCTCATCCCACCCCGGCAACGACAGTTCGCTGACCGCCGGATCCATGGCCAGCACCTGCTCCTCATGGAAAGCCAGGCAGGTGGATCCATCCTCCAGCGGCTCGGCCAGGCTCGACCGCAGCCAGTCAAACACCGGCATAAAGTTATAGCAGATGCATCGAACGCCCGCCTTGCCCAGGCTCACAATGGTCTGCGCATAGTTATCGATCAGGCGATCGCGATCGGGCAGTCCCAGCTTGATATGCTCATGGACCGGCACCGATTCGATGACCTCCATCGAAAGGCCATGGGCTTGGGCTTGGGCCCTCAAATCGTCAATGCGCGCCTGCGGCCACGGCTCGCCGACCGGAACGTCGTATACGGCGGTTACGATGCCGCTCATGCCCGGTATTTGCCGGATCTGATCCAGCTTTACCGGATCGCCCGCACCATACCAGCGAAAGGTCATTTTCATCGCGGATTCCTTTCCCGCGGGATACGCCCGCGCTCTGTCATGGCTTTAGTGTAGCAGAAAGCGCGCCGCCTGCCCATAGCCGCCTTTGACCTATCGCATATTTTTGGCGCTGGCGTGCGGTTTTCATGCAGTGGTTGGAGGATTTGCGCCCGAAGCATTTGCCTGTACCCCTAAATCGCGCTATAATGCACAAAGGCGGGGCCCTACCGGCCCGGCCGTCTCTTTCTATATCAAAGGAGCGTCCGCTATGAAGCAAGAAAAACGCATTCCATTTGCTCCCGGATTTCAGACCACGGAGCAAATGGAAGAGGTGATAAGCCAAGGTCAGGAATACATGCGGCTGATGAGCTATTATTCCTGCGCCATGCTGGAGGTCGAAACCAAGTTTAAAGTATTGAACATGGAATTTTCCTCTCAGTTTGACCGCAATCCGATTGAATCCATTCAGACACGGCTTAAACGCCCCCGCAGCATCATCGAAAAGATGCAGCGCATCGGCGAGCCGCTCACGGTCGAGCGTATCGAGTCTTCGCTCAACGACATTGCCGGCGTTCGGGTTATTTGTTCCTTTGTCGACGATATCTATCGCTTGGCTGAAATGCTGGAAAAACAGGACGACGTGCGTATTGTCAAGGTAAAGGATTATATCCGTCATCCCAAGCCCGGCGGCTACCGCAGCCTCCATCTAATCGTGGAAATTCCCATCTTTCTGTCCAACGAGAAGCGCTTTATGCGGGTTGAAGTACAGTTTCGCACCATCGCCATGGATTTCTGGGCCAGCCTGGAGCATAAGCTGCGCTATAAAAAGAGCATCCCGGCCGACCATGCCCAGCAGATCGCCCAGCAGCTTCTGGCCTGCGCGGAGACCATCGGAAAAATGGACGAGCAGATGCTTGATATCCGGCGGCAGATTGAACAGAGCGGCGAGCGGGACGACTGGCAATAGGGCCTGCTCATCAACGTTCGCCGGGCCCGTAGTCCGCGGCCGTGCTTTCACCCGATGTAAATTCACTACGAAACAGGAGTACTACCATGCATGAGAACTTCCCTCTCAAGGCTCAGGGCATCATGGAGGAACGCTTCCGCTGCGATTCCCAGATCGCCCTTGCCACCTTGGACGGCGGTATGCCCTCAGTCCGCACGGTTAACGCTTATTATGAGGACGGCGCTTTCTATGTGGTGACCTACGCGCTTTCCAACAAGATGCGGCAGATTGAAAAAAATCCCGCCGTCGCCGTGTGCGGCGATTGGTTTACCGGCCACGGTATAGGCGAGAATCTAGGGCATATTTTGGATAAGAAAAATGAAGCGCTTGCCCGCCGGCTGCGCGCGGCTTTCGCTTCCTGGTATGGCAACGGGCACACGAACGAAGCCGATCCCAATACCTGCATCCTCTGCATCCGCCTGACTGACGGCGTGCTGTTCTCCCACGGCGTGCGGTACGATCTCGTCTTTCCTACGCCGGCGGTCTAAATTCTTCCCGTATTAAGCCGCGTCCTGTTCCTTATGTAAACCGGTATTTTCGCAGCGATGATCCGGCCCCGACATGATGAAAAAGCAATACGTCGTCCCGTTTGGGACGACGTATTGCTTTTTATGCCTTGTTATTGGGCGCATTCCTGTCTGAGTTCCTCCACCGTACCGCTTTCCCGCGCCGGTTGGAAGATCCGGATTTCCGGCAGGGACTGATGCAAGGCGTTCACCACGGTGCTTGGCCCGCCCCCAGGGCCGCGGCCCATTACGATGGCTTTGGCGCGGTGATCCCGTGCATATTGGATCAGCCGAGGGATGGGGTTATCATCATAGAGCACCAGCAGCTCGCCGCCCGAATTCCGGGCCACATCCATCAGATATTCCAACAATTCACCGCTTAACGGATCCAGCTTGCCCGTGGGCTGAACGCTGACCACTGCCAGCGGCGCTTGAAGCGTCTCCGCAACCCTTGACCCCATAGCAATCAGGTCCTCGCACTGCCGCTGGCTGGTCACGCAGACCATGATGATCTCCTCCTGCGGCGGGGCTTTCATATGTGTTTTTTTCGACATCTCATACTCCTCAATGCAAAGGGCGTCGATCCTAAGGTCCCCTCTGCATTTTTTATTATATCATTTCGCAATTTTTTGGCAACCAATCTTGTTCGTATTTCACATTTTCTTCATCTATTTGACGCTTCCAGCCGCCCAATCATTCCAACCCGTCCTATTTTCAGCGCTGTCATGATGGCCGTTTCCTTTTGTTTCGCTCCACATTCTCTATCTTGCAAAATAGGGCTTAGCAATGTTGTCCGCTAATGTTACAGTCCTTCTATCCGAAACAATCCATAGCCGCACGGATCAAAGGCAGCCCAAAGAACCTGCGCAAACGGCTCGATGGCTCTCCTTCCCCGATAGGCGGAGGACATCATACGCGATCTTTTTCGGTCTTTCAGTATAGAACTAAAATCATGGGATAGGCGCAGTAATGGACCATTTCCTGACCGATATGCGCACGGGTTCCAATCGCCACCGCTCGTATGATGAAACGAATGCGATGGATTAACCCATGCCGCAATATGGCCCGCCTGAGTATCGAGCAGCTTATCCCGCGCGGCTAAACCTGCTTCACCGCACAATCGGCCAACATATATCGAATAGAAATCTCATGGGATTTCCTTTTATGTTACCCTTACGCCGCACCAGCCACGCGCCGGAGCCGCCAGAAGCTAAAATCCCCGGGAGCATTATGCTCTCCCGGGGATTTATGCTGTCTATGAATCTTCCTTCCGCCAATCGGGGCCTAGGCCGTCTCCTGGCGCATGCGCTCGGTACGGTCCGCCAGCGCCAGAGCGTCCAGCATCTCGTCCATATCACCGGCCAGGAAACTGTCCAGCTTATAGAGCGTCAAGCCGATGCGATGATCCGTCACCCGTCCCTGCGGGTAGTTATAGGTGCGGATGCGCTCGCTGCGATCGCCACTACCCACCTTTAGGCGTCGCTCCTTGGCGTATTCGTCGGTCTTTTGCTGCTCCAGCATATCATAGATCCGGCTGCGCAGCACGCGCATAGCTTTCTCCTTGTTTTTGCCTTGGCTGCGTTCGTCCTGGCACTCCACCACCACACCGGTAGGGATATGGGTCAGGCGCACCGCGGAATCCGTCCGGTTTACGTGCTGGCCGCCGGCCCCGCTGGCCCGGTACAGATCGATACGGATATCGGCTGGGTTCAGCTCCAGCTCCACCTCCTCGGCTTCAGGCAGTACCGCCACCGTCGCCGCAGAGGTGTGGATACGTCCGCCCGATTCCGTTTCCGGCACCCGTTGCACCCGGTGGGCTCCGCTCTCAAACTTAAAGCGGGAGTAGGCCCCTTTGCCGGATATGAGGCAGGTGCATTCCTTGCAGCCGCCCAGCTCCGTTTCGGATATGCCCGTCACTTCCATCTGCCAGCCTTTCTTCTGGGCATAATAGGTGTACATCTTCAGCAGCTCCATGGCGAACAAGGCCGCCTCCTCACCGCCGGTGCCGGCACGAATCTCCAGGATCACGTTCTTGTCGTCGTTGGGATCCTTGGGCGCCAGCAGCAGCTTGATCGCCTCCTCCTGCTCGCTCCGCTGCCGCTCCAGCTCACCCATCTCTTCCTTGGCCAGCTCTTCCAACTCCGGATCGCCGGATTCCAGCATCTCCCGGGCCGCCTCCAGATCCTCCAATACCTTCTGATATTCATGATACCGGTTAACTGCTTCCTCCAGCTCCGCCTGTTCTTTGAGCGCGTCGCGCCATTTAGCCTGGTCGCTGAGCGCATCGGGCTGGGACAGCCACAGGTTCAATTCGTTATAGCGTGCCTCCAGGGCCGCCAGTTTTTCCAACAGCATCCTATCACCTCATATTTTCCGTATGCTTATCACGCGTTCAATGCCGGCCAGATCCTTTTTTATGTGTACAGTCCGGCCATAGGGAGCAAAAATCGCTTCTACTGCTTTAGCCTGTCCAATCCCCAGCTCCAAAACCATATAGCCGCCCGGCTTTAAACTATCCGCCATCCGGCCGGCCAGCGCGCGGTAAAAATCCAGGCCGTCCGCCCCGCCGTCCAATGCCAGCATGGGATCAAACCGCCGAACCTCCTCATCCAGGCCCTGACAGTCGCTCGATGGGATATAAGGCGGGTTGGAGCAAATCATATCATAGGGCCCGCCGGGCAGCGGCCGAGTCATGTCAGCCTCTATAATTTCCACCGATAGCCGCAGTAGGTCAGCGTTTTCCGCGGCCAGCGCTCTGGCTTCCGGGCTCACATCCATCAGCGTAATCCGATCTTTATACCGTTTTTCTTTGAGCGCCAAGCCAATGCAGCCCGAACCGCAACCCACATCGGCGATTTTCACTCCCTGCGCCGCAGGAAGCAACTGCAACGCTTCCTCCACCACGAATTCCGTCTCCGGACGCGGAATCAGCGCCCGCCGGTCTGTTTTAAGCGTCAGGTCGCAGAAGCCCCAATAACCCAGAATATGCTGCACCGGCTCGCCTTGGGCTCGCCGGCGGATCATCTGCTCGAAGCGGGCCATCTGCGGCGAATCGATGGGCGTATCCCGCACAATGAGATACTGGGTCATGGAAAGGCGCGCCACTTCCTGCAGCAGCCATCGGGCGTCGGACTCCGCTACCCCCTGCCCGACGGCCCAAGCCAAAGCCATCCGATACGTCAAGGCTGCGCTTCCCCCTCTTCCGCCTCCGCCGGCTCATCGGGCAAGCGATAGCCTGCCGGCGCGCAACGGGCCCGGTCCTCGGGCTCCAACACCGCAATAAAGGCCGCCAAGGACACCTCGATCATGGCGTCATCCGGCTGCCGGGTGGTCAACCGCTGCAGCTGCATGCCCGGCCAACGCAGCGCTCGCACGCAAAGGTTGTTGCTCTTGGCCAGTAGCATCAGCACCTCATAGGAGATGGCCGCCACCACCGGCAGCAGCGCAATGCGCACCAAAAAGCGGCTCCACCACACGCCCGTCCATCCGGTAAGGGAAAACACAAGCACAGAGATGACCATGACGATGAGCAGGAAGCTGGTACCGCAGCGTGGATTCAGCGTCGTCTGCTTTTGAGCGTTTTCCACTGTCAGCTCCATATCGGCCTCATAGCAATTCACTACCTTATGTTCCGCCCCATGGTAGGCAAAAAACCGGCGAATATCGGGCATCAGGCTAATGCCTATCAAATACAGCAGGAAGATGGCCAGGCGCACGCCGCCCTCGGCCAGATTGACAAGGATCGGGATTTTGATGAAACCGGAAAGCCAGGTGGCCGCCAGCGTGGGCAGCAGGAAAAAGATGCCCAGGCAAAGCGCTACCGCCATCACGGAGCCCACCGCCATCACGATATCCCCTGTGGATTTTCCGGTTTTTTCGCTGAGCCAACGTTCAAATTTCGTCGGTTCCTCTTCCTCCAAGCCCAGCAGCGCCATGGATTCATTCAGCGTAGTAAAACCCATTTTCAGCATGGCTATAAAGTTCACCACGCCCCGCACCAGCGGAATACGGGCCCAGCCCCTGCGAGCCCGTACCGGATGACGTGCCATCACGATCGACCCGTCGTCCTTACGCACAGCCATCGCCATCAGCGAAGGGGAGCGCATCATGACCCCTTCCATCACAGCCTGGCCGCCAATCACTTTTTTCATATGGTTCCTCCTCTATTGTACCGCCCCTGGACGCTGAAATAGCCGCCGTGCATGCGATAAAAGAAAAACCGCATAAGAAAACAGAACGAGGGAACCCGTTCTGAAATCTTAGCGGTAAATCTTCTACAGGCCGTAGCGCTTTTTGAAACGATCCACGCGACCACCGGTATCCACCAGCTTCTGCCGACCCGTATAGAAGGGATGGCACTTGGAGCAAATATCCACACGGATCTCCTTCTCCACCGAACCGGTTTCAAAGGTCTCCCCGCAGGCACAGCGCACAACGCACTTGCCGTAATTGGGATGGATTCCTTCCTTCATATGGCTTTCACCTCCGCTCATGCAGGGTAGATGCGGACACACCGCAGACAAACATATCAACGCAAGCATTATTATAACATGCAATCGCGTTTCGTCAAGCAAAACTTTGCTCGCATCAGTAAGTTTTCCCCGGGCTTTAGGGGAATTATTCTTTTTTAGCCACGATCTTCGCTTGGGCGCGCCACCGCAGCCAGCATCACCAGGTTCCCCGTATCCTTTTCGGCTATAATCATCACAAAGGGCCGGTCAAAGGTATAGCCCTTCATCTCCCGATCCATGCCCCGTAGCATCCGCTGGCTCATCGGTTCGTCCGCCACCTCTACGCCGGTTTCTCCCAGCCGGATGCGGAAGGCCGATAGCAGCCGGGAAACCGACAGCTTATTGCCCATGGCTGAAAAGTCAGCCTGCGCTTCATCGAAAGGCGCCGTCAGCCCCATCGCCCGAAGGGTTTCGGTTATGTCTTCACTGGAGGAAATATCGATCTTAGGCACCGAGACTAGGCAGCTGGTAGCCGTTGCCTGGCTGCGCCAAGCCGTCAACTGTTCCATGGTCATGGATGCAACGAAGTCTTTTAGCGCTGTCCCTTCCGGCGGAAGGATCATCCATGCTTCCAGATTCCCATCAAGCGGCATGGCCAAAAACGTAGCCTGTTCGCTCTCTAAAAGCGGCGGCGTCGCCTTAGTGGTCATCATAGCGGTGCTAACCTTCTGGCCGCCTTCCAGCTCAAAGGTGGCATTGCGGATATTCTGCTCATTAAAGGCCTTCGCCCATTTGCCGTCCAGCGCCGCAGCCGCCGTGACCACCAGAGGCTCATTGGTCTCCGGGATGCCGGTCATCGTCGTAATCAGCCCGCCGCTGGCCTGTTTCACCCAGGCAGAATATTCCTCGCGGTATTGCGCTGCCTCGTAGTCCACCAGATTTACCTGCGTCCCCAAACTCTGCGACAGCAGGTTCGTATACTGCACCTGCACGCTCGGCCCCTCGCCCATCATCAGGCTCCATCCCTGCCATAGGCTTTCCGGAGCTAAAGACTCCAGCTGGGTCCGAAGGCTGGCTAAACTGGCCCATACCTGGTCTTGGGTCAGTTCTCCTTCCAGGCCCAGCACGCTGTCCATCTGGGCTGCCGTTTGCTCGCCAGCGCCAGGGCGCAGCTGCCCCAGCGCCAAGGCCACGTTCACCGGTGATACTACCCAGCTTGCATCGCTGCTTCCAGCCTGAAAAAGCCGGAGCGCAAAATCGTTGAGCGATGAAAGGTCGACCATCTCTTCTTCCTGTACCGTGGGCAGCGTCTGCGCCGGCGCGGTGATGGCGGTGGGTAGCGGCGGCGCCGAGGCCACAACCGGTTCCTTTGCCCGCGAACAGCCGCCCAGCAGCATCCCGGACGCCAACAGGATGAGCCCGGCCCTTTTCCACCGCATTGCCGCTTTTTTCATGCTACCTCCTTAAAAAAGGGCCGCAACGGTTTCGTTGCGGCCCTCCTTATCTTATGGTCCATTCCTGGGGTTCTAATGAAACGGGCCTACCCTTCCACCAACTGCGCGCCGCGCTCCATGGCCGCCTTGTTGATGGGCAGCAGCTTTGCGCGCTTCTCACCGAACACCTTGGTGAAGACTTCGCAGATATCGTCGATGGTTACGCAGCCGGTCAGTTTCAGATACGCGCCCAGCATAATCATGCCGGCCACGCGGGTATTGCCCAGCGCTATCGCTTCGTCGTTGGCCGGAATATAGTGTACGTTTACACCCTCCAGCTCCACCTTACGGTCGATCAGGGAGCTGTTAACCAAGAGGTGCCCGCCCTTAACGACCGAACTTTCAAATTTATCCAGGCTGGGTAGGTTCATGGCGATCACCGCGTCAGCCTCCGTTACCACCGGAGCGGCAACCGGTTCGTCGGACACAATCACCATGCAGCTGGCCGCGCCGCCGCGCATCTCCGGGCCGTAAGAAGGCAGCCAGGACACCTCATGGCCGGTGTTCATGCCCGCATAGGTTAAAAGCTCGCCCAAGGACATGACGCCCTGGCCACCGAAGCCGGCAAAGATCACTTGCTGCGTCATTTATTCCACCTCCTTGTATACGCCCAGCGGGTAGGTGGGGATCATATTCTCCTCCAGCCACTTCAGGGCTTCCTGGGGGGTTTTACCCCAGTTGGTGGGGCAGGTCGAAAGCACCTCGATCAGCGAGAAACCCTTGCCCTCCACCTGGTTCTTAAAGGCGCGCTTAATCGCCTTCTTGGCGGCGACGACATGCTTGACATCGTGCACCGATACGCGCTCGATGTAGGCCGGGCCCTCCAGCGCCGAGAGCATTTCGCTCATCTTAATGGGGAAACCGCAGTGGCTGGTATCGCGGCCATAGGGCGAGGTGGTGGTCACCATGCCCGGCAGCGAGGTCGGCGACATCTGTCCATGGGTCATGCCATAGATGGCATTGTTGATCATAATAACCGTAATGTTCTCCCGGCGGGCTGCGGCGTGGACGATCTCCGCGGTACCAATCGCCGCCAAGTCGCCGTCGCCCTGGTAGGTGAACACAATATTCTCCGGGTGCACGCGCTTAATGCCGGTAGCCACTGCCGGCGCACGGCCATGGGCGGCCTCCTGCATGTCGCAATTAAAATAGTTATAGGCGAATACGGCGCAGCCTACCGGCGCGACGCCAACGGTACGGTCGCCCACGCCCAGCTCCTCAATGCTCTCGGCTACCAGCCGGTGCACAATGCCGTGGGTGCATCCCGGGCAGTAATGGGTCTGCACGTCGGTCAGCATGGAGGTTTTCTTGAATACAGTTTTAGCCATTACGCCTTACCTCCCAGAATCTCACGAATTTTCGCCACAATGTCTCGGGGCGTGGGGATCATACCGCCGGCGCGGCCGTAAAAATGAACCGGCTTTTTGCCGTTCACGCTCAGGCGCACGTCGTCTACCATCTGGCCGGTGCTCATCTCGACGCTCAGGAAGGCCTTGACCGAATCCTGCGCGGCCGTCTGCGCAAAAGCCGCCTCCGGGAAGGGCCAAAGCGTAATCGGGCGGATGAGGCCAACTTTGATCCCCAGTTCCTTGCGGGCAATCGAGATAGCCGATTTGGCGATACGGGCGGTGGTGCCATAGGCCGCCAGCACCAGCTCAGCGTCCTCGGTCATGTATTGCTCGCACTTTACCTCTGTCTTCTTGATCTTTTCATAGGTGGCGTCCATAGCCAGGTTCATACGCTCCAGCTCCGCCGGATCCATATACAGGGAATTCACGATATTGGGCTTGCGCTTGCCGCCGGTGCCGACGGTAGCCCAATCCTTGGCGGGCACCTCGCGGGGCGTATAGGTGCCGAATTCTACCGGCTCCATCATCTGGCCGAGCATACCGTCGCCCAGCAGCATAACCGGCATCCGATAGGTATCGGCAATGTCAAAGGCCTCCTGCACCAGCTCCACACCCTCCTGAATAGAGGCCGGAGCCAGCACCACCATGCGGTAATCGCCATGGCCGCCGCCGCGGGTTGCCTGATAATAGTCCGACTGGGCGGGCTGAATGCTGCCTAGCCCTGGGCCGCCGCGCACCATGTTAATGACCACGCAGGGCAGCTGCGCGCCGGCAATGTAGGAGATGCCTTCCTGCTTCAGACTGATGCCCGGGGAAGAAGAGCTCGTCATCACGCGGGCGCCGGAGCCAGCCGCGCCATACACCATGTTAATGGCCGAAACTTCGCTCTCCGCCTGCAAGAAGCAGCCGCCAACCTGGGGCAGGCGCCGGGACATGTACTCCGGAATCTGGTTCTGGGGGGTAATGGGATAACCGAAAAAGAAACGGCATCCTGCCTGGACGGCCGCTTCGGCAATCGCCTCGTTGCCCTTCATCAAAATCTTTGCCATGACAACCTACCTTTCTACCTCGATGCTGGTATCCGGGCACATCAGCGCACAGCTTGTACATCCGGTGCACTTGTCCGGATTCACAGGGTGCACGGGATTGTAGCCCTTCTGGTTGATCCGCTCCTTATTAATGGCCAGCACCCCGCGGGGGCAGGCGTCTACACAGAGCCCGCAGCCTTTGCAGGTTTCCTCGTGAATGATGACTTTCGCCATGAGAAACCTCCTTCAGAATTGATTGGATTATGGTTTTCAAATTATTATAAGTTGTTCGCCCGATTGCGTCAAGGAAATATGTTGGCAATTCACAGCGCAAAAGCGCCCATTCGGGCGCTTTTCGTCATTTTACCGGGAAAATTCGTTTGATTTATAGCACGGGCCATCCTCGAAGATAGGCGATGGTCAACGGGATCATGGCGGCTGCCAGCAGGCATGCCGTCAGGATCCGTGCCCATCTTGGCCGTATCGCCCGGGCCATAGCCGGATAGAGCGTCGCCATGCCCATCAGGTAACGGGGGAAGGACAACAGCCATGTGGGCGACATGATGCACAGCACATAGGCCACCGAATACACCGCGTCCGCCGCCGTCATCCTCCGCAGCAAGCAGGGCAGCGTAATCAGCGTAATCACCATCAGGGCCGTTTGCGGGATGAATAGGCAGATTCGGTAAAGCCACTCGTCGTAATAGAGGGCATAGTTCAGCGATGTGACCATGGTTTGGCCGAAAAACCCGAAGCTTTGGCTCCAATGATCCTTCTGAATTTGCATAAAGATGAAGGGGTCTCCGTAGATGGCTTGATTCAAGCCCAGATACAGCACTGTACCCAGTGGGATCAGGGCGCACCACAAACCGCCGCCCCGGATAATAGCCGGAATGAGCCCTCGCCAGGCGGCTTCACCCCGGCCCACCCGCTCCCGGAAATCCATCAGATACCCGGTGATAAAAGCGAGGCTCGTCAGCACGCCCACATTGCGCGTCAGCGCCGCCAGCATGCCCCAAATCCCAGCAAAAAGCCACTTCTTCCGCCGTACCATTTCTAGCGTCATGGCTGTGGTCAGCAAAAAGAGGCTTTCCGTATAGGGAGCGCCTAAAAACACCGTAACCGGGAACAAGCAGAGCCACAGCAGCGCCCAGAAACCGGCACGCGGCGGGCAAGCCCGGTCGATCACTACCGCTGCGCCAGCCAGGGACCCCCATGAAACGGCCAGCATTGCCCAAAAATTGCCGCCCAGGAGCTTGCATAGCGCCGGGTATAGTGGAAAGAAAACAATATTCAGCCAAGCTTCCGTACTTCGGTCGGCCGTATACCCCTGCTCTACAATGGTTGTATAATGCACGGCGTCCCAGCGAGTCCACATCTGCTGCAACGTCCCGAAATCCAACGCCAGGCTCATCAGCAAGAGCAGAACGCGGCTGCCCAGCACGGCCAGCACCACATAAATCCAGCGCCGCTTTGCTGGCCGGGCTACCTCAAGATGCGGATTCCGCCGGATCTGTACCGCCGCAGCCCACGCCGAAAAGGCCATAAGCACTACGCTCACAGCCTTTATCGCAAGTTGAATCCCTTCGCTCATTCCGTTCCATCCAGCCACGCCGGCCGCATACGGAGACTCAGCGGCGTAAGTAGCGCGCTATATTGAGCCTTGAATGGCTCGGGCAGCGCTTTCAGTACGGATTCAAGCCCATAAATCGCCACCACCGGTATGCCGCTTTTTTCCGATACCTCGTCAACCAGCCGTTGTCCCTGTACCACATGCTCCGCACGGGTCTCCCGGGCAAGATTCGTGTTATGAATCATCCCGGTCACCGGCAGGCGGCAGTGTTCGCTCATCTCCTGCATCATCCAAAGGATGTCGTCCACCGTTGCAGTCCAGGGGCGCAGTGTATTCACCACGCAGAGCACCTGTGTATCGTCCTCTTCCAGCCATCGGTGATACCGCCCCAGCACGCCCGCGCCAGTGGGATCACCGCCCGCATCAAAAATGACGCGGCGATCCTTCTGGGCAAAAACCCGCTGGATCGTCGCCGGCAGCGACGGCACGTCCACCGTACTTCCTTCAAAAGTAGGCGTATGCACCTCAATCCCCAGTGCTTCCAGTTCCGGCCGCTTTTCGCCAGAACGAAAATAGGGATTGACATTATCCAGATCTACCAGCGAAACCTTCTCTCCCGCGCTTGCCAGGCGCATCGCTTTATCCAAGGAGATCTCGGTCTTTCCGCTGCCAAAGTGGCCAATATGAATCGTAATACGCGACAAAATATTTCCTCCGGTTATTGTTATTCCGCCTCCGCTCTGGCACGGCTTCCCCCGGTCAAGCGCCGCCAAAGCCGGCAAGTCCCGCGCCACAGCCGGCGCGCCAAGCACATCTGATCCTCCCGCGTCCAATACAGCGCCCAATCCAAAATAAGCCCCAGGGCCAGTACCCACAGCAGGGTGCGCCCCAGCCATCGGGTAACTTCTTCAATCGTTCGCCCATCCAACCAGCCCCGTATAGCGGACAGCAGGCGCTCCACCTGGTCAGAAGAATACAAGCCCTGCATCCATCGGTACACCTGCTCCAAATAGCCGCTTATATCCATACCGTTTCCTCCCCGCTAGGCGCATAGCGCGCCATCAGCTGCCGGGCCGCCGCCAGGCCGTCCACCGCAGAGGACATGATTCCGCCCGCATATCCCGCTCCCTCGCCCGCCGGGAACACCCCCGGCAGGCCCAGGGCCTGGCCATCCCCGCCGCGAACCATGCGCACGGCCGACGAAGTCCTCGCCTCCACCGCAGTCAGTACGGCGTCGGGATGGGCAAAGCCGGGCAAGCGCCGGTCCATAGCCGGTATCGCCGCCCGCAGCCGCTCGGCTATCCATCCGGGCAGCACACGATTCAGGTCGCTGGGCACCGCCGTCGGGCGCACGGTCGGCACAATATCGCCAAATCCCCGGCTAGCCCGGCCCAGTGCGAAGTCCTCCAACCGCTGCGCCGGGGGCAATCCGTCTCCAGCCCGGTAGGCCGCCCGTTCCAGTTCCACCTGCAGCGCAATGCCTGCCAGAGGGCCTTCTTGCCCAAACCGCTCCGGTCCTACTTGGCATACCCAGGCGGCGTTGCACTGCCGTCCACCGCGGTCATGGTTGCTCATCCCGTTCACACAGATGCCCCCAGGCTCGCTGCTGGCATTCACCACCTCGCCGCCCGGGCACATGCAAAAGGTATAGACGGAAAGCCCGTCTACCGTCTCCGATAAGGAGTAGTCCGCGGCGCCCAGCGCTGGATGCCCCGCCCACCGGCCATACCGCGCCCGATCCAACCAGGCTTGCTCATGCTCAATCCGCAGCCCCATAGCAAACCCCTTAGGCTCCAGGGCCAATCCATTGGCCAGCAGCCGACGCATCGTATCCCGCGCAGAATGCCCCAAAGCCAGGATCGCAGCGCCCGTCTCCAGCCGGCTTCCGTCCGTCAGGTGCAGAGCCGCCAGGCGGCCTTCCCCATCGCGTTCCAGATCTGCCAAGCATGCGCCAAAGCGGAATGCGCCTCCCATGCTTTCGATTTTCTTTCGCAGCCGTGGCAGCAGCCGTTGCAACCGGTCCGTGCCCACGTGGGGTTTAGCCAACACCAGAATCTCCTCCGGCGCGCCGGCCTCCACCAGCTCCCGCAGCACCTGAGCGCAGCGCGGATCCCGTATTCTCGTGGTCAGCTTGCCGTCAGAAAACGTGCCAGCGCCGCCCTCTCCGAACTGCACATTTGAGCAGGGATCCAGCGCCCCTCCGTTAAAGTACGCCTCTACCTTCCGGGCCCGCTGCTCTACGGGCAAGCCCCGCTCCAGTACAAGCGGACGATATCCGGATCGCGCCAGCTCCAGAGCCGCAAAAAGCCCCGCCGGTCCGCTGCCCACCACCACCGGCCGGCCGTTAAGCGGCAAGTTGCCGCGCTGAATCGGCACATCCTCGGCGGCATCCACTCGCCTAGCTTTGACGCAGGTGCGCAGAGCCCGATCCTCGCCCTGCTTCAACCGCACATCCACGGTGCAGCTTAACCGTACCTGCCCCCGCCGGGCATCGATCGCCCGGCGCACCAGGGCCAGCTGGCTGATCTGCCCGGGATCCACCCGCAGCATGCGGGCAGCCCGCTCCGCCAGCAGCGTTTCAGGTTCATCCGGGGCAAGGAATACCTCGTTTAGCCGGATCATGCCGCCGGCTCCAGCGTCAAGGTAATCTGGGAGGGATAGACGGTCACATTGCCTGACTCCATCTCATCCTGATAGGCGCTGTCCAATTGGGCCTGCACCCTGACCTGATGCGTACCTGCCGTTAATCCCTGAGCGTCTACCACCACGTCAATATTATCGCCGCTCATGCGGGATACCACCGCTTCAGGCCCCGTCACCGTGACGTCCACCGTTTCAGAAACCGTCGGCATGGCTAGGCCTTCCGCCACATTGATCACACGTATAGGCAGCGCTTTAAAGGTCTGGGTCGTCATCTTGGGCTCGATCCGCACCACAACCTCTACCTCATCGGTTTCCAGGGTCAGCCCGGCGATGGGCTTCAGCTTCACGGTAAAGGTTTGGGTTTCTTTAAGCCCTGCAATGTCAATCGCGTCGCAAGTCAGCTCTACCACATCGGACAGCGCAGCGTCGCTGCCGGTCACGTTCACCGTTTCCGGTAGGATCGTGATGTCGGTTAGCTGATAACCCTCCGCCAGTTGATCCGCTCCGGTCAGCGAAAGCGCCGCATTCACCGGCAGGGCCACAGTCTTTTTCACGCCCACCGTAGCGATCACGCCCGAAGCCGACATTTCTATTCCAGTGCTGTCCAGTTCTTCGCCGGCCTCGTTCATCAGCACAAAGCTCTGGCTGCCGGTAAAGGATTTGTTCAGTTCCGACACGTCCAGCCGCACCACTGCCTGATAGACCTGATCCACCAGCGATTTAGGGCCTGTAACCGTGATAACATCCGGGGAGAGGCTCAGCGAACTAATGCTGTATCCCGTGGGGATATTGCCGGAAGTTTCCGACTCCACCGGCACCGTTTTCGTGACTAGCTGCTCCACTGTGACCTTCATTTTCTGCGGGTTGCGGGCATATACCGTCCCCAGCTCTGAAGAAACCTGGATGGGCAATTCATACTCCCCCGGCTCGCTTATAGAAGCAAGGTCCACGGAGGCAGAAATGCGTTCGCTGTCCACCTGATTCATCTCCTGCATACGAACGCCCAGGGTTACCGAAATCTGCCGCAGCCCAGCCTGGCTCTCCGGGCTCAGCGTCAGCTTGTTGGAGCGCAGCGTATCCTGCCCCACATATTCCACGGTCACCTCGTTGACCTGGATCCGCCGCACCGGGTTGGACTGCGTCATAATGACGTTACACAGGATAATGGAGAAAATTAGCGCCAGCAACTTAAGGCCAAAATTATGCCGCGTACGCATCCACAGGTAGGACAGCCCTCGGCCGCAGGCGCTTACCGCCCGCCTAAGGATCACCTTGAAGGTACGCATGGTTTTCTTGCTCTTACTCATGGCGTTTCCTCCTGAAACGGAATCCCTTGCGGGATGCAGGCTTCTCCATCTTCTCTTCGTACAGCGCGCTAAGCCGGGCCTTCAGCTGATTTGCGTCTACGAATCGTTCCAGGGCGCCCTTCTCGGCAATGGATACCACACCCGTCTCCTCTGACACCACGATCACCATCGCGTCCGAAGTTTCACTCATGCCCAGAGCCGCCCGATGGCGCGTACCCAGATCCTTGGACAACTCATTGGAGCTGGTCAGCGGCAAAAAGCAGCCCGACGCCAAAATGGTATCCCCGGAAATGACAGTAGCCCCATCGTGCAGGGGCGTGTTAGGTACAAATATGTTTTCCAAAATGGCACGGGATACGCGAGCGTACAGATAGGTACCGCTTTCCAATATATCCCTTAAAGGGCTGCGCTGCATAATAATAAGCGCGCCCGTTTTGCTGCGCGCCATATTCTGTACAGCGCGGACAATTTCATCCACCACCCAATCATAGCTGGCTGCCGGCGGCGCTTTGGTGGTGTGCAGAGCCCGGCCAATAATATTATTGCCTCCTCTGCCCAATTGCTCCAGCGCCTTGCGCAGTTCCGGTTGAAACAGCACCACCATGACGATGGCGATATTGTTAATAATATATTCAAAAATCCAAACCAGTGCCGTCAGATCCAGCCAGCGGCTAATCTGAAAAGCGATCAAAATAACGCCAAAACCCTTTAGTACCTGGTTGGCCCTTGTCTCCCGGGTCAGTACCAGCAGCTTATAGATGGCATAGGCGACGATGACAATATCGATTATATCAACAATTTGCAGCTGCCCCAGCAGCTCCCAGCTACGCTGGATGATATCGCGCAGCGTCTGCAAACCGGTCACTTCCTTTCGGGCGTCTCTTTACTTTTCCGCCTCCATGAGCTCAAACAGCGTATCCTGCATTTCTCTTAGACGCTTTTCAAGCCGTAAATATTCCATTTCCAGCTCATCTAAATATTCGGAGGCCTTCAGCATCGTAGCATCGACCCGCGGCCCGTCGTATGGCGACGGCTGCTGGCGCAGTTTTATCATAAATTGTTCGGATAGCTCTTCCT
Organism: Candidatus Parachristensenella avicola; assembly: GCA_904420205.1. Taxonomy (GTDB): domain Bacteria; phylum Bacillota; class Clostridia; order Christensenellales; family UMGS416; genus Parachristensenella; species Parachristensenella avicola. The sequence continues at coordinate 49,669 of CAJFUN010000023.1, read as the reverse complement.
GCAGCATGTCTATGCGCCGAATCAAATCCTGACGCGCCTTTTCGGCCATCCGGATCTGGCTCTTTATTTCACGGATCGTATCGCTCATGATTTCCACCTCTTTCGTGTAAATTCAACACCAGCGCCCCTATTCACAACCAATAGTGCTTCTTTCACCAAGATCATACTACATTTTCTGTTTATCCGCAATCAAACCGCATAATTCGACAGGAAATTTACAACTTTCCAAGGATTCGCGCAATACGCGCTTTTTTGCTTTTTTTCTCCCTTCTTCATATTTGACGCCGCGCTTCAAAAGGCGGTGAAAACGCGCAAGAGGCAGCTTCTTATATTTTACCAAATCGGGCGTAGGATACAAGGGTTCCTTTCAAGTTTTTCTCGATTTTGATTGATTTTCTAAACGTGTTTATTTGAAGTACGAATTATTTTTCATGGATGTTTTCGATCGTTCTGTCTTTTCTTGATCCCTATCTTTTTTTCTGGTATGATAGGAAAAAATGGTTTTCAGGAGGCATCATCCGATGATCGATCGTTATACCCGCGAGCCTATGGCCAGCCTTTGGACTATGCAGACGAAATTTGAGCGCTGGCTACAGGTTGAGTTGGCCGCGGCTCAAGCTTGGGCCAAGCTGGGCCAGGTTCCCCAGGAAGCTGCCGATGCTATGGCGCAAAAGGCCACCTTTACCGTGGAACGCATCGCGGAGATTGAGGAGACCACCCACCATGACGTGGTTGCCTTTACCCGCTGCGTTGCCGAATCCCTGGGCGAGGAAAGCCGTTACCTGCACTTTGGCCTAACCAGCACCGATGTGGTGGATACGGCCCTTTCCAGCGTGCTCAAGGACGCCATGGATCTGATCATCGCCGATATGGATCCGCTGCTGGACGTCCTTAAGCGTCAGGCTAAAACCTATAAAATGACCCCCTGCATGGGACGTACCCATGGTGTCCATGCCGAGCCCACCACATTGGGCCTCAAGTTCGCGTTGTGGTACGCCGACATGCAGCGCTGCGTGGAGCGGCTCCGGCAGGCGCGCGACATGATCGCCGTGGGCAAACTCTCGGGCGCGGTCGGCAATTACGCCAATATCGATCCCTTTGTTGAGCAGTATGTCTGCAAGGCCATGGGTTTGACGCCGGCTCCCATTTCAACGCAGGTGCTGCAGCGCGACCGCCATGCTCAGCTCATCTGCACCCTGGCGATTTTGGGCGGCTGCATGGAAAAAATCGCCACGGAGATCCGCGGCCTGCAGAAAACGGAAACCCGCGAGCTGGAAGAGCCCTTTGCCAAAGGGCAGACCGGTTCTTCCGCCATGCCCCATAAGCGCAACCCTGTCAACTGCGAGCAGATCTGCGGGCTTGCGCGCCTGCTGCGCGGCTACTGTGTACCGGCTTTGGAAGATATTACGCTCTGGCACGAACGCGATATTTCCCATTCGTCGGCGGAACGGGTTATCCTGGCCGACGCCACCTGCCTAGCGGACTATATGCTGGCCAAGCTGACCCGTATTCTGACCGACCTGCATGTGTACCCTGAAAATATGATGCGCTCGATTCAAGCCAGTCATGGCCTTGTCTTCTCCGGCCGCGTGCTGCTGTATTTGTGCGATCATGGTATGCTGCGCGAAGTCGCTTATCCCTTGGTGCAGCGTTGTGCCATGGACTGCTGGGCTACCGGGAAGGAGTATAAGGAGCTGCTTTGGGCAGAGCCGGTCGTGCAGGAGCATATCTCCCGGCAGGAGCTGGATAAAATCTTTGATCTTAACGGCTACTATCACCATGTGGACGACATCTTTGCCCGCTTAGGCCTGAACGATTAACCTACACAAAACAAGGAGCTGCGAGATCGCGGCTCTTTACTTTACCCAAACATTTAGCTAGTTAATCGTTGGATTGGACTTGCTTCCGCGACATTTGGTTCCATATCCCTCCCTTTGCCTGGGCAAGCTTGTATAATAGGGAACCATAGCCGGTAACACACCGGTAATACAACGCAGGCAAAAGGAGTGTCACGATATGCAAGCCCATTTCAACGTTAAACGATCCCGTATCTTTACCGTGGGAACCGCCGTCTTCATAGCGGCCGCTCTGCTGTTGAGCGGTTGCTCCGCATCCAACCAAGTCAAGCCCTTCCAGATGGTCTTCTGCGGCAATCCCCTGGACGCATCCAAAATTGAAAGTTATGGAGCCAATCTGTCCAGCAGCATGCCTCAACTGACGGTTGAAAATCAGGATCCCGTCTTTACGCCCATCTTGGCCGGAGAGGGACTTACCCAAGAAGACCAGATCACCGGCGCCGCCGGGCAAACCAAATTCACTGCGCTAATCGCAGCCCAGGAAATCGACGTCGCAATCTGTACGCTGGACACCGCTGAGATTCAAGCCCGCAATGAATCTTTTATGCCGCTGGACCAAATTTTCACCGCCGAGGAACTGGAGCAGCTGGGCGACCGCCAGCTCTCCTTTGAGCTCACGGAGCTAAAGGATGGCGAAGAGGTCCCCACCGGCCAGAATACCCCCGCCTGCGGCGTCGCCCTTACCGCCGATGACGAACTTGCCGCCATCTTCGGCGACCAGCCTATTGGGGTCTTTGTGGCCGATAACAGCCCCAATGCCGAGCTCGCCAAGGAGGTCATGCGCCAGCTGGCCGGCTTCTAACTGCCGCTTCCGAAAGGGCTTTCCGCGCGACATTGCCGTCGCGGAGGGCCTTTTCTATTTTGAAGCTGTCGGTATGGCCTTGAATGCCGCTTTGCCATTCTCCGATTCAACGATGGATATTCACCCATTTTCCCATTTCACCCGCCGTAGTTTTTTGCCTTGATCGGAACGTTATATAAGATAAAGAACGGTTTTATCTCCTTGACCGCAGGCAACATCCGGCGGCGCTGTCTTCCCTGCCGCCGCGCAGGCCTTCTCCTTTTCCATGTCCATATGTTTCCGGGAGCACGGCCTCCCGCCGCGGTTCCCCTCAAGAAATTTCGTCATTTTCTCTTTGGGGCTTGACTTTCAGTTTACTTTAAGGTTTATCATAAATACGTATCCAAAAATACATGAAGGAGGCATATGATGGCATATTTGGGGGAAAACATCAAAAAGCTGGGCTTTGGCCTGATGCGGCTGCCTATGATCGGCGAGGAAGTAGACATCGAGCAAACCAAGCAAATGGTGGATCTTTTTATCAGCCGTGGCTTCACCTATTTTGACACTGCCTATGGCTACCTGAACGGCAAAAGTGAAGCCGCCGCCAAAACGGCTCTGGTGGATCGGTATCCTCGGGATAGCTTTCAGCTGGCTACCAAGCTGCCGGCATGGGCCGGCGCCAAGACGGCCGAGGAAGCCCGAGGCATGTTCTATACGTCCCTGGAGCGCACCGGCGCGGGCTACTTTGATTTTTACCTGCTGCATAACCTGGGCGCTGAGCGCACGGAGGCCTTTGACCGTTTTGGCATCTGGGATTTTGCCCGCGACTTGAAGGAAAAAGGGCTCATTAAGCACCTTGGCTTCTCCATGCACGATACCGCCGAGGCCCTGGACGCGGTGCTATGCGCCCATCCGGAGGTAGAATTCGTGCAGCTGCAAATTAACTACGCCGACTGGGAGAGCGATTCCATTCAATCCCGCAAATGCTTTGAGACGGCGCGCCGCCATGGCAAGCCCGTTATCATTATGGAGCCGGTAAAGGGCGGCTCCCTGGCCGCGCTGCCCGAATCCGTCGCCTCTATTTTCCGCAAAGCTGATGAAAAGGCATCCTTGTCCAGCTGGGCCGTGCGTTACGCCGCTTCTCTGCCGGGGCTGATTACCGTGTTGAGCGGGATGTCCACCCTAGCGCAAATGGAGGACAACCTTTCTTATATGGAGCACTTCCAGCCGCTCAGCGATCAGGAGCGTGCGGTGGTTGCCCAGGCCCAGCAGGCGCTGGAAGCCATTCCCCGCATCCCCTGCACTGCCTGTCAATACTGCGTTAAAGGGTGCCCCAAGGGCGTTGCAATCCCGGGCATCTTCAAGGCCATGAACAACTACCTTGTCTATAACAATCTGGCCGGCGCCCAGGGGAACTATGGTTTTGAAACCCGCAACGGCGGAACGGCCAGCCAGTGCATTGCCTGCGGCCAGTGTGAGCGGGTATGTCCTCAGCATATCCACATTATCGACGAGCTTCAGCGCGCCGCAGCTACACTAGAGAAATAATGCGCCCTTGATCTAACCGACTTTTCCCTATTAGCGCCAAAAGGCCTGCCAACCGGCAGGCTTTTTCTTTATCATGGATGCGTTCTTTTTGATCCTATCTGTCCGGCCGTCTTGTTTCGCCGGCCCGCGGACGGCTTATGCTTGGCCCTCGGCCGCTGCACGAACGCAGGCCAGCGCGTTCAAGGTGCGGGGATCGCCGATATAGGGCAAGCATTGAACCAGTATGCTGATCAGGTACCCTTTATCATTTCCCATTCGCATGTTGGCCGCCGCATGGCTCTTAAGCTGCGGCTCACATCCGCCCTGCGCTGCCAGCAGGCAAAAAGTGATCATCTCCCGCTGCTTTAAGTCCAGGCCGCCCCTAGTATAATAATCCCCAAAGCAGTTTTCTGCCAGGAATCGGTTGATGATCCGGCTATCTTCCGGGCCAGAGCGCCAGAAATCCCGCATCCCTTCGCCAAATATTTCCACCTGAGCCTGGTTGCCTGCCGCAAGCCGGTCCTGCAGCGTCGTCTTAGCCTGCGGCGCCAGCGGCAGCGGAACCGCCTGCGCCGCCAGCAGACCATTCGCCGCCCTTAGAAAAGGGCGTACGCGTCCCATGCCAAGATAAGCCACCGCCTGATAGATAGTCTCCTTTAGCTCGATCGCCGTCACGCCCAGCCGAAGCGCAGCCGGCGCCGTCACCTGAAACTCCTCCAGCCCCTGGCACCCCATGAGCGCAGCCAGGATCGCCAGCATACGCGTATGATCGTCCATGCTCACCGTCTCGTCAAAGGCAAAGTTCTCAAACCGCTCGGCCAGCTCCGGATCCAGCGTCTCCAGGCCATATCCCTCCGGGAAAGCTTTTTTCAGGTAATCGATCGTTTTCTTCGTTCTTTGCATTGGATCAGCTCCTTTCTCTTTACCGGTAGTTTAATCCCTGGAGTTTGCTCCAAATCAAGCGAAGTTCGGTCAAAATCGCAAACAAAAAGGGGGCGCCTTTGGGGCTTCCCCTTAGCGATGCGGGTAACGCTTAATATCGGTTGTCAAAGATGCGGGTCGACTTTTTTTCGCTGCGGGGCAGCTCGCCAATGGCCACCGGTTTGGGCACGATCGTGATGCCAATGCGCATTTTAAAGTAGGCTTGTACGTTATTGGCAATGCGCGCTTTATCCACCCCTGCCTCCGTTTCAAAGAAGAGGGTCATAATGTCCTTCCCATTGAGGTGATCGATCATCACCTGGTATTCGCTGCTGGCTCCGTCTACCTCCTTAAGCAGGTCGTCAATCTGGCCGGGATAGATGTTGACGCCTTTTACTTTGACCATATCGTCGGTGCGGCCGATCAGCGTATCGATCCGGGGATGCGCATCGCCGCACGGGCACTCGCCCGGCATAAAGCGGGTGAGGTCATGGGTGCGGTATCGGATCAGGGGGGCGCCTTCTTTGCGCAAGGTGGTGATCACAAGCTCACCCACCTCTCCTTCGGGCACGAGCTCGCCGGTATGAGGGTTAATGATTTCAAAATACACGTAATCGTCCCAATAATGCATGCCGCAGGCGTAATCGCAGCTCATGGCAATGCCGGGGCCATAAATCTCGGTAAGCCCATAGATATCATAGAGCGCTACCCCCAGCTCATTGGCGATGCGGCGGCGCATCTTCTCCCCCCAGCGTTCCGAACCGATCACGCCCTTTCTCAACCGGATCCGATCCTTCACGCCTCGCTGGGCTATCTCCTCTGCCAGCAGCAGCGCGTAAGAGGAGGTGGCGCATAGCACGGTAGAGCCCATATCCTCCATCATTTTGATCTGCTTGTCCGTGTTCCCCGGCCCCATGGGCACCACCATGGCACCCAGCAATTCTGCGCCGTTCTGGAAACCGATGCCCGCCGTCCACAGGCCATAGCCCGGGGTGATCTGGATGCGGTCGTGCCGGGTAATGCCGGCCAGTTCATAGCAACGCTTGAACATGACCGCCCAGTCGTCCACATCCCGCTGGGTATAGGGGATGATGATGGGCGTACCCGTGGTGCCCGAGGAGGAGTGGATCCGGATAATCTCGTCCTCCGGCACAGCAGCCAGCCCCAGGGGATAGGCTTGGCGGAGCTCCTCTTTGTTGGTAAACGGCAGCTGCTCAAAGGCTGCCCGATCCTTGAGATCGCCGGGGGCCATGCCGGCGAATTTTTTCTGATAAAACCCGCCGGGAATCTGCATCAGCCGGTCGAACATCGCTGTAATGGCATTAAACTGCGTCTCTTTCATCATTGATTCCCTCCCTCTCCCGCCAGACGCGCCCCTTCGGCCAGCGCCGCTTTATTGATGGCGATAAACTTGGGGTTCATCCGCTTTTCCAGCGTTTCCTCCAGCTCGCGGAGGCTTACATCCAGCACACCGCTGGCTGCCGCCGCGCCCAGCAGCGCCACATTGGCTACCTTGGCCGAGCCGACGTGCCTGCAGATGGCTTCAGTGTCCACCAAAATGACTCGGCCCGGCTGGCTGCGCAGCTCTTCGACCATGGCCGCGCCATCATAGCCGCCCTTCAGCGAAGCGGTCACCGGCATGACAGGATTCACGGAGGCAACAATTACGCCGCCCTCTTTCAGATAGGGCAGGCACCGCACCGCCTCGCCAGGTTCAAAGCCTAAGATCAGATCTGCCGTCCCCAAGGGGATCATGGGGGAAAAGATTTCCCGGCCTGTTCGCACATGGCTGACCACACAACCGCCCCGCTGAGCCATGCCGATGGTTTCCGCCGTCCTGGCCATCAGTCCGCGGTCCATGGCCGATTGGGCAATCAGCTTGCTGGCCAGCACCGTTCCCTGGCCGCCTACGCCGCATAGTAGACAATTCGCCATTATGCCTCGCCTCCTTTCTCAATCGCATCCACCGGGCATACCTGGGCGCAAATGGAGCAGCCATAGCACATGGCCGCCTCTATGGAAGCTTTGCCCTGGGAAACCACGATGGCCGGACACCCCAGTTCCCGGATGCACTTCTTGCAGCCAATGCATTTTTCCCCATTGACCCGGTATGCCACGCTGGGCTTGGTTACCGCGATGCAGGGCGCCTCAAATAGGATAACCCTTACGCCTTTTTCGTTTGCCGCTGCCTGCACTGCCTTCTGAGCCTCATGTAGATCAAAGGGATTTACGCGCCGAACCGAGTGGACGCCCAACGCCTTAACCACCTCGTATATGGAAATTTTTTGGCTGATTTCACCCATCATCGTCAATCCCGTACCGGGATGGGGCTGATGGCCCGTCATGGCCGTGGTGGAATTATCCAGCACGCAGATCACCAAATCCGTCTCGTTGTATACGGCGTTAATCACGCCGGGAATCCCTGTATGGAAGAAGGTGGAGTCGCCGATAAAGGCGAAATTCACCGTGTCCGGCTCCGCCCGATGCAGTCCTTGGGCCACGGTGATGCCCGCGCCCATACATAGGCAGGTATCCACCATGTCAAGCGGTTGAGCATTGCCTAGCGTATAGCAGCCGATGTCGCCCGAAAAGCAGGCCTTACGTCCGGCCATCGCCTTTTTAACCGCATAGAAGCTGGCGCGGTGGGGGCATCCGGCGCACAGCACCGGCGGCCGTACCGCCAAGCGGGGCATATCCGCGGGCTTTTCCTCCGCCCGCGGGGGCAAATTCAAAAAGGATGCCAGCGTTTTGGCCACCGACTCCACCGTATTCTCTCCGGCATAGCCGATATGGCCCGTATCCTTGCCCAGCACGGTAAGCTTCAAATGATGCTTGCCGACCAGATGAACCAGCGCATGTTCCAGCACCGGCGAAAGCTCCTCCACGACCAGCACCTCGTCCACGCCTTCCAGGAAAGATAAGGCCAGCTTCTCTGGGAAGGGATGGGGCGTGGCGATTTTCAGCAGCTTTGCTTCTCCACCCAGCAGTTCCAGCGCCTCGCGGACATAAGCGTAGCTGACCCCGCCGGTAACCACAGCCTTGTTTCCTTGGCCCATCGTTTCATTGTAGCGGTAGCCAGAGAAATCGTCGGCTAAGATGGGTTGGCGCTTTTCAATAGCCAAATGGTTCTGGTAGGTTAGGCGAGGAAAAATGACCCATTTGGGATCCCGCTTAAATCCTCCGGGCACAATCTTTTTCCGAGGCAGATCCGCTGTGAGGGACACGCAGCCGTGGCAAACCCGCGTTGTGGTGCGGAACAGCACCGGCGTTTTATACTTCTCCGAGTAGTCAAAGGCGTCGCCGATCATGCGATAGCATTCCTCCGGCGAAGCGGGATCGAAAATGGGCAGCTTGCAGAAAGCGGCAAACTGCCGGGTATCCTGCTCGGTTTGAGAGGAAATGGGGCCCGGGTCGTCGGCCACTACCACCACCATGCCGCCTTCAACACCGATATAGGCCAGGCTCATCAGCGGATCGGAGGCCACGTTCAGCCCCACCTGCTTCATGGTAACCATGGTGCGAAGGCCGGCATAAGCGCCGCCGGCAGCCACCTCCAGCGCCGCCTTCTCGTTGACCGACCATTCCACATAAATATCGCCGGGATTCCGTTTGGCCACGGTCTCTAGTATCTCGGTAGAGGGGGTACCGGGATAGCCGCTGACTAATCCGACGCCCGCCGCGATCGCGCCCAGGGCCAATGCCTGGTTGCCCATCAAAAGCTCCTGCATATCTGATCCATCCTTTCTGTAAAACAAAAAAGGCTGCCCCTGACGAATCAGTCAAGGGCAAGCCTACTCACCTGCGGTACCACCTTGCTTGGTTTGAAAAAACCCACTTTACACAGCGCCAACACGCTGCTCGTCCTTCACGCGAACGCCACGTCGCGGGATACTCGCCTCATTGCTTTCGCCGCGCCCTTGGAAGCCCATTTATCCGCCCCGTATTCACCGGGCTTACACCCTCCCCGGCTCGCTCTGGAACCCTCTGACGGTTTTACTTCTTCCGCATCGGTTTATCAAATTTGAGCCGATTATACCACTTGATTTTCCAAAATGCAAGGGGCAAAGCCAAAATGCGCGCGACAACCAGCGGCAACGCCCTAACGCGCTTTCGATCTGCGCGCCGCCTGTTCGCATTCCAAAAGTCCAGCCGTCTCATTGCCCAGGGCATGGCGAAACCCTGAGCCGGCTGGGCGCCTGCTGAAACCGGAACCTCTGCCATCTAAATCTTGCATAAGGGATAACCCTAAGGTCATCATCAAAACAGGATATCTTTTTGCTTTAAGTCGGGTGAAATGGTAGACAAATAAATCCATAAATGATACCTTAAGGTTGTATAATAATATGTATGAAAAATAGGCTGTTCGATCCAGTTTAAACACAAAATCAAACCGGATCGAAAAGTCTACTTTATCGCCCAAAAAGGAGGTGAATCTAAAACACCGCCTATGCAACCAAGCTAAGGGATCCCATAATCGACAACGTGAAAAAGAGGAGAAACATGGATGAAAGCGAAGCATCGCGCGGCGCGGCTGTTTGCCCTGTTGCTCACAGCCGCTATGCTGGCGGGGATAAGCACCCCCGCTTTTGCGGCCCTATCCGATCAAGACTCATACGGAAACGTCGCCTTGGACAAAGCCGTTTCCGTTACCAGCCAGCATCCTGAGCCTTATTATCAGGCCCAATATCTGACCGACGGCGTCTATACCACCTATAACGGCGCCGATCTCCATACGCTGGGTTGGACCAGCAATCCGGCCGACGAGACCACACCGGTTGACATCACGGTGGATTTAGGTGGAACCTATATCATCGACAAGATGATACTGAAGCCTATGCAGTGGAGCAAAGGCGAAGGCTTTCCCGCTGCATACCAGCTCCAGGTTTCCATGGACGGTACCAAATGGGACACGGTATCGTCCGACTCCAACGTCAGCGCGCTGGCTGGAAGCGATACGGAAGTTACGCCCAAGGTTTACACATTCCAGGAAACCAAGGCCAGCTATGTACGCATTCACATCACGCAGCACAGCGCCATGACCGATGCCGGGACTGGAATGGCATATTCGCAAATCGGGGAATTCGAGGTATACGGTTTGCCGGAGGTAGAAGCTTCTGCTTCTCCCACGGCCACGCCTGCTGAATCTCCCGATCCCACCGGGTCGCCTGATCCCACCGAATCCCCTGATCCTACCGGATCTCCCTCACCCGCGCCGGCCCCGCCGAAAGGAACCAATTTCGCTTTGGGCCAAAGCATCAGCGCCACCAGCGACTATATTGCGCCGGAAGGTTTCTACAGCGCCCAGTTTCTGGTAGACGGCTCTTGGGAAACCTTGGAGGGCGCCAATGTAAAGCTGGGCTGGAATACGGATACCGCCGTAAAGCTAGGTGAAACCGACCCTGTCGATATCACCCTTACGCTGGACGGCCGCTATGCTTTGGAGCAGATCGTCCTAAAGCCCATGAAGTGGGGCAACGGCGACGCCTTCCCTCGGGATTATGAGCTCCAAGTTTCCATGGATGGAAAGAGCTGGCAGACCATTGCCTCCGATACCGATGTAAACGCTCACGCGGAAAGCAATACGGCCGTGCAGCCGCTTTCATACAGCGGTTTTGATGCCGTATATCTTCGCTATTTCCGCATCCACATCACCCGCCACAGCGCTATCGTGGATCAAAGCGGCGCCTATACCTCCGCCATCGGCGAAATCGAGCTTTATGGAGCGGCAGCACCATATGGGAAAGCGTCGCTGCAGGCCAAACTAGATGAAATTCAAAAGCTCGACCTGACCGCTTACACGCTGGCCAGCCTGGCGCCCTTACAAAACGCCATAGCCGCTGCCGAAGCTTTGCTCAGCCAGCCATCGCCTTCCGAAGCAGATATTGCCGATGCCGTATCGGCGCTGGATTCCGCGCAGGCTGAACTTGTCGAAAAGCCTGCTGAAAGCAACTTCGCCCTGAATCAGAGCATCAGCGCCACCAGCGACTATATTGCGCCGGAAGGTTTCTATAGCGCAAAATTCCTGGTGGACGGATCCTGGGAAACCTTAGAAGGCTCCAATGTGAAGCTGGGGTGGAACACGGATACCGCTGTAAAGCTGGCCGAAACCGATCCAGTGGACATTACGTTGTCCCTAGACTCCAGCTATGCGCTGCAGCGCATTGTGCTCAAGCCCATGAAGTGGGGCAATGGCGACGCCTTTCCTCGGGATTATGAGCTCCAAGTTTCTATGGATGGGGAAAAATGGCAGACCATCGCCTCCGATACCAATGTAGACGCCCATGCGGAAAGCAACACGGCCGTGCAGCCGCTCGCCTATGACGGCTTTGACCCGGTACGTATCCGCTATTTCCGCATCCACATCACCCGCCATAGCGCCATCGTGGATCAAAGCGGCGCCTATACCTCCGCCATCGGTGAAATCGAGCTATATGGCTATGAGGACGGGGCTGAAATCGTCCCGACTACCGTCAACAAGCCGGAGCTACTGATGAACCCTGGAGAGACGGATGAACTATACTTGGTTGCCGACCGCCATTTACCCGCCCCCGTTACCCGGTATGAAAGCAGCAATCCCGCCGTGGCCACCGTATCAGACGACGGCGTTGTAACCGCCGTGGCCAACGGCTCTACGGTCATTACGCTTTACGATGAAACCAGCGGCGAATCCTATACCGCGACGGTAACCGTGCAGCGCTATTGCGCCTCGGATCACTTCCAAATTGTTGGGTTTATTCCTTATTTCTATGAAAAGGATATCAACGCCACCACCTTTGACAACATGAAAAAGGGCGGCCTCACCAATGTGGAAATCAACTTTTCCCTTGACGCCGGCGCGATTACCTATGAAAACAACCTCAAGGCCATCAAGCTGGCCCATGAACGTGGGCTGGACGTGACGGTTAGCGAGGCAGATTTCAACCGCAACTGGCCGCAGAAAACGGACGAAGAAATTCTGGCGTTCGCCAAGCGCTATTCCCATATTCCCGGTGTGACAGGCTACTACATTGTGGACGAGCCGGCCGATGCCAGGCCTTATGCCCGAGCGATGGCGCTGGTCAAGTCGGTCATGCCCTATGCCGTCGCCCATATGAACTTTTGCGGGGCTTATGGCGACAACGTCCGCGGGCTTGTTTCCGAGCTGAATAAATATGGTTCCGGCCTGCTTGATTATGTGATGTACGACGTCTATTGCTGCCGCGGCGAAACCGTCGACGAGAATTCGCTGTATTATTGGCTGGAGTATAACCGGCAGCTGGGCGAAGAGCTGAATACGCCCACCGCCTCCTATATTCAATCCATGGCCTGGGGGACGACAGGAAGCGGCGCTATGTGCAACCGGCCTGATGCCGACGAAATCCGATATCAAGCCTATGCCTCCCTCGCCTATGGCGTCAAGCAGCTCTCCTATTTTTGCTGGCAGACGCCCCGGGCCAACACCGCCGAAACTTACGGCCCGGCCATTATCGATATCGATGGCAACCCCACCGATCTTTTCGAGCCGGTTAGCGAGATCAACCATGGTATCCAGATGCTTGGGCCTACGCTTATGAAGCTCGACGGCGTTACCGTCTATCATACCGGCGACAACTTCGGATCCGCCTACCAGGAGCTGCCCGCTGGCTTCTTCCTCCATCCGGTGGACTGGGAGCAAAACCTTACTGTCAGCCATATGACGGAGAAGGGAACGGGCCGAACCTATGCCATGGTGGTCAACCGCGACTATCGCAGTCCGCAGACTGTGCGCTTTACCGTGGAGCAGGAAGTCGCATCCCTTCATTATATCAGCAGCGAAACCGGCAAACCGGTCGCGCTGACGCCGGATGCCGACGGTGTATATTCGGTAGAGCTGCTGGCAGGCGAGGGCATCCTGCTGCAGCTGCCTGAAGATTATCAATACGAGCTGAAGGATATCACAAATTTCTACCGGCTGAACGCGCTCATCCAGCAGGCTGAGGCAATCGATCTGGCCCAATATCGTGAGGAGGGACGCGACACCTTCCGTAAGGCCTTGGCCGACGCCAAAGACGTCGCCGCTCATGAGAACGCGACCCAGGCGCAGGTAGATGAGGCTCGTGCCGCGCTGTCCGCTGCCATGTCGGCCCTTCGGGTTGAGATCACCGATTCTTCCCTGCTTTCGCTGAAAAAGCCCATTTCCGCCGACAATTCCTATGAGGAAGGGGTATATTTCAGCCGAAACTACCTCACCGACGGCGTACATGCAGATATCGATGTCAACTCCCATCAGGGTTGGTCCACCGATCCATTTAGCGGCAACGGCGAAACGGATCCCATCGATATTACCGTGGATCTGGGGGATGAATACCTGCTGGACACGGTCATATTGCGCCCCTGTATCTATGATGACGGCGGAAATTTCCCGCGGGACTATGTCATTCAAGTGTCGACCGACAACCAAAATTGGACTGACGTCGCATCCGCTCAGAATATCGAACTGGATGCCGCTACGGACCAGCCATACGCCTTTGACTACATTAGGGGCCGTTACGTACGTATTCACATTACCCGGCACAGTGCCACCAGAGACGGCGGTACCGGCGCCTATCTCTCGCAGATCGGCGAGCTCGAGGTATATGGTATCGACATCCCCCATACCGATAAATCCGCCCTGGAGGCCGCGATTCACGCGGCGGAATCAACCGCTACGGACGGGTATACCCAAGAGACAGTGGATGCGCTGAACGCCGCCCTGGAGGCTGCCCGGAAAACGCTTCAAAATCCTGCCGCCAGCCAAACGGCTATCGATGAGGCGGTCGCTGAGCTGAAGGCCGCCATTGAAAACCTTGCATCTGCTGATCATTCGAGCGCTACCGAACCCTCGGGTGTTACCGAACCCTCGGGCGCTACGGAGCCCTCAAATGCTACCAAACCCACGGAAACCGCTAATCCCTCCAGCCCCACGGCTACGACTTCAACGGTTTCCGAATCTGTCCAGACCGGCGATACGCATCCCATCCTTTTGTGGATAATTGCGGCAGCCGTATCGTTGGTAGCGGCCGCTCTGTGCCTGCTGCGCGCCCTGCGCAAAGCAGATGAAGAAAAATAAGCGCGCCCCCTTGTCCCTATAGGTGCAGCAGCTGAAATAGAGCCTCATGGAATGCGTCGCTGCAGTGCGGCAGGCAAAATGCCCGCCGCACTTTTTTGTAATGCATATAAAATGAAATTGTTTATTTTTCCGTTATTATTCCCTTGACATTTCTGACCGCATCCCCTATACTGCGAATGTACACGCTTTATGTGACTGACGGAATCTTGTGGAGCACCACAGGGGAGCATAAAGTTGAAAAGCCGACCGTCTGGGCAATCTTTGCAAGCGCTGCAAGGGTTGCCCTTTTTCTATGGAAAGGCAGGAAAAATGGAAATCTGGGATCTTTACGATGAATCCCGCCGCCCCCTGGGCCGCACGGCCCGGCGAGACGAACCGCTTCAGCCAGGCGAATATCACGTGGTGGTGGGTATCTGGGTGTTCGACGGCAAGGGACACATTCTTCTGACGCGACGGGATGCCTCCAAGCGGTATATGCCTGGAAAATGGGAAAATACCGGTGGACATGTCGTTTCCGGCGAGGATAGCCGCGCTGCTGCAGCCCGGGAGCTGTGGGAAGAGACGGGCATCCAGGCCCGTCCTGAGGAATTGATTTTTCTTGGCACAATCAAGCTCCAGCCTTTCTTCGGCGATAACTTTGCGCTGGTACGGAACGTGCCCGCCGAATCCATCAAACTTCAGCCCGGCGAAACCGACGCGGCCCGCTGGGTCAGCCTGGAGGAATTCGAGGAGCTGGCCGCCGCCGGCCAGCTGGCGGGATCGGTATATGAGCATCTTAAGCAGTATCGTGAAGCCTTTGACAGAGCCTTTCATACATTTCAGCAGAATAGACAGGAGGAAACCGGAAAATGAAAGAAGCGTGGAAGGGTTTTACCCCCGGCCTTTGGGTCAACGAGATTAATGTGCGGGATTTTATCCAGCTAAACTACACGCCTTATGAGGGCGACGGAAGCTTCCTGGCGGGCGCCACCGAGCGCACCCGAACGCTGATGGATAAGCTTAATACGCTCCTGAAGCTGGAGCATGAGATGGGCGGCGTACTGGGCGTGGATACCAACACCGTATCTTCGCTGACCCATTATAAGCCCGGCTACCTGGATAAAGACAAAGAACTCATTGTGGGCCTGCAGACCGCCCGCCCGCTGCAGCGCGGAATCAACCCCTTTGGGGGTATGCGCATGGCCAAGGAAGCCTGTGAAGCTTATGGCTATGAGATGGGGCAGACGATCCAGGATGAATTTAAGTTCCGCACCACCCACAACGACGGTGTGTACCGCGTCTATACGCCCCAAATGCGCGCCGCCCGTAAGAGCGGGCTGATTACCGGCCTGCCCGATGCCTATGGCCGCGGCCGTATTATCGGCGACTACCGTCGTGTGGCGCTTTATGGCGTAGATCGGCTCATTGAGGAAAAACAAAAGGATAAGCTGATTTTGGGCATGGGGCTGATGGATACGGAAACCATCCGCCTGTCCGAGGAGCTGTACCAGCAGATCAATTTCCTAGGCAAGATGAAGGAAATGGCCGCCATGTATGGCTATGATATCTCTGGCCCGGCGACCACTGCCCGCGAGGCCATCCAGTGGACTTACTTTGGCTATCTGGCCTCCATTAAGGAGCAGAACGGTGCGGCTATGAGCCTGGGCCGCGTGTCCACCTTCCTCGATATCTATTTGACCCGGGACATTGCTTCTGGCGTGCTGGACGAAGCCGGCGCGCAGGAGCTTATGGACGACTTCGTTATGAAGCTGCGCATGGCCCGTCACCTACGTACGCCCGCTTACAACGAGCTTTTCGGCGGCGATCCCACCTGGATCACCGAGGGCGTAGGCGGCATGGGCGAAGATGGCCGTACGTTGGTCACCCGGAACTCCTTCCGCATCCTCAACACGCTCTACACGCTGGGTTCTGCGCCTGAACCGAACATGACGGTGCTCTGGTCCGAGCGGCTGCCCGAGGGCTTTAAACGCTTCTGCGCCAAGGTATCCATTGACACCGACTCCATCCAGTACGAAAACGACGACGTGATGCGTCCTACCTATGGCGACGATTATGCCATCGCCTGCTGCGTATCGGCCATGAAGGTAGGCAAGCAAATGCAGTTCTTTGGCGCCCGGTGCAATCTGCCCAAGCTGCTGCTGCTGGCCATCAACGGCGGCTACGACACCACCAGCGGCCTCCACCTAGGCCCGGAAAAAGCTCCGCTGGCCGGCGACATTCTGGATTATGAAACCGTAATGGAGCGCTTTACCGAATACCGCAGCTGGCTGTGCGCGCTGTATGTGAACACGCTGAACGTAATCCACTACATGCATGACAAATATGCCTATGAAAAAACCCAGATGGCCCTGCATGATACGCAGGTGGAGCGCTTTATGGCTTTCGGCGTGGCTGGGCTTTCGGTCATCACCGACTCGCTTTCCGTCATCCGCCACGCCAAGGTGCATCCGGTGCGCGATGAGAAGGGTTATATCGTAGATTTTGAGACGGAAGGCGATTTCCCCACGTATGGCAACGATATTGACGCCGTAGATGAAATCGCCCAGAACTTGGTGCATGAAATGATCGAAGAGCTGCGCAAGACCCCTTGCTATCGCGGCGCCAAACATACGCTCTCTGTGCTGACCATCACCTCCAATGTGGTTTACGGCAAAAAGACCGGCGCCACGCCTGACGGCCGGGCCAAGGGCGAGCCCTTTGCTCCCGGCGCGAATCCCATGCACAACCGCGAAAAGAACGGCGCGCTTGCCTCGCTTAACTCGGTAGCCAAGCTAGATTATGCTGATTGCCGCGACGGTATCTCCAATACTTTCTCTATCACCCCGTCCACCTTGGGGCGGGATGACGAACAGCGCACCGGGAACCTGGTATCCATGATGGATGGCTATTTTGCCCAGGGCGCCCATCACCTGAACGTCAACGTGCTGAACAAGCAGAAGCTTATTGAGGCTTACGAGGATCCCACGAAATACCCGAATCTAACCATTCGCGTGTCGGGCTATGCGGTCAACTTCCACCGTCTTACCCGGGAGCAGCAGCGGGAGGTTATCAGCCGTACCTTCCACGAGAGCATGTAATGACCGGGCGCATCCATAGCTTTCAAAGCTTAGGCACGCTGGACGGCCCGGGGCTGCGCAGCGTGGTATTCCTGCAAGGTTGCCCGCTACGCTGCGGCTTCTGTCATAATCCGGATACCTGGGATTTCGCCGACGGCAAAATCATGGAGGCTGCCGATGTGGCCGCCCGCGTCCGGCGCTATAAAAGCTACTTTGGCACCGAGGGGGGACTCACGGTTTCCGGCGGCGAAGCTTTGGCGCAGGCCGGATTTGTAGCGGAGCTTTTTGAGCGCTGCCATCGGGACGGGATTCATACCTGCCTGGATACCAGCGGATGCCTGCATGCGGCGGAAGAAAAGGCGCTGCTAGCCTATACCGACCTATGCCTGTTAGATATCAAGTTCACCACCGAGGAAGAATATGTGCGCTATACCGGTGGGAGCCTGCATACCACGCTGGCCTTTTTGGGCCGCCTGCAGGCAGCCGGCGTGCCTGTTTGGATCCGGCAGGTCATCGTGCCCGGCCTTAACGATACGCCGGAGCAGATCGACCGGTTGAACGCCCTGATTTCACCCTATGGCAACGTCCAGAAGGTGGAGCTGCTTGCTTTCCATAAGCTGTGTATAGAAAAATATCAAGCGCTGGGAATTCCTTTCCCCTTCGACCGTTATCGCGCCGCCCTGCCTGAGGATATTGCTCCCTTGCAGGCTCGAGTGCGGTTGCCTGAGCGCAAAGCATAAGAAAGAAAGCGCGGGCTGCATGAAGCAGTCCGCGCTTTTTTTCTGTCCATTTCTCGCATCTTCGCCGGCTACCCGGGCGCCTCCGCCCCTTCTTCGGCGCTATCGGGCTAGGGCTCAGGCTCGAACCCGCTCATGATGGCCCAGGTTTCCGTGCCGCCTTTCCTCCCCGATCTTTGGGAACCTGGCCGCTCCGAAAAGCCATGATTTACCTTGATTTTTTTCCTATCTTCTTTATACTGGAAATAGGCAGTTGGACTTCAGCCGCCCAATACGCATGAAAGGACTGATCATTATGATGCACGCATCCGCTAAGGCCTTAATCGCAAAAGGGAGGGCATTGGCAGCATAGCCCTCCGAAAACAAGGAGGATTCAATGGCCCTGAATTGGATTGATGTAAACGACTTTTCCTTTCACAGCTTGCTTCTTCTGGAGCGCTTCCAAATTCGTCTTCTCTGCGGGATCGACGACCCTGCTTTCCGGGCTTCTTTTGCCCGGGCGTTGGCAGGC
This sequence comes from Candidatus Parachristensenella avicola, assembly GCA_904420205.1. Classification (GTDB taxonomy): domain Bacteria; phylum Bacillota; class Clostridia; order Christensenellales; family UMGS416; genus Parachristensenella; species Parachristensenella avicola. The sequence continues at coordinate 31,210 of CAJFUN010000023.1, read as the reverse complement.
CATCCGGCCGTAGCCTGGTATCTGGCCCATCGCTGTCCGGAATGCGCGGATACCGTGGCCCAGCTCATCGCCTGCGCGCCGCATGGGGCCTCGCCGGAAGAGCTGCGCAGTTGCGAACTTTCGGTTATGTCCTGGGTGGAGGATTTTATCACCTATACTAGGCCTGAACTCATGGATACCCATTGCGGTTTTATTGCCCACTGGGATCCGGCCAGGTTGCTGGAGCTTGCCGACTTTAAGAACAAAACCATATTGGACGTAGGCAGCGGATCCGGCCGTCTAGCTTTTGCCGCCGCCGGTCTCGCACGGGAAGTCTATGCCTGCGAACCCGTCGAAACCCTACGGGCCTATCTGCGCAGCCGGATCCGCCGGGAAGGGCTTAATAACGTACGGGTTGTCGATGGCATGGCCGATTCATTACCCTACCCCAACGATCTTTTTGACATCGTCATGTCCGGCCACGTAGTGGGCGATGACTATGACGGCGAGCTTACCGAGCTTGCTCGCGTAACCAAACCCGGCGGCTGGCTCATTGACTGCCCCGGAGAAGAAACGCATTGCGCCCCCGACCAGGAACTGCTGCGCCGCGGTTGGGAGATGCTCTCATATCCCAGCCATCTGGGCGGTCAGGTGCGCCGATATCGAAAGCGCGTCATAAAGTAAATCTTTCACCAAGAAAAAGGGCCGTACGCAGTTAGCCTGCCGTACGGCCCTTTTAACTCACCGGTTATGATCCGCCCACCATGAGCTGCCGGCTAGCTTGCGTCAGATAAAGGGCCAGCTGTCCGTTGGCTGCATCCACATAGGCAGCGGGCATCGCAATGGCTTCGCTGCCATAATAGGCGCGATATTTGTCCAGGGATGATTGATCTTCCTCAGCGATCGAATCGCCGGAGCGCTCGGGAAACGCAATGCGCGTAACCGCTTCTGCGCCGGGTTTCCAGTCGATCGCGTACATGGTGCCGTATAGGCAGTAAGCCACATGGGCGTTGGCTCCGGCTTGAATCGTCAGATAGCAGCCATTGGCCCCGGCCTGCAAAACCTCATCCTCATAAAGCAGGTATACCTGGCTATAATCCCCGGAATGGAATCCGTAAACCTGCAACTGGAGCTTGGGCAGGCCGTCCATCCTTTGGCGCAACACCACAAGTTCATCGCTGGCGTCTTCATTCAGATCCAGCCGCCATGCGCCGATCAGCCCATCGCCCGTTTCAATATAACCCTTTTCATAGGGCGTTAGCTCACTATGGTTGGGCACACGATCGGGCATTTGGGTGTGATCCAGCCATATGCCTTCCAGCTCAGAGGCGACAAAACCCTCCAGGGTCGATTCACCTGTCCGGCTCTGCTCGGGCTGCTCCGTTTCGCTCACATCCGAAAGGTCTTCGTCCGCAACAGGCGAAGTAGGCGTATAGGCCTTTAACGCCGCCGTATCGATCTTCGGGTTGCCGTAATCATGGTTTTCCAAATCACGATCCTGCACGGCGGATAGCTGCATCAGAATCGTCCTGGCCTCCTCGGCCTTGGCGGCACACAAAGGGCCCACCACATCATCGAAGGTATACTGCTGATAGCCCAACATTGCCGCTTTATAGTAGAGCAGCATTGCATATTTCAGCGCCACATAGTCGGTTTCCTCAGCCTCATACAGCTGATCGGCCCGCTGCCGGGCTTTGTTCTGAATCACCGAATAGGCCGCGCTTTTCTCGATGGCCGAAGCCTGCTTGGGGAAATCGCTGGCGCGGATCGCAGCCGTTATCGCCTGCAGCGTCTTGGGCATGCAGGCAAATATGGCGGCCGCCGCCTTTTTCTCCAGCTGCTCGGTGGCAAAGGTATCCACCAGATTCTGCATTTGCTCCCAGCCGTCAGCTTCCTGGCGATCCTGATAGACCTCCAGCATATGGTTAATGGCGGCCTGCATCGCTTCCTCTTTGCCGTCTTCGGCTTCCATCGACGCCAGCATGGACAGCCCTTTGAGGTAGCTGCTCTCCAGGCCATAGGCATAGCTGGCCCGGGCCACGCCTTGATAAAAATCCGAGAGGGAAAAGCCCAGGCTGCCCGTTACCTCCCGGTAAGCCTGCGTAGTGCGCAGCATGCGCTCCAGCGTGTCGTCGGCATAATAGATGCTGCTCTTCGGCAGGCCCATCTCCTTGGTAATTTCGTCTACCTTGTCCATTTTCTGCGCCGCAGGGCCCAATAGGTCGGTCTCCGCCGACGCAAGCCAGGCAAAGATCGGATCATCGGGGTCCTGAGGGACAGCTAGCTCGCAAATCGCTTCGTCAAAAAGCGGCCGGTAATAGCCCTTCCACAGCGTGCTAAACCTTGCGTTGGAGAGAATGTCATAGGCTGCCGATATGACCAAGCCGCTTTGAAAGGCCAGCTCTTCATCATCGAAGGGAGCGGGGAAGCGGCTCATCTGATCATACAGGGCCAAAAAATTCTGCCTCAATACGGAAGCCGAACAGAAATACAGCGCGCCATCCTCCTCCACCACGGCTGTCTCCATTTCCCGCATCACACTTTCCACAGGGAACCAAGTTCCGCCGCGGTATTCCATGCCCTGCGGCTCAAGCCGTACGCCGTCGCGGCTAAAACATGCCCCATCCCAGGCAAAGCCTGAAAACGCTCCCGCCGTGTCGCTCCGGATATAGAGTTGCCCGTCGAGAATGATAAAGGGATAATAGTTGGCGGCGACGCGGTCGCTGTAACACATGAGCATTACCGGCTCTTGGACGCTGCCTGCGGCGGAAGCGCCCAACGGAACCGCACCCAGCAAAAGGGCCGTCAGCAAGAGGCCCGCTATATATCGTTTCATGGGTTATTCTCCCTCCACGCCTCAATCGCCTGCTGCTGCCAACTGAGCAAGCCGCCATATACAGCGTCGGCCAGCGCCTCGGTCTGCTCCACGCAGGGCCCATCTTCCCCTTCCGTGTACTGCACCATGACGCTTTGCTTACGCATCGTATAGTCGCCTTGCTCCAGCCGGCGGAGGATCAGCTCGTTGATCTCTTCCGCCGTCGCGGCCTGAAGTTCACCAGCCGCCAGGGATTCGGAAATCGACTCCATCAGCCCTGCCATATCTGGCGCAGTAATACTTACCTGATATCCCCGCGGTCCGCTTCCACCTTCCGCCTGCCAACTGCCCAGCCGCAGAATTGCCTGTTCCACCCGCGCAGACGCGGTATCGCCGCCGGGCTGTATCTGGTATAAGCGTTCCATCGCGGCGGCCAACTCCCGGTTTTCTGTCTGTCCGCCGCGTACCGCCGTCGTTTTCGGCGTGGCCACCGGGTGTTCTAATCCCGATAGGTGCAAAATTACGGCCGCCGCCCCCGCTGCCAGGCATGCCCATAGCCAACCCGTCTTCCGCTTGACCTCGATCTTCACGGCCACATCCCGTGCCCCTATGGGAAAGGGCACAGCTCGGAGTATTAGCACCCGCCCGGACGTCGTGCCCGCGGGTACCCGTACCGTCAGCCGCATACCGCCTGTCGTCAGTGTCTTAGTGCAGCCGCGCTTTGCCTCTCCTGGCCGAATGCGCAGCTTTAGGTTAAGGTTCTCCGCCATTTCCTTCTTCCTCTATTTTTTCTTTTATTATAACATAAAATCCCCCAATTTTCCGGCTTAGTTTTCAGATTTAGCGTATGCCTTGCGGCTTTATCCAATCTTCTTTCCATACGCTGCTTAATGATGATATAATGGTTAAGGCTTCCATTGAAATCGATCCAAGTCGGACGCCGCCATTGTGTCATGAAAAGAGGAGGGGGGCAATGAGTGATCTGAAAATATCGGATATGCTGGATTACCAGCGCCGTCTTTATGATCAGCATAGGGACGACTGGTCGCCCCATACGCCGCAGTATGCCCGCGATAGCCTGCTGTGGAGCATCGATGAAATCGGCGAGGTGATTGCCATCATCAAGAAAAAGGGCGACGACGCTATTATGCACAACCCGCAGGTGCGGCGGCACTATGTGGAGGAGTGCTGCGACGTAATGATGTATTGGCTGGATATGCTGGACTGCTATGGAATCACTGCGGAGGAATTCAGCCGCGAATTCATTCGCAAGGCCGAACGTAATTTAAACCGCAGCTGGAAAGAAAACGAGCTTCTATATGAGGATTGACGTACGCGCCGACAAAAGAGGAGGTTTATGCTATGCTTGATTATAATGCGCTGCCCTTGCTGCGCGCCCGCATCGATGCCGCCCAGTCCATTGGCCCCTTCCCCATCGACCGTCACAGCATCGGCCACGGCGGCGTTAACTCCCGTCCACTACCGGCCAAGGTGATCGAGGGCGCTCAAGCGCTGTCGCCCCGGCTGCTTCGTACCTTTATTCAGGAATATTTCTTCATCTGTCCGGGCCCGGGCCAATATGATTTTTCCCGCCTTGACCCCTATATGCAGGCGCTGGCCGCTACAGGGGCGCAGGTGGTCGCCGCTATCTGCGTCAAGCCGAAATCCCTTTTTCCCCAGATTGATCCCGCCCAATGGGCGCCGGTGGACTGGGGTCAATGGCAGGCGCTTATTCGCGCCTTGGTACGCCGCTACTCCTTGGAGCAGCCCATTGTCACCCACTGGGAGGTAGGCAATGAGGTCGATATTGGGGAGAACGGGGGCTGTCCTTATCTCATTCCCGATCCGGATGATTACTATACTTATTATGCCGCTACCGTCCAAGCCATACTGGACGTGTTCCCTCAAGCCAAGGTGGGCGGGCCCGGCTTGGCCGATCCCGATCACCCCATGCTGGAGCCCTTCGCCCGCCGCTGCCACCAGGAGGGGACGCAGCTTGACTTTGTCTCCTGGCACACCTACACCCATACGCCGGAGCGCACGGTCGGAGCCTTCCGGCGCACAGCCGCCATGCTGAGCGCTGTTTTCGGGGCCGAGCGTCCGCAGGTTATGGTTACGGAATATGGCCCGGCTTTTGAAGCGCGCTCCTTCCCGGAACATGCTTCCACCGGTTACCGCGCGCTGAATGTGGCCCGCAACCTCTATTGGGCCCTGGAAGGCGGCATCGATTATACCTTCTATTATCATATATGGGACCAGCTGTGCGATGTCCGGGAGTTCGAGCCCTTCTTCCAGGATCCCGCTATCATGTATCACCACTGGAATGAGATTCCTCACCGCTTTGGCCTCTTCTCGGTAGAGGGGGAAAAGCGTCCGGCCTACGACGTCTATCGTCTTTATCATATGGCCGGTCCTCACCGGCTGGCTGTCGATTTGGACGAGGGTTCCCTACTGATTCAGGCTACCCGGGACGATAACGGCGGGCTCTGGGCCGTCCTGCTCAACGTGGGCAAGGAGGACCGTGCGCTGGCTCTTACCTTCCAGCATCTTGAGCCCGGCTTGTACCGCTATGAAAATTACCGAATCGGCGCGCCTTTCTGCCCGGACGCCCTAACGCCCACACCGCTGGAAACCCGGGAAACCTATTGCATGGCCGCTTTTACCCCCGAGTTGTACGCTCCTGCCGGCAGTGTCTCCTTCGTTCGCCTGCTGCCCCTGGAGCGCTAAACCCGCGTCCAACCCTCCGTCCCAAAGGCGGAGGTTTTTTATGCCGGCGGCCGCTTCCACCCGGTCCCGTTTACATTTCCCTTCCCCTGTGATATGCTTTGAAGCATCCTAAAGGAGGTGCGCATGGGTAAGATTCAATGCAAATACCGCCTGGACGGCGTTACCGATCACGGCGTAATCCTGCGGGCCAGCCGGAAAGGCGAGCCCCTTTATCCCTTTGAAGGCGGCGGCATTCGCGAAGCCATCCTCAACCGCGAAGGCGCCTATTTTTACCTTTTCCACGATGGCTGGACTCCGCTGGATGTGGCATATAAAATGAACTATAATCTTCGGGCTCGCAGCCGCGATCTCATCCACTGGGAAAAGCAGGGCGTACAGCTGACCGGCGCCCGGAAAGCCCACCCCGACCAGTCTCCGGCCGACCGCTTTGATTATTACTGCCGTGTATCTCCCTGGATTTATCAAGAAGATGGCGTTTACTACATGTTTTATATCGGGTCGCGCGGGCAAATGCCCGATAGCACGCCTGAAGTGCCCTATGCCACGCTATTAGCCCGCAGCGATTCCATTGAGGGGCCCTGGCATCCGGTTACCGAGGAACCGGGCAAAAGCAAACATGTCTGCTTCCCGCTGCGTCCCGGCAGCTTTTATAGCGATACTGCCTGCGCCGGCCACGTCATGCGCAATCCCAAATGGCGCGGCGAAGGTGATCCGGATCATTATAAATACATGATGTTCTTCGGGGCCGCCTCCATGGAGGGGGAACTGACCCGAGGGATCGGTATTGCCCGGACCAACGACCTGAACGCCACCGATGACTTTGACAAGGCGGAGGGGAATTTCTGGCATATTGATGAAAAGCCGCTGGCGCCTCTTGAAGACGATGTGGAGAATTCCAGTGTATATTACGAGGCGTCAACGGGCACCTGGTACCTTTTTACCAATCATATCGATCCCACCAATACCTATACGGACGCCATCTGGGTCTACTGGACGCAGGATACCGACTGCTGGAATCCCGCCAACAAGGCCGTAGTGCTGGATAAACACAATACGGTAGCGGTTAAGGGGGCGATTGGTATGCCCACCGTGCTAAAGCTGGACGATCATACCTTGGCGATGGCCTACGATGGCGCCGAAGGCGAGGATTACAGCCATATGAACCGTAGCATCTGCCTGGCTACCATTCGCCTGCCTCTGGTCGCCCCCAACGCAGCCACCCGGTAATTCTTACACAAAGCGGCCCCGGATACGGTAATCATGTATCCGGGGCCGCTTTATGCTGCAATGACGTTTGCGGATGCCCAAATCCGCCCTATGCCCCTGGGCTCCGTGCCGCGCAATAGGCGGCGATCGCTTGGCTCATGGTCTTGGCCGCGCCCGGCGCTTCCCGGTCAATATGCCGGGCAAAGCGCTCATCGCTGCCATATAGCTGCCCCAGGCCTGCCAGAATCTCTAGGGAGCAGGGATAGTACCAACGGGATACGTGGTTCTGCCAGGCCTCGACATAAGCGGCCGCCTCCAGCCCTTCCGGATCAGCGCAAGCGGCAAATCCTTTCCAGATCAGCTGCGCTTCCCGCTGGATTGCCGCCCAATCCTCCGCATGATAGGCCTGGGTTCGGGCCTGACTGACCGCATATTCGGTCATCCCGCCATAGCGCTCCTGCGCCTCTTGGGCATAAGCCCTCCGAGCCTGGCGCTGGGGATCGTCGTCGAAATGCTCAAAATTCATGGGATCCTCTCCTTTCAGGAGGCGATCCATCCGTTCTATCAGGCGCTCCAAGCGGCATTTTTTCGCTTCTAGAAGCGCACGCTGCCTTTTCAGCGCCCATTCGTCCATCGGGCCCTCCAGCAGCATTCTGATTTCCCGCAGCGGGAAATCCAGCTCCCGAAGGAAAAGGATCCGCTTCAGGCGTATCAGCTCCGCCTCGCCGTAAAGCCGGTAGCCTCCCTCGCTGCGCTTGCGCGGCGGCAGAAGCCCCAGCTTATCGTAATGGTGCAGCGTCCGGACGCTGACATGGCTGATTTGGGCAACCTGCTGCACGGTGTACATCACATGCCTCACCTCCTGGCAACAGGATAATCCCTAACGGTACGTCAGGGTCAAGCATCCAGCCCCAAAAACTTTTCTGCTGAAATCACGGCTTGCTCGGGGCTGCATCGGCCATCCACCAACGCATGGGCATAGCCGGCCTGGCGCGCGCCCGCTTCAACCATGCGGGCAAATAGTGCGTCCCGATCCATCCAGTTGGAAAAGGCGCGTTCCGGATCGCTGCACGGTGCCAGGAAGGGCTCTACCCATGCTCTCTGGGCATACTGGCGCCGCTGGAAATCCGGCGTAGGCGTCATACAGATTACGCGTTCGGCCGGTACTCCTCTGGCTGCCAGCCTCCAAGGCAAAAGCGCCGCGCCTTCCGCTACCACGGGCATGGGGACGCCCTCCACCGCCTCCATCAGCCAATCAAATGTGGCTTCATAGTAGGCCAGCTCGTCATCCAGCAACGCTTCCGGCGTCCGAAGCCACATGGCATCCCGGCTTCCCTGGAGGAGCCGGGCGAGCCGCCGGACTGCCTCCACGCCCAGGCGTTCTCCCCGTTCCAGGAAAGGGCCCTCATAGTCGTCGCACCGCACATGGATCAACCCATGCCGCTGCGCCAGTGCTTCGGCCAGGGTGCTCTTTCCACAACAGGGCGATCCCGGCAAATAGTAGATGATCGGCATTGTGCTTTCCTCCCTTTTCCAGCATCATGCGGTCAAGCGCCGCCTGCATCCGCTTCCCGCGAAACCGCTTCATGATGCGCTTATTATACAGGATATGCCGCCTTTGCAACAGATCCCCTTTGCCGGCTATGCCCAAAAAGAAAAACCGGCGGCCTGCCGCCGGTTTGAACCCGCCATCCGATGGAAACAGCGCGTCCCTCGTTTGTCCATTCGCCGGCATTGCGGCGATGGCGCTGTGTCGCAGTCTATTTCGTCCTTCGACTAAACAGAGCAGCCCGCCGCTCCTTCGACTCGCGCACGTCCTTCTCCAGCAGCGCCAGGCGCGCCTCCAGCTGCTGAAAATCCCTGACAAGCTGCTTGGTATCCGCCAGCAACACCTGCGCTCGCGCCTGCCACGCATCAGCGGAGGGCTCCATCGTCGAATGGCGGCCCGCCGCCGATGCGTTGGATGGAGCTGCAGCCAAACAAGCCATGGCCGCAGCCGTCAGGACGATTTTGGTTCCCATCTTCATGAGGATTCCTCGTTTCTTCTAATTTCCCGTCCAGTGTAAGGGCCGAGGTTATTCTACCATGCAGGGAAGCGCTGCGATGATCTTTCGAGAAACTTCGTCATCCATCAATTTGGGGCCGAATTTACATCTATATAAAAAACAGCGCGGGGAAAGCCCGTACCGCATATCGCCGTATACGTCTAACTCAAACGGGCGAAAGCCGCTTATCACGGCTAATCGCCCATTTGGCCGTGGACTGTCCGCTCCAGCTTGGTGAGCTTTTCGTCCAGCGTCTCGAAGTCCTTTACGAGCTGCTTTAGCTCCTCCAACTTTTCCCTTAGCTTGCGCTCCTGGATCTCTTCCTCACGATTCCCCACGCCGGAAACGCCAAGGTGCCCGGCGCAAAGGAATGCAGTATAACAGACCGAATGAAAGCTATTCATAAATGTACCCCCTTCCCTGGAATAATTTGCATAACCAGTATATTCAATGGGTCAACGCATTTCCTACCAATTATATCCAATTATCTGTTCATTGTCGACATAAATCGTCAGGATATGTCAAAGAATTTCCATGGGTTTTTCCATAAAATCGCGAATTTTGTCATCTTCCAGCGCCTTTTCTCGCAAAAATTGTGAGATTGTTTTCTTCAATATCGCCCTTAATGAAAAGCGCGGGACGTCCTTGTGGACATCCCGCGCTTTGGCGATACGGCCTGCAGCCGTTTTAGGGGGCCGCCATAGCCCCTTGCCCGCGCGCCTAAGCGCGCAGTTCCCCGTCTTTCCGTCAGTGTATTCAACCATAGGACTTTTCAATCCACGCGCGCCTAAGCGCACGGCACAAGCTGCAGGCGGAAAAGAGCGTTGGCTGCTCTCTCCATAATGTTCATATTGTACGCGCATCCATCAGCTTTGTCCAGTCCCAATATCACACTGCCCATTCAAGATTGCACCCGCTGATAGCGTACCTTCCCATCCATAACCGTCATCTCCACCTGCGCGCTGCGGATCGCATCCGGTTTTAGCGCATATAAATCGCGGTCAAATACGGTAAAATCAGCCAGCATGCCGGGGGCCAATATGCCGGTTTGCCCGCCCAGGCCCAGGGCTTGTGCGCCCGCCACCGTATAAAGCCGCAACGCCTCCTGGATGCTCAAGCATTGCTCCGGAAACCATCCTGCCGGGGGCTCGCCCTGATAGTCCCGCCGTGTCACGGCGCAGTATAGCCCGCAAAGCGGATCTAACGACTCCACGGGGCAATCGCTCCCAGCTGAAACCGGGATGCCCAGATCCAGCATGGTTTTGAATGCATAACTGGTGGAAGCCAGCGCCCGGCCCACACGCGCCTGCGCCATAGAAAGATCATATTCCAAAAATACTGGCTGGGCAAAGACCTGCATCCGCTGCGTTTGGATCCGCTTTAGCAGCGCCGTATCTGTAATCTGGCAATGGATAATGCCATGGCGCAGCGTAGGATTGGGGCAGCGTGCCTGCGCTGCGGCCACAGCATTCAGTACCATCTCAATGGCCCCATCTCCAATGGCATGGATGGCTACGGCCATACCGCGCCGGTGGGCCGTCAGCACCATCCTGTCCAGCTGCTCCTGGGTATAGAGAGGAATGCCGCAGTTTCCGGGGTCGTCCTGATAGTCACTTCGCAGATAAGCGGAACGCGCGCCCAGCGAGCCGTCGGCCAGCAGCTTGAGCGGCCCCAGCCGGAAAAAGTCATCACCCCATCCCGGGCCATACCCCCGCTCGAAAAAGTCCAGCAGCGTCTCCGCATCGGGCAGGAGGCACTGCTCCACCACCCGCACAGGCATCTCTCCTCGCCTGGCTAGGGCATGATAGGCTGCAATTACCCGCTCCCAGGAGCAGGGCAGTGCGCCAAGGTCCTCGCTTCCCAAGGCGGTAAGGCCCAGCGCGGCGGCCTGTCTCATGCCCGAAAGCAGCAGCGCTTCCACCTCGGCCTGATCCATTTCCTCCCCGCTTCTCATCAGCGCCATAGCATCCTCGTAGAACAGCCCGTCCGGCTGGCCGTCCTCGCTGAAGCTAAAGCTGCCGCCGGGCGGGCAGACGGTCCCGGGGCCAACGCCCTTGACCTGCATGGCCAAGCTGTTGGCCACCAGGCAATGGCCGCATACCCGGGCTAGCACGATGGGGTGGCGGTCGGAGATCGCATCCAGATCATGCCGGTCCGGTAGGCGTCCCTCGGCAAAGAGGTCTTGGTTCCATCCGCATCCCCGGACCCATTGGCCTTCGGGGATCTGCCGCTGTCGAATGAAGTCCCGCACTGCCTGCTTCATCTGCTCCAGGCTTTTGCAGCCGTAAAGCTGCACCTCGCCCAAAGAAAGCGCCATGTGCGCGGTGTGCATATGGCTGTCGACCAGGCCGGGCGTCACACAACGCCCGTTAAGGTCGATGATCTGCGCGCCGGCTCCGGCCCGCCGGATCAAGTCGTTGCCCCCTACCGCCGCGATGCGGTTCCCTTCGACGGCAAGGGCGGATGCAAAGGGCCGCTCCGGATCCTGGGTATGGATCCGGCCGTTAATCAGTATTATATCCATCTAAAACAAACTCCCCACCATGGTGACCGAGGTATATAGATCCTCCCGGAAGTCGGAATCATCCGGGCGCAGCGAGTTGACCACCACGCCGTCGCTGCCTTCGGCAGCGGTCGCATGAATATACCGTCCATCGCCCAGATAGAGGGCTACGTGGCCGGGGAAGAAGATAAGATCCCCTTGACCGATCCGCTCCATCGCAATCTCATGGATTGGATAATCCGGCCGGATGTCGGCGTCCCGGTAAATGATCACGCCCGCCAGGAGATAGGCCATGGAGCACAAACCGGAGCAGTCGATTCCCCAGGGCGTTTTACCGCCCCAGCGATACTGAACCCCCATGTAGGCTAGAGCGTTGCGGGCCAAATCGCTGCGCAGTTCCCATACGCTGCGATGCTGCCAGGGCGTATCCGGGCGAGGCGCCAGTCCACTGGCACGGACATAGCCCTGTCTGCCGTCGGGCAGTTCTACCGCGGCCCATCCCTGTCTCCTGTCCAGTTCAGCCAGCCTGGCTCCCCGGGGCAGCGTATTCAATATCCGCGCCTGAACCCGCGGCTCGTCCATGACATCCAGTGCTGCCCGGGTTATCTGGCGCAGCGGCCGCTCGGCCCAGGCCCGGCTTTTTACTTCGTCCATCATCAAGCAGCGCTCGGGCATATAGCCCGTATAGCCGTACTCTGTAGTTGCCTTTACATAGCCGTTCCGGCTCTCGCCCAGCTCCACAACCATGCCGGCCAGCGCCTCGTCCGCCCGCTCGCAATCCGCGCTTGGTTCACTCATCAGCGGGCCGATGGGGGTGATGACAGTGGCTTTCATGCTTCCTCCTTTTCCATTTCGTCCCATATTTTCCTGGCCATCGCCCCGATCAGCCTGGGGCCCATCCGCTCATCCGGGGCTTCAGACACAAACACACCAAGATAAAAATCGCCGCCGGGCCGGTAAAAGATCCCGCTGTCATGGGATAGGCCTGGTAAGCCGCCGGTTTTATGGGCCACGGTAAGGTTCCGGGGCAGGTAACGGTAAAAAAGTTCATAGTCCCGGTTATCCATGAGCACGGAAAGCGCCATCTTGCAAAGCGGTTCCGTCAGCGCCTGCCCCCTATAGAGGCTGCGGAAAATCCAAAACTGCTCCCGCGCGGTGGTATAGTTGTTGCGCCCGGCGGCAATCGCATCAAAGTCCAGCATCATCCGCTCCAGCCGCGTTGTTTTCAGGCCCAGGGAAGCGAAGTAGCCGTTTATCGCATCCATGCCGAGCATTTGGATCAGCATGTTGGTGCAGCTGTTATCGCTGGCCGTGATCATAAACCGCATGATTTCGTCCAGCGAATACCGCCCCGGGCCCTGTTCAAAAAAGCGGCTGTCCGGTAAGATCATCGTCTCCGTTACGTCCACCTGATCCTCAAGCGAGAATTGGCCCTGACGAACGCGGTCCAGCAGCGCCATCATCAGCGGGGTTTTGATGGTACTGGCCGATATTGTTTCTTCATCGGGTGCAAAGGCAGCCCAAGGTTCGTCTTCCGTCATCCCTTGCCAAAGCAGGCTAACCTTGGCCGGCGCTTCAGCGGCCATGCTCTCCAGTTCGGCGCTTACGCGCGCTCTGTTCATACTCCGTCCTCCTCGATGACAAAATGAAGCGTATCGGCATCCAGCCGAGCCATGGCCCCCAGCGGCAGGCTGCCTGTGGGCAGGCTATGGCCACAGGCAAGGCCCATCACTGCCGGCACGCCCGCCGTAGCGATATGGTCCTGAAACACTTCCATTAGGGTCAGGGACCGCTCCGGTTCCCGGGCCCGGCAGTCTGTCCAATCGCCCAGAATGATCCCCGCCGCACTTTTCAGCTTACCCGCCGCGGCCAGCTGCTGCATCATGCCATCTATCCGGTAGGGCGCTTCGTCCACATCCTCCAGAAAGAGCAGCTTACCGCAGGTATCGATCTCATAATCCGTGCCCAGGGAGGAGACGACCAGCGAAAGGTTGCCGCCTACGAGCCGCCCGCGGGCACAGCCCCCGGTCAACCGGGTAAAACGCCTGCCTTCCGGCAGCTTGTAGGGCCCGGCCAGCGAGCCAAAAAGCGCTCTTTTCATCCAGGATGCAGTATCGTGATCCAGCGGCTTGTACACCTCGGTTGAGGGCATGGGCATATGATAACTGACAAAGCCGCAGCGCTGATTCAGCATAATGTGCAGCGCCGTAATATCGCTATATCCTCCGAAGAACTTGGGATGAGCGGCAATGGCCGCCCAATCCAGCCGGTTCATCATCCGCTGCGACCCATATCCACCCCGGATGCACCAGATTCCCTCTATTGCGTCGTCCAAAAAAGCCCGCATGACATCGCTGGCACGCAGCTCGTCACTGCCGGCTAGGTAGCCGCGCTGGGCGCGGCAGCTTTCATATACTAGCGGCTCCAACCCCAGGCGGCGCACCGCCTCCACCGCCGGGCGCAGCCGCTCCGGCGGCACAGGGCCGGCCGGCGACAGCAGCGCTACCCGGCTTCCTGGCCTTAGCTTGGCGGGGAAAATCATCGGCAAGCTCCTTTCCTCATCCTTCACCATCCATGCGAACAAAATGTCCAGGCGCAATTTGCCGCAGCGGCGCATTTCCCTTAGGCGGCTTCCAAGCCGGCGCTGCCGTCCGAGGCGCGTCGGGATCCGGCAACGGCGCCGCAGCCAGCAGCGCCCGGGTATAGGCATGGGCCGGTTTGGTAAAAAGCGCCTCAGCCGGGGCCAGCTCCACCAGCCGCCCCCGGCACAGCACAGCAATACGGTCACAAAAATAGCCCATTAATGCCAGATCGTGGGAAATGAACAGATATCCCATGTTACGCTGACGCTTAAGCTGCGCCATTAGATTCAGCACTTGAGCCCGTGCGGACACATCCAAGGCCGAAACCGGTTCATCGGCAATGATGCAGGCCGGATCCATCACCAGCGCCCGGGCAATCCCGATGCGCTGGCGCTGCCCGCCTGAAAATTCATGGGGAAACCGGTCCATCATGGCCCCATCCAGCCCTACCGCTTCCAATGCCTTGAGCCCAACCGCCCGGCGTTCCCGAGCCGAAAGCCGGCGAGGGCCGTTCATCAGCCCCTCGGTCACGATATATTCCACCTTGGCCCGCTCATTCAGCGAGGCCATGGGATCCTGAAAGATCATTTGCAGCCTACCCGGCAGCTTTCGGGCCCGATCACGGGGGATCGGGCCGGAAATTCGTTCGCCTTCCATATAGATGGCCCCAGCAGCCAAGGGGCTTAACCGAAGCGCCGCCCGCCCCAGCGTGCTCTTCCCTGATCCGGATTCTCCGGCAAGTCCCAACGTTTCCCCCGGCCGCAAAGCCAGGGTAACGCCGTCCACCGCGCGAAATGGGCCATAATCAATGCTTACATCCTGAAAGGCCAGCAGCGGCGTAATGCTTACCGGCTTCATCCTAGCCTCCGCACCTGCCGCAGCGCCGGCGAAGGCACCTTGGGCGCCCGCGGATCCATCAGCCATGTGCGGGCCCAGTGGGTCGGGCTGATGGAAAAGGCCGGCGGTTCCCGCTCATAATCGATGGCCAGGGCGTAGGGATTGCGGGGCGCGAAGGGGTCCCCCCGCACTTTATCGGTCATCACCGGCGGCGCGCCCGCCAGGCTATATAGCGGCTGCCCCCGCACCCCCCGCTGAGGTAGCGAAGCCAGCAGCGCCCAAGTATAGGGGTGCCGGGCGTCATAGAAAATTTCCCGTACCAGCCCCATCTCCACAATCTGACCCGCATACATGACCGCCACCCGCTGGGCGCAGCGCGCCACCACCCCCAGATCGTGGGTGATGTAAACCAGGCTTAAGCGGTATTTGGCTTTCATTCGCTCCAGCAATTCCAGGATCTGAGCCTGCACTGTCACATCCAGCGCCGTAGTCGGCTCGTCGCAGAACAGAATGCGCGGACGGCACGCCAGGGCGATTGCGATCACCACCCGCTGGCGCATGCCGCCGGAAAGCTCATGGGGATAGCGCTTCAGGCACGCGGCCGGGTCAGCCATGCCCACGTCGGCCAGCAGGGCCGCTGCCGCGTCCCGGGCTGCGGATCCCTTCAGGCCCTGGTGCAGGCGCAGCGTCTCCATAAGCTGGGCGCCAGCCGTGCGCACAGGGTTTAGGCTGGTCATGGGATCCTGCATCACCATCGCCATAACCGCCCCTCGATAGGGCAACCACTCGCGCTCGCGCCGGAGAAGGGCAAGATTTTTTCTATTATACCATATTTTTCCGCTTTCAATCCATCCGTTCCCTTCCAAAAGGCCCATGCATGCCTTAACAAGCACCGACTTACCCGACCCGGATTCACCCACCACCGCCAGGCTCTCGCCTTCAAGGAGCGGCAGGCTTACTCCCCTCAGCACCCATATCCGCTCTCGGCCCAGGGAAAATCCCACTTTAAGCGCCTGAATGTCCAATATCGTTCGATCCATATCCCCCTCCTAGCGATGATTACGCGGATCAGCCGCGTCGGCCAGCGCGTTGCCCACCACATAAAAGCATAAAGTAACCAGCGACAGTACTGCCGCCGGGAAAATCAGCTGATACCGTAAGCTTGCCGCCATCATCAGGCTGCGGCCCTCATTGATGAGGTTGCCCAGCGAAGGCATCCCCGCCGGCAGTCCCAGGCCTACATAGGTCAGAAAAACCTCGCTGCCGATGGCCGCCGGTACCGTCAGGGCCACTCGCAGGGTTATGACGGAAACCAGATAAGGCAAAAGATTCCGGAAAGCAATGCGGCGAAAAGGCGTGCCCAGGCACCGGGAGGCCACATTATACTCCCGATCCCGCAACAGCAGCACCTGGTTGCGGACAAAACGGGCCATGCCCAGCCACCCGGTCAGGCATAGGGCCACCAGCAGCGTACCAAGGCCGGGCCGCAGCAAATAGCTTGCCAGCACCAATAGGATGCTCTGAGGAATATTATCCACGACATTATACAGGGCGGTAACGGCCCCGTCCAACGGCCGTACATACCCCCATATCATGCCCATCGCGGTGCCGATGACCATTTCGGCCAAGGCCGCGGTAACGCCGATCAAAAGGCTAACCCGTGTACCCGCCCATACCCTGGCCCAGAGATCCTGCCCAATGGCATTCGTGCCAAAGGGGAAGGCGCGGCAAGGCGGAAGATTTCGCAGCTGCAGGCCTGTTTCAGCGTCATTATAAATGGTGGAAGGCGGATGCTGCCCCGGTAGCAAGGGCTGCACCAAGGCATACAGGATCAGCGCCGCCATCAGTATGGCCATGGCCAGCGCGGTGCGATGGCGGCAGAAGGCGCGCAAGGTGGCCCGTCCGTAGCTATAACCGCTGCGCATCGCGGCATGTTCAGCCTCCCGCGGGCCTACCAACGTGAAAAGCGCTCTATCCCTCGCTGTCATGGCTGCCTCCTTTCTCTTGCCGCGCCGGTCCAGCCAGGCGCACGCGCGGATCCAGCGCCGCCATGAAAAGGTCGCCCAACAGCAGGCCTACCACGCCCAGCGCCGAGTAAATCAGCACCAGGGCCTGCACCATCACCGGATCCTGGCGGCGAATCACCTCCACTAAGAGCCCGCCCATACCCGGCACCGAATATAACGATTCCACATAGACTGATCCGGCCAAGGTGGTTAAAACGGCTGTGGGCAAGTATTGGGCCAGGGGGATCACGGCGCAGCGCAGCACATGGCGGCGGGTGACAGCCCCCGGGGGCAATCCCTTGGCCCGCGCCAGGCGAACATAATCACGCCCCGCTTCATCGGCCATGTATCGCTTCAGCCATAGCGCATAGAAAGCCATCCCTCCAAGGGACATGGATATCACCGGCAGGATCCAGCTGGCCGGATGATCGGCGGAAAAAAGCATGGGAAGGCCCAGCGCCGCCGTACCGTACAGCTGCAGAAAAAGATGGTATACCGCCGATGGCACTGCCGTCAGAAAAATGACAAACCATCCTGCCGGGCGTCCCACCCAGCCCCCTCGAGCCATGGCGATACCCAAAGGGATCCCTGCCGCCAGCGATAACGCCATGGCCGACAGCCCCATAGCAATAGAAACCGGCGCCTTTTCGGCAATAATCTGCGCCACCGGCACATGCGGGCGGTAAATGAGGCTTTCGCCCAGATCTCCCCGAACCAAAGCGCCATAAAACCTTCCCAGCTGCATCCATATGGGATCGTTTAGCCCCATGCTGGTTAGCGCTGCTTGGATCTGTGTCTCGTCCATGCGGTCGTATTCCGGGAAATAGCCCTCGATCGGCAAAAACCGCATCAAGAAGAAAACCAACGTAACGATCGCCCACAGCGTGGCTGCCGCCTGAAAAAGGCGTTTGATCACGTATCGAATCATGAGCCTGCCTCCTGCAAGCGGCGCGCCCGTTCCGCTCGCCAAGCCGCTAGGGCTTGGGCATAGGCCTCCCTGGTCAGCGGTTCATCGTACAGCCGCATACCTTTGTATCGCATCAATCCGAAGGGGGAGTAGGCTCCCTCCAGCGGGTTAACCCGACTGGCCCAGTAGCTTCCTGTGCCCCGCGCGTAGGGAATCACCAGTGCCTCGTCAATCAAAAATGCTTCGGCCCGGGCAAAGGCTTCATACCGGTCCGAGCGGTCTTGCGTCTGCGCCCGTGCTGCCTCAAGCAGCGCCTCATAGCGCCCTGTGCTCCCGAGACGATATTCCTCCGCTAGCTCCGGCGCATTAAAGCCGCCTTCTTCCGGCAGGAAGGGGTCAGTATACGTCTCCGGATCGGCATAATCAGGGCCCCAGTTGCATTTCATCAAGCAATACCGGCCCGAGGCGCGAACCGCGCTGATAAAGCCGGTTGACGGTCCAGCCTCCATCACCACCTCAATAAAGTCCGCCCCCAGCAACGACTCCAGCTGCTGCTTGGCGACCTGGGCCTCCAACGCCCATCCAGCGTCGGAGGGATGATAGGGCATGAGGACCTTCACCGGGAAATGTACGCCGTTGGCCTCCAACTGGGCGCGGGCCAGGGCTGCATATCCCCTGGCCGCCTGCGGCTGGTAGGGTTCCCGGGCAGAGACGGCCTCCAGCGGTCCCAGCTGGGTGTAGTCCACACCATCCACATAGGCAAAGTCCGGCGGCGTCAACGTACGCAGAGCCAGACGCTCCGGTTCGTCGGGCTCAGTCACGGCCAGAAGCTTGATCCGGTTCAGCCCATAGGCGATCGCCCGGCGAAAATTCACATTGTTTACCGCCTTTTTCCAGTTCTCCGGCTCATATTCTTCCGGCAGGTTTACATTGAAGTTAAAGGCGTAAAAGTAGGTGAAGTTACCTTCGCGTCCGGGGAATACCCAGTCCGCCGTCTCCTCCCCGGCCATCCAGTCATCCATAAGGGCCGTGGGGATTTGCGCCATGTCCACCTCGCCGCGCCGGAACATTTCCGCCTCCAGGCTGGCGGCATCCTTGTTATAGATCTCCTGAATGGTTGGGATATGGACGGCCTGGCGGTCCCAATAGGCGGGATTTGCCTGATAGCAATGCCCGCTTTGAGGTGAAAATTCGGCCAATACATAGGCGCCGGAATACAGCACGCAATGCTCATCACGTCCAAAGGCATCGCCTTTTGCCCGCAAAAAGTCCCCCTGCACCGGCATAAAGCATCCATAGGTCAGCATGGTAAGGAAGTAAGGGGCCGGAGCCCGGAGCCGATAGCAGACGGTGCGATCGTCCGGAGCCCATACGCCCACGCTGGCGAAGTCGTCAGTGAGGCCTTGAAAATACGCTTCCGCTCCGTCAATCACCCGGTACAGAATATTCGCTGTGGCCGAGGCGTTGGCTCGGTCCAATACATACCGCGCGCTGTCCACAAAGTCCTGTGCCGTTAAGGGAGCGACGTTACGTCCTTCACTGTCTATCCAGGTTAGCCCCTCCCGCAGGGTAAAGGTCCACATGAGGCCGTCGTCGCTCTCCGTCCAGGATTCCGCCAGGCCGGGGCCCAAGATTCCATAGGCATCGTATTCCACCAGCGTCCCGATGCAGTTGGCTGCAAAAGAAAGCTCATGGCTGCGCGAGGTAATTAGATAGTTCAGGGTCGAAAGCTCCCAAGCATAGAGCCGGCGCAAACAGGCTGCGCCCGTCGCCGGGGCGCAGCCTGCCGTAATCGCCGTCATTACCCCGACCAGCAGGGCAAAGAGCCGTCTTTTCAAGGATGGTAGCCTCCCTCTTGCTTGTGATGTACCATCCTATTCCCATATGCTTTTTTTCATGCCGTAAATCCCAAGGCCGCTCTACTGCCACGCCTCCACCGGAACGCCGGTAATGCCCAGCCCGGGCGCATCGCTCATGATGATTTGGCCGCCCTCAAAGCTGGGGCCGCCTATGTAGGGATCCATCCGGCAAAGGCTGGGGCCATCCAGATCCGCCCGGGTAATGACGCCCTTGGCAGCCGCTAGGTGCGCCGCCGCCGTGACCGCCAGCTTGCTCTCCAGCATGCAGCCGATCATGCACTCGACCCCATACATTTCGGCCACGGCGCAGATTTTCAGCGCCTCATAGATGCCGCCCGTCTTCATCAGCTTGATATTGAGAAGATCCGCCGCACCCATACGGATAATCTCCACCGCATCCCGGGGAGAAAATACGCTCTCATCAGCCAAAATGGGGGTAAAGACCCGGCTGGTTACATAAGCCATCCCCTTCAGGTCGTGGGCCGCCACTGGCTGCTCTACCAGTTCGATCTCCAGCCCCTTGTCCTCCATTGCGGAAATGATTCGCACGCTTTCCTTGGCCGTCCAGCCCTGGTTGGCGTCAACCCGCAGGCGAATACCGGACCCTACAGCCCGGCGAATCGCCTCCACCCGGGTCACGTCCGCCATGCCTTCCCGCCCCACCTTCAGCTTCAGCACCCGGTAGCCATCTTCTACCGCAGATAACGCGTCGGCTACCATCTCTTCCACGGGGTTCACGGAGATGGTCAGATCGGTCTCAACCTGTCTCCTCCTGCCGCCCAGCAGCTGATACAGGGGCACACCGTAGCGCTTTGCATATAAATCATAAAGGGCCATGTCCACCGCAGCCTTGGCCGAGGTATTTTTCACCATGCAGCCGTGTAGGCTCGCCATTAGCCCATCCATATCTTCCATCTCCATCCCGAGCAGCGCCGGCCGGATACACGATTCCACCGCGCCGGTGATGGAAGCGCAGGTTTCGCCGGTAATAACGGCAGTGGGCGGCGCCTCGCCATATCCCACCTCCCCGCTATCGGTCGTTATCCGCACTAAGATATCCTCTACATGCTCCACCGTGCGCAACGCCGTCTTAAAGGGCCTTACCAGCGGGATCCGTACCTTTGCTGTTTGAATGCCGGTGATCTTCATGCCATCCTCCTATTGCCAAGCGTCATATAGTTCCCTGGCGATCTGCTGCATCGCCCGTTCAAAGGGGCCGACCTCCACGCCATTGGCGCACAGGCACAGCACAAAGGGCTGCGGCCCATATACAATCCCAACGTCATGGGTAATACCCGAGTCTTCCCCCGTTTTGTGGGCTATGGGCGTGCCCGGCGGCAGCAGCACCGGAATCTTGCCGTTAAGCCGCTGATTTTTCAGGATATCCAGCATTGCCTGCGAGGCGCCGGGGCTGATAAGCGTCCCTGCTTCCATGGACGCCAGCATCCGGCCAATTTCCTCCGGGACGATAACATTCTCCACGCCTTTTCGGGCCAGCTCCGGCTCAAAAAGCCGCCGGTTCAGCCGCGTTCCAACCATGCCTTGACCGTCCAGGAAAGCGTTCACGGCCGCTGTGCCCAGGCGGTCGATCAAAAGGTTGGTCGCCGTATTGTCGCTGAGGATAATCATCAGCGTGTAAAGGTCCTCCGCTGTAACCTGCAGGCCATCATGCATGTAACTTAGCGCGCCACAGGAGGGCATCTTATCCACTGGATGAACGGTAAACTTTTCATTCGGATCCATCGCGCCCCGCTCGATCTGTTCAAAGCAGGTGGCCAGGATAGGGATCTTGATGACGCTGGCCGCTAAGAAGCGCTCCCCGGCATGATAGCGCAGGATCTGACCTGTAACCAGGTTTTGCGCGTAGAGTGCCGTCTTTCCTCTAAAGGCTTCCAGCTGTTCAATCAAGCGATCAAATTGCTCCATTTTTCGCCTCCTATCGATGCTTTTACTCTATCACAGCCCCGGCCCCCGCGCAAGCAGAACAGGCCAAAAGTAGGCGCGGGCCCTGCGCCCGGCAGAGCCCGCGTTTTCCTATCCGCCGAACCAGGCCGGCGGCGTATTCTACAAAACCTGATCGAGTACCTGCTGGCAAAGGGCGTCCAGCTTTTCAAAGTCCATGGCCGCTACATACTCAGCCTCCAGGTCGTCATGAAGGTCCTTGGCCCGTTCTACGGAAAGCGCCGCCTGCAGCACCAGCTGACCTGCCAGGGCTTGCTGTTCCTGCATATCGTTCAGCTCCCGGGTTAGTTTATGCGAACGCATCAGTTCGCCGCCTTCCAGCGGAATGACTTCGCCCGCCGCCCACTGTCCCCGGTGGAAGCGGTTAGCCGTCGTAAAGGCGACGCCCGCCTCTGGTAGGATCAGGTGCTCCCATTTGCCCGGGTTCACCAGGGAGCATGGGCAGGCGATCACGTCCAGGCCGCGTTCCTGGGCCCTGGCGCGCAGATCGGACAGCAGGGCATGAGCCGCCGCACCCCATGCATCGTCAATTTCATAAACAACCGGCACCAACGCCTTCAGCGTAGCGGCATGAAAAGCTACATGCCCTACCGAAACTGCGCTAAGCAGCCGCAAGTCCTCCTTTCCGCATCCTTCCTTGGCCGGCCAGCCCGATGATAACGAACGGCCTAGCCGGGCGACCGCTTCCCGATCCACCGCCGTGGCCGCCAGGGCCCGATTGTTTTCCAAAAGCGCGCCTGCACCGGTCAGGGCAGCCGTTGCCCGGCCGTGCAGCCGTCCAATGATGCCGGCTAGTTCCATAATTTGGGGTCTGCGCCGCTGCAGCCTTGCCTCGTCCCAGGCCGATCCCGTAAAGAGGATCGTTTCATAGGCGCCGGGAAACTTCGCCTCGATTACATGGGGCGCAGTGCCGTCGGCCATAGCCAATTTCCCGTCATGGTCGATAACGGCATCCAGCGAGTCGGGATCCGATGCACAGGGAATCAATTCCACCCGGTGCCCTTGCTCCATAAGGCGGGCCGCTACCTTCTTCATCAGCGTGCTTTTGCCGCTTCCCGGCCCGCCTTTCATCACGAACATGCGCCAGCCTTCCGCCCCATGCTCCAGCTGGTTGAACAGGGAAACAAATCCCCTGGGGGAGTTGGCTCCCAGGAAAAACCGTACTTGTTCCTGCATCGACACTATTTTTTCCTCCTTATTTGATCCCATCGGCAAAACCTTTGGGGCTTTCCTCTTCATAGTATGATGCAGGGGTCCTGATTGCGCTGGGCTTCCGTAAAGACAAAGGAGGAAGGAAGCATGATTTCGTTATCGTTTATTCACATTCTCTATCTGGTCCTGATTGCAGCTATCATTGTGGTCATGGCCTGCAAGAAGAGCATCGTGATTCCCTGCGCCGTTGGGATCCTGGTCATCGGGTTGTGTTGGACCGGCTCTGTCACCGGCGCGCTTCAGGGGCTGTTTAACGCCCTCATCTGGGCTGGCACCGAATTTTGGAGCATCATCATCGTAATATCCATCGTTGTAGCCATGTCAAAGGCGCTGACACGGCTGGGCGCCGATGCGCTTTTAATCCGGCCTTTCTCCCGGTTTATGGTCAACCGAACCTGCACGTTCTTTGCCTTAGGCTTTGTGATGCTCATGATTTCCTGGTTTATCTGGCCCTCCCCGGCGGTGGCTCTTGTCGGTGCGCTGATGCTGCCTGCCGCCATCAAGGCCGGTGTGCCTGCGCTTTGGGCTGCTGTTGCCCTGAATCTTTTTGGCCATGGCATGGCCCTTTCCAGCGACTTTTTTATCCAGGGCGCCCCCACCATTACCGCCAAGGCCGCCGGCAGCGACGTCGGGGCGTTCATTGCCCACTCGGTTCCGTTATGGCTGGTGATGAGCCTGGTCACCGGCGTAACCGCTTATATCCTGTTCCGGCGTGATATGCGCCGCCTGCCTGCGCGCTCATGCGCGCCTGCCCAGGATACCGGATGCAAGCCCAGCCGGCGGGCCATAGCCGTTGCCATACTCACTGCCCTCTTCTTTTTAGGGGACATCGTGCTCATGCTGGCGCTGAACCTTCAGGGCGGAGATGCTACTGCGCTGGTTGGCGGCTCCGCCTTGGTCCTTTTAATCATCGCTGCCGTGGCGGCCCATGGCCCCATAGCCGCCCTGGAAGAAGCCGGGGAATACCTAAAGGAAGGATTGAGCTTTGGTATTCGGATCTTCGCTCCGGTCATTGTCATCGGCGCCTTCTTCTTTTTAGGCAGCGAGCCGGCTGCCCAGGCGGTTTTCGGGCCCCAGGCCACGGGTCTGCTCAGCGACATTGGCCAATATTTGGCTCAAAATGTGCCCCTTTCCAAGGGGCCGGTCATCCTCTGTGAAGCGGCGGTTGCCGCGGTTACCGGCCTGGATGGTTCCGGCTTCTCCGGCCTGCCCCTGGTAGGCTCCACCGCCGCAACCTTTGCCAGCGCTCTGCCCATCCAGAAGGAATCCCTGGCCGCCTTGGGCCAGATCATCACCGTTTGGGTAGGCGGCGGCACCCTTATTCCCTGGGCCGTCATTCCCGTAGCAGCCATTGCCGGCGTCAACCCATCGGATTTGGTGCGCAAAAACGCACTGGCTGTCTTCGCCGGATTGGCCGCCCTTTTAGTTGCCGCTTTTATCCTGCTGTAGCCCTTTGCGTCCACCGGCAAAAGGCGGGGCCTTCCCCCGGAAGGGAAGGCCCCGCCTTTGTCATCGGTTATGGGCTTTACCGCTGCGCATTCACTTCATCGTCCGCTTGCAGGCAATCAATCGCACCTTCATCTTTCAGCAGCGCATCGTCTGCCACTGCCACACAGGAAAGATTCAGCCGCCCAATATGCCCCTGGTTGCGCAGCCAGGGAATTGCTTCGCCTGTCTGATTTTCTTGCGTCGCATTGCGGATCACCAACCTGCCAACCTCGACCTGGGGATCAATGCCTATGGTTTCCACCGCGGTCACGGTCTCCCGCCGGTGCAGGTTTTCGATGAGCGCATGCTTCACCACGGCGTCCTTCTCCATCCACACCAGCGGATAGACAAAGCTGCCGTCCTTCCGGTACATGCTATGCCGCACCGCCTTGGATACGTATAGATCCCGTAGGGTAATTTGGTCGAAAAGGCCCTTGCGTCCGCGTTCAGGGTAATAAACCGAGAAGGCCACCGCGTATTGGAAAAAGGTGCCGTAAACGTTGGAAATGGTGACGCGCCGGATCCAGCTGCCCGCCGACAGCATCCGTACCGCGCTATGGCAATCATGGGTAAAAATTCCGTCCACCTGAATATCTTCGATGGGGCCATAGTATCCGTCGTCGGCATTTAGCGCTACCATGTCGTCATAGCAGGGCCCCTTGAGGTTGCGGATGGAAACAAACCGGCAGTCGCCGTCCAGGTGCACGCCGTCCATATTGCCGGGGAAGGGATTGCCATAGTTAAAATCAAACAGGATGTTCTCCACCGTCACCTGCTCCACCCGCGCCATTTGAATGGCAAAGGTTACCGGATCCTTTACGGTCAAATCCTGGATGATCAGGTTTTTCACATGGAAAAATCGGATGGCCACGCCGGTATAAAAATCGTATCCCGGATACCCTTGGGCCGGCGTATAGCCTTCGGGCAGCTGGTGCAGGGGATAATGGATGGGGTTGGGATGCTGGGCCATATTGTTCATGTTCCAGATTCCACCGGTCACCGAAATATTCTCGTTGCCCGCCTCCATATCCGCGTTGCCCAGCATGACGCAATTGCTTTGGGGCATAAGCTCCACCTGGGTAAAACGATCCAGCTGCAGGCTTTGGCCCGAATGCATCAAAAGCGTCCGGGAAATCAGGTATTTCACCGAAGGCGGCGGCAGCTGTATGGTAGCCCGCCCGCTATCCAAAAGCGCCTGGATAGCCGCGGTATCATCATGCACGCCGTCGCCGTAAAGCTGAATTTCTTCCCTCATGTTATGCATCCTCCAGTACAGCCAAAATGGTCTGGGCGTAAACTCTGGCTAAAAAGTCGTTGGGATGATTCACGTTGTTCCCGGTCATATCCCGGAAGGTCTTGCGCGTAAGCAGCCCATGATGCATGCCCGTCATATCGGCCAGAACCGCGCCCGGGCCGCATAGCTGCCTAAGCGCCGGCAGCAGCTCGTCATGGGTGCCGTAAAAGCCCCGCTCCTCCAGGCCCGGCTCGTCCGTTTCGGGATGGCGTGGGCGGTCGTTGGTCAAAAGCGCTTCCCGGTTGGGTACGGTGGTGGACACCAGCACAAATTCCGCCTCCGGCTGCGCAGCGGAAATGGCTTCCATCATGCCGGCAATATGATCCCGGTATGCTTCCGGGCTCACGCCCATGGATCCGTCGTTCATGCCAAAGGCGATCACCGCAAGGTCCGGCCGGTGGGCCGCTGCCCTGTGCTGGACTTCTTCCAGGCCCCAGGCCGACACCGTACCGCCCACGGCGGTATTCACACTGGAAAGGGCAGCCTTGGGCCAGCGGGCCGATAGGCCTGCCATGACCATCTGGCACCAATCCGGCTGATAGGGCGCAATACCCGTAACCGCGCTGGAATTGGCGCCGGTGGTAATGCTGTCCCCGTAAAAGAGCACCTTCACCGGCCGGCCATCCCGGAGTTTCCCGGCAAGGCGCGGCAGGCTGGCCAACTGCCCCTGGGGCACGGGCCCCTGCCACGTTCCGGCGTGGGTATAGCTGACCACATATTGGTAGCGGTGGAAATAGTTCCCCTCGGAAAACTTGAGATAGCCGCCGCCCCTTCTCCAGAAGCATCCGCCCGGCTCAAAATGCGAGGGATAATAGGTATCCGGCGTCATGCCCACGATCCGGGAACCGGCTGGGATGAACAGCTGTCCGTCCTGGATCCGATAATCCCGCTCCGGCTCATACCGGGTGGTCATTTCCGCGTTCCATAGTTCCGTAACCGTCTCCGGCTGATACAAAAGCGGCACCTGTAGCGCCTCCTCCGGCGCACGAACCGGCATAAAGCTTTCGCGATATACCTCGTTTCCCTGCCAAAGCGGCTGCAGCAGCCGCTCCATATCCCATTTCATTCCATATCCCTCCCTTACGTATTGGCTTCCGTCAGTACGGCCGCATTCCAGCGTGCCGGATGAATGGCATACTGCAACCGCGTATCCTTCTTCAGCAGAATTCTCCCATCATGACTGCTCCCGGTTGTAAGCGATATCTTGATTTTGCTTATTCAGCTGATGATCTTGCTCATTTTTTCGCGGGCTATCGAATATATCCAACCAGGCAAGCAGACAATGAGCCCATATCCCATAAGGAAAACCAGCAGAAGCCAAGCGATTTGCGTAATCCATTCGCTCCAAATAGAAAGCGGTTGTATTTCAGTCGCCACTACGAGATGATCAACGGAAAAGAAGTTATCCAGACGATGCTTTTTATTAAGCGTTATCCCCTTTACCGCTATGTCCGTCCTCTCTGATTCCAGAACAGCCCGCCTCTCTAGGTGAAAAAGCAAAAAGCCTGTAATGTCTCCGTTCATAACATAATTCACGCCAGAAGCCAATCCGTCATGCTGAGCGTCGCTCAGGAAAATGCCAAAGCCCGGCGCGTTAAACCCCGTCGCATAGCAGTTAGGAAGAAGGGACGCCGCGTAAATCGCATTATGTCCCCCCTTTGAATGGCCGGTAAGCCAAATACGCTCCGCGCCGCCATATTTTTCAAGCAGCATGCGGATATCCTTATATTGCACCGATAGGTTGAACGGAAGCAAAATAAAATTGTCCAATGCATCCATTATATCATCCGTCCCCCGAAAGGCTATAGTAAGTTCGCCCCCTTTTTCAAGCACATATCCCGCTAACCCTGAAGCGGTTGAGAGATACTCGCAAATGGTCAGGCTACCTAAGCGGTCATTGCCGCTTACCTCCGATATAAGTTCGAGCAATTCTTCCCGATCCCGGCCTAACGCCCGTTCAGTATCCAGCGACGGGTCGCTTACCATATCCATGACTTTCTCGCATAGCTCCCGCACGGTCATTCCTTGAGTTTCCCCGCGGAACCCCTGGGGAGCTTTCAAATACGCAAGTCTTGAAAGCAAAATATCCTCTCTAATGGTGTAAGGCCTGTTTTGCTGCCAGGTATAGGCCCGGTAGCGGCCCTCCAGCCAAGCGTTCCTCTCTTGCCCATCGGAGCCTTTTGCTTCGCTGGTTGAATGGCCATCCTGCTCCACAGCAGAAAGGTAATCCCAAGGGAGGATAATATCCGCAGGCGTAAAAGCTTCCAATCTGATTAAATAGAAGGTTACAACGATAAGGAAAGCAATCCATGCCCATCGCCTGCGCCCCCTTCGCCGCCCGTCGCCGCCGCTTTTACATTTCATGCAATATCTACGGATCTTCCTCATCGGCTATCTTTACTCCCTTGTTCTTCCAGCAGGATGACATTCCAGGAAGCCGGCGGCAGCTTGGCCTTGAGCTGGCCATCCCGAAGCTGGGCTGTGTTTGCCGGAACAGGCCTCACCCGGCAAGGATCATCCGCCGTATTGACCGCGTTCAGATCCTCGTGACGCATTACGCTCTGGCGCTGTACCGTCATCTCCTCAAATCCCCGCAGCTGAAGATTCAAAAGAGCCGATTTGTCCAGTGAACGATTCACCACGAACAGCGCCAGTCCTCCTTCCGCCGGCCGGACCGCAGCCATTTCCACCATGGGCACGTCCGTAAAGTCCTTGGTGTCATGGCGCGGCGCGTCCAGCTTGGCTTGATAGACCGTCCCACCTTGGGCCAGCGCGCTGGCCTGTGCAAAGGGATAGAAGATGCTTTGCCGCCAGGCTGGCCCACCCCGCCGGGTCATAATCAGGCCGATGACATTGACCAGCTGGGCCTGACAGGCGATCTTCACCCGGTCGGCATGGTTCATCAGCGTAATGAGCATCTCGCCCACCAGCAAAGCGTCCTCCATGGTGTATACATCCTCCAGCAAGGGCAGTTGGCTGCCCCAACGGGCGCTTTTCTCCATCAGGCGGTTGGATTCCTCGTTGGAGTGGAACCAAACATTCCACTCGTCGAAGGATAGGTTGATGCGCTTATCGCTGCGCTTGATTGCCTTGACATAGTCGCAGGTCGCGACGACCTCCCGGATGAAACGATCCATATCCAGGCTGCGCGCCAGGAAGTTATCGGTGTCATGGTCGCTGTTGCCATAATACGTATGCAGTGATACGTAGTCCGCCACGTCATAGCTCTCTTCCAGCACCTGCGCCTCCCAGCGGCCAAAGGTGGGCATCGCCCGGTTGGATGAACCGCAGACTACGAGCTCCACCGATGGATCAATCCATTTCATCAGCTTGCCCGCCTCCCGGGCGACGCGGCCGTATTCATAGGCTGTCTTGGCGCCCATCTGCCAGGGGCCGTCCATTTCGTTGCCCAGGCACCACAGCTTCACACCATAGGGGCGGTCGGCGCCATGGCTTTTGCGTAGATCCGACCAATAGGTTCCGCCCTCATGGTTGCAGTACTCCATCAAGGCGGCTGCCTCCGCCGGGCCTCTCGTTCCCAGGTTCACTGCCATCATGGGGTTTGTCCCGGCCTTTTGGCACCAATCCATGAATTCACCGGTGCCGAATTCATTCGTTTCGGTAGTGGCCCAAGCCATATCCAACCGCTTTGGCCGTTTGTCCACCGGCCCTACGCCGTCTTCCCAGCGATAGTTGGATACGAAATTGCCGCCTGGAAACCGGATCACCGGCGGGCGCAGCTCCCGCACCAGCTCCAGCACATCCCGGCGCATTCCTTGCTCATCGGCCTGAGGATGGCCAGGTTCATAAATGCCGCTATATACGCAGCGGCCCAGCATCTCTACAAAGGAACCAAAGATCCGGGGATCCACCGTGGCTAGGGCATATTCCCGGTCCAGCACGCCTTGGACTACCTTCATTTGATTTCCCTCCTCTTTCCATTTCCCTCTTAATAAGCTTGCAGCTTGGCCACCGCGCCCGGATCCTGCACCGTCAGCGTCAGTTCCTCCAGCTCCTGCGGGCTGTCCAGTATGATCACCTGGCCTTTACCGGCTTCCCCGCCGGTTACCGTCACCTGCTGCGTCCCCGCCTGTAGGGTGGCCTGCTCTACCGTCTCGCCCCAAATGATTTCTACGGCAATCACCGGCTGGCGAACGCCCGATGAAAGCCGAATGGCATGATCCTCGTCGCTTTGGGTAAAGCGTGGAATATCCTGCGTCACCCAGCTAATCACCTGATAGCCAAATCCGCCGGAGATCGGCGCGACCTCCACCATAGCTGTCTGCAGCACCGTGTCGCCCTGCGCTGTCGCCTGCACCAGCGCCACCGTCAAAAGCTCGCCGTTTTCTGTGGCTTCCTGGCTGACAATGTGCGTAGTTGGCAGCGCCGCCGTCTCCTCTGGCGGCGTAATGGCCCATCCCGACCCAATACGGGTCAGGGTGCCAATGGAGACGTTGCCCGCAAGGCTGCCCCCGGCCACTAGCTGGCCCAGCAGCGCGTTAACCTCATCCTCTGGTAACATCACCTGGCCTGGATCGTCGGTGCCGGTCAGGTTCAGCTCGATGCCCAGCTGGCCTTGGCTAGCCAGCGTCAGCGCGGCCTCCGTCAGGGCTGCCATATCCCCGGCTTCCAGGTATTTGCTGTGGAAACCATCCGGATGCGTGTCGGCCAGCGCCCAACCCACCACAGAAATCAGCTGGTTGAGCGGCTCCTGTTCCATATGCTGCGGCGGAGCAACCTCCTCCGTGGGGGAAGCAGTTGTTTCGATGGTAGTTTCGCCCGCGCCGCCTTCTTCGGGCTTGGCTGTCGTAGCGCCGACCGTCTCTTGTCCGTCTAGCGCCGCCGTAGTCACTGTATTCGCTAGTTCTGCTGCGGGGCGGGTAAAGCGCCAGATCCCGTAACCCATGCCGGCTACCGCGAGCAGGATCACCACCACCAGGGCCACCGCCCCCCAAGGGGAGGCCGGCCGTCTGTGCCGCCGTCTTCTCCGGTCTCTTCGATGTTGCATCTGACCCTCCTTCTCTTCGTCCATATCCCGGCAAAAATATCTGCCACAGGCGCTGAAAGTTGCGCCTTCCGCATGGTGCCGCCGTGGATGCAGGTATTTCCACCCTTTTTCTTTATTATATTAAAGCTAGTGTAGCACGCCGCCTGTCCATCATCAACCTTTTCCCTTACAAGGCACCATCTTTCTTGAACGCTCTTGACAGCATCTACCCACTTCGATATAATATTTTTGTTTGGAGAAGTATCGAAGTGGTCGTAACGAGCCGCACTCGAAATCCGAGTAGCCACTTCATGGATTTCCCCTAAGCAAAGCCATTTTTCGAGGTGCACATTAACCCAAAACCCCTAGTTTCTAACGCTTTTCTAACGGAACCTCCCGTTGTGGAAAGCTTTAGGATATGGAGACGTATCGAAGCGGTCATAACGAGAACGACTCGAAATCGTTTGATCGGTGTTGAGCCGGTCCGTGGGTTCGAATCCCACCGTCTCCGCCAAGCGGTGCTCATTGTTCCTTTGTGGGATGATGAGCACTTTTTTTGTCCCCACTTAGGGCGTCGCTTAGAATTGATCCGGCATCGCGCTTCATTCCATCCTCCAAGTGCGCATAGATGTCAGCTGTCGTGGAAAAGTTGCTGTGTCCAAGCCATTCCTGGATCACTTTCATTGGAATACCATTTTTCAACAATATGCTTGCGCAGCTATGCCGTTACGGTATAATAACGACAAACGGAAAAAGCCTTTATTTTCAAGGGGTTTGAGCGTTTGCCGTCATTTATTCAAT